>CALRQP020000015.1:0-82880 GCA_943370355.1 Sphingomonas paucimobilis
ATCGGCGAGCGCCTTCGCGACGGGTTGACCATTGCGGTCGTCGGCGAACCGAATGTCGGAAAATCGAGCCTCGTGAATATTTTGGCGCGTCGCTCGGTCGCGATTGTGTCGCCGATCCCAGGCACGACACGCGACCTGATCGAAGTCGCGCTTGACCTCGGGGGGGTGCCGGCAACGTTGATCGATACCGCCGGATTGCGCGAGTCCGTCGACCCGGTCGAAGCCGAAGGGATCGCGCGCGCGCGGGCCCGGGCGGCGGAGGCTGATCTCGTTCTGCATGTTGCCGACGCGCCGCCCCCGATAGCGTTGGGCCAGCTCATATTGAATAAGTGCGACCTGACAACGCGCCCGGCGGGCGTGGACTCCGGCATATTGACCATCTCGGCAAAGACCGGCGCTGGAATTGCCGATTTGGAGCAATGGCTTGTCGAATGGGCGAAGGCGAAAGTCCCTGCGGGCGAGCCCCCCCTCATTACGCGCCGTCGGCAGCGGGACGCGTTGATTGTCGCGCGGGAGTCATTGGCCGATGCCGTCGATGCAGTCGATCCTGTGTTGCGTGCCGAATATCTGCGGCTGGCCAGCCGCGCTTTGGCGGCTCTGGTCGGGCGGGTCGGCGTTGAGGAAATTCTCGGCGAAATTTTTGGTCGGTTTTGCATCGGCAAGTGATGTTCCACGTGGAACAATCGCCAATCCTGCGCTAAACGGCCGGGATGTACGACTTCGATGTCATCGTGGTAGGCGGCGGACATGCCGGATGCGAGGCTGCTGCCGCCGCGGCGCGTGCTGGCGCCCGCACGGCCCTCATCACCCAGCGCGCCGACACGATCGGCGTCATGTCCTGCAATCCGGCGATAGGTGGACTCGGCAAGGGGCATATCGTTCGCGAGGTCGACGCGCTGGACGGGTTGATGGGGCGGGCCGCCGACGCAGCAGGTATCCAGTTCCGCGTGTTGAACCGCAGCAAGGGTCCCGCAGTCCAGGGTCCACGTGCGCAAGCCGACCGAAGGCTGTATCGAGACGCGATACAAGCGTTCCTAGCCGAGCAGGCCAATCTGACCATCATCGAGGACTCGGTCGAAGCGCTCCTAGAAACGGACGGCGACCGGGCTTCGGTGCGCGGCGTACTGACGGGAAGCGGCCGTTCCTATCTGGCGGCAGCAACAGTCGTCACAAGCGGCACCTTTCTGGGTGGCATCCTGCACGTCGGCGAGCAGCGGACACCCGGCGGACGCGCCGGCGAACAGCCCGCAAATGGTCTTTCGCGGTCGCTCGCAGAGTTGGGCCTTCGGCTTGGCCGGTTGAAAACCGGTACCCCGCCGCGCATCGATGCCCGCTCGGTCGACTGGGCGGGTCTCGATCTCCAGGCAGGCGATTCCGTACCACAGCCGTTTTCGGCGATGACTGATTCAATCCAGCAGTCGCAGGTTGCGTGCGCGATCTCACGGACAACGGCGGCGACGCATGCGGTCATTCGCGCCAATCTTCACCGCGCGCCGATGTACAGCGGACGGATCGCAGGGGTCGGCCCGCGCTATTGCCCCTCAATTGAGGATAAGGTCGTGCGGTTCGGGGACCGCGACGGCCACCAGATCTTCCTGGAACCCGAGGGACTCGATGATCCGCTGATCTACCCGAACGGCATTTCGACCTCGCTTCCCGCCGATGTCCAGCTTGAGATGCTTCACACCATCCCGGGCCTCGAACATGCGACGATTGTGCGGCCGGGTTATGCCGTCGAATATGATCATGTCGACCCGCGTGTCTTGACGCCCGCTTTGATGACCATGGATGTCGCCGGGCTCTTCCTCGCCGGTCAGATCAATGGCACGACGGGTTATGAGGAAGCAGCCGGCCAGGGGCTCGTCGCTGGTCTCAATGCCGCGCGATATGCATCGGGGTCGCCGCCGTTGCTGCTCGACAGGTCCGAATCCTATATCGGCGTGATGATCGACGACCTTGTCACGCAGGGCGTCAACGAGCCCTATCGGATGTTCACGTCGCGCGCCGAATACCGTCTGCGCCTGCGCGCCGACAATGCTGATCTTCGATTGACACCACGCGGCCTTGGTGCGGGCATTGTCGGCGCGGCGCGGGCGGTCCGTTTCACCGAGAGGCATTCACAGCTCGATCGGGGCAAGACGTTGCTCTCCTCGCTGACCGCATCGCCGTCGCGGATATCTACTGTGACTGGGTTACCGATCAGTCAGGACGGTATTGTCCGAAGTGCCTTCGACTGGCTCCGCTTTGCCGGCTTCGAATGGGCGTCGGCCTGTGAGCTTTGGCCGGAACTGGGTGCGGTGTCGCCAGCCATTGCGGAGACGCTGCAGACGGATGCGCGCTATGCGGCGTATCTTGTGCGTCAGGACACCGACGTAGCCGCGTTCCAACGTGACGAGACTTTGCTGCTCCCCGCCGACCTCGATTATTCCACAGTTCCGAGTCTTTCGAATGAAATGAAGGAGCGCCTCTCACGCTCCCGGCCCACGACGTTTGGCGCGGCTGCTCGCGTCGCTGGCGTCACACCGGGTGCCCTGACGGCCTTGCTCGCCCACGTGCGCCGTGCAGCCTGATCCACGCGTCGACTTTGCCGAGGAATTCGCTGTTCCACGTGGAACAATGCAAAAGCTCGACCGCTACGTCGCGCTTCTCGCCGACTGGCAGACGCGGATGAACCTCGTTGGGTCATCGACCCTGCCCGATGTCTGGAACCGGCATATACGAGACAGCGCCCAGCTGATCGCACTGGCGCCGGCGGGGGCCAAACGCTGGCTCGACATTGGTGCCGGTGCCGGATTTCCCGGACTGGTCGTCGCGACAATGACCGAATCACAGGTGGTTCTTGCCGAGTCGATCGCCAAAAAATGCCGGTTTCTGGCTACAGTGGCTGGCGATCTCGAATTGGGAACCAAGGCCATCATTGAAAACAAACGGGTCGACCAGGTGCACCCGTTCGACGCCGATATAATCACGGCCCGCGCCTGCGCGTCGCTCGTACAATTGTTTGACTGGGGGCACCGCTTCGCGGCAAAGTCCACGACATGGTTGCTGCCGAAGGGGGCAAGCGTCGAATCTGAACTGGCCGAGGCTGCGAACCGGTTCAGCTTCGATTTCGAGCTTGTGCAGAGCCAGACAGACGAACGTGGACGCATCGTTGTGGCGAGGGGAGTGAAGCGCCGATGACCCGGATTGCAGTCGCGAATCAAAAGGGCGGTGTCGGCAAGACCACGACAACGATCAATGTCGCGACCGCCCTCGCCGCTGCCGGCAAACATGTTCTCGTCATCGACATCGATCCCCAAGGCAATGCCTCGACCGGGTTTGGCATCGACAACGCCCAGCGCGAGCGGACAAGCTATGATCTTTTGCTTGGTGATGCCACGCTCGCAGAATCGGTGGTCGCGACGCGTATTCCCAATCTCTGGATCGTGCCCTCGACCGTTGATCTGTCGGGGGCCGAAGTTGAACTCATCAACGTCGACCGGCGCATGCACCGGCTGGACGCGGCGCTTGCCGGTGCGGCCTATGACTTCATCGTCATCGATTGCCCGCCGTCGCTGGGCCTGCTGACGCTCAACGCGCTTGTAGCCGCCGACTCGCTGCTGGTGCCGCTGCAGTGCGAGTTTTTCGCGCTCGAGGGTCTTACCCAGCTTTTGAACACTGTCGAACGGGTCCGCGCGACGCTCAATTCAGATCTCACGATCCTTGGCGTCGTCCTCACAATGTTCGATCGTCGCAATCGCCTGTCCGAGCAGGTCGCCGCGGACGTGCGCGCCTGTCTCGGCGCGCAGGTGTTTCAGACCGTGATACCTCGCAATGTGCGGCTGTCCGAAGCGCCAAGCCATGGACTTCCCGCGCTGCTCTACGATTATCATTGTGCGGGTTCGGCCGCCTATATCGCGTTGGCCCGGGAATTGCTGGCCCGCGTTCCGGCCGTGCAAGCCGCTTGAGTCAGGGAGAAGACCTCATGATGAACCCGATCAAACGGGTCTCCGGCCTCGGGCGTGGATTGTCGGCACTGCTCGACGATAGCGCGACCGGCAGCACTGCCATCGCGACGCCACCGACCACGGCGCAACGGCTGCCCGTCGCGCATCTGCACCCGAACCCCAAACAGCCGCGCCGCCGGTTCGAGATCGAGGCAATGACCGAGCTCGTCGAATCGGTGCGCGAACGCGGCGTGATCCAGCCGATCCTCGTCCGGCCACGGCTGCAGGGCGAATATGAAATCATCGCGGGTGAGCGCCGCTGGCGTGCCGCGCAGGCCGCGCAGCGTCACGATGTGCCCGTTACCGTCATCGAGGCCGACGATGCGCTCGCCTTCGAGATTGCGCTCATCGAGAACATCCAGCGGGCCGATCTCAACCCAATCGAAGAGGCCGACGGCTATCGCCGTCTCGTCGACGAATTCGGGCACACCCAGGAAGGGCTCGCCAAGGCGGTTGGCAAGTCACGCAGCCATATCGCCAATATGCTGCGCCTCACCGCTCTGTCCGATACGATGCGGTCGCATGTCGCCGAAGGGCGGCTAAGCTTCGGCCACGCAAAGGTGCTCATCGGACATCCGGATTGCGAGGCACTCGCCGACAAGGTTATCGCGGGCGGATTGTCGGTCCGCCAGACCGAGGCGTTGCTGAGCGACAAGGTAGGTGCGCCCAAAGGCTCCGGCAAGCGCCGGACGGCGCTGCGCGATCCCGACGTCGAAGCGCTTGAGTCAATGCTATGCGACGCCACGGGTCTATCGGTCGCGGTCGATACCGATGGAACGGACGGCACTGTACGTATCGACTTCCGCGGTCTCGACCAGCTCGACCATCTTGTCGCGCGGCTCACTGGCTCGCAGCGGGTGCAGCAGCCCGGACCGCCGGTGCTCGACATGACCAAGGGTGCTCCGGCGCTGCGCCTCGATGTGCCGACCTTCTTTCACCCCACGGCAAGTCCGCGCGGTAATTAGCGGCTTGCGAGCACCGCGATTCCCAGCAGCGCCTGGCTCGCCAGCACATCGCCCGCGCCACCCTTCGCTTTGATCTCGCGCTCTGCAGCCAGCAGACGGTCGAGTGCATGACGTAGAGCCGATGTGCGCCACCGCTGCACTTGCGCGGTCAGGGCCGCCTTGTCCTTCCAGAACACGGGCGGTCGCGCGGCGTTGACGGCACTATCGGGCGACATTCCGCCCTCAACCGCCCCGCGCAGATCAAGCAACGTCCATAATCGCCGCGCCACCGCGCGTAGCAGCGGAATCCCGGGGATCCCCGCCGCCGCCAGTCGGCGCAAATGCCGGTCGGCTTCGCCCGGCCGGCCACCGGCGACAGCTTCGACCAGCGTCGCAAACTCGTCATCCGACACATCGGCACCGATCTCGGCGAGATGTTCAACGGTCATCCGCTGCGGTTCGGCAGGCGACGCATTCAAATAAAGCGCAATTTTCTCCAGCTCCTGCCGGATCAGCCCGCGATTGCCACCGGTGGCCGAGATCAGTCGCTCGGTTGCGTCACGCGTCGGTTGTAACCCGAATTCGGTCGCCGCGCCGCCGAGATCGCGGGCCGCGCTAAAGGCGTCGGCCTCGTAGGAAATCACCACAAGCGCATCCGGCGAGGCCTCGACCAGCGCCAGCAGCTTGGACCCCTTGCGCAAATTCCCCGCAGTTGCGACGACCGGATTTCCGGTCGCGGGCAGGTCAAGCAACAACGCAAAGGCCTCGACACTCTCCTCGCCCGCGCCGTCGACGCGGATGACCAGCCGGTTGCCGAACATCGACACTGCGGCAGCTTCGTCACCGAGCCGGCCGGGATCGTCCTTGAGGGTACCCAGCGACAGCGAAAGCACCGCATCGCCCTCCGGCGTCAGCCGCTTGACGTACTGCCGGGCCAAATCCGCCGAAGCCGCTTCATCCGGCCCGTGGAACAGCGCGAGCCGCACATCCACAGGCGCGGTCGCCACGGCGAACCCCTTCGCCGCGTTGATCGATTTCATTTGTCCGGATCGGCGAAGTCGGGGGAGCTTCGCACCAGCAGCGCGACGCGCGCAGCGATGTGTTGCGCAAGTTCGACCGACAGTCGCTCGAGCGCGCTGGTCTCGGCGGCGACCACCGCATAGTCAGACGATCGCACCACATCGATGCCCGCATCGGAGCGCGCCGTTGCGTCGAGATAGGTGCGGCTTCCGTCGCTCGACATGAGCCGGTAACGCGCACGCAGCGTCCGCCGCTCGCGCGTGATCGAGTCGTCACCGCGGATACCAAAGCCTTCGATATTGTCGTCGAGCTCGATCTCAAGCCGGTAGCGGGCGCTGGCCGCCGGTGACCCGAGCCGCGCCTGCACCGCCTCGCGCACGAGATAGCCCGATCGGTTGGGAATCGGCGCGACCGAGATTTCCGACAATGTCCGCGCCGCGAGGCTCGAATCGCCACCGGCATAGAGCGGCCGCATCCCGCATCCGCTGAGCAGGAGCAGCGCCGACAGGGCGATTGCCGCTCTCATGCGACGAGGTTCACAAGCCGGTCGGGCACGACGATGACCTTGCGCGGCGTCGCGCCAGCCAGGGCGGCGCGGATCTTGTCGAGGTTGAGCACCTCCGCCTCCACCGTTTCGCGCGGCGAACCCTTGGGCAACAGGATTGTGTCGCGCAATTTGCCGTTGATCTGCACCGCAATCGTGACCTGCGTATCCTCCAGCAGCGCCGGATCGGCAACCGGCCAGTCGGCATCGGCGATCAGACCCGCCCCGCCAAGCCGGACCCAGGCTTCTTCGGCCAGATGCGGCGTCATGGGCGCGATCAGCCGCACCAACGCGCGGATAGCCTCGCTGCGATCCGCAGACGGCGCTGCCTTTTCAACGGCATTCGCCAGCTCGTACACCCGCGCTACCGCTTTGTTGAACCGCAGCGCCTCGATATCGGCTGTCACCCCGGCAATCGCCCGATGCGTCGCGCGGCGCAGGTCAATATCCTCTCCGGTCCCCGGCGCATCGCCATCAACGATGCGCCAGATGCGCTGCACGAAGCGCCATGCGCCCTCGATCCCAGCCTCCGACCACAGCAGATCGCGCTCGGGTGGCGAGTCCGACAGCACAAACCAGCGGACGGCGTCGGCGCCATATTGTTCGATGATCGGAGTCGGATCTACGACATTCTTCTTCGACTTCGACATCTTCTCGATGCGGCCGAGCTCGACTGGCGCGCCCGTCGCGATCTCGATGATGCTGGCACCGCGCCGCTCGATGTCCTCAGGCGACAACCAGTCGCCTGACGCCGACTTGTAGGTCTCGTGCGTGACCATACCCTGCGTAAACAACCCGGCGAAGGGTTCGGCGACACCGATGCGGCCGATGTGCTGCAGCGCGCGCGTCCAGAAACGTGCGTAGAGCAGGTGCAGGATCGCGTGCTCGACGCCGCCGATATATTGGCCGACCGGCAGCCATTGCGCTGCCACCGCCGGATCGAACGGCCGGTCCTTCGGCTGGCTTGCGAAACGGACGAAATACCAGGAGGAATCGACGAAGGTGTCGAGCGTATCGGTCTCGCGCACCGCTGGCTTGCCGCAGGCCGGGCAATCGACGTGTTTCCACGTGGGATGCCGGTCGAGCGGGTTGCCGGGGATGTCGAAACTCACATCCTCGGGCAGGATGACCGGCAGCTGGTCCTTCGGCACCGGCACGACGCCACAATCGGCGCAGTGAATGAAGGGGATCGGCGTGCCCCAGTAGCGCTGGCGCGATACGCCCCAGTCGCGCAGGCGGAACACCGTGACGCCCTCGCCCCAGCCGTCCGCCTCGGCGCGGCGGATGACCTCCGCCTTCGCGGTCTCGACATCCATCCCGTCGAGGAAGCGCGAATGCACAAGCTTGCCCGGGCCGACATAGGCCTCGACCTGGATCGCGATGTCGGCCTCGCCCTCCGGCGCGACGACGCGCGGCACCGGCAGCGCATATTTGCGCGCGAAATCGAGATCGCGCTGGTCATGCGCCGGACAGCCGAAGATCGCGCCCGTGCCATAGTCCATCAGCACGAAATTGGCGACGAACACCGGCAATTTCCAAGCCGGATCAAAAGGATGCACGACCGACAGGCCGGTGTCATAGCCCTGCTTCTCCGCCGTCTCGATCTCCTCGGCGGCCGTCCCGGTGCGGCGGCACGCCTCGATGAACGCCGCCAGCTTCGGATCGTTCGCCGCCAGCTCCGCCGCCAGCGGATGATCCGCTGCGATCGCCGCGAAACTGGCGCCGAACAGCGTGTCGGGCCGCGTCGTATAGACGGGCAGCCGGTCGTCGCGCCCTTCGTTGGCGAAGCTGAACCGCAGGCCCTTCGACCGGCCGATCCAATTCTCCTGCATCGTGCGGACCTTTTCCGGCCACGCCTCCAGCGTCTCCAATCCGTCGAGCAATTCGTCGGCGAAATCGGTGATCTTCAGGAACCATTGGCTGAGCTTGCGCCGCTCAACGAGCGCGCCCGACCGCCAGCCGCGCCCGTCGATGACCTGCTCATTGGCGAGCACGGTCATGTCGACCGGATCCCAATTGACCGACGATTCCTTGCGGTAGACCAGTCCCGCCGCAAACAGGTCCAGGAACAGCGCCTGTTCCTGTCCGTAATAGTCGGGCTCGCAGGTCGCCAGTTCGCGCGACCAGTCGAGCGCGAAGCCCAGCGCCTTCAGCTGGTCGCGCATCGCCGCGATATTGGCGCGCGTCCAGCTGCCCGGATGCACCTTCTTTTCCATCGCGGCATTTTCCGCGGGCATGCCAAATGCGTCCCAACCCATCGGGTGCAGCACTTCATAGCCCTGCATGCGCCGCGACCGGGCAATCACATCGCCCATCGTATAGTTGCGGACATGGCCGACATGAATGCGCCCCGAAGGATAGGGAAACATTTCAAGCACATAGGTCTTCGGCTTCGGCGATTCGTCATGCGCCGCAAAGGTCTGCCGCTCCGACCACACGCGTTGCCAGCGCGGGTCGGCGGCCTTCGGGTTGAACCGCGACATCAGCCGGCGGGCCTAGCCCTCAATCGCCGCGCGGCGCAGGTCGCGCGCCTTGCCGAGGATGGTTTCCTCAAGCTTCTGCACGGTGCCGGCGCGCACGGGGGCAGCGACCCAATTGCCGCCGACATTTTCCTGCCGCAGCGCCGCGACCTTCACGGCATCGGCGCGCAGATCCTGGTCGAGAATATAGACGGTGACCTTGACGCGCTCGTTCGGCGAGGCCGGATTGGCATACCAGTCGGTGATGATGACGCCGCCGGCCGCATCGGTCTGCGCCATCGGCATGAACGCCAGCGTGTCGAGTGCGGCTTTCCACAGATAGGCGTTGACGCCGATCGTTGTGACGCGCGACGCGGCCATGTCGGTCTTCGGCCGCTCCTTGTGGCCGCAGGCGGCGGCGAACAGGGCGAGGGCTGCGACGCCTGCGATACGAACGGCCTTGCTGGTCACGGGATGGTCGCCTTCTTGAAAGTTACGCGGTTGCGCTGCGTTATAGGCGGCGCGGGCGCGGGCGGAAAGCCCGTTCGCTGTGGCGCTGCGTCCACAACTTCCTTTGATTCGTAAACCAATTGTAAAATAGAATCGTGCGAGGGACTCGCGGCGGAACATTCGTACCGCTATATGTTTGAAACATACGCCCGTTATCGGGCGTGTCGAAGTCGGGGCGGAGTCGAAGAACGGGCATGGGCCGCAAAGGGATCTTGGCAGGTATTGCGCTGGCCGTTGGCCTGGCGTCGGCCGCCCATGCCGTTCCCACGCCTGCCGCTGCCAAGCGCACCGTCACCCAGAGCAAATCCAAGCGCGTGGCAATCGTCTCGGAAAGCGATGGCGTCGTCGAGCCGCTGCGCGCCGGCACGCTCGGCTCGTTCACGCCGTCGATCGTCGATCCGTCGCGCAGCCCGGTGCTGACGCGCGCGCAGACCAGCGAGCGCTCCTTCCGCTTCACGCCGTCGGGCAAGACCGGCGACCGCAAGGCGCTGACGCTCGGCGTGACCTCGCGTGTCGTGGCGCAGGCCGATGCGGCGCGCGGCTCGACGCTGACCGCATTGGCGGCGACGCCGACCGGCTATAATGTCGGCCTGTCGGTCGGCTATCTCGGCTTCTCGCTGACCGGTGGCTACAGCCGCCTGGAAACTGGCTTCGGTCCGTCGCGTGAGGGTGTCGATCTCGGCCTCAGCTATCGCGGCAACCGCTGGAAGGCCTCGCTGCAGGCCTCTGGCGAAGTCCCGACCCGCCTGACGCTCGATCCGATCGCATCGGACAAGCGCTACGGGCTTGAACTCGGCGGCGCTTATGCGCTGACCTCGCGCCTGTCGCTGAACGGCGGCATGCGCTACCAGCTAGTGACCCCGCTCGACCCGAGCCTCCGCACAGCTGACGAACGCGGCGACCCGGCCGTGTTCTTGGGAACGGCGTTCAGCTTCTAGCGCTTAGGCTCCGTCAGACAGACGGCAGAATTCCAATATCTTAGGCACAGCGGTTCAATCGGATTGCCTGTTGATTGTCGCGCATCCGGTTCGTGGGCCAAATGCCTTGAAGGGCTTGTCGGCGGGCAATCGCGCGAGACCTCGCAACACCCGCCGACATTGGCTTATTTGGCGGCGATAGGTGCGCTCACAGCGGGCACCACCATCGGTGATGGGGCAGATCCGGCAGCGAAGGCGACTGTCACATCCTCATCGATAAAGGCTTTGACCGGTGCGCCCGTTGGGATCACGGCGCTCGTGCCTGTCGTCAAAAATCCTGCGAGGGGCAATAATGCGATGGCCGCCACGACTCCCGCAGTTCCCGTAGTCCCCTTGTCGTTCATCGCGCCGCTCAGACGGATTTGCCGCCCATTGACCGAGAGGTAGAGGGGCCGGGCGTTGATGTTGCCGGACTTGCCCCACATTCCCTTGTTTCGCACCTCCGTCACTTCGCCCATTGCAGGCGAGCCGACGGGAACCACGATCTGGCCGCCAACCATGACAGGTTGGGCAACTTCCATGCGGAAGCGGTATCCAGGCCGAAGATTCTTTCCCTTGGTCGTCAATTCTTCGCTCATTCGGAGCGAAACCTCGGTCCCGGTCCGGAGCACGCTCGCATCTGCCGAACCCAGAATGACGGCATTTTGAGCCGGGGCCGGCTGCGCCCACGAGGATACAGACGTGACCGCAACGACCGCGAAACTCGCGGCCGCCATCCGTGAAAAATTCATGTTTTGTGCCCCCAAGGCGAAATGACAATGCCGGAACGATATCGAAAAATATCGAGAACACAAATATTTATCTGCACCGCCGAAACGAACTCTCGGGAGAGTGTGCTGCGCGAAATGGTGCCCGGCGGCTCTGGACCGACTCCTTTGTTCCGTCAGCTATGGGAGAAAGGCGTCGATCGCCCCCCAAGCGGTTGCGCCCACCTTGGTCAGCCGATCAAAGCGCCGCTCGGTCATCCCGCCGAGTGCGGCCACCGCAAACCCATCAGCAAGCAGCCCGAACCGCAGCGTACCTAGGGCCCTCGCCCCCGAATGTGAGCGTGTCGCGAACACCGGCGACAGGAAGGGCAGTGCGCCGTTGCGGCGGGCGGCGATGAGGTCGGCTCGGTTGTGGGCGGGTGCTGTTAGGGAGCCGGGCCTCCTTCCGTGGGCACCGTCGGCGCGGGCGGCGCGGGCTTGTCTTGGCGATCCGGCGAAAACGAACAACAACCGCTGCCGTTTGCACAGTGCACGGACGCGTGCGGCGAGCGCTTTGCGGTCGGGGCTGCGATAATGGCGGAAGATCACGCCGGCGCGGCCCTTTGGCAGCGCGCGGATTGCGTCCCAGAGCGCGTCGCCCTGCCGTTCGTCGGTGAACAGCCAGATCCGGGGCAGGGCGTGACGGCGGGGCATGCTCTTGCCTATAGGCGCGGCGATGGATGAAGTGGAACAGGCAGGCGAGCGGCTCGCGGCGGTGCGGACGCGGATTGCCGCGGCGGCAAAGCTCGCCGGGCGCGATCCCGCCCGGATCGAGCTCATCGCCATCTCGAAGACGCAACCGGTCGAGGCGATCGCGCCGCTCATCGCCTACGGGCAGCGGAGCTTCGGCGAAAATCGCGTGCAGGAAGCGCAAGTCAAATGGCCGGACCTGCGCGCGGCGCATCCCGATCTGCGGCTGCACTTGGTCGGGCAACTCCAGTCGAACAAGGCCGCCGATGCGGTCGCATTGTTCGATGCGATCCACAGCATTGATCGCCCGTCGTTGCTGAATGCGGTCGCCAAGGCGCTGCGCGAGTCGGCGCGGCGTCCCGATTGCTACATTCAGGTCAATATCGGCGACGAACCGCAGAAGGGCGGCTGCGCCGTCGCCGACCTGCCGGGCCTGCTCGACGCGGCGCGAAGCCTCGACGTCCCGATCATCGGCCTGATGTGCGTCCCGCCCGCCGATATCGAACCAGCCCCCTTTTTCGCGCTGCTGCAAAAGCTCGCGAGAGACCTCGATCTCTCGCGGCTCAGCATGGGCATGTCGGGTGATTTCGAGACGGCGGTCATGCTCGGCGCGACATCGGTGCGCGTCGGCACGGCGCTGTTCGGCGCGCGCGCATGAGCGACCGGCTGCTGATCTTCGATTTCGACGGCGTGATCGCCGACAGCGAAGTGCTGGCGAATGCCGTCCTCGCCGAGGAACTGACCGCGCTCGGCCATCCGACCAGCCTCGACGATGCACTGCACCGCTATATGGGCCGCCGCTGGGAGGACTGCGTGGTGGCGATCGAGGCGCACACCGGCACCGCGCTGCCGCCCGGCTTCCGCGACCGCTGCGCCTCGGCGATCCAGGCGCGCACCGTGTCGGATATCGCGCCTGTCGCGGGTGTGGCGGACTATCTCGACACGCTGGGCGTGCGGCCGCGCTGCGTCGCCTCGTCGAGTTCGCTCAACTGGCTATCGACCAACCTCGACCGTTTCGGCCTCGCGCATCACTTCGGCGACAATCTGTTCAGCGCCACCGTGCATGTCACGCGCGGCAAGCCGCACCCCGACCTGTTCCTGCACGCCGCCTCGACGCTCGCCGCCGATCCGGGGCGCGCGATCGTCATTGAGGACAGCGTCGCAGGCGTCACCGCTGGAGTCGCGGCGGGAATGACCGTCATCGGCCTGTGCGCCGGCTCACATGCGGGCGGCGGCTATGCGGAGCGATTGCAGGCGACGGGCGCGCATCACACTGCGCGCAGCTATGCCGAACTGGCCGATATTGTCCGGAGCCTGGGCTAACGGATCGTGATCGTTGCGCTGGGCCGGCACTGCTCGAGAATGGCCGCCAGAACATCGCGCTCCACTGCGACACAACCCTCGGTCGGCTTCCCCCCATTCCAGCAATGCAGGAAGATCGCGCTGCCCAGACCTGGCACCGGCGGCGACTCATTATGGGAGAGCGTCACGACGATGTCGTACAGCCCATCGTCGCGCCACAATCTCTCGGCGGAATAGCCGTGCGGATGCCGCACCGGCCGGTTGTAGGCCGGATCGGCCGTGCCATCCGACCAGCCGTCGTCGGGGCGGATCCAGCGAAACGGTAGAGCAGTCTCCGGCACGATGCGGTCGCGGCGTGCCAGCACGGTGCGCAGCGCATAGCGGCCATATGGCGTCATGCCGTCGCCCTCCCGCTTGTCCGCCGCGTCGCACGCACCGCTGCGGCCGATCGCACAGGGGTAGCTTTGCCCGAACGCCGTCAGCGTGCGCCCCGCCGTATCGACCTCGATCACAGCAAATGCCCGGTGCGGGCCCGCTTGGTGGCCAGATAGCCGCTGTTGAAATCGCCTTCGCCGGCATGCAGCGCCACGCGCTCGGTCACGGCGATCCCTGCGGCTTCCAGCGCGGCAACCTTGGCGGGATTGTTGGTCAGCAGGCGGACGCTGGCGACGCCGAGAAGGTCGAGCATTTTTGCAGCCAGCCCGAAATCGCGCTCTTCGACCTCGAAGCCCAGCCGCAGATTGGCATCGACGGTGTCGAAGCCCTGATCCTGCAATTCATAGGCGCGCAGCTTGTTTAGCAGGCCGATGCCGCGCCCTTCCTGCTGCAGATAAAGGATGATGCCGCCGCCCGCCGCTGCGACGGCGGCGAGTGCTGCATGCAATTGCGGCCCACAGTCGCATTTGAGCGAGCCGAGCACATCGCCGGTGAGACAGGCCGAATGCAGCCGGGTCAGCACCGGGCTGCCGCGCGGCGGATCGCCGACGATGAGCGCCAGATGCTCGGGGCCGCCATCGGACGGGCGGAACGCGACAACTTCGGTGTTGTCGGCCCCTTCGAGCGGCAGTCGCGCCCGCGCCGAAATGCGCAGTCCCGCCGAGGACGAATAAGCGAGGACGTCAGCCGCCTCTACGGAGAGTAGGTCGCCGGTCGTGGGGCCAACGAAGACCGCCGGGAGCAGCCCGGCCAGCTTGGCGAGCCGGATCGCCGCCGTCGCGGCGGCCGCATCAGTCACCGGGATCGTTTGATATGGCCCATTAAGCGGTGTCGCGAGGTCGCGCACCGGATCGGCGGCGGCGAGCGACTCGGTCAGATCCATCCACGGCGCGCGCACGATGCGTACCGGTCGCCCCTCCTCGGCAGCGGCAATCTGGTTGACGAGCTTGAGCGTCGCGGCGCGCGGGTGACTGAGCAGCAGGTCGGCGCGGCCGCCCGCTTCGAGCGTTGCAAGGCTTGTCGCATCGGCGAGTTCGACCGCGAGCACTGCTTCGCTGCCGATCCGTACCGGCCGGCCACGCTTCAGCTCGTCAACAGCGCGCGCGACCTGGACGACGGCGCTCAGAGGTCAAACTCCGCGATGATCGGCACATGGTCCGACGGTTTATCCCAGCTGCGTGCGCTTTCGACGACACGGAAGCCAGTCGCATGCGGCGCAACTTCGGGGCTGGTCCAGATATGGTCGAGGCGGCGGCCCCGGTCGGACGCGGCCCAGTCCTGCGCGCGGTAGCTCCACCAAGTGTAGAGCCGCTCCGGCGCGGGTACGAAGCGCCGCCCGAGGTCGCACCAGCCGTGGCTCGCCATCAGCGCGTCCATCTTGGCGACTTCGACCGGCGTATGGCTGACGACGCCGAGAAGCGCCTTATGGCTCCACACGTCGCTGGGCAGCGGCGCGATGTTCATGTCGCCGACGAGGATAGTCGGCTCACGGAGCGCCTCGGACCAGCTGGTCATCCGGTCATAGTAGGCAAGTTTCTGTTTAAACTTGGGATTCAGCAGCGGGTCGGGAATGTCGCCGCCGGCCGGCACATAGACATTCTCCAGCAGCACGCCGTTCGGGAGCCGCACCCCGATGTGCCGCGCCTCGCCATTGTCCTGCCAGTCGTGCCGCCGGTCCTCGCACAGCGGGATCTTCGATACCGTCGCGACGCCGTGATGCATGCGCTGCCCGTTGGTGTAGCGATATCTGTAACCGAGCGATTCGAATAACTGGTGTGGAAACACCTGGTCCTCGCCCTTGATCTCCTGCAGGCACAGCACGTCCGGCGCTTCCTCGCGCAGGAAGCGCTCGACGATCGCGCTGCGCGCGCGCACCGAGTTGATGTTCCAGCTGGCGACGGAAAAGCGCATGGTCAGCGTCTAGCGGCGGTGGGCCGGCGCGTCACGTCCCCCAAATGAATTGGCCCTCGCTCCGGGGGCATTGGAGCGAGGGCCGTTTCTGCGTTCGTCACGCATGCAATCGCCTGACGGTTTGGACAACAGGGGGCAAATTCCGCCCCGCCCCGCGCTTGCTTTTTGAAGATAGGGAGGGGTCCGCCGGCTTGCAATGCCACGAAACCCTGTTTTGCGCCGTTTAACGCGCCTTGCTTGCGGTCCGTCTCAACTTTTGCCGGGCGCGCGGCCTCGAGCGCGAGGGTCGCGATAGGTAAATTGCGCCTTGTCGACGGGCACATTGTAACGGACGTTCGACAGCTGCACTTGCGTCGTCGTGCCCTGCGCATCGAGGGCGCGCCAGGCGGACAGGGTCAGGCCGCCCGGCCCGCGTGGATCGCGGGTGAAATAGAGCGTCAGGACGCCATATTCCGGATGCTTGCGGTCCTTGGCCTGCACCGTCAGGAAGCCGGGGATCGCCCCGTCGCCGGGCTGCAGTTCGCGCGCGAAGCCGCTCAAGTCCATCGTCGGATCGAGCAGCAGTGCCAGCGGCGTGCCGCGGATCGGCCATTTGGAGACCTGCGCGACCTGATAATCGATCATCGTGAGGGTCCGTCCATCGGCGACGATCACCATCGGCACCGACGGCTCATATTGGAAGCGCACCTTGCCGGGCTGCGCCAGGAAGAGCTTGCCGCGCACCGCCGCGCCGCTGGCAGCGGTCTGGACGAAGTCCGCCGTCATTGTCTTTGCCGCCGCAAGATGTGCCGACACCTCGGAAAGCGCTGCCGTGGCGGGCGAAGTGATCGTCATCGCAACCGCGACGAATGGAAGCATCAGGGCGCGCATGCGAAATCGATCTCCAGCGAATATCAGCGGCCTAGCTTGCCCGCAGCCAGTTGAACAGCTGTTGAACCCAGTTCGTTCCGGAGCCGTCCGCTTTACCTGACGTGCAACTGTTGATAGCCCTTCCTGTCCAATAGGTTCTGACAAGGGGCGGGCCAATATGGCGCGCACGGCGACGGCAAATTCGACACGATTGCGGCGGCGGCTGACAATTGCCGGCCGTCGCTTCGGCGTGCGCTTTGCCGACTGGGGGCCTGGATCAGCGACGGCGACCGGCATTCGCCAGCTGCATGTGCTCATGGCACTCGTCGCCCCGGCGCTGATGTTCGCGACGATCTGGTTCATGGCGGACCAGCAGAACGCCAACGCGCTGCGCGGCGAGCGTGCCCGGGCCGCAAGCGTCGAACAATATATGCTTGACCGTCTGGCTTTGCTTGGAGCGGACAACAGCAATTGGGACGATGCCTATGACCGCGTTGTCCGCAATCTCGACACGCGGTGGATCGACGGTAGCTGGGGCCCCGATGCTTTCGGCACCATCGATTATCATGACGCCTACGTCGTCGAAGCCAGTGGCCGGACGGTTTATGCTTCGATCCTTGGCAAGCGGAGCGATGCACAGGCCGCGAGCGCGCTGGGGAATATCCTACCCCAATTGATCGGCGATGCCCGCAAAGCAAATCCGCCCCGCGGTCCCGCCAGTTTCGCTCGCTATGCAGGCGATCTTGCGATCGTCAATTTGACCCGCATCCGGCCGATCACGACGCCGTCTGATCCGGGTCGCCCTGACCGATTCCTGCTGATCGTCAAACGTCTTGATGGCCCAACCCTGGCCGAGATCGAGCGCGCTTCCGGGTTTCGCCGTCTACGGGTGACCGAGGCGCGTACGACCGACCCGGCAGCTGTTGCCATTCGCGATATTTCCGGTCGCTCGATCGGCATGCTGGCTTGGCAGAGCGACGGGCCGGGCTATGACAGCGCGCTTGCGGTCATGCCGGTGGCGGTATTTGTCTTCGCGTTGCTTGCTTATGCTGGCTTCGTGGGTGCGAGCACGGCGCGCCGCCGGGCGGATGAACTGGTGGTCAGCCAGCGTCACGCGCTGCGGCTCGCGCACCGCGACATGCTGACCGACATGCCCAACCGCCGCGCCTTCGCCGACTCGCTCGACGCTGCGCTGGCGCGCGGCGAAGGCGTCGCGATGCTTTATATGGACCTTGACGGCTTTAAGGAGGTCAACGACGCCTACGGCCATGCCATCGGCGATGTGCTGCTGGTGCAGGCAGGGCGGCGCATTGCTGCCGAGGGCGGCAGCGACATTCAGATCGCCCGGTTTGGTGGCGATGAGTTCGCGGTCATGCTGACGGGACTCGACCTGCAGGAGCGGGCAAGGCGGCTGGCGCAGGTACTCGTCGAAGGCTTTGTTCCGCCGATCGAGGCGGCGGGCCATCATGTCTATGTCGGCGCAAGCATTGGCGTTGCGCTCAGCGGCAATCCGGCGATTGCTGGTTCGGAGCTGATTCGCCGCGCCGATGTGGCCATGTACGCCGCCAAGGCTGCGGGGAAGCGGCGCTGGAAGCTGTATGACGAGGGCATGGACCGCGGCCGGGTCGTCCGACGCCAACTGGCCGAGGAGCTTCGCCAGGCGCTCGCCAGCGGTGCCGTGCTCGTCAGCTATCAACCGGTGGTCGAGGCCGTGACGCGCCGTATTGTCGGTGCGGAAGCCCTGGCGCGTTGGTCGAGTCCGACGCTCGGCATCATCGACCCGGTGCTGTTTATTTCGGTCGCCGAAGAGAGCGGACTGATCTCGGAACTGACGCGGCAAGTGCTGCGCCAAGCATGCCGTGCTGCCGTCAACTGGGACATCACGGTCTCTGTGAACCTCTCCGCCGCCGAGGTCTGGGATCTCGCCTTTGCCGACGAATTGCTGCGCATCCTCGGCGAAACCGGGCTTCCGGCGAGTCGCCTCGAACTTGAGATCACCGAATCCTATCTCGTCCGCGAGCCTGCATCGGCTGCCGACACGCTGTCGATGTTGCGCTCACTCGGAGTCCGCGTCGTGCTCGACGACTTCGGTATGGGCTTCGCAAGCCTTGGCCAACTCAAGCGCCTGCCGCTCGACAGGATCAAGCTGACGCACGAATTCCTTGCCGAGATCGCGACGGGCGGCAACGCGAGCGAAGTGGCCACCGCAATCGTCGCGCTTGCGCGTGCGCTGGATCTGCCCGTGACCGCCGAGGGGGTTGAGACCGAAGCACAGGCTGAATTGTTACGTACTGCCGGCTGCACCCATCTGCAGGGCTGGTTGTTCGGCAAGCCGATGGGGGCCGCCACGCTGACTCGCCGCCTACGCAGCGAGCGTGTCGAAGCGGTCACTGGCTAAAGCGGCCGCCCACTCTCGTCGATCAGCACCTCGCGCCGGCCCACATGGTCGGCGAGCCCGACATAGCCATCCTTCTCCATACGCTCGATGAGCCGCGCGGCATTGTTATAGCCGACGCGCAATTGCCGCTGCAGGTAGGAGGTCGAGGCTTTGCGGCTCTCGGCGACGATCTGTACCGCGCGCCGATAGGTGTCGGCTTCTTCGTCGCCACCATCCATTTCAAAGCCGAGCTGATCGGCATCGGCCGGTTCCTCGGTGACCGCCGACACATAGTCGGGCTGGCCCTGATCCTTCCAATGATTGGCGACAGCCTCGACCTCTTCGTCGCTGACGAAGGGCCCGTGCACGCGTGCGATCTGTTTGCCGCCTGACATGTAGAGCATGTCGCCCTTGCCGAGCAGCTGTTCGGCGCCCTGCTCGCCGAGAATGGTGCGCGAATCGATCTTCGAGGTGACCTGAAAACTGATCCGCGTCGGCAGATTGGCCTTGATCACGCCGGTGATGACGTCGACCGAGGGACGCTGCGTCGCCATGATCAGGTGGATGCCGGCTGCACGCGCCTTCTGGGCGAGCCGCTGGATCAGGAATTCGACCTCCTTGCCCGCCGTCATCATGAGGTCGGCGAGCTCGTCGACGACGACGACGACGAGCGGCAACGGCTCGAACTCTAGTGTTTCGGTCTCGTAGATCGGCTGCCCCGTCTCGGGATCGTAGCCGGTGTGCACGCGCCGCGTGAACGGCTGATTCTTCGCCTTGGCCTCGCGGACCTTCTGGTTGAACCCGGCCAGCGAGCGGACGTTGATGCCCGCCATCATGCGGTAGCGGTCCTCCATCTGTTCGACGGCCCATTTGAGCGCGCGGATCGCCTTCTGCGGCTCGGTCACCACGGGCGACAGCAGATGCGGGATGCCGTCATAGACCGACAGTTCGAGCATTTTCGGGTCGATCATGATCAGCCGGCATTGCTCGGGCGTCAGCCGGTACAGCAGCGACAGGATCATGCAGTTGAGACCGACCGACTTGCCCGAACCCGTCGTGCCGGCGATCAGCAGATGCGGCATTGGCGCGAGATCGACGATGACCGGATCGCCGGCGATATTCTTGCCGAGCACGAGCGGCAGCGCCGCCGACTGGTCTTCGAACGCTGCTGACGACAGCATCTCGGTCAGCACCACCATCTCGCGGCGCATATTCGGCAGTTCGATGCCGATGACATTGCGTCCCGGCACCACCGCGACGCGCGCTGACAGGGCCGACATCGACCGAGCGATATCGTCGGCGAGCCCGATGACCCGGCTCGCCTTGATGCCTGCGGCTGGCTCGAGCTCGTACATCGTCACGACGGGGCCAGGCCGGACCTCCACGATCTCGCCGCGCACGCCGAAATCCTCGAGCACGCTTTCGAGCAATCGCGCATTTTGTTCGAGGCTGGCCGCGTCGATTTTCGGTCCGGTCGGTTTCGGGATCGGCTGAAGCAGCGACAGCGGCGGCAATTTATAGGCGTCGCCGAGATCGAGCGAGGTTTGCCGCTCGCGCGCGACCCGCTTCGAGGGCGGGGCCGCCGCAGCGCGGCCAAGAATGCGGGCACGCGGTGCGGCTGCGACTTCCGGTGCATCCTCCTCGATCACGCGTGCAGGGCGTTCAGGCCGTGCGGGCCGCACCTCGGGCTCATCCTCCAGCTCAGCGTCGTCGGTCCGGCCGAACAGCCGCAACCAATCGTCGCGATCAACTCCCAGACCCCAAACGAGCAAGGTGGCAGCGACAAGCCCCGTCAGAACCGACACTGTCCCGGCCAGATATGCTAGCGGCACCGACATCGGGAGACGCGACAGGGCCTCCGCCAGCGCTTCCCCGCCCAGCAGTCCGGTCACGCCGCCCGCGCCTACGGGCATCAACCAAGTGGCGTCCGCTGCAAGGCCGAGCGCGAGCGACAGCAGGATCGTTCCAGCCAACGTGGCGAGCGCATAGCGCGGCCATGACGTCAGAGGCTGACCCCGTATGATCCGTGCGCCGACCGCCAAGATCGGCGGCAATAGTGCCGCGCTGGCAAAGCCCAGTGTTTGCAGCACGAGATCAGCGAACCACGCCCCCGGTCCACCGAGAATGTTCGACGGTGCACGCGCGGTCGCGCTGTTCAGCGACGGGTCGGCGGGGTCATAGCTTAGCAGCGCCAGCAGCAGGCCGAGCCCCAGCAGAACAACCAACGCGCCGCCGCCGATTTGGCCAGTCCGGCGCAACCAAGCCACCCATGCCGGCGGCAACAGCGATCGCTGCCGTTTCGTCCCGTCTCGCGCCATCGAACACGCCCCCGTCACTCGTGCCACCACCATGGTGGGCGCGGCGGCGGACGGTCAAGCGGCAGATAAAAAAGCGGCCGGAGGTGTTGCCTCCGGCCGACAGGTATGGACCGATGGTCCCGAGCGAGCACAGGAGCCCTGAGGCACCCGAAACCTTCTATTCAGGAAGCGTGCCAAGTCGCGGCAAGCGCAAAAATTGCCGAGAGCTGCTGAATTCCGCCCAAAAATTACACAGCATGTTGTTGCAGCCTAAAAAAGCGGCGCACTTGGGTCAGAGCTCGTGCGGGGCTATAGCGGCTTGCATGGACAGCGTAGACGCCATCATCATCGGCGGCGGCATGGTCGGCATGACGCTGGCCTTGGCGCTAGACGTACACGGCCTCCGAACCCACGTCGTCGATACCGCCGACCTCAATGCAACGCTCGCGCCGACATTCGACGGCCGGGCTTCCGCAATTGCCAGCGCTTCGGCGCGTATGCTCGGGGCGATCGGGCTTGGCGACATGCTGGGCGAAGGCTGTGCGATCGGCGAGATCCGCGTGACCGATGGACTGTCGCCGCTCCATCTGCATTTCGACAGCGCGGACAGCAACGGCGGCCCGCTCGGTTATATGTTTGAAAACCGGCGGCTGCGCGCTGCAATGATCGGCAAGGCGCGCGCCAGCGCGAATATTGCGATTCATGCACCTGCCCGCGTCGCTAACATCGTGCGCGGAGACGCCGGCGTCACCGTCACGCTCGAATCGGGCCGCGTCCTCACCGCGCCGCTGGTTGTCGCAGCAGACGGTCGGCGGTCGAAGGTCCGCGATGACGCCGGTATCCGCATCGCGACCTGGCAATATAGCCAGACGGCCATCGTCACGACGATCGCGCATGCCGAGCCGCATGACAGCGTTGCGTTCGAGCTTTTCTATCCGACCGGTCCGTTCGCAATCCTGCCGATGCTCGATGACAGCGAAGGGCGGCACCGGTCGGCGATCGTCTGGACAGTCGAGGCGCGCGATGCGGCGGCGACTGTCGCGCTGCCCCCGCGGGCACTCGCCGCCGAAATCGAAGCGCGCATGGGCGGTTTCCTCGGCAAGATCGACATGATCGCGCAAGCCGCGTCCTACCCGTTGGGCTTCCATCATGCCGAGCGCTATGTGGACCAGCGGCTGGCCCTTGTCGGCGATGCTGGGCACGGCATCCACCCGATTGCCGGTCAGGGTCTGAATATGGGGCTGCGCGATGTCGCCGCACTCACTGAAGTGTTGGTCGATGGTGCCCGCGTCGGTCTCGATCTCGGTGATCCGCAATTGCTCGAGCGCTACCAAAGCTGGCGACGGCTCGACAATGCGATGGTCTCCGGGGTGACGGATATCCTCAACCGCTTGTTCGCCCTTCCGGGCCGTCCGATGGCGGCGCTGCGCCGGTTCGGCCTCGCCGCCGTCGAGCGCATCCCGCCGCTCAAGCGCGGCTTCATGGCTGAAGCGCGGGGCGAAACCGGCGACCGGCCGAAATTGTTACTCGGCGAGCTGGTTTAGAAGGCAACGTTCGCCGCGAGAGTTGCGACCAACCGCTCGCATCCCGACGCATCGTTAGAATCGAAGCGTGCCAGCAGTGGGGAGTCGAGATCGAGCACGCCCACAGCCTGCCCATCCACAATAATTGGTACGACCAACTCCGACCGGGATGCGCTGTCACACGGGATATGGCCTGGAAACGCCTCGACATCCGGTACGAGCTGGGTGCGGGCCTGGGCAACGGCAGTCCCGCAGACGCCGCGGCCCACCGCAATGCGCACGCAGGCCGGGCGGCCCTGGAACGGGCCGACCACCAGTTCGCTGCCTCGCATCAAATAAAAACCCGCCCAATTGAGATCGGGCAGGCTGTGGAAGATCAGTGAGGCAGCGTTGGCGAGATTGGCGATCAAGTCGCCCTCTCCCGCAATCAATCCGCGCAATTGACCATCGAGTTCGGCATAAAAATCGGGCTTGGAAAGCCCGGACAGATCGGCAGCTTCAAACATGAGCTGCCTTTAAACACAACGGTGCGGCGCGCCAACCAAGGTCGGCGCGCCGACGTTGACTTAGCGGACTGACCCGCGGCGGACGAGGTTGACGATCGCCAGCAGGATGACAGCACCCAGCAGCGAGTAGAGGAACGACATCAAGTTGAGCGGTGCATTGATGATCGAAGCGCCGCCGCCGAGCAGAAAGCCTGCAATGACCGCGCCGACAATGCCGACGACGATGTTGAGCAGGACGCCCTGCTGACCGTCGGTGCGCATGATCATGCTGGCGAGCCAGCCGCAGATACCGCCGACGACGAGAAGAATGATGAGACCCATGAACGTGCTCCCTGTTTGGTTGAACGGTGCCACTACGCACCGTAGGTCGGAACGGTTCCGACCCATTGTGCAGGCCTTGCGGTGGAACGAGGGGCGCGCTTCAATCGTCGCGCGATCATGCATGCCTTTGCCGCCCTGCTCGACCGGCTGGTCTACACGCGCTCGCGCAACGCGAAGCTGGCGCTGATCGCCGCCTATTTGCGCCGCACGCCGGACCCAGATCGCGGGCTCGCAATGGCAGCGCTGACCGGCGCGCTCGATCTCCCCGGCGTCAAGGCGGCGGCGATCCGCGCGCTGGTCGAGGAACGCGTCGATCCCGTGCTGTTTGCGATGTCGCGTGACTATGTCGGCGATCTTGCCGAAACCGTTTCGCTGCTATGGGTGAAGCCGCTCGGCCTCGACGATGCCGATTTTGAGGACATCCGGCTGTCCGAGGTCGTCGCGCGCCTCACCGCTGCCTCGCGCACCGAAGCGCCACGTGTGCTGGCCGACTTGCTCGACCGAATGGATTCATCTGGCCGGTACGCACTGATCAAACTCGCGACGGGCGCGTTGCGGATCGGCGTATCGGCGCGGCTCGCCAAGACCGCGCTTGCCCAGGCCTTCGATCTCGACGTCGATCATGTCGAGGAGGTGTGGCATGGCATCGACCCGCCCTATGCGGCGCTGTTCGATTGGGCCGAAGGCCGCAGCGAGCGCCCGACCCATGATAGCGTGCCGGTGTTTCGCCCGTTCATGCTCGCGCATCCGCTGGAGACCGAGGACATCGATCTCGCCGCCTATGCCGCTGAATGGAAATGGGACGGCATCCGCGTCCAGCTGGTGCACGTCGCGGGGGAAACGCGCCTGTACAGCCGTGCCGGCGACGACATCACCCGCAGCTTTCCGGACGTTGCCACAGACTTCGCCATTCCCGGCGTGCTCGACGGCGAATTGCTGGTACGCGGTACGGCACAGGCGGGCGAGGCCGGCTCGTTCAACGCGCTGCAGCAACGCCTCGGGCGCAAGGTTGTGAGCGCGAAGACCCTGGCGGACTTTCCGGCCTTCGTGCGCCTCTACGATATCCTTCTCGATGGTCCAGAGGATTTGCGCGAGCTGCCGTGGCAGGACCGCCGCACCCGCCTTGAGGCGTTTGTCCCACAATTGCCGCGCGACCGCTTCGACATATCGCAGCTCATCGAGGGCAAGAGTTTCGAAGACCTCATGGAGCTACGCGCCGGCAGCCGCGACGCCGCGATCGAAGGCCTGATGCTCAAGCGCCGCGACTCGCCCTATGTCGCGGGCCGCCGCACCGGGCTTTGGTATAAATGGAAGCGTGATCCGCTCACCGCCGACTGCGTGATGATGTATGCGCAGCGCGGGCACGGCAAACGGTCGAGTTTCTATTCCGACTATACGTTCGGCTGCTGGACCGATGACGGCGAACTGCTCCCGGTCGGCAAGGCCTATTCGGGATTCACCGATGCCGAGCTGGCCATGCTCGACCGTTTCGTGCGCAACCACACCTTGAACCGCTTCGGCCCGGTGCGCGAGGTCGAGAAGACACTTGTCCTCGAAGTCGCCTTCGATTCCATCCACGATTCGAAGCGCCACAAATCCGGCCTCGCGATGCGCTTCCCGCGCATCGCCCGCATTCGCACCGACAAGCCTGCCGCAGAAGCCGACACGATCGCCGGCCTGCGGAAGCTGGTGACCTGACGACTACTTCCGCACTTCGAGCGGGAGTCCCAGCCCGGTCAGCTGTGGTTCCACGACCGTCCGGTCGCCGATGACGATCCACAATAACTTCGACGGGTCGAGTGACTCTGCCGTCGCGGCTTTGAGATCCTCCAATGTCAGCTTCGCGTACCGCCCGGCCAGCGTGACCTGATAGTCGTCAGGCCGCCCCAGCACATAGTTGCGCTCGATCGAGCCCAGCACATCGCCGCCGCTCTCGAATGCGCCGGGAAGGGAGCGGACATTATTGTTGACCGTCCGCGCCAGTTCGTCGGCGGTCGGCGGCTTTTTGGTGCGGTAATCCGCCATGTCGGCGATCATCGCCGCCATCGCGGGGCCGGTCTTGTCGGTCTGCACTGGCGCGAACAGCATGAAAGGCATTTGCTCGCGCACTGTGCTCGCGATTGTCTGCACGCCATAGGCCCAGCCTTTGTCCTCGCGCACATCGGCATTGAGCCGCGAGGTGAAATTGCCGCCAAGGATATCGTTGGCGACGCCGAGCGCCAGTTGGTCGTCAACGCCCTTCACCGCCAGCGGCGTCCCGGCAAGGATCATCGACTGCGGCGACCCGGGCCGGTCGATAAGAATGATGCGCGAGGCCGGCGGCTGCACCGTCGTAAATGCCTTCACGCCCTTGCGCTCCGCCGGTGCCTGCCAGTCGCCAAGGCTCGCCTCGAGCAGCGGCTTCAGCTCGGTCATCGTCACGTCGCCGACCACAAACAGCGCGGCATTGTCGGGTCGGATCCAGGTGCGGTGGAATGCGACGAGATCGTCGCGCGTTACCGCCGTCACGCCCGCAGCTGTTCCCGACCCGGTAAACGGGATCCCATAAGGATGTGCCGGCCCGTAAATCAGCGGCGGCAGTTCACGGAACGCGAGGCTCTGCGGCTCGGTCTGCTCGGCCGCGATGCGCGTCAACACCTGTGTGCGCACGCGCTTGAGTTCGGCCTCCGCGAAGGCGGGATTGCGCACGACATCGGCGAACAGGTCGAGCGACGCCGCCAGATTGGGCTTCAATGCATTCAGCGACAGCCGCGTGCGGTCCATGCCCGCCGAGGCGCCAATGCTCGCGCCGAGCCGTTCGCCCTCCTCGACGATCTGCGTGGCACTGCGCTTCGCCGTGCCCTCGTCGATGAGGGCTAGCACGAGTCCCTGCGTGCCGAGCTTCGCCTTGGGGTCGGCGGCATTGCCGGCGTCGAACGACAGGATCATCCGCACCACCGGAACCGTCGTCCGCCGCGCCAGCGTCACCGCAATGCCGTTTGACAGTGTCGCGCGCTCAACCTTGGGGAAATCCAGTGCCGGGAATCCCGCCACTTCGGGTGCGGCGCGCGACGGTTTGACCGAAGCCGGCGGTGGCGGCGCGGGTGTCGTGACTGCCGGACCCGGCGGCGATATCTTCTTCGCCTCGTCGCTCGCGGTCCGCTGCCCCGGAACGACGGTCAGCCGGTAGTCGCCGCGCGACAGCCAGCGTTGTGCTGCGGCCTGCACGCTCGCCGGGGTCGCCGCCGCATAACGGCCCATCTCGATCCGATAGAAGCCGGGGTCGCCCGCGTAGACGAGACCCTCAGCGAGCGTCCCGGCCTTGCCGCTGAATCCGCCGACTTCCTCCAGCCCGCGAATCCGCCCACCGACTTCGCGCGTCGCCACCCGGCTCACCTCATCGGCCGTCGGCCCGGCTTTCAGAAACTCGGCCATCACGGCATCGATGCGCGCTTCCACGAGCGCCGGATCGACGCCGGGCTTCACATCGGCGCTGATCGTGATCTGGCTCGCCAGTTCCTCGGGCTCGACATAGGCACCGACGCCGACCGCGAGCTGCTTCTCGCGCACCAGATCATTGTACAGCCGCGACGAGCCGCCATTGCCGAGGATCGCCGCCGCCATGTCGAGCAGCGGCGTCGCCGGATCGAGCCGGCCGGGGGCAACATAAACTCGCATCAGCCGCGTCGTCGCGACCGCGTCGCGCATCGTCTCGCGCCGCGTCTCGCTGTGGTTGGGAACGGGGGCGGTGAGCTTCACCGGATCGGGGCCGCGCGGGATGCTGCCGAAATATTTCTCGACAAGCGGCCGCGCCGTCTTCGCATCGACATCGCCCGCCAGCACGAGCACGGCATTGTTGGGCCCGTAATTGGCGCGGAACCAGCCCTTCACATCGTCGAGGCTCGCGCCATCGAGGTCGGCCATCGAGCCGATCGTCGTGTGATGATAGGGATGGCCCGCCGGAAATATCGCTGCGTGGATCGCATAGTCCGTGAGGCCATAGGGTTCGTTGTCGCCCTGCCGCTTCTCGTTCTGGACGACCGCACGCTGGTTATCGAGCACCTTTTGGGTGACCGCGCCGAGCAGATGCCCCATCCGATCGGATTCGAGGAACAGCGCGAGTTCAAGCGCGGGGGTCGGCACCGTCTCGAAATAATTGGTGCGGTCGGAGGCAGTGGTGCCGTTCGAGTCGGTTGCGCCGACATTCTCCAGCGGCGCGAAAAATTCGCCCGGATTATTCTCCGATCCATTGAACATAAGATGCTCGAACAGATGCGCAAAGCCGGTCTTGCCGGCCGGCTCGTCCTTCGACCCGATATGATACCAGACATTCACCGCGACGACGGGGGCCTTGCGGTCGGTATGCACGACAACGCGCAACCCGTTCGCGAGCGTGAACTGCTCGAAGGGAATATCGACCGATTTGACGAGGTCGGCGACGGGGGCGGGGGTCTCCGCCGCAACCCCCTGGATCGACACGAGTCCCGCTGCAAGCCAGGCCAATAGTTTCACTGTCATCGCCGGTCCTTCCGAGCCCCGGCACTGCTCTACCCAAGCGCGCGGCGCGACACTAGCGCAGTTCGACCTCGACTTCGGCAGACAGGCCCGGCCGCAACCGCTTCAGCGCCGCCTGTCCGGGATCAAGCCGGATCCGGACGCCGACCCGCTGCACGATCTTCGTGAAATTGCCCGTGCCCGGCTCGAACGGGATCAGCGCGAACTCGGAGCCTGCGCCGGGCGCAAAACTGTCGACGCGGCCGGTCAGCGTCTCGTCGGGAAGCGCGTCGATGCTGACCTCGGCGCGCTGTCCAGCGACCATGCGAGCGGTCTGCGTCTCCTTGAAATTGGCGACAATGTAGAGGCCCTCGCTCGGCACGATGCGCATCAGGCGCGTTCCCGGCTGGACATATTCGCCGGCCTCGACCTGCCGGTCGCCGACCGTCCCGCCAATCGGCGCGCGGATGAGCGCATGCGTCAAATCCTGCGTTGCCAGATCGAGCGCGGCCTTCGCCTTGGCCTGCGTCGCACGGGCCTGCGCGAGCACACCGAGCAGTTCAGCACGGCGAGCGCCCGCAACATCGCCTTCACGCGCCCGGCCGGCCAGTGCCGCGCGGGCCCGGCTCGCTTCGGCGATCGCGCCCGTTGCGGCGGAATTGGCGGCCTCGATGCTGCGTTTGGTCACGAACCCCTGCGGAAGCAGCGCACGCTGGCGGTCGCGTTCGGCGATTGCGCGCGCAACTTCGGCGTCGGCGGCACGGATCATCGTCCCCGCTGTCGCCTCATTGGCCAAGGCCAGCCGTTGCTCGGCCCCGAGCCGGGTCAACGCCGCTTGCGCCGCATCGACGGCCGCATCCGCGACCTGCAAATCGGCGCGCGCTGCCGCGAGCCGCGCCCGATATTCCTCATCGTCGAGCCGGACCAGAGGTGTCCCCGCAGCCACCCTGCTGTTGTCGGCCACGAGCACCGCGGCGACGAGTCCGCGAACCTTCGGCGCGACAATGGTCGAGTCGGCGCGAACATAGGCGTTGTCGGTCGAAACGCTGCGGCCTGCCGCATGGATATAGGCCCAGCCGGCCAGGATCGCGACGATCGCCAGCGCGAGCACGATCAACGCGCGAGGCGGCTTGCGGCGCGCCTCGACCGGCGTCGCATCGAGAAAACTCTCTGCAAGTGGCTGTTCGGTCATCGCATCACCCCTGCGCGGCGCTTCAGCGATGTCCGCGTCGATTCGAGAATGGCGTCGGAGGCTTCGCCCGCCCCGAGCGCACGCGCCAGCGAGACGGCGCCAACTGCCTCGGCGAGCAGTCCTGCTGCGAGCAATCCGCTGCCGCTGTCACCGTTTACAGCGGTCAACCATGCCGAAAGCTGACCCATCATCGCGGCAATCCCGTTCGCCAGCGCCGCGCGGGCCGCATCCCCGCTTCGGGACACTTCGGCCGCAAGCGCGGGCAGTGCGCAACCCCGTTCCGGACCATCGCGGTGCCGTTCTGAGACGTACAGATCGATCCAGCCTGCCAGCGCTTCCTTCGGCGGCAGGTCCGCGAGTTCGCGCTGGAAGCGGCGACTCGAGTCGGCAAAACTCGCGGTGATCGCCGCCGCCGTCAGGGCATCCTTCGAGTCGAAATGCGCATAGAAGCCGCCGTGCGTGAGGCCTGCGTCGGCCATTACTGCGGCAACGCCAGCGCCAGCCAGACCTCGCGACCGGATCGCCCGCGACGCGGCGCGAACCACGCGTTCCCGCGTGGCTGCCTTGGCGGCCTCTCGCGATGTCCCAACGTTGGCTGATGAATTTTTCATATGACGAACATCATATAAAACTCTAGGGATGAGCTGTCTATCCCGTTGCATAAAGCTACCATGACCGCCGCTGCTGTTCCCTTCGACCCCACGACGATGCCCGAGCGGCGCAAGCTGCTGCTGTTCGCCGTCATGGCGTTCGGTCAGTTCATGGCGCTGCTCGACACGCAAATCGTCGCGGCCTCGCTCAATTCGGTGCAGGCAGGCCTGTCCGCCGGTCCGGACGAGATTGCTTGGGTACAGACCAGCTATCTGATGGCCGAGATCGTCATGATCCCGCTGTCCGGCTTTCTGGCCCGCGCGCTCAGCACGCGCTGGCTGTTCGCCGGTTCAGCCGCGCTATTCACGCTGTCGTCGCTATTGTGCGGCACTGCCACCTCGATCGAGCAGATGATCGCTTACCGCGCCATTCAGGGCTTCGTCGGCGGCGCGATGATCCCGCTCGTCTTCTCGACCGGCTTCACGATCTTCACCGCCGACAAGCGCGCGATGATCCCCGGCATCCTCGGCCTTGTCTCGACGCTCGCCCCGACGCTCGGTCCCAGCCTCGGCGGCTGGATCACCGATGCGGCGTCCTGGCGCTGGCTGTTCTTCATGAACATCCTGCCCGGCATCCTGATCACGCTGGCGGTACCCATCCTGGGCCGCATCGACGAACCCGACCCGAGCCTCCTCAAGCGGATCGACTGGCTGCACCTCGCGGGTCTCGCGCTGTTCCTCGGCGGTCTGCAATATGCGTTGGAGGAAGGCCCGCGCCACCAATGGTTCGACGATGCGCGTGTGGCGACGGCCGGATGGCTGTCGCTTGTCGGCTGCGCTGTCTTCTTCGAGCGCTGTTTCTTCTCGACCGCCCCGCTCGTCCGCCTAGCCCCCTTCCGCCGCCCGACCTTCGGCATCGCCTGCGGGCTCAACTTCGTCATCGGCTTCGGTCTCTACGCGTCGACCTATCTGATGCCGGTATTTCTTGGCCGGGTGCGCGGCTATTCGAGCGCCCAGATCGGCGGCACCGTATTCGTCGCGGGCCTTGCAATGGGATTTGGCGCGCCGATTGCGGCCAAACTCTCCAGCCGCGCTGACCCGCGTATTGTCGTTGCTGTGGGCTTCACCTTTTTCGCGCTCGGCTTGTACCTCCTCTCCGCCGTCAATCCCGACTGGGGATTCTCCGAACTGCTGGTCCCGCAAATCGTGCGTGGCTTTGCGATCCTGCTCTGTATCGTCCCAACGGTCGGTCTCGGCATCGGCGGCGCCGCCCCGGCCGATCTGCGCGACGCGTCAGGCCTGTTCAACCTCACGCGCAATCTTGGCGGCGCGGTCGGCATCGCGCTCGTCAACACATGGCTTCAGGACCTGACGCGGCTGCACGCCCTGCGGCTGTCGGAAGCGATGGGCGCGCTGCCGGATGCCGCGCGGGACATGCTGACCGGCCTTTCGGCAATGATTGGCACCCTGACCACCGACAGCGCACACGCCTTGCTGATGGCGCAGGGCCAGCTGGCGCGCATCGTCTCGCGACAGGCGCTCACGCTCGCCTTCGACGATGTGTTCCTGCGCATGGGGTTGCTGTTCGCGCTCGCCATTCCGCTCGCCGCGCTGTGCAAGGCACCCGCGAACGGCGCAGCGCCGGCCTCCGAGCACTGACTATTCGGCGGCCTGCCGCATGCCGAGGCTCTGGCACGCCCGCCACACCCGCTCCGGTGTCGCCGGCATCTCGATCGCCGTGCCGTCGAGCGCGTCGATTATCGCATTCATGATCGACGGCATCGATCCGATCGTCCCCGCCTCGCCGCAGCCCTTGGCGCCCAGCGGATTGGTCGGCGACGTCGTGCCCAGCGTGTCAAACGCCACCCAGGGCATGTCGTCGGCGCGCGGGACGCCATAATCCATGAAGGATCCCGTCAGGAGCTGCGCGCCCTCGCCGTAGACGATGTTTTCCAGCAGCGCCTGTCCAAGGCCCTGCGCGACGCCGCCATGCACCTGCCCCTGCAGCAGCAGCGGGTTCACGATCGTGCCGAAATCGTCGACGAGGCTGTAGTGCGTGACCTTGACCATGCCGGTGTCAGGATCGATTTCGACCTCCGCGACATGGCAGCCATTGGGGTAGGTCGGGCTCGGCTTTGCGGGCGCATAGCGATGCCGGCCGTCGAGCGCCCCCGGATTGGCGGCCGACAATTCGGCGAGCGACGCCGTGCGATTGCTGCCGCGCGCCCGGAAGACGCCTTCGGCATAGTCGACGTCCTCGGCATCGAGCATCGGCTTCGCAAGTTCGATGCCGCGGGCGATCAGATCTTCGGCAGCCCCGAGCACGGCGCCGCCACCCCACGCCATCGAGCGCGAGCCGCCAGTGCCATTGCCCTGGTCGAGCCGGTCGCTGTCGCCCTGCACGATGCGCACCTGCTCCATCGGCACGCCGAGCTTTTCGGCGAGCACCTGCGCATAGACCGTCTCATGGCCCTGGCCGTTGGACTGGGTGCCAACAGCGGCTTCGACGATCCCGTCGGACGCAACGCGAATGTCGGCGAATTCGTCCGCCGATCCGCCGCCCGCGATCTCGACATAATAGCAAAGCCCGCGCCCATAGCGCTTGCCGCGCCGCCCCGCCTCGGCCTTGCGCGCCGGAAACCCGGCCCAGTCTGCATTCGCGAGTGCCTTGTCGAGCACCGCCGGGAAATCGCCGACATCGAACGTCAGTCCGAGCCCGTTGGCATGCGGCAATTCCGACGGCTTCAGCAGGTTGCGGCGCCGGATTTCGTCAACGCCGAGGCCGATTTCGCGCGCCGCCGCTTCGAGCAGCCGCTCCATCAGATAGGCGCTCTCCGGGCGTCCCGCGCCGCGATAGGCATCGACGGGCGCTGTCGACGTGACGACCCCATGCACCTTGTTGTGGATCGCCGGGATCCGGTAGACGCCGCCCATGATCCGCCCGCCGGCCATCGTCTGGATCGCCGGCCCGAAGATCGACTGATAGGCTCCGAGTTCGCTCCAGGTTTCGACCTGCAGGCCGAGGATCATGCCATCCTTGTCGAGCGCGAGCGCGGCATCGCTGACCATCGCGCGCCCATGCGTGTCGGTCTGAAACGCATCGCCGCGGTCGCCCGTCCATTTGACCGGCCGCCCCAATTCGTTCGCGGCATGCAGCACCAGCACATATTCGGGGTAGATGAAGGTCTTCATGCCGAAGCCGCCACCGACGTCCTGGGTGATGATCCGCACCTGGTCGGCCGGGATTTTCATGATCATGCCGGCCAACATCGCCCGCATCCCGGCAACGCCCTGGCTGCCGACATTGAGCACGAACTTGTCGTCCTCAAAACGCCCGACCGCCGCGCGCACCTCCATTGACGTCGGTGCGATGCGGTTCTGCACGATGCGCCGCCGCGTCACATGCGCCGCGCCCGCAACCGCTGCCGCCGCCTTGTCGGCATCGCCGACCTGCCACAGGAAAATATCGTTCGAGGCCGCACCCTCCCACAACACCGGCGCGCCAGCGGCCAGTGCCTCGTCCATGTCGGAGACGGTGGGCAGCTCTTCATAATCGACTTCGATCGCTTCCGCCCCGGCCCGCGCTGCTTCGCGCGTCTCGGCGACGACAAATGCCACACCGTCGCCGACGAAGCGCACCCGGTCGGTGCACAGGATCGGGCGCGGGGTCTTCAGGTCGCCCGACAGCGGCACGATGCAAGGGATCGGGCCGTAACCGGCAACGTCCGCACCGGTATAGACCGCGAGCACGCCGGGGATCGCCTTCGCCGCTTCGGTATCGACCGAAAGGATACGCGCGTGGCCGTAAGGCGAGCGCAGCGTCACCGCATAGACTTGACCTTCTGCCTGCAGATCGTCGGTGTAATTGCCATGGCCCGTCAGCAGCCGCTGATCCTCGACCCGGGTGACCGACTGACCGACACCGAACTTCATGGGGATTCCTCCAGGCAGGCCCGTAGGCCGTGGACATAGTCAGGATAGCGCAACACGACGCCGAGGTCGCGTTTCATCTTGCCATTCGCGATGCGGCGGCGCTCGCTGTAAAATGCGCGAGCCTGCGGGGATAGCGCCGCTGGTGCAACCCGCGGCGGGTAAGGCGCGGCGAGCAGGTCGCAGGCAGCCTCAGTCACCACGCTTCCGGAGGCCGGCCGGTCATCAGCGATATTGTAGACACCGGGTCGAGGCCGCTCGATCGCCGCGATCACGGCACCGACAATATCATCGACATGAATGCGGCTGAAAAGATGCCCGGGCGCATCAACGCGCTGCGCCTGTCCGCTGCGTACCCGGTCGATCGCCGACCGTCCGGGGCCGTAAATGCCCGGCAGCCGGAACACATGCGCATCCGGCATCGTTTGCCACGCGAGGTCGGCGTCGCTGCGCGCCGAGCGCCGGCCCGTCCCAACCGGCGCACTCTCATCGACCCATGCCCCGTCGGTGTCGCCATAGACGCCGGTCGAAGACAGATAGCCAATCCACGCCCCGCTCGCCCGGATCGCATCGCCATAGTGCAGCAGTACCGGATCACCCGCCTCATTTGGCGGCACCGACGACAGGATGTGCGTCGCCCGCCCGATCGCGCCCACGACCGCCGGATCGTCGAACACCAGCACCCCGTCGCGCGCCGACTGGCGGGTGCCGGTCACCGCCCAGCCCTTGGCGCGCAACGCCGTCGCAAGCCGCGTCGCGGTATACCCCATGCCGAAAATCAGCACGCGCCGTGCCCTGTCCTACTGGATGCCCGGCTCGCCCAGATGTTCGGCCTTCCAGCGCATCGACATCGCGATCCGGCTGCGCCCCGACGGATGGTCGTAGAACACCGCTTCCTCCAGCGGCGTCGGCTCGAGTTTGCGGTAGGTCGACAGCTTCAGCGCCGTCTTGGCGAAACTGTCCGGCGCACGCGCGACATTCAGTCCGAAGATGTCCGCCTCAGCCTCCTGCACCCGCGTGATCGTGTTGGTCACCGGCGTCGCCACCAGGAAAAAGGCGGAGATGACGATAATCGCGACCGGCACGACGGCGGGATCGGCGACGTCGGTGACGCCCCAGCGCTCACCGTAGCGCCGCAGCAGCGCTGGCGTGCCCTTCGCGGCCACCCAGAAGCCGGCGAGGAACACGAGCCCGAACATCATCAGCCCCTTGTAGCCATGATTCAGCACATAATGGCCGAGCTCGTGCCCCATGACGGCGCGCACCTCGTCCGGCGGCTGCTTTAGCAGATTGTCGTTGAGCGCGACGCGCGTCGTGCCCGCAAGACCGCCGACGTTCGCGGAAATCCGCGTCGTCTGCCGCGATGCGTCGACGACGAGCACATTGTCGGCCGGCACGCCGTTCGCGCGCGCCATCGACAGGATCGCATGCTGGAGCGGCGACGGCGGCATCGGGGTATATTTGTTGAACAGCGGCTCGATGAGCACGGGCGAGAGCACTGCCAGCACGAAAAAGCCAGCCGTGGCAATCAGCGTGCCCCACGCCCACCAGGCCTCGCCGGTGCGCCGCACCATCGCCAGAAGGCCAGCGATCAGCAGCGACCCGATGACGATCCCGATGCCGACGCCGATCAGCTGCTCGCCGAACCACGGACCGAAGGTCTGGGTCGCCAGATCATATTGATGCTCGCGAATGAAGCCGGTGTAGATCGTCCACGGCAAGCCGAGCACGAAGGTCAGCACGATGAACGCCGCAGAGAACAGTAGCGAGCCGAGGAACTTGCGCTGCGTGACGCGGCGGCTCCATGCCGACAGCCGCGCTGCCCAGCCGAAATGCAGGACCACGAGATTGACCGCCACCCCGACAAGGAATCCCCACAGTAGCAGCCAATAGCCGCCCTCGAAATAGGCATCCGACTTCGCTCGCGCCGCGCCATTGACAGTGGCGAGATAGGCCCGCGTTGCGGCCTCCGGATCAAAGCCCGCCTGTGCAAAGGCCGGAACGGCGATGCTGGCAGCAATCGACGTCAGAAACAGCTTGGATTTCATTCGATGCCCCCGATGGTTCAGCTGTACCTTAGTCGTGCCGGCTATCGGTACGGAAGGCCCAACCTTTGGGGCTAGTCGTCCTCATCCTCGAAGCCGGCAAGCGCCAGCGCCTTCGCCTTGATCTGTCGGGTCGCGCACCAGTGGACGAGCGCATCCTCGCGGCCGTGGGTGACCCAAACCTCCTTTGGGCCCAGCTCGGACAGCGTATCGGTCAGTTCGTCCCAGTCGGCGTGGTCGGAGACGATCAGCGGCAGTTCGACGCCGCGCTGCACGGCGCGCTGGCGGATGCGCATCCAGCCCGAGGCCATTGCGGTGATCGGGTCGGGCAGGCGGCGCGACCAGCGATCGTTGAGCGCAGACGGCGGCGCGACGACGATCTGGCCCTTGAGATCGGCGGGCTTGAGGCCCTCGATGGTGCGCAGCTCACCGAGGTCGACACCGTGGGCCTGGTAGAGGTCGCAGAGCTTCACCATCGCGCCGTGGATATAGATCGGCTGCCGCCAACCGAGCTGGCGGAGGTGCGCGATAACGCGCTGCGCCTTGCCGAGCGCATAGGCGCCGATCAGCACCGACCGCTCGGGCGCGTCGCGCAAGGCATCAAGCACCTTGGCCATCTCGTCGGATGCGTCGGGGTGGCGGAACACCGGCAGGCCGAAGGTCGCCTCGGTCACGAAGATTTCGCAGGGCACCGGCTCGAACAGCGCGCAAGTCGGGTCGGGACGGCGCTTATAGTCCCCCGAGACGACGATGCGCTCGCCGCGATACTCCATGACGATCTGCGCTGAGCCGAGGACATGACCGGCGGGGACGAACGACACGTTGACCTCGCCGATCTTCAACTGCTCGCCATAGCCGATGCCTTGGCCGCCGGGCTGGTCGCCGTAGCGCACCTGCATGATCGCCAGCGTCTCCGGGGTCGCGAGCACTTTGCCATGACCGGCGCGGGCATGGTCGGCGTGGCCGTGGGTGATCAGAGCGGATGGCTTGGGTCGCGAGGGATCGATCCAGAAATCGCCGGGGACGACATGGATGCCCTCGGGATGGGGCTTCAGCCAGGAACCGAGCGCGGGCACGGCAGCAATATGAGCGAGCGGCCCGGCTTGTTCCAGACTAAGCGGCGGGCGGCGGTGCGGGCATCAGCGCATTGTCGAGGTCGTTGGCGCGGACATAGGCGGGGCGGGCCGAGTTGCGCGCGACATAGGCCTCGAACGCCGGGCGCTTCTCGACGGTCCCGAACTGCATGCCCCAGCCGAGCTGCGCGCCGACATAGACGTCGGCAGCGGAAAAGCGGTCGCCGCCGATGAACTCGCGGTCCTGCAAGGCACCCTCGAGCGTGTCCACAACGTGCGCCTTCGTCCCATAGCCGACCATCCCTTCGCGCTCGGGTGGCACCTGCACCCCCAATTGCGTGTTGATAATTGCCTGCTCGACCGGACCGGCGGCGAAGAACAGCCAGCGGTAATAGTCGGCGCGGTCCGAAGGCGCCGGCGCCAACCCGGCATCGGGGAAGGCGTCCGCAAGATAAGCGCAGATCGCCGCGCATTCGGTGACGACATGGCCGTTGTGAACGATCGCCGGGACCTTGCCCATCGGGTTGATCGCCAGATAGGCGGGCGCCTTCATCGTCGTCGCATAGTCGAGGAGTTCAGTGCGATAGGGCCGGCCGACTTCTTCTAGCATCCAGCGCACGATGCGGCCACGCGACATCGGGTTGGTGTAGAAAACCAGTTCATCAGCCATGATCGACGCCTTTCGTTGCCGCCCGAGTCGCGGGCTCAACTTCGCAAACTTCGCGGAGAATCGGTGTTCACGTTTCAATGTCCCGGCTTGAAACGCAACAAAATTGCGAGTGAAAATCCTGTCGAACATATCATGAACAGATCAACTTGTCAATTTTCGTGGCACGCCGTCATCCCGGTGAACGTCGGGACCCAGAAGCTCGCAAAAAATGCGCGCGGTAGCGCGCGCACGCTGCCACGTGCGTTGTTATATGCTGCTGGGTCCCGGTGTTCACCGGGATGACGGGAGTTTGGATGACGTTACCCCCCATCATCACCAACTGGCTCGCCGCGAAGGGTTGGGCGCTGCGGCGGCATCAGGGGGAGATGCTGGCGGCGGCGGAGGCGGGGCAGCATGCGTTGCTGGTTGCGGCGACGGGAGCGGGCAAGACGCTGGCGGGGTTTTTGCCGGTACTCGCCGACCTCATCGCGCATCCAGAGCATGACGGGCTGCACACCATCTATGTGTCGCCGCTGAAGGCGCTGGCCGTCGATGTGCAGCGTAATCTGCTCGGGCCGGTCGCGGAGATGGGGCTCGATATCCGGGTCGAGACGCGCACCGGCGATACGCCGTCGGACCGCAAAGCCCGGCAGCGGACCAAGCCGCCGCAAATATTGCTGACGACGCCGGAATCGCTGTCGCTGCTGATTTCCTATGTCGATTCGGACCGGCTGCTCGCTTCGATCAAAACCGTCATCGTCGACGAAGTACATGCCTTTGCGAGCGGCAAGCGCGGCGATTTGCTGTCGCTGACGCTGGCGCGGCTGCAGCGGCTCGCGCCGGATATGCGCCGCGTTGGCCTGAGTGCGACGATCGGCGATCCCGAGGCCTATCAGGGCTGGCTCGCACCCGACGCCGATGCGGAAAGCGTACGGCTGGTCATCGGCGATCCGGGTGCCGCGCCCGACATCGGCATCCTCGTGCCGGAAGGGCGGATCCCCTGGTCGGGGCATAGCGGGCGGCATGCGATCCAGGATGTCTATGCGCTCATCAAGGCGCACCGGACGACGTTGGTATTCTGCAACACGCGCGGGCTTGCCGAACTGATCTTCCAGGATCTGTGGACGATCAACGACGACCAGCTGCCGATCGGCATTCATCATGGCTCGCTGTCGGTCGAAGCGCGGCGCAAGGTCGAAAATGCGATGGCGGCGGGCAAGCTGCGCGGCCTCGTCTGCACCGCGAGCCTCGATCTGGGCGTCGACTGGGGCGATATCGACCTCGTGCTGCAGATGGGCGCGCCCAAAGGCTCGTCGCGGCTGCTGCAACGGATCGGGCGGGCCAATCACCGATTGGACGAGCCGTCGAAAGCGCTCATTGCGCCGGGCAATCGTTTCGAATGGCTGGAGGCACGCGCCGCGCTCGATGCGGTCGCGGAGGGCGAGCTGGATGTCGAGGCGTTCCGGCCCGGCGCGCTCGACGTGCTCGCACAGCATCTGATGGCCTGCGCCTGTTCGGGGCCGTTCCAGGAAGATGCGATGTACGAAGAGGTGCGGTCGAGCGCGCCTTATGCCGGGCTGCCGCGCGACTTGTTCGACCGGACGCTGAGCTTCATCGAAACGGGCGGCTATGCGCTTAAGGCCTATGACCGGTTCAAGCGGCTGGTGCGCGAGGCAGGCGGGGTCTGGCGGGTGTCGCATCCGCGCTTCATCGCGCAGCACCGGCTCAATGCCGGGATCATCGTCGAAGCGTCGATGGTCAATGTACGCTTCAAGAATGGCCGGTCGCTCGGCAAGGTCGAGGAATATTTCGCGTCGATGCTGCGCACCGGCGATGCCTTCCACTTCGCGGGCATGACGCTCGAAGTCGAGCGGATGGACGGGGCCGACCTCATCGTGAAGGCGACCGCCAAATCGGCGATGATCCCGAGCTATATGGGCGCGCGGCTGGCGCTGACCACGCATCTCGCCGGTCGGGTGCGCGCTTTCCTCGCGTCGCCAGACGAGTGGCCGCGCTTCCCCGACCAGATCCGCGAATGGCTGGAGGTGCAGCAGCGGCGCTCGCGACTGCCCCAGCCCGGCGAGTTGCTCGTTGAAACCTTCCCGCATGAGGGGCGGCATTATATGGTCGCTTACAGCTTCGAGGGCTGGAACGCGCATCAGTCGCTCGGCATGCTGCTGACGCGACGGATGGAGACGGCCGGGCTGAAACCGCTCGGCTTTCAGGCCAATGACTATGCGCTGGCCTGCTGGTCGCTTGAGCCCGTCACCGATCCGGCCAGCCTGTTCTCTGCCGACATTCTCGAAGACGAGTTCACCGATTGGGTGTCGAATTCGCACCTGCTCAAACGCGCGTTCCGCGAGGTCGCCGTCATTGGCGGACTCGTCGAGCGCCAGCAGCCGGGGCAGAAGAAGACCGGCAAGCAGGTCACCTTCTCCACCGACCTCATTTACGACGTGCTGCAGCGCTGGGAGCCCGACCATATGCTGCTGCGCGCGGCGTGGGAGGATGCGAAGACGCGGCTCACCGACGTCGGACGGCTCGCGAGCCTGCTCGATCGCGCAGCGGGGACGATCGTGCATCAGGTGCTCGATCAGGTGTCGCCGCTTGCGGTGCCGGTGCTGGTGATGATCGGCCGCGAGAGCGTCGCGCCGGGCAGCGCCGAGGATGCGATGTTGATCGAGGCGGATGCGCTGGCCGCGATTGCGATGGGAGAAATGTAACGCACGCTGCTGGCCGGACGTACAAGGCAGAACGACGCCTCGCCATGCCGCAGCCAGAAAGCACCTTCATGAAACTTCGCACCCTGTTTGCCGCGCTGTTGCTGGCGGTACCGGCTATGCTCGCGGCCGCACCGGTCGATATTGGCCCGGCGGTCGGGAGCCGTATCCCGGCGTTGGCCGCACAGACGACGAGCGGAACCGCTGCGAGCCTGCGGTCTATCGAGGGGAAGAAAGGCACGGTTCTCGTGTTCTTCCGCTCGGCGAAATGGTGTCCCTATTGCCAGCGGCAGCTCATCGACCTGAAGGCGCTGCAGGGGCCGATCGAAACGCGCGGCTATAGGTTGGCCGCGATCAGCTACGATCCGCCGGAGGTGCTGGCCCGTTTCGCGTCCGAACATGGCATTGGCTACGCACTATTGTCCGACAGCAAGTCGGCGATGATCGACGCATTCAAGCTGCGCGATCCGCAATATCCGGTCGATAGCTTTGCTTACGGCGTGCCGAAGCCGGCGATCTTTGTGGTGGGGCCCGACGGCAGGGTGAAAGCAAAGCTGGCCGAAGAAGGCTATAAGGTGCGCCCGGGCAACGATGCGGTGGTCGCAGCGATCGACGGCTTGCGCTGAAAGCACCCCACCCTGACCCTCCCCTGCAAGCAGGGGAGGGAACGCTCTTGCAAGGGATCGCCTGAATGCTCCCGCCCCTGCTTGCAGGGGAGGGCTGGGGTGGGGTGGCCAAAATTGAAGCACTTCCCGTTGATCGACCGCCCCGCTAAACCCACCTCATGCGGTCCCCTTCCGTTTCATTTGGCGGCCACGACCTGATCCCCACCCCCTCGGGGGCGCTGTGGTGGCCGAGCCGCCGCGCGATGCTCGTCGCCGACTTACATTTCGAGAAGGCGAGCTGGTTTGCGCGCGCCGGCATGTTCCTGCCGCCCTATGACAGCGTCGAAACGCTGCGTTGCCTTGCCGAATGTGCGGATAAACTGGGCGCGACCGAACTCTGGTGCCTTGGCGACAGTTTCCACGACAGCGCCGGGGTCGAGCGGATGCCTGAGGGCGCGCGGGCGGCGCTGGATGCGCTGACGGCGCGGCTCGACTGGACCTGGATCACCGGCAATCACGATCCCGGCATCGGCGATATCGGAGGCCGTGTGCTGGTCGAGGCCGAGGTCGACGGCCTGTTGCTACGGCACGAAGCGCAGGCCGGCGAGACGCGGCCCGAACTGTCGGGGCATTTCCACCCGAAGGTCGGGGTGACGATCCGCGGCCGGCGCATCGTACGGCGTTGCTTCGTCGCGAGCGAGCGCAAGATGATCCTACCCGCCTTCGGCACATTGACCGGGGGCATGGATGCTGCCGATCCGGCGATCCTGTCGCTCATGGACGGCGAGGCCTGCGCGCTGGTGCCGATGGACGACCGGCTGCTGCGCTTTCCGCTGGAATTGCGGCGGCGGAAGGAGCCGGGCAGGCGCTCCCGGCTTGCGCGCGCCTTGAGCTAGACCGAACGCCGGTGAACGGTCATGATATCTGCCAGGGTCGATAGCGTGACCCAATTGCGAGTGAGGTCGACAGGGGCAGATGATCACGCGGGCGCTTCGAACGATCCCGATCATCTTCGCTCTGCTGGCTGGCGCACAGCTCGATGCCAAGCCGCGCTTCGCGATCATCGACATGCATTTTCATGCCGACCGGCCGGATGCTGAAGGCCCGCCCGGTGGGAAGGTCTGTGCACCCTATGACGACTGGTCGCCGCGCGATCCGGGGCAGCCGATCGACACCTATCTCGACTGGTTCACGCTGCACCCGACCTGTGCCCATGTGCTGACGGCACCGACCGATCCGGCCGAATTGCGGGACCGCGGGCTGGCGATGCTCAGCCGCTACAACATCCTCGCGCTGGCGGGTGGCGAGGCGGCGACGGTCGAAGATTACCGCAGCCACGCGCCCGATTATGTGCTGCCGGCGGCGGGCTTCGGGATCACCGACGATTTCCCGCCGATTGCCGAGCTACGCCGCCTGCATGCTGCAGGCAAAATGGCGGCGATCAGTGAAATCACCGCGCAATATGCGGGCATTGCGCCCGACGACCCCAAGCTCGAGCCCTATTTCGCGCTCGCCGAGGAACTCGACATTCCGGTCGGCATCCACCTTGGCCCGGGGCCGCCGGGAACGGCCTATTTCGCGACGCCGAATTATCGGGCTGCGGCTGGCGATCCGTTCCGGCTGGAGCCTGTGCTGCTGCGCCACCCGCGCCTGCGCATCTATGCGATGCATGCCGGCTGGCCGATGGGCGATGCGATGATCGCGATGCTCTACGCGCACCCGCAACTGTATGTGGACATTGGCATCCTCGACTATGCCTATCCGAAGGTGGATTTTTACGCCTATCTGAAACGGTTGATCGATGCCGGTATTGAGAAGCGCATCCTGTTCGGATCGGACAATATGGTCTGGCCCGATTCGATCGGCGTCGCGATCGATCGGATCAACCGCGCACCCTTCCTGTCAGCCCGGCAGAAGCGGCTGATCCTTCATGACAATGCCGCGCGGTTCCTTCGCATCGAAGGCTAGGCGGCCTCGTCAGGGCTGGGCGGGGAATTCCAGCTTGCTGACGTCGTAACCGAGCGCCTTGCCCTTTGCGACGAGCGACTGCACCAGCGCGGGATCGGGGTGCACATCGCGCGTGTAGACCCAGAAATTGGTGAAGTCGGCGGTGGCAGAGATGAACCAGCTATAGTCGTCGGCATGGTCGAGCACCCAATAGTCGCGGGTGACCGGGATGAAGCCAAGGAAGCGATAGACGGCATGGAGCTTCGCATTGGTGCCGGGATCCACGATCTTGCCCGAGGCGCGGATCGATTTGAGTTTCCCGGCCGGCGTCTGGTCGCGGCAGCTGTCTTCGAGATCGACCCGGTTGTTGCCCTTGGCGAAATATTCGGTGACGCCGGCCACGCAGCCATCGGTGAGCTTGGCGGGCGTGCGCGCGATCTCGATCCACTTGCCCTGATAGAGTTTGGCGACATCGACGACCTTAGCCGGCTCCGGCGCAGCGGGCGGCGCTGCGGCCTGCACCGCAGAGAGGCCGGTCATGCCGAGGAGAAACGCGGCAACGATGATGCGCGGCAGGAGCGTTCGGTTTGTCATGTTCGTCATTCCCCCCTGAGTGAAGCCTCGTCGGCCTAAATCACCGCCGTCTTGTAGTGATGCCACATAAATACCGCCGCAGCCCCACGGTGCGGCCGCCATGCCTCGGCGAGATCGCGTGTGACCTTCTCAGACGGCTTGGCATCAAGGCCCATGATTCGGCCCATTTCGATCTGCACGGCGAGATCGCCGGCCGGCCAGATGTCGCCGCGGCCGTCGGCGAACAGCAGATAGACTTCCGCCGACCAGCGGCCGATGCCCTTGACGCTGGTCAGCAGTGCAACCGCCTCGTCATCGTCGGCGGGCAGGTTGGCGAAATCGAGGGTTCCATTGTGGGTGAGCTCGGCGAGGCTCCGCAGATAGCTGGCTTTCTGGCGCGACAGGCCCGCGCCGCGCAGTTCGTCGTCGGAGAGAGCCAGCAAGGCCGCGGGATTTTCGGGATCACCGGCGATGCCCGCGAATTTCGCCCAGACCGCGTCGGCGGCCTTGTAGGACACTTGTTGGCCGACGATGGTCCGCGCGAGCGTCGCATAGCCGGTCATGCGGGTGCGCGGCTCGGGATATCCGGCGCGGGCAATGGCGGCGGCCATGCGCGGCTCTATCGCGGCAATCGCGTCGAGGCCCGAATTCAGGCGTTCGGCCGAAAGACCCATCAGTTCCGCTCGGCTTGATTCATGTCCACTGCCGTTTAATAGGCGCGGGCGACCCTTCCGTCGACAGGAGCCGACATGCCCGCACTCACCATCGTCAACCGCGCCGGCGAAGCAAAGACCATCGAGGCGACCGCTGGGCTTTCGGTGATGGAGAATATCCGCGACGCAGGGTTCGACGAGCTGCTGGCGCTCTGCGGCGGCAGCTGCTCCTGCGCGACCTGCCATGTCGTCGTCGATGCCGACTGGTACGGCAAGACCGGCGGGCCGAATGCCGATGAGGACGACCTGCTCGAAAGCAGCGATCACCGTGCGCCGACCTCGCGCCTGTCCTGCCAGATCGAGATGACGGCAGCGCTCGACGGGCTGAAGGTCGCGATCGCGCCGGAGGATTAGAGCGCGTCCCCTCTCGTTGGGGAGGGGACTCAATAGCCTTGTGCGATGCCGGGTGCTAGAACCCGCTGCCTATGGCACTGACCGGCCTCCGCTCCGAGACGTTTTTCTCCGACAAGAACCGGGCGTTCTGGCTGCTGCAGTCGGGCGGCTGGGGCGCTTACTTCGTGCTGCGTGCGCTTGGTGGCCTCGCCAATCGGATGGGGCTGACCTTCATCCTGCCGACGATCATCGTGACCGCGACGGGCTTTTCGCTGACCCTGCTCATGGCCGCCGCCTACCGGCGGATCATCGTCATGAAGCCGATGTTCGTCTGGACGCTCACGCCGATGATCATATTGTCGGCCTCGGCGCTGTTCTCGGTGCTCGAAGTCTGGGCGCATGCGACCTTCTACGAGCCCGGCTGGCGGCCGCAGGGGGTCGAGTTTTTCGGTGCGATCCTGCTCGATTTGTCGGTGCTCGGCTCGTGGACTGGCCTCTATTTCGGCATCAACTATTATCTGATGCTCGCCGCGCAGTCGGAGCGAATGCTCAAGGTTGCGGCGCAGGCGAATGCGGCGCAGCTGGCGATGCTGCGCTACCAGATCAACCCGCATTTCCTGTTCAACACGCTCAACAGCATCTCGACGCTGGTGCTGCTGAAGCAGACCGAGCGCGCCAATGCGATGCTGAGCCGGCTGTCGAGCTTCCTGCGCTACAGCCTCGTCAACGAGCCGACGCAGATGGTGTCGATGGCGCAGGAGGTCGAGGCGCTGAAACTTTATCTCGACATCGAACGCATGCGTTTCGAGGAGCGTCTGCGCTTCAAGGTCGAGGTCGAGCCGCGCGCGATGGACGGGCGGCTGCCGTCGCTTTTGCTGCAGCCACTCGTTGAGAATGCTGTCAAATATGCCGTGACGCCGCAGGAGGAGGGGGCCGAGATCGTCCTTGACGCGCGGCTGGCCGGGGAGCGGCTGGTCATCACCGTGGCGGACAGCGGGCCGGGGTTGACCGATGCGCCTGCGAAACCCAATTCCTCTTCAGGGGTTGGACTGGCGAACATCCGCGACCGGCTGGCGCAGGCCTATGGTCCGGACCACCGGTTCGAACTCAGTCCGAACCAGCCGCATGGGCTGGTGGTGACTATCGACATACCATTCCAGGGGGCGACCGCCATTCTCAAGGAGGCCGCGCAGTGACGATCAGAACCATCCTCGTCGACGACGAACCGCTGGCTATCCAGGGGCTCGAGCTTCGACTGCAGGCGTTCGGCGATGTGGAAATCATCGACCGCTGCGCGAATGGGCGCGAGGCCATCCGCGCGATCAAGACGCACAAACCCGATCTGGTGTTTCTCGACATCCAGATGCCGGGGTTCGACGGTTTTTCGGTGATCGCCGGCCTCATGGAGGTCGAGCCGCCGCTGTTCGTGTTCGTGACCGCGTTCAACGAATTCGCACTGAAGGCATTCGAAGCGCAGGCGGTCGACTATCTGATGAAGCCCGTCGAGGAGGAGCGGCTCGCCGCAACGATGGAACGGGTGCGCCAGCGTCTCGCCGAGAAAAATGCGGCGGTTGAAAGCGAGCGGCTGAAGGAATTGCTCGCTGAAGTCGCGCCGGATGCCGTCACCGAAACGACCGACATCAACGAGCATTCGGCAGCGCGCTACGAGAAGCTCATCAACATCAAGGATCGCGGCCAGATTTTCCGGGTCGATGTCGACAGCATCGAGCGCATCGACGCGGCGGGCGACTATATGTGCATTTACACCGGCGAAGACACGATGATCCTGCGCGAGACGATGAAGGATCTCGAAAAGCGGCTCGACCCGCGCAAATTCCAGCGCGTGCATCGCTCGACGATCGTCAATCTCGACAATGTGAAGCAGGTGAAGCCGCACACCAACGGCGAATGCTTCCTCGTGCTCGGCAGCGGCGCGACGATCAAGGTCAGCCGCAGCTACCGCGACGTGGTGGCGCGCTTCCTCTGACTAACCCCCTCTCCCTTGAGGGGAGAGGCGACTCAGCGCCGTCCGGGCGCTGAGCGGGTGAGGGTGGAAGCCTGTGCGACGAGGATAGGACACCGCTTCCACCCTCACCGCGGTCGGCTGCCGCCGACTCGCCCTCTCCCCTCAAGGGAGGGGGGCCGACAGAAAGCCACGCTCCGCGAGCCAGCCGGTCACCACACCGCACGCCTCAGCCAGCTTGTCGGGCTGGCCGGCGTAGTAATGCGTCGCCCCTTGGATCGTGTGGATCTGCTTGTCGGGGGTCTGGACGCCGTCGAACAGGCGCTGGGTGTGGCTGGGCGTGCAGGCATCATCGGCGCTGTTGCCGATGACGAGTATGGGCACGCGGATGTCGGCGCATTTGCGGTGGTCGGCATTGGAGCGGTCATAGCTCCACTGGCTGAGCCATGACCGGGTCGTCGTGAAACGGCCGAGGCCGCCGGGGCTGTCGTTGATGAGTTTCGGGTCGCCGAGATAGCACCAGCCGGGCTTGCGGTCGTTGGTGTCGATCGCCGGATCGAGCCAGCGCGGATCGGCCATCGTGCCATGGACGACGAAGGCGCGTTCGGCGTTCGGTCCCTCACGCGATCGAAGCGACGTCAGCGTCGTTTCGGCCCATTCGGTGATGCGGCGGTTGCGCTCGATCTGGCGCTCGCGGAATTCGGCGACCCAGTCGGCCGGATAGGGCGGCACGGCGGGCGGCGGGTCGGCGTAAAGGTTCCACGCCGGGTCACGGCTGTCGGGGTTGGCTTCGTCGGTGATGCTCGGGTCGAGCCATTCGGTCAGGGTTTCGGAGCGCGAGCAATGGGCGGCGAGCAGCATGACGGCGTCGGCGGAGATCAGCTTGGCAGCGGTCAAATCGCAGGCATCGCCTGCCGGGGTTTCGGTGACGGACGGGGTTAGCGCTTGCGAATGATATAAGAGTGACAAGCTCCCCCCGCCGGACCAGCCGCCGAGTACGATCTTGGTATAGCCAAGCCTTTCTTTGGCATGCCGCACCCAGGCGCCGAGGTCGAGCACGACCTTTTCCATGATCAGCGCGGAATCATTGTTCGGATAGCGGCTGACCGCCGATAGGCAATGCACACCCGCGGTCGCCATCGCACGCGGCAGTGGGAGATAATGCATGATGCCCATCGGGTGCATGAAGATGACGAGCGTGTCGGACGGAGTCTGCGGCTTCAGATGATGCGCCTGCAGAACCACCTGTCCCGCGATCCCGCCATAGGTATCGCGAACCCCGACCGGCTCGGTGTAGGCAATGACGAGCGGGATGCGTTCGAAGCTGTCGCTCATGCGCTTGCCGCGTCGCGGGCCTTTCGCGCGGTCCAGGCGTCGAGCACTTCGCGCGCATTCGCGGCTTCACCCGCCATGATCGCATCATGGGCTGCCACGCGGGCGGTGATCTCCAGCGGGATGCCGTTTGGGTCCCAGAAGTAGATCGACTTGACGAAATGATGGTCGATTGGCCCGAAGCAAGGCACGTCGGCAGCCTTCAGCTTGGCCTGCCAGTCCGCCAGCGCCGTCTCGCCCTCGGCCTCGAAGGCGACATGGCGGTCGAAGCCGTGCGGGACGGCGAAGCTGTCGGGCTTCACACTCGACGGCGCGTCGAAGAAGGCGAAATAATTGCCGTCGCCCATTTTGAAGAACAGGTGGACGAACGGATGCGGCTTGGCACTGCCGGGTTCATGCTCCTCCTGCACGACAGCGGCGAGCGGCAGGCCAAGCAAATCCTCGTAGAACGCGCGCGTCTGTTCGGCGTCGCGGCACCGGAAAGCGCTGTGGTGGATGCCTTTCAGGTTCATGCTGCCCGCCTTGCCGTGCCGAAATAATTGACCTTGAGGTCGCTGGTCAGCGCGAAGCCGCGACCGGGGCGGTAGCTCAGCCCGCGCGTCTCTACGACATCGAGACCCTGCCGCTTCAACGCTGCGCCGAGCTCCTCAGGCGTCAGGAACTTGTTCCAGTCATGCGCGCCTCTGGGGATCACCCGTGCGATGCGTTCGGCCCCGACGATCAACACCGCGTAGGACAGGGCGGTGCGGTTAGGAGTCGAGAAAATCAGCAACCCGCCGGGCGCGAGCAGCGCCTCCAGCGCGGCGAGAAAACTGTCGATATCGGCGACATGTTCGACGACTTCGAGGCAGGTGACCAGATCATATTGGCCCGGCCGTTCGGCGGCGAGCGCCTCGGCCGATCCGTCGCGATAGTCGATCGCGAGCCCTCCGGCGGCTGCATGGGCGCGGGCAATGGCGATATTCTCCGGTGCAGCGTCGAGCCCGCTGACCGTAAAGCCCATCCGGACCAGCGGCTCGCATAGCAGGCCGCCGCCACAGCCGATGTCGAGCGAGCGCAGTCCCTCGAACGGTGCGCGCGACGCGGCGTCGCGCCCGAAATGGGCGATGGCCTGCTCGCGGATATAGCCGAGCCGCACTGGATTGATCGCATGGAGCATGCGCGAGGTGCCCCGCGGGTTCCACCAGTCTTCGGCCAGACCGCCGAACAGGCTGACCTCCGCAGGGTCGATGGAAGCGGCGTTGCTTGCGTTCATGGTGCGACATTTCTATCAGGACGGCATCCCGCCTGATAGGCTCTCAACACCCGCAGGACCGCTGCCGCCCATGCCTCGTATCGTGATGAAGTTCGGCGGCACTTCGATGGCCGGGATCGAGCGCATCCGGAATGTCGCGGCGCGGGTCAAGCGTGAGGTCGAGGCCGGCAATGAGGTCGCGGTCGTCGTGTCGGCGATGGCCGGCGAAACCGACCGGCTGGTCGGCTTCTGCCGCGAGGCGTCGCCGCTGCATGACCCCAAAGAATATGATGTCGTCGTCGCTTCGGGCGAGCAGGTGACGAGCGGCCTTCTCGCGATTGCGCTGCAGGCGGCGGGCGTGCCGGCGCGGTCGTGGCTCGGCTGGCAATTGCCGATCCGCACCTCGACCGCGCACAGCAAGGCGCGCATTCTCGGGATCGAGGCCGAGCCGGTGCTCGCGTCGATGGCGGCAGGCGTTGTGGCAGTCATCCCCGGGTTCCAGGGCCTGTCGGAGGGCGAGCGTGTGTCGACGCTTGGGCGCGGCGGGTCGGATACGTCGGCGGTGGCGGTCGCGGCGGCGCTGAAAGCGGATCGCTGCGACATCTACACCGATGTCGACGGGGTCTATACGACTGACCCGCGCATCGTGCCGCGCGCGCGTAAGCTCGAGCGCGTGACCTACGAAGAAATGCTTGAACTGGCCTCGGTTGGCGCGAAAGTCTTGCAGACGCGCTCGGTCGAACTCGCCATGAAGGAAAAGGTGCGGGTGCAGGTGCTGTCGTCGTTCAACGACCAGCCCGGCACGTTCGTCGTCGATGAGGATGAGATTGTGGAACAGCAGCTGATCACCGGCGTCGCCTATGACCGGAACGAGGCGAAGATCACCCTAGTTGCGGTGCCCGACCGGCCCGGTGCGGTTGGCGCGATCTTCGGGCCGCTCGCCGATGCGCATGTCAATGTCGACATGATCGTGCAGAACGTCGCGCATGACAGCGGCAACACCGACGTGACCTTCACCGTGCCGCGCACTGAGCTGGCGAAATCGGTCGACGTGCTGACCGCGGCAATGGGCACGATCGGCTACAGCCGGCTATTGTCTGACGATAATGTGTCGAAGATTTCGGTGGTCGGCGTCGGCATGCGCAGCCATGCCGGCGTCGCGCAAACAATGTTCAAGGCGCTCGGCGAGCGTGGGATCAACATCCAGGCGATCACCACCTCCGAGATCAAGGTCAGCGTGCTGATCGCCGAGGAATATACCGAACTCGCGGTGCGCGTGCTGCATACGGCCTATGGGTTGGATGCCGCAGCATGAGCCGGCTCGACGCCCTGATGGCGCGCGGCACCGCGTTCCTTGGCAGCGAGGTCGCGATCCTTTGCGGGGCCATGTCGTGGGTCAGCGAGCGTCACCTCGTTTCTGCCATCTCCAACGCAGGCGGCTTCGGCCTGATTGCCTGCGGCGCGATGACGCCCGACCTTCTTGACGCCGAGATTGCGGCCACCAAAGCGCTGACCGCCAAGCCCTTTGGCGTCAACCTCATCACCATGCACCCGCTGCTGTTCGATCTGATCGCAGTGTGCGCGAAGCATAACGTCACCCATGTCGTGCTGGCGGGCGGCCTGCCGCCGAAAGGCAGCCTGGAAGCGATCAAGGCGACAGGCGCAAAGGTCATCTGTTTCGCACCGGCGCTGAGCCTTGCCAAAAAGCTGATCCGGTCGGGCGTCGATGCGCTGGTCGTGGAAGGCATGGAGGCCGGCGGGCATATCGGACCGGTATCGACGAGCGTGCTGGCGCAGGAAATCCTGCCGGAGGTCGCCGACCAGCTGCCGGTGTTTGTCGCAGGCGGGATCGGGCGGGGCTCCGCGATTGCCGCCTATCTTGAGATGGGAGCTGCCGGAGTCCAGCTCGGTACGCGTTTTGCCTGCGCCACCGAAAGCATCGCGCACGCGAACTTCAAAAAGGCGTTCTTCCGCGCATCAGCGCGCGACGCCGTGTCTAGCGTGCAGATCGATCCGCGGCTGCCGGTCATCCCGGTGCGCGCGCTGAAAAACGCGGGAGCGGAGCTGTTCACGGCGAAGCAGCGCGAGGTCGCGCTGGCGCTCGACGAAGGGCGGGTCGAGATGGCCGAGGCGCAGCTGCAGATCGAGCATTATTGGGCGGGTGCGCTCCGCCGCGCCGTCATCGAGGGCGACGTCGAACAGGGCAGCCTGATGGCCGGCCAGTCGGTCGGCATGGTGACCAAAGAGGAGCCCGCTGCCGACATCATCGCCGAACTCGTGGCGGAAGCCACCGAAGCTCTCGACCGGCGGGCCGCCGCATGAGCCCGGCGGCCACCGCTGCGTCGGCCGCCCGTGAAATCCTGCGTCGTTTGCATGACGTGATGGCGGCGCGCTCCGCCGCGCAAGCCAAGCTCAACCAGGTCGTGCAGATCATCGCGGAGGCGCTGACCTCGGAGGTCTGTTCGATCTATCTCGTGCGCGACGGCATCCTTGAACTGTTCGCAACGCAGGGCCTCGCCCAATCGGCGGTCCATGTCACCAAGCTCAAGCTCGGCGAGGGTCTCGTCGGCATGATCGCCGCGACGGGCGAGCCGCTGAACCTCGCCGAAGCGTCGTCGAACCCGAATTTCGCCTTCCGGCCGGAAACCGGCGAGGAACTGTTCCACAGCTTTGCCGGCGTGCCGATCATCCGGCGCGAGGCGGCGATCGGCGTCATCTGCCTCCAGCATGTCGATCCGCGGCAATATGAGGATGTCGAGATCGAGGCGTTGCAGACCACCGCAATGGTGCTCGCCGAACTCATCGCATCGGCAAGCCTTGTCGACGATGCGTCGATCGCCAAAGCGCGTGCCGCGTCGGTCGGTCCGGCGCGTGTGCAGGGCCTCAAGCTCGTCGACGGCATCGCGCGCGGGCAGGCGGTGTTCCACCAGCCGCGCATTGTCGTCGAACACACCGTCGCCGAGGACACAGAGGCCGAGCGCGCGCGCGTCTACGACGCCTTCACCAAGATGCGCGAGCAGATCGATCGCATGATGGGGCAGGCAGAGTTCGCGGGGCCGGGCGACCATCAGGACATCCTCGAGACCTACAAGATGTTCGCCTATGACGAGGGCTGGTCGCGGCGGATCAATGAAGCAATCGACTCCGGCCTGACTGCCGAAGCGGCAATTGAGCGCGTCCAGCAGCGCACCCGCGAGCGCATGCAGAAGATCGACGATCCCTATCTGCGCGAGCGCATGCATGATCTCGATGACCTGTCGAACCGGCTGATCCGTATTGTCGCCGGCAAGCTCGGCAGTGCCGCCGAGATGGGGCTGAAGGAGGACACGATCCTCGTCGCGCGCAATCTGGGGCCTGCCGAACTGCTCGAATATGACCGGCGCTACCTGAAGGGCGTGGCGCTCGAGGAAGGATCGCTGACTTCGCATGTTACGATCGTCGCGCGGGCGATGGGTGTGCCCGTGGTCGGGCGTTTGAAGGATTTGCGCGGCGCGGTCGCCGAGGGCGATACGCTCATTCTCGATGGCGCATCGGCGGTGCTCGTCGCGCGGCCGACGCCGGCGATGGTCAAGCAATATGGCTCGCTCGCTGCGATGCGCGCCAAACGGCAGGCGGCCTTTGCCAAAATCCGCGACAAGCCTGCCGTCTCAAAGGATGGCGTGCGCGTGAAGCTATTCATGAACGCCGGGCTGCGTGCTGACCTTGCCGGGCTCGACCAGACCAATGCCGACGGCATCGGGCTGTTCCGCACCGAATTTCAGTTCCTCGTCTCAGCGACGCTGCCGCGCCGCGAGCGGCAGACCGCACTCTACCGCGACGTGCTGACAGCGGCGGGTGACCGGCCGGTGATCTTTCGCACCGTCGATATCGGGGGCGACAAGGCTGTGCCCTATATGCGCGACCCCGCCGACGGCGATGAGGAAAATCCCGCGATGGGTTGGCGCGCGCTGCGGTTGGCGCTCGAGCGCGACGGGCTGTTGAAGGTCCAAGCGCGCGCGCTGCTCGATGCGGCGGCGGGCAAGACGCTGCATGTGATGTTCCCGATGGTCAGCGAGCCCTGGGAGTTCGACGCGGCCAAGGCGGTCATCGAGGCACAGCGGGCGCAGAACGCGAAGCGCGGGCTGCCGCTGCCGGCCGAGGTGAGATATGGGGTGATGCTGGAAGTGCCAGCGCTTGCCGAGCAGCTGGACGATCTGCTGCCGCGCATCGATTTCATGTCGGTCGGGACCAACGACCTCACCCAATTCCTGTTCGCCGCCGACCGGTCGAACCCGAAGCTTGCCGACCGTTACGACTGGCTGTCGCCAGCCGTGCTGCGTTTCCTCGCGCGCGTCGTCGATGCGGCGAACAGAGCGAAGGTGCCGCTGTCGGTGTGCGGCGAGATGGGCGGGCGCCCGCTGGAAGCGCTGGCACTGGTGGCGCTCGGCATCGAACGGCTGTCGATCACGCCGGCCGGGATCGGGCCGGTCAAGGCGATGATCCGCTCGGCCGACATCCTTCCGCTGCGCGCGGCGATGCGCGGCTGGCTGGCCGAACCGGGTGGTCTGGTGCGCGACCGGCTGCGCGCCGAGGCGGAAAAGCGCAAAATCGCGCTGGAATGACGCCGCTGCGACGTTCGCGCCGTTGACACGGCGCGTGCATCGCGCGACGCTTTCCGGCGCAAGAGGGACGCACGGCCGGCTCACCGGCGCGCGGGGACGGGACAGAGACTTTGGACGAGTATCAGGCGCCGCTAGGCGACGTGTTCGACGTGCCGCAGCCGACGGTTGGCGAAGTGCTGCGCCGCGCGCGGACCGAGAAGGGCCTTGAGCTTGTCGATATCGCACGCGAGACTCGCGTGCCGATCCGTCACCTCGCCGCGATCGAAGCGGACGCGCATGAAAGCCTGCCGGCGCTCCCCTATGCGATCGGCTTCGTAAAGACCTTCGCCCGGCATGTCGGGCTCGACCCCGCCACGACGAGCGCGCAGTTCAAGGCGGAGACGACCAAGGGGGTGCATGTGCCCGTGGTGCTGGCCCCGCTGGAACCGCTCGACGAGCGGCGGGTGCCCTCGCGTGCGCTCATCGCCGCCTGTGCGCTGGGGTTGGTCACGGTCATTGCCGTGGTCTGGGCCTATGGCGCGGGGCTGATCGCGGTGCCGGAGCCCGAACAGCCCGCCGCGCCCGTCGTCGCAGCTGCCGCACCGTCACCGCAGCCCACACCGGTCGTCGCAGATGCCGCCGCGCCGCTGCCTACGGAAACTGCCGACCCAACAGTCGTCGATCCAACCGCATCTCCTGCCGCGACCGAGGACGCCGCCGCGCCGCCGCCAGTCTCGGCCGACGGTCCGGTAACGATCACTGCGTCGGAAGATGCCTGGTTCAAGGTCTATGGCGACGCGGGAACGGTGAAGATGGGCATTCTGCAGGCGGGCGAAAGCTACACCGTTCCCGCCGAACCGGCCGGCCTCAAATTATGGACCGGCAATGCCGGTGCGCTTCGCCTGAGCGTGGGCGGCAAGCCGCTTCCGGCGATCGGCGCGGCCAAGCAGACGATCAAGGACGTCAGCCTGACACCGGCCGACCTGCTGTCGCGCACGGCACCACAGCCCTGATCCGGCGCAGGCCGCGCCCGTTCCGGCGCGCGGGCGATTCCCTTTGCCGCGCTGCCGCGCTACAGGGTCAGCGCCCCAGTTTCGAGGATTTGCCCCGATGACGCTCCGCTCGCTCGCTGCCCTGCTCCTGCTGTCCGCATCGGCCACGCCTGTGATCGCACAGGATGTTGGCCAGATCGACAAGCGTGTCGGCACGCTCGAATCGCAGATGAAGGCGGTGCAGAAGAAGGTGTTCCCGGGCGGGAACAGCAAATATTTCGAGCCGGAGATCGTCCCGGCGCAGCCTGCGCCGGAGCCAGCTGGTATCCCGGCGACCTCGCCGATCACCGATCTGACCACGCGCGTCGATGCGCTGGAGCGCCAGCTCGCAACGGTGACCGGGCAGGCCGAGCAGGCGAATTTCCGCGCGCAGCAGGCCGAGCAGGCGCTGGCAAAATTCCGGGCCGAGACCGAATACCGGCTGACGCAGCTGGAAGGCGGCGGCACCGCTGCAGCGCCTGCGCCAGCCGCTGCCGAGACCGTCGCGCCCCCGGTTCCGAAGCCGGTCGCGCCTACGCCGAAGCCGGCCGTGGCGGGCGCCAAGCCTGCGACGACGGCGCCCAAGCCCGTGGCGAAGCCGCCGGTCGCCGTGGCTGCGGCCGATGCAGCGACCACCGACGCGCCGGTCACCGCGGTACCCGCCGACCCCGTCGAAGCGGAATTCCAGGCCGCTTATTCGCTGTACCAAAACAAACGCTACACCGAGGCGGAGGCAGCACTGACGACCTTCGTCGCCAAACGGCCAAAGTCGAAGCGCGCGAGCCATGCGCAATATTGGCTGGGCCGCGCCTATCTGTCGGACAAGCAGCCCGCGCCTGCTGCCAAGGCCTTCCTCGACAATTATCGCAACATGCCGAAGGGCGAGCGCGCGCCCGACAGCCTGCTCTGGCTCGGCCAGTCGCTGATGGCGATGACGCCGCCGAACGCTGCCAAGGCCTGCGAGGTCTATGACGAGATGAACTCGGCCTATGCGACGAAGCTGACGCCAGTCCTGACCACCCAGCTGGCGAAGGCGCGCGCCGCCGCGAAGTGTTCGAGCTAGACGCCAGCGTCTCGGCGCTGACTGGCCGCCCGCTCGGCGCGGACGAACCCTTCGGTGTCGCGGTATCGGGCGGGCCTGACAGTCTGGCGCTGCTATTGCTGGCGCAGGTCGCATACGGCTGGCGGGTGCGGTGCCTGACCGTCGATCATGGACTGCGGGCGGACAGTGCGGCCGAGGCGGCGGCGGTTGGGGCCATTTGCGCGGGATTGGGTGTGCAGCACACCACATTGCTGTGGGAGGGCAACAAGCCGGGTTCGAACATCCACGCCGCAGCCCGGGAGGCGCGCTACCGGTTGATGGGTGATTGGTGCGCGGCCAGCGGCGTTGCCTGGCTCGCAACGGCGCATCATGCCGACGATCAGGCGGAAACGCTGCTGCTCCGGATGGCACGCGGGTCGGGTGTCGGCGGATTGGCGGGAATTCGCCAAACGCGGCGGCTGCCGAACGGCGTGACACTGCTGCGGCCGTTGCTAGGGCAACGGCGATCCGATCTTCGTGCCGTGGTGGAGGCCGCTGGTCTGACGGCCTTCGATGACCCCTCGAACGCCGACCCGCGCTACGACCGGACGCAGGCGCGGGGTTTGCTGGCGGACACGCCGTGGCTTGAGGCCGAACGACTCGCTGCATCGGCCGGACATCTGGCGGAGGCGGAGGCAGCGCTTGCCTGGACTGCCGACATTGCGTGGCGGGGGCGCGCAAACCTGACTGATGGCGAGATCGAACTGGATGCGGCCGGACTGCCCGCCGAGCTTGTCCGCCGTGTTCTCGTGCGCGCGCTGGCAACACTCGGCTGCGAACAGCCGCGTGGGCCGGATGTCGAACGGATGATTGGCAGACTGACCGCCGGCCAATCTGCCACGCTCGGCGGTGTGAAGGCGAAGCCCGGGCCGCTTTGGCGGCTCGAACTCACTTCCCCCCGAGCGCCTTCATCAGCCGGTAGTTGAACAGCACCGCGCGGTCGAAGCTCTCGACGCGGATGCGTTCGTCGCGGCCGTGGGCGCGGATGTCGTCGATGTCGCCGGACATGCCGCCGATGCCATAGGTCGGAAGGCCTGCATTGCGCGTGTAAAGGCCGTCGGTCGCGCCCGCCTCGAGGATCGGCACGACGACCACGCCCGGCCAGATCGTCCGCGCCGTCGCCTGCACCGTGTCGAGCAGCTTCGCCTCGGGCGGCGACTCGGGGCTCGGCACGAATTCGGCGATTTCGGTCAGCGTAACGGCTGGATCGCCGACTGCGGCGGTAATCGCGGCCCTGACGCTCGCGTCGGTCTCGCCGGGCAGCACACGGCATTGGATGCTCGCCCGCGCGCGCTGCGGCAGCGCATTTTCGGCATGGCCTGCCTCGCCCATCGTCGCGACGCAGGTCGTGCGCATGATGACATTATGCTCCATCTTTGCCGACAGCCGCTCGGCGGCTGCCGCATCGCCGGTGGCGGCAAGCAGGCGCATGTCGGCGGCTTCCGCCGGCGGCGCAAAGGCGGCGGCGCGTGCGAAATAGAGTTTGGCAGTGTCGGTCAGGTGGACCGGGAAGCGCAATTTCTCCAGCCCGATCATCGCATGCGCGAGCCGGTAGATCGGATTGTCGGCGGTCGGGCGCGAGCTATGGCCGCCCGGGCTCGTCGCCTCGGCGCGGTAGGTCACATAGATTTTCTCCGAGGTCTGCAGGCCGAAGAACAGCGGCTTGCCGTCCTTCAGCGCCGTGCCGCCGGCATCGAGATTGACAACCATCCCCGCGTCGATCGCGTCACGGTGGTTCTTCACCAGGAAGTCGACGCCATTGCCGTCGCCCGATTCCTCGTCGGCGGTCAGCGCGAGGATGATGTCACGCTTCGGCTTCCAGCCTTCGGCGCGCAGCGTCAGCAACGCGTCGATCGCAGCGGCGACATCGCCCTTCATGTCCTGCGTGCCGCGCCCGTAGAAATAGCCGTCGCGCTCGGTCAGCTTGAACGGCGGCAGCGTCCAGTCCTCGGGCTTGGCGGCGACGACATCGATATGGCCGATCCACAGGATGGGCTTTGTCTTGCCTGTGCCGCGCAGGCGGACAACGATATTGCCCTTGTTCGCCTTGCCCTCGGGCGCGAGCAGCTCGATGTCGCCGGCCGGCCAGCCCGCCGCACGGAAGCGCGCCGCGATCTTTTCGGCAAGCCCGGCCGTGCCGATGTCACCCGACGTGTCGGTCTCGACCAACTCCTTGAGAAGGCTGCGCGCCTGCGGGTCGGGAAGCGGCGGTTCGGCCTGCGCGGCGGTGGCGAGAGCAACAGCCAAAATCCCCAACCGGCGCATATCCAAACTCCTTTGTCGCAGAGGCATTGTCGTTAACCCGATAGGCCCTATGTTGCATGTCAGCCTTGAGCAAGGATTCTGCATGTCCGACCCGCAGCCGAAGCGTCCGTCCAACAACCCCTGGGCCAAAAGCGTTGGGATGTGGATCGTCATCCTGCTCGTCCTCGTCGTGGTCGTGCAGCTGTTCAACTCGCCGTCCTCATCGTCGGCGCAGACGGTCACGCAAATCCCCTATTCGGATTTCCTGTCAAAGGTCGATGAAGGCACCGTCAAGGATGTGCAGATCAGCGGCAACGACATCGGCGGCCGGCTGACCAACGACACGCTGTTCCGCACCTACGCGCCGCAGGACCCCGAGCTGGTCAACCGGCTGCGCGCCAAGGGCGTGCGCTTCGACGCCAAGCCCGAAGAAGGCCGCTCGTTGCTGTCGCAGCTGCTGATTTCGATCCTGCCTTTCGTGCTGATGATCGGCATCTGGTTGCTCGTCATGCGACAGATGCAGAATGGCGCGGGCCGCGGGGCGATGGGCTTCGGCAAGTCGCGCGCCAAGCTGCTCACCGAAAAGCAGGGCCGCGTGACCTTCGAGGATGTCGCAGGTATCGACGAGGCGCGCGAGGAGCTGCAGGAGATCGTCGACTTCCTGAAGGACCCTGCGAAATTCCATCGCCTCGGCGGTAAGATTCCGAAGGGTGCGCTGCTCGTCGGGCCTCCGGGCACCGGCAAGACGCTGCTCGCCCGCGCTATCGCCGGCGAAGCGAATGTGCCCTTCTTCAACATCTCCGGTTCGGACTTCGTCGAAATGTTCGTCGGCGTCGGCGCGAGCCGGGTGCGCGACATGTTCGAACAGGCCAAGAAGTCGGCGCCCTGCATCATCTTCATCGACGAAATCGACGCGGTCGGCCGCCATCGCGGCGCCGGACTCGGCGGCGGCAATGACGAGCGCGAGCAGACATTGAACCAGTTGCTCGTCGAGATGGACGGCTTCGATGCCAATGAAGGCATCATCATCGTCGCGGCGACCAACCGCCCCGACGTGCTCGATCCCGCGCTGCTGCGGCCGGGCCGTTTCGACCGGCAGATCGTCGTCGGCCGCCCCGATATCGAGGGCCGCGAGAAGATCCTCGCCGTGCATATGCGCAAGGTACCGATCGCACCCGACGTCAATGCGCGCACCATCGCGCGCGGCACGCCGGGCTTCTCGGGTGCCGACCTCGCCAACCTCGTCAACGAAGCGGCGCTGCTTGCGGCTCGCAAGGGTAAGCGGCTCGTGTCGATGGCCGAGTTCGAAGAGGCCAAGGACAAGGTCATGATGGGCGTCGAGCGCAAGTCGATGGTCATGACCGACGACGAAAAGAAGATGACCGCCTATCATGAGGCCGGCCACGCGATCGTATCGATCCACGAACCGGCGTCGGACCCGATCCACAAGGCAACGATCATCCCGCGCGGCCGCGCCCTCGGCATGGTCATGCGCCTGCCGGAGCGCGACCAGTACAGCTATCACCGCGACAAGATGTTCGCGAACCTGAGCGTGTCGATGGGCGGCCGCGTCGCCGAGGAAGTGATCTTCGGCTATGACAAGGTGTCGTCGGGCGCGTCATCGGACATCAGCTACGCGACCTCGCTCGCCAAAAGCATGGTGACGCAGTGGGGCATGTCTGACCTGCTTGGGCCGCTTCAGTACGGCGAGAATCAGGAAGAAGTGTTCCTCGGCCATAGCGTCACGCGCACGCAGAATGTCAGCGAGGAAACCGCGCGGATGATCGACAGCGAGGTCAAGCGCATCGTCACGTCGGGCTACGACCGTGCCAAACAGGTGCTGACCGACAATGTCGAGCAGCTGCACAAGTTGGCACTGGCGCTGCTCGAATATGAGACGCTGTCCGGCGACGAGATCAAGCGCGTGCTCGCCGGTGAGACGATCGATCGCGGCGGTGCTGCCGTGCTACCGTCGCCGACGCTGACGGGCGTGAGCTCGATTCCGAAGACGGGCCGTCGTGGGTTTGGCGGGGAGCCGGCCCCGCAACCGGGCGTCTAACTCACCCGGAACTGTCGGAATTCTTTACAACTCGCGATTCTCGACGCGCTAGCATTGGCGCATTTGAGCCATTCTTTCGACTGGCCCGGTCATTGCATCCCTGAAAGGACCGCGCACGTCCGCGCGGTTCGTGGGGGTCGCGATGCTTTCGAAATTGGTACGCTTCGGATTGGCGGCGGTGATCGCGACCGGTGCCGCAGTTCAGGCCCCTGCGGCCATCATCCAATATGATGTCAGTGGCGGGATCGCGAGCAGCGCTCGCAGCTATTTTTGCTACCCCAATTGTGGCCAGTCGGACGAGTTCAGCTACGACGGAAGCATTTCCGGATCGTTCAGGATCGACACGTCGCAGATCGGGCAGATCGAGCTCGGCCGCGACGATGGCGACTTTCTCTACAGTTCGGGCCAGGACTTCGGCGGGACGCCGGCCTTCGCCTCGGCGACGGGTTTGATCACCGGCAGTTCGCTGGACAGTTTCAACCGCAGCATCTCCGGCTCTCAGGTGTCGCAGATCGAAGTGCGGACATCGCGCGGCAATCAGGCGACGCTGCATGTCGCCCAGCGCGTCTACAGCCTGCAGGACCTCGACGCCGATACCGGCCTCTATCATGAGATCTTCGACGAATTTCAGCTCGATATCTCGTTTTACGACTTCGAAATCGTGACGGTCGATTCCAAGCTGCTGCCGAAGGCACGTGGCGTCAGCTACGTCGCCGCGCGGGCGACGCATCAGGACACGACGGTCAACGCCGGCGGAGACTTCGTGGCGTTGATTTTGAACTCGGTATCGTCGTCCGGCTATGTCACTTCATTTTCGCAGTCCGGCTTTCCGGAGGGTCCGGTCGACGCGCCCGAGCCAGCGACGTTAGCGCTGCTCGGGCTTGGGCTCGCCGGCCTTGGTTTGCGCCGCCGCCGCTAGCTGGCCGGCCACTGCGACATGATCGTCGCCGTGTCAAAATAGTCGCGCCAATAGGTGATCAGGCCGCCATGCACCTCGAACACGCCGGTGACCGGCAGTTCGACCCATTTGTCCGCGAGCCGGTGCCGGTCGAGCCGTTCGAGGAAGACGATCGGCCCGTTGGCGGATTCGCGGAGGATGCGAAACTCGTTCTCGAGCGTCGGGGCGAAGAACGGTTCGAGCAATGCCCGGATCGCGTCCGGGCCGTTCATGGCCGGGAACGGCGGCGGGTTCACATAGTCGCAGTTCGGCGACACCAGTTTCAGCGCGCTCGCATAGTCGAGCGGCTCCATCGCGCCGAGGAACTGGCGAACGATATCGGTCGGGGCGGCTTGGGTCATCTTGCGTCTCCTTGCAGGTCCGGCGCCGCTTGTCGGCGGTTGCGCCGGCCTCCGCAATTACGCCGCAGGTTATGGCGGTGACAGACTGCGGAACAGCGCCTCGGTCGCGGGATCGGCGGGGAACATCGTCTCGATGCGCAATTCGTCGGCAGTCACGTCCTGCGCGGTGCCAAAGGTCGCAACCACCGCGAACATCGACAGCTGCAGATCGCCGATCCGCAGCTCGAACGGCAGCACCGGCAGCAGTGCCGCGTCAGCTGCCGACCAGAGGATGTCGGCGTCCTGATATTGCGCCAGATCGCCGAGCACCGCTTTCATCTCCGCCGCGCCGGCCTCCTCCGCTTCGCGCTGCGCGCGCTGCCAGATCAGCGGCCCGATCGCGGCCCAATTGGCGATGAATGGCCGGATGCCCTGGGGATGGAAGAACAGCCGCATCAGATTAGGTTCGGTCCCGCCGATGCGCTGCCACAAATCGTCGCCGAGCATCGCACCGAGCTGGTCGAACGGGCGGTTGGTCATGCGGATATTCCAGGCCCGGTCCAATGCGAGCGCCGGGAATGGCTCGTGGGCCGTCAGCATCATCTGGATCGCGCTCATCACCTGACCCATCTGTGGATCGTCGAGCGCGCGCGTCCGGAACAGCGGTGCGAAGCCAGCCGCGATCAGCCAGGCGTTGCGGTCGCGGAGCGGCACGTCAAGTGTTTCACTCAATTGCAGGATCATATTGCGGCTGGGGTTGGCGCGGCCCGATTCGAGGAAGCTGAGATGCCGCTGCGACACGCCTGAGGTCAGCGCCAGATCAAGCTGTGACAGGCGGCGTTTCTGCCGCCAGTCGCGCAACAGGCGGGGGAAGCCGCCGTCGGCATTGGTCCGGACGTCCGCGAGCGCTGTCGCCATATCGGCCTCCCTGTGGCGCACCTGTCCCACGCGCGCGGGCCGCATTCAATGACCTGACAGGTAATTGACCATGTGCCGGTGGCCGCGACAGAGATGCTGTCGAAGGAGACGCATATGTCCGGATTCTGGCGCGCATGGTTTACCGTCTGGTGTCTGTCGATCGGCCTGTTCGGGCTCGTGCTGGCGGGCGGCGGACTTGCCGCGACCGATGGGCCGGTAAGGCTCGTGCTGGCCGGCTTGCAGGGGCCGAGCCCGGCGCTGTTCGACGCGCCGCTGCGTTTCAGCCTCGGCGTGATGGGCGGCGTGTCGATCGGCTGGGCGGTGATGCTCTACGGCGTAGTCCGGGCGGCGATCGATCTCAAGGGACAGGGCCGTCCGCTTTGGCATGCGATCTCGGCGGGCATGGCGAGCTGGTTCGTCATCGACAGCAGCCTGTCGGTCGCCACCGGCTTCGGGCTGAACGTGGTGCCGAACGTCGTTCTGGTCGGCATGTATGTGATCGGTCTGATCGGCAGCGGCGCGCTCAAGCAGGGTTAGCCGCCACTATTCGCCGATTTCCGACCGGTCGCGCGTCTCGGGCATTGTCGCATAGACGATCAGCGACAGCAGGATCGCGGCGGTGACATACCAGAAGAACCAGGACTCGTGGCCCAAGTCCTTGAGCTTCAGCGCAACATATTCGGCGGTGCCGCCGAACAGCGCGACGGCAACCGCATAGGGCAGGCCGACGCCGAGCGCGCGGATGTCGGCAGGGAAGAGTTCGGCCTTCACGAGGCCGCTGATCGACGAATAAAGCGCATTGATCGTCAACGCGACGATGATGAGCAATAGTGCCTGTCCGGGCGACCCCGCCGTACCGATTGCATGCATCAGCGGCACGGTGGTCAGCGCGCCGAGCACGCCGAAGGCGATCAGCTGCCGCCGCCGGCCGATCACATCGCTCATCGCGCCGAATAGCGGCTGCAGCAGCATGAACACGACGAGTGATAGCGCCGAGATCATCGTCGCCTGCGGCTTGGAGAAGCCCGCGCTGTTGGCGAGATATTTCTGCATGTAGGTCGCGAAAGTATAGAAGGCGAGCGTGCCGCCGGCGGTCAGGCCGATGACGGTCAGGATCTGGCGCGGATGTTCAAACAGCCGGCGCATCAGGTGCGTGCGCTGCGCGGATGTGAGTGCGGCGAAGGACGGCGTCTCGTCCATGCGGCGGCGCAGCAGGATCGCAACGAGTGAGGCGAGGCCGCCAAGTGCGAACGGGATCCGCCAGCCCCAGCTGCTGAGTTCGGCCTCGGTCAAGGTTGCCTGCAGCAGGATCAGCACCGCCAGCGCCGCGAGCTGCCCGCCGACCAGAGTCACATATTGCCAGCTCGCCCAAAAACCGCGCCGCTCTGAGGCGGCCATTTCGCTGAGATAAGTCGCCGACGCGCCATATTCGCCGCCGACGCTGAGGCCCTGCACGATGCGGGCAACCACGAGAAGCACCGGTGCCGCGACGCCGATGCTCGCATAGGACGGCGTGAGCGCTACCATCAGCGACCCGCCGCCCATCATCCACACCGACAGCAGCAGCGCGCTTTTGCGGCCATGCCGGTCGGCCCACCAACCGAGCAGCCAGCCGCCCAGCGGCCGCACGAGGAAGCCGACAGCGAACACGGCTGCGGTGTTGAGCAGCTGCGCCGTCGCGTCGCCCTTGGGGAAAAAGCTCGCCGCGAAATAGAGCGCAAACGACGCATAGACGTACCAGTCGAACCATTCGACCAGATTGCCGACCGAGCCGCCGAGGATCGAGCGAAGACGTGTGGCGTTGTTCATCGGGCCCCCTGCGCCGCACCTTAGCGTGCAGGGGTCGCGTGACTAGTCGTCGAAGGCCGCGACGGTTTCGCGGAGGCCAAGCAGGAAGGCATCGGCGACAAGGCGCATGGGCGCGGAGTCGATATCGCTTTCGCCGCGTGCGATCAGGTCGGCGAAGTGGGCGTAGATACCGCGATACTCCCGGCGATCGGCGTCAATCTCGACCTTGCCGTCGATTTCGAGCCGGCCGCCGCCGTTCGAAAGGCGAAAGTGGCGACCGTCCGCTATCTCAATCTCGATCGTCCAGATTTGCTCGCCGGTCTGGCGCCAGTCGAAGCCCGCCGTCATGTCATTGCCGAGGAAGGCCAGATCGGCAGCGATCGGCTGGCTGCGGTTCGACGGGACCTTGAGGAGCGCCTCCCGCAGGAACAGCGGCTGCGGAAGGATGCGCGTAGCCAGGCTGAGCGCGTTGATGCCCGGATCGAATACGCCGAAGCCGCCCGGGTCCCAGATCCACGCCTGCCCGGGGTGCCATCGGCGAACATCTTCTTTCCAGTCGATACGGAGACGGGTGAGCGTCTCGCCGGAGAGCAACGCGCGGGCCCGTTCGGCGGCGGGGGCGAAGCGGGAGTGCCAGGCGGCGAAGACCGTCCGTCCGGACTCGCGTCCCGCCACTTCAAGATCGGCAAGTTCGCCGAGCGTTGCAGCGGGCGGCTTTTCGAGAAGCACATGTTTACCGGCCGCAAGGCAGTCGTGCGCGATATCCCGGCGCGGGCCGGCCGGGGTGCAGATTGCGACCGCGTCCAGATCGGGCATGCCGGCCAACATCTCGCGGTGGTCGGTAAAAATGCGTTCCGCATGCTCGCCGCCGACGCCGCGCGAACTGGCGATAGCCACCAGTTCGAACGCCGGATTCTCGCGGATGCTCGGTAGATGCTGATCCTCGGCGATCTTGCCGAAACCGATGATGGCGATGCGGATGGGCATGGTCAGGCAAGTCACGACCGGCCTGTTCGTTCCATCCTAGGCCGCTGTCAGCTGCGCCGCCCCGTCATTGCGAGCCACATGCCGCTCGCCGCGAGCATAGCGCCCCCGACCGCGAGCAGGCTCCATCGGTAGCCTTCGAACGCTGTCGACAGCGCCATGGCGATGAAGGGCGTGATCAGGCTCGAATAGGCAGCCTTGGCGGGCCCGATGGTCCGGATCACGTCGAAATACAGCAGGAAGGCGACGGCACTGGCCGCCAGCGACAGGAACAGCAGGCCGCCGAGATAGCTGAACGATGTGTCGAACACCGGCGCACCGACGGTTGCCAAAGCCAGCGCTGCATCGAGCAGTCCGCCATAGAGGAAGGCGATGCCGAGGCCGCCATAGGGTGGCTGTCCCCGCGCCATGTCGGTCGCCTGCAGGACGTTGGCGGTGCTCGCGCACAGGATCGCGCAGAGGGTCAGCCCGAGCCCCAGCAACACGCCCCCGCCGAAATTCGCCATCGCCAGCTCATGCTGGAACAGCATTGCGACCCCGGCAATGCCGAGCAGGCTGCCGGCCGCGAAGCGCAGTGTCAGCCGCTGGCCGAGAAAGGCCCAGGCCAGCAGCGAATTTGGGACGACCAGCAGTGCGAAGGCGACCGCGACGAGGCCGGACGTCACATGCGACTCGGCCAGATAGACAAGATTGAAATTGCCGACGAACTGCGCGAGCCCCATCGCCAGCGCGAACACATGGCCTTTCGGGGTCAGCCGCATCGGCTTGCCCGTCGCGATGCAGAAGCCGAGCATCAGTATGCCGGCGAGCAGGAAGCGATAGGCGACCGACCAGGTCGATGGCACGCCCGCCGCGAGCTGGCCCTTGATGATGAGCCAGGTCGAGCCCCAGATCAGCGTGACGATCCAGAATTGAAGGAGCGTGCGCCCCTTCACAGCACGGCGAGCGCGGCGGACAGCGCGGCGATGTCGGCCTGCGGCTGGTCCCAAGACACGACGAACCGCGCCTCGCCCGACCCCGCATCGCCCCAGTCGTAGAAGCTGAATCCTTGCGCGCGCAGTTGGTCGCCCGCGTCGCCGATGTTGACGAATACTTCGTCGGACTCGACCGGATGGGTCAACCGCGCCCCCGCAGCCTTGGCGAGCGCCTGCGCCCCGGCATTGGCCTTGGCCGCGTTGCGAACCCAGGCGCCGCTCTGGACCAGTGCCAGCAGTTGCGCGGCGTTGAAGCGGCCCTTCGAGGGCATCTGCCCGGCGCGCTTGCGGCGGTAGGGCATCTCTGCGGCAAGGCTTTCATCGAAGAAGACGACCGCTTCTGCCGACATGCCGCCATTTTTGATCGCGCCGAAGCTCAGCACATCGACGCCGGCGCGCCACGTCACATCACCGGGATGGCAGCCGAGCGTCGCGATGGCATTGGCGAAGCGGGCACCGTCCATATGCACGCGCCAGCCGCGGGATTTGGCGAGATCGGTCAATGCCGCGACCTCATCCGGCCGGTAGACCGTGCCATATTCGGTCGCCTGGGTCAGCGACAGCGCGCGCGCCTGTACCTGATGGACATCGCCGCGCAGGCTGGCGAGCCCGGCCTCGATGCTCGCGGGCGTCAGCTTGGCATGGTCGCCGTCGCAGAGCAGCAGCTTCGCGCCGCCCGTGAAGAATTCCGGCGCGCCGCATTCGTCGACATGGATATGCGCTTCGCGGTGGCAGACCACGGCCCCGAACGGCGGCACGAGGCAGGCGAGCGCGAGCGAGTTCGCAGCCGTTCCGGTCGACACCGCGAACACCCGGCAGCGCGTGCCGAACAGTTCCGAAAAGGCGTCGTCGAGCCGCGCCGACCAAGGATCGCCATCATAGGCTTGGTCGGTTGCAACATTGGCGGCGACGACCGCGTCCATGACCTCGCGGCAGACGCTGGCGGCATTGTCGGACAGGAAGCGCATGCGAGCCTCTTAGGCTGCAAGCCGCCGATTGCAACGCCCCGGCGGCGACCCTAGCATGGCCGGGAGGGGAGACCGGCAATGCATGACGGCAGGCAGTTGCAATTCGAGCGGCTGCTGTTCTTTTCCGACGCCGTCTTCGCCATTGCGATCACCTTGCTGGTCATCGAACTCAAGGTGCCGGCCGGCGAATATGCAACCGATCAGGACCTGGCCAACGGGCTGCTGACGTTGGTCCCCAACTATATCGGCTTCCTGATCAGTTTCCTGGTGATCGGGCGCTTCTGGGCGGGACATCATCACCAGCTTGCGGTGCTCGCGGATTTTGACGAGACGCTGATCTGGCGCAACCTGCTGTTCCTCGGCGCGATCGCCTTCTTGCCGTTCCCGAACGCGGTGGTCAGCCATTTCGGATCGTCGCAGACGGCGGTGCTGTTCTACACTTTCTGCCTGATCGGCACGGGGCTGCTCAATCGCCGCCTGTTCGCGCATGTCATCACGCTAGCCAAGGCGAAGGGCGCGGACATTTCAACATTGCGCAGTGGCTGGCAGCCCGTCGTGATCGGCGTTGCCGCATCGCTGGTGACACTGCTTCATCCGCTCGCAGGACTGGGCACGCTGATGCTGACCCCGCTCTACCGGCCGGCGGCAAATCTCGCGCACCGGCTGATCAACCGCAAAAAGGCCTAACGCGGCTTGGCGTAAGCGCCGAACTTGGCGACGCCCTCGGCAAATTCGGTTGGCGTCATCTTGCCATCATGGTCGGCATCAAGAAATTTGAAACCGATCTCGCGCCGGCCGATCGCGAGCCATTCCTCAAGCGTGATCACGCCGTCCTTGTTGGTGTCGACCCGCGCGAACATTGCCGCCGGATCGCGGGCCGGTTGCGGCGTGTCGGTCTGGGCCAGCGCGATGGCGGGCAGGCCGAGCGCCAGATGGGCGAGGATCAGTCGGCGAAGCATGCGGGTCTCCTTCATCGACACTACGCGCGGGAAGCCCAGCGCCCCTCGTCAGACATCGGCGTCGGGCTGCGCCTCGGGCCGCGCGGCGTTGAACGCAGGCAGTGCGAGCAGGGCCTTGTCGATGGCCGAGAGCTTCGGGAACCGCGCGACGTCCGCTTGAACCCGCCGGGCGTTGTACATCTGCGGCACGAGGCAGACATCGGCGAGCGTTGGCGTGTCGCCGAACAGATATTTGCCGGACGCGCCTTCGGCGATTTCCTCAAGGCTCGCGAAATTCAGCTCGATCCAGTGCCGCGCCCAGGTGTCGATCGCCTCCTGATCATGGCCCAGCGGGTCCTTGAGATAACGCTGCACCCGCGCATTGTTGAGCGGGTGGATGTCGCAGGCGATGGTCAGGGCGGCCGCACGAATGCGCGCCCGCGTCAGCGGATCCGGCCCGAGCAGCGGCGGCTCGGGGTAGGTTTCGTCGAGCCATTCGATGATCGCGAGGCTCTGGTTCAGGCCCGTATCGCCGTCGATCAGATAGGGCAGCAACCCCTGCGGGTTGAGCATCTTGTAGCCGACCCCATTCTGCGCGCCGCTGCGTAGGTCGATGGCCTTGGGCGACCAGTCGAGGCCCTTGAGGTTGAGCGCGATGCGAACGCGGTAGGCGGCAGAGGAACGCCAGTAGGTGTAGAGGGTGCGGTCGGTCACGCTTGCTCCACCGGCTGGTCGATCGCACCGAACACACTGTGCCCCGCCGCGTCGCGCACTTCGAGGCGGACCCGGTCGCCGAAGGCGAGGAACGGCGTTTTCGGCGCGCCCGAGGCGATGGTCTCGATGGTGCGGAGTTCGGCGATGCAGCTGTAGCCGAGGCCGCCCTCGGCGACGGGCTTGCCGGGCGAATCGCCGTCCTTGTTCGAGACGGTGCCCGAGCCAACGATCGTCCCCGCGCCAAGGCGGCGCGTCTGCGCGACATGCGCGATGAGCTGCGCGAAACTGAAGGTCATATCGACGCCGGCATCGGGCTTGCCGAACGGCTGGCCATTGACCTCGCTGAGCAGCGGCAGGTGCAGCTTGGAGCCCTGCCACGCGTCCCCGAGCTCGTCGGGCGTCACCGCGACGGGACCGAAGCTCGTCGAGGGCTTCGACTGGTAGAAACCGAAGCCCTTACCGAGTTCACCCGGAATGAGGTTGCGCAGCGACACATCATTGACGAGCAGCACGAGCCGGATGTGCTGCGCCGCATCGGCCTCCGAGCAGCCCATCGGCACATCGCCGGTGACGACGGCAATCTCGCCCTCGAAATCGATGCCGAAGGCTTCATCGGGCACGCGGATTGCGTCGCGCGGCGGCGTGAAATCGTCGGAGCCGCCCTGATAGACAAGCGGATCGGTCCAGAAACTCGCGGGCATCTCGGCTCCGCGCGCTTTCCGCACCAATTCGACATGGTTCACATAGGCCGAGCCATCGACCCACTGATAGGCGCGCGGCAGCGGGCTGTGTGCGTCGCGCTCGTGGAAGCGCATCATCGGGATCGCCTCATGCGCGAGGTCCTCCGCGAGCAGCCGCAGCAGCGGCTCGCTCCGGTGCCAGTCGTCGAGCGCCGCCTGCATCGTCGGCGCGATATGGCTCGCATCGGCGCACCAGGCGAGATCCGACGACACGACGACGAGGCGGCCGTCGCGCCCGCCCTTCAGCGATGCAAGCTTCATGTCGGTTCCTTGTGCAGCCAGTCGGCGTGGCGTGGCGCTTTCTTGGTGACGGACCATTCGTCGAGCATCAGCGGCGCGACGCGGCGCAGCTCCGCCAATTGCTCGGGCGTGCCGATGTTGCAGGCCAGTTCGACGCGGTGGCCGTTGGGATCAAAGAAATAGATCGACTTGAAAATGCCGTGAAATGTCGGGCCGAGCACATCGATCCCCTCGGCTTCGATATGCGCCTTAGCGGCGAGCAGCGCTTCGAGATCGGGAACCTCGAAGGCGATATGCTGCACCCACTCGGGCGTGTTCGTGTCTCGACCCATGTCGGGCTGGTTGGGCAGTTCGAAAAAGGCGAGCACATTGCTGCCGCCCGCGTCGAGGAAGATGTGCATATAGGGGTCATAAGCCCCGGTGGACGGCACATGGTCTTCGGCAAACGCCGTGGTGAACTCCATGCCAAGGACACGAGCATACCAGTCGGCGGTCTGCTTCGCGTCACGGCAGCGATACGCAACATGATGGATGCGGGATAGCGCGAACGGTAGGCCGTTCGCGGGGGTGAGACTTTCAATCATGTTGCGAAGCTAAGCCTCGGGGCGGGCAGGTTCAAGCGAAGGGATTCTTGGTCCCCCGCAGATTCAGCCGGATCGGCACCCCCGAAAAGCCGAGATCGTCGCGCAAGCTATTCACGAGATAGCGCCGATAGCTTTCCGGCAGCTCATCGAGCCGGTTGCCGAACACCACGAAGGTCGGCGGGCGGATGTTCGCCTGCGTAACATAGCGCAGCTTGATGCGGCGGCCACCCGGCGCCGGCGGCGGGTTGCGCTCCGAGGCTGCCTCGAACCAGCGGTTGAGCGCCGAGGTCGAGATGCGGCGGCTCCAGCCCTCGCGCGCTTCGAACGCGACCTTCAGCAGCATGTCGAGGCCCTTTCCGGTCGCTCCCGACAGCGCGAGCAGCGGCACGCCCTTGATCTGCGCCAGCCCCTCATCCAACGCCTTGGATACGCCCTGAAACAGCTTCGACTGGTCGACCGCCACGTCCCATTTGTTGAGCGCGATGACCAGGGCGCGGCCTTCGGAGATCACGAGGTCGGCGATGCGCAGATCCTGCGCCTCCAGCCCCAGTGTCGCATCGAGCAGCAGCACCACCACCTCGGCGAAATCGATCGCGCGCTTGGTGTCGGTCGCCGACATTTTTTCGAGCTTCTCGGTGACCTTGGCACGGCGGCGCAGCCCGGCGGTGTCGACAAGCCGGACGCGGCGGCCCTGCCACTCCCAGTCGATGGCGATCGAATCGCGAGTGATCCCCGCCTCGGGGCCGGTCACGAGCCGCTCCTCCTTGAGAAGCGTGTTGATCAGTGTCGACTTGCCCGCATTCGGCCGGCCGACGATGGCGAGCTTCAGCGGCTCGGCTGCGAGGCGCGCCGCCTGTTCCTCGTCGGTTTCCTCGCCGATTTCCGGATCCGGCTCCGGTGCGAGCGGGTCGAGCAACGGCTGCAACGCCTCGAACAGGTCGGCGAGGCCTTCGCCATGTTCGGCGGAAATCGGCACGGGATTGCCGAGGCCCAGCTCGAATGCCTCGTAGAAGCCGGGGTCGCCCGCTTTCCCTTCCGCCTTGTTGGCGACGAGGATCGTCTCGACGTCCTGCTCGCGCAGCCAGCGCGCAAAATGCCGGTCCATCTGGGTGATGCCGGCGCGCGCGTCGATGACCATCAGCGCGACATCGGCATCAAGGATCGCCGCGTGCGTTTGAGTCTTCATCCGCCCGGCCAATGATTCGGGTGCTTCCTCCTCAAGACCTGCCGTATCGACGATGCGGAAATTGAGGTCGAACAGCGACGCATCGGCCTCGCGGCGGTCACGCGTGACGCCGGGCGTATCGTCGACGAGCGCGATCTTGCGGCCGACCAGCCGGTTGAACAGCGTCGACTTGCCGACATTGGGACGCCCGACGATGGCGACGGTGGGGAGGCGGGACATGGGAGGCCTTTAGAGGGTCGCGGCTCGACAAGCAAAAGGCCCGGCGGATTTGCTCCGCCGGGCCTCGGTTCATCGTAACGACGCTGCCTTACTCAGCAGCGAGCTTTTCGCCCTCGATGACCGTCTGGCGACCCAGCGGCTGGCCGATCTCGACCTTGCGGGGCTTCTTGTGCTCGGGCACCTCGCGGACCAGCTCGATGTTGAGCAGGCCGTTCTCGAAGCTCGCGCCGGTCACGCGGATCGTGTCGGCGAGCTGGAAGCGGCGCTCGAACGCGCGCTTGGCGATGCCGCGGTGCAGGAACTCGCGCTTCTCGCCTTCGGCCTCGGGGGCCGCCTTGCCGGTGACGATCAAATTGTTGTCCTGCGCGGTGATGTCGAGTTCCTTGCGGCTGAAGCCGGCCACCGCCAGCGAGATGCGGTAGGCGTCTTCGCCTGCCTTCTCGATATTATAGGGCGGGAAGGTCTCGGCGGTCTCGCCGCGCGCGGCGAACTCGACGAGGCGATTGAGGTTCTCAAACCCGACCGACGAGCGGAGCAGGGGGGTGAAATCAAAGGTGCGCATAAGTCTATCCTTCTCAAAAGCGACAGAGTTTTGACGGGCCCGCCACTTGGCCGGGCCGATGCCGGACGCCCTGACGGCGCGTCCAACGCCAGTGATTTGGGTGCGATTTTTGCGGCTTCAAGAGGGGGCGTTGGCGTGGCATTGTGGCGCGCATGACGGTCCTCGCTGCGCAGAGCGAAATCACGCCGAAGCTGGTCGAGGGCCTGTATCTCGAGGCGATGGGCCTTGCCGATTCGGCGCGGCGCTATTTCGATGTTGAAGGTGCCGACGACCGCGCCGCGCTCAGCCCGCTCGCGCGCGTCACCTTCAGCTGTGAATCGCTGAAGGTCACGACCCGGCTCATGCATGTCGTTGCCTGGCTCATGGTTCGGAAAGCCGTGGAGGCCGGCGAACTGACCGCCGAGGAAGCTGCCAACCCGCAGCGGCGGCTGGGCCGCGCCGCCGACATCGGCGGAGAAGTGCGCATGGATGTGCTACCGAAGCGCGCGAAGACTCTCATCGACGGCAGCATCGATCTCTACGAGCGCGTCAAGCGGCTCGATGCGCAGCTCGGCGGCGACGGTGTGCCCGGCGATGCCGGCGCCCGCGCGCTGATGGACCGGCTGCGCGCATCCTTCTGATGGCGGTATCGCTCTTCCATCTCGCCATTCCCGTCGATGATCTGGACGCCGCCCGTCGCTTTTACGGCGGTGTCATGGGCTGCCCCGAAGGCCGCAGTGATCCGCATTGGGTCGATTTCGATTTTCACGGCCACCAGCTCGTCGTGCATCTCGCGCCGCGCAGTGCACCGCCGCCGACGAACGAGGTCGATGGCGACGCCGTGCCCGTTCCCCACTTCGGCCTCGTCATGACCCGGCCCGATTGGGACGCGCTCGCCGCCCGGCTCCGCGCCGCCGGTACCCGCTTCGTCATCGAACCGCATGTCCGCTTCGCTGGCCGCACTGGCGAGCAGGCGACAATGTTCCTCTATGACCCCGCCGGCAATGCGCTCGAGTTCAAGGCGTTCACCCGGCCTGAGGAACTGTTCGCCAAATTTTAGAGCGAGCGGCCGACCACGATTTTCATCACCTCGCTGGTGCCGCCGTAGATGCGCTGCACGCGGGCGTCGCGCCACAGGCGGGCGATCGGATATTCGTTCATATAGCCCGCGCCGCCGTGCAGTTGCAGCGCCGCGTCGCAGACTTCCCACTGCAGTTCGGTGTGGAACAGCTTCGCAGCCGACGCCTCGACGGCGCTGAGCTCGCCCGCGACATGCCGGGTCAGGCACCAGTCGATATGCGCCCAGCCCGCCTGCAATTTCGCCTTGAGCCCGGCCAGCGTGAACTGGGTGTTCTGGAAGTCGAACACCGTCTTGCCGAACGCCTTGCGGTCCTTGGTGAACTTCACCGCCTCGTCGAAGGCGCGCTGCGCGCCCGCCTGCCCGGCGATGGCGATCTGCAACCGCTCCTGCGGCAGGTTCTGCATCAGATAGATGAAGCCTTTGTTCTCTTCGCCGAGACAGTTGGTGATCGGTACGCGGACGTCGTTGAAGAACAGTTCCGACGTGTCGGCGGAATGCTGGCCGATCTTATCGAGGTTGCGGCCGCGCGCGAAGCCCTCCCGGTCTGCCTCGACGAGGATCAGCGACGTGCCCTTCGCGCCCTTGTCGGGATCGGTCTTGGCGACGACGATGATGATGTCGGCAGACTGGCCGTTGGTGATGTAGGTTTTCGACCCGTTGATCACATAATGATTGCCGTCGCGGCGGGCCGTCGTTTTGACGCCCTGCAGGTCGGAGCCCGCGCCCGGTTCGGTCATCGCGATCGCGGAAATCACCTCGCCCGACACCATGCCGGGCAGCCAGCGCCGCTTCTGCTCCTCCGAGCCGCAGTTGATGATGTAATCGACGGTGATGTCGGATTGCAGCGTAATGCCGGCCGACGACCCGGCGTAGCTCAGTTCCTCGCCGATGATCGCATTGTAGCGATAGTCGAGTCCCAGCCCGCCATATTCCTCCGGTACCTGCGGGCAGAGCAGCCCCGCCTCGCCGCAGGCGCGCCAGAAATCGCGATCAACGACCCCTTCGGCTTCCCAGCGGTCGAGATTGGGCGTGAGATGCGTCGCAAAGAAGCGGCGCACCTGGTCGCGGAACATGTCGAGGTCGGCGTCATAGGCCGTGCGGAGCGAGGTATCGAGCATGGCGGAAGTCTCCGGTCGAAGCGAGGTCGCGCCGGTAGTGCGTAGCCGTTCCCGACTGGTCAACTGCCCGGATGAAGGGGGCGCGTCGATCAACCGAGCAACGGACGCTCGCGGATCCAGCGGGTTGCCAACAGCTTGGTGCCCCGTGTTACCGGCAGCCCGGCATGCACCATCCGCATGTCCGGCCGCCCCGCACATGTGTTGGCAAACAGGATCGCATCGCCCATGCGCGGGACAATCGTCAGGCCGGTCTCGACAAACCGCGTTCCGCCGCCACCGAAGCCATCATTGAGATAGATGAGCATCGTCAGGATGCGCTGGTTGTCGCCGCCTGGCAGCGCGTCGGAATGCGGACGATATTCCTGACCCGGTGCATAGCGCAGCACCTGCAGCGGCTCACCCTGTTCTGGCGCGGTGCGGCTGGCTGCGGCGATCCGGCGATTGATGGCATGGATGGCCGGAGTTTCGTCCACGATTGGAAAGGCTGCGGAGTCGGATGTTCGCACGGGGTTGCGGATGAGCAGGCCGGTGCGTGGATCGGCAACGACGGCTGGCTCGAACAGCGGATCGGCGGTGTCGGCAAGATAGTCGCATTCCGCCGGTGTGCAAAATCCATCGAAGCGCTCGATAGGGAGTGGTCCGCCGATCTTCGTACCCGCGGGCAGGATCGTGGGATCGCCCTTCGCATCGACGGCCATCGCCTCGATAAGCGAGAGCTGGCGACGGGCCGCCGGAAGCTGCTCGCCGGCGCGGCGGAGATTGCGCAATGCCGTCTGCCAGTCGCGCGTGCCGCCAATGCCGCTTGCCAGAAATGCGGTGGCGATCGCATCGGCATCCGCGCGGCCTAGTTCGCCGGACTGGCAAAACCAGCGCCGCGCTGCTGCAAGGTCGCGCGGGACTGGATGTCCGGTCAAGGTCCAGATCGCCAAACTAAAGGCGGCGTCCGCGTCGCCGCGCTGCGCTGCCTCGGCAAGCAGAGCCGCTCCCTCCCGCGCCCGACCGGAGGCGGCGAGCGCTTGCGCGCGATCGGATGGCTGGTTCGTCATGACGTCAGACTGGCAGGCCAAAGGAGCGGAGGCCATGAAAAAGGCCGGAGCTTTCGCCCCGGCCCTTCCATTGCCATTCGGATCGGCGGATCAGAACGACACTTTGACGCCGCCATAGAAGAACTGGCCCCGGTTGTCGTAGATGCCCGATCCGGCACCGATGCCGGTCAATCCAAATGGCGGTTTGCGATTGGTAAAGTTATCGATGCCGCCATACAGATTGATGTTCTTCTTAACATCGTAGGATGCATTTATGTCGTGATAGAAGACGGCCGGATACTTCTTAATCGGCGCAAAGTCAGTATTTTGCGGCGGCAGACCATTGACCGAATTATAATCTTCGTAAGTATTTACGTACATGTGGTCGATCCACCGAAGCTGGTAACCCACCGACAATTTATTGCGCTTGAAATTAACTGACACGTTGACCTGGTCATCCGGGTCGTTGAGTTCGCTCTTGAACACGTCCTTGAACGTCGGATCCTGCGGATTGGTGTAGCTCTCGGTCTTGATGACGTGCGTCCACACCGAGTTGACCGTTAACGTCCCCAGATCGAACGTGTGAGAGTAGTTGAGCTGTGAATCGACGCCGCGAACTTTCAATTTCGCGAAGTTGGCCGTGGACTGGAGCAGCGAGCCCGACAGCACCTGGAACGGGATTTCACCGGCCGGTCCGCCGCTTGCTCCGGCGCGCTGGAAGAGCGGGCAGAAGGGATTGTTGAGCGTCGGCGAGTCGTAACAGAGGTTCAGAATTGTCTGAGCTGACCCAATGCTGGTGATCACGTTTTTCACCGTGATGTCGTAATAATCCGCCGACACCGACAGTCCCGGGATGAACCGGGGCTGGATATAGCCGCCGAATGTGTACGAGTCAGACGTTTCCTCGGTCAGGCTCGGGTTGCCGCCGCTACGAATTTCAAGCGACGAGGTATAGACGAAGTCATAGGTTGATGGCCGGCCTGCTGCGGTGCAGTTCGCGAGGCGGGTCGCCGACCCCGTGGCAAGATTGCGGGCCGAGCAGGGGTCGCTTGGGGCCGGTGCGAAATTCTGACCCTGTGCGGAATAGAGATCGGACAGGGCGGGCGCGCGAACTGCACGATTGTAGGCACCCCGGAACGTAATGTCTCTCACCGGGCTCCAAATGCCTTCGCCGCCATAAGTATACACGGTTCCCGTGGAGCCCTTGTAGTCGGAAACGCGGCCCGATCCTTTCAGGGTAAGTTCCTCGAAGAACGGCCGATCCTTCAGCAGCGGCACCCGGACTTCGCCAAATGCTTCCTTCACGCCGAACGATGGCGAGGTGAAGCTGGGGATGGCATTGTAGAAGGCGTAACCCGCCTGCGTGGTATCATCGAGATCGTAACGCAGGGTTTCGCGGCGATATTCTGCGCCGATCGAGAATGCGACGGGGCCGCCCGGTAGTTCGAACAGTTGACTGGAATCACCAGCGACGTAAGCCGTCGCGTCGAATTGGGTGATCTTGCCCGTCGCGAGCGTGTTGATCAGAAGATATTGCTTCGCGGCATTGCTGATATTGCCGACGCCGAACGGATTGAGGGGCGTACATGCCGCCACGTCGGCCGCGAGAACCGCCGGGTTGCCGGCGCGGTCGGTGCCGGCATAGCGCGAATCCACCTGCGACCGGCAGACGATCTGCCCGGCACTGTTGAGCGTCGTATCGGTCGCGAGCAGGAAGCGCTGGCGATTGATGTTGCCCTGGATTTCGTTGCGTTCCTTATGCTCGCCGTAGTTCAGCGAAATCTCGTAATTCCAGTCGTCGTTGAAATCGCCACGGACGCCGGCGACGATCCGGTAGGTTTCACGGCGGAACTTCTCGTCACGGATGCCAAGATCAAGATAGTTGCGCCGGAGGCTGAAGCGATAGGTACCTGCCGCGACCTGCGCGAGCGACGCGGCCTGGTTGGCCAGCCCTGCCGCCGTGGTTCCATATGCAGTTCCGGTGTTCGGATTGACGCCGGCTGTGATTGATGCCGTCAGCTGGGCAGAGATGGTCGCCCGCGATGCCGCCGACAAATAGGGATTGTCGATACGGATGCCTTCGCGGTTCAAAGTCGTGCCGGTTGTCGAATAGGAACGATCAACCAGGCCGGTGCCCGTGATTGAGTCAGAAAGCGTCTGGCCCTGCGAGAAGAACGGGCCGCTCTGCGAGCCGAACGCGTCGCTGCGCACATACTTTGCTTCAATGAATCCCACGAGCGCCGGGCTCACCTCATAATGCGCCACGAGGTTCGTCGAATAGCGCTTGAGGTCGGGCGTCAGCGCGAGCAGCATGCCCTCGCGACCAGAATAACCGTTGCCGCCGATGACGCTGCCGTTCGGGCCGAGGCCGACACGTGTTCCGGTCTGCGGTGTCAGGCTGCCGTCCGGGTTGAAAAGAAACAGGCAGGTGAACGAGTTACCGACGGTATCCACTCCGCACGGCGCGGTTGAAACGTTCGGCTGCCGGAAGCCGAGCTGGCCACCCAGCGAAATCGTTGTCGAACGGATGTCCCGGAAAAATGTCCGGTCGAACACGCCGTCGGAACCATTCACAGCCCCGGCCGGGTCAGTATCGGTAACGACGAAGCCATCGTTTTGCCGCAGATTCGGGCGGTTCGATGCGTAGAAGCGGGCGTTGTGAGAAAATTCGAAGTTGATGGCGACATTGCCGCGGCCGTCTGCGAAATTCTTGCCCGCGATGACCGAACCAAACTGGTTCTCGGCATCGCCATAATTGCTGACCCCGCCTTGGGCGCGAGCCTGAACTCCCTCGAAATCCTGCTTGAGGATGAAATTGACGACGCCGCCAATGGCATCCGAGCCATACACGGCCGATGCGCCGCCCGTCACGATATCGATGCGCTCGATGAGTTCGGATGGGATGGTATTGATATCGACCGACACGCCATTGAGCAAAACGTCTGACCCGACGTGACGCCGCCCGTTCACGAGAACCAGAGTCCGCGCAGTGCCGAGGCCGCGGAGATCGAGCAGATTCAGGCCGCGGTTGCCGAGGTTGCGGGTCGAGTTCTGCTGGCTGTAGGTCGAGCGCAGTTGCGGCAGATCGTTGAGAAGATCGCCAACCGCGATGTTGCCGGTCTGATGCAGCTCCTCGGCGGTGACGACGGTGACCGGCGCCGCCGACTCAAGGTTCGGCGCACGAATGCGTGACCCGGTCACGACAATCGTCTCAGCACCGTCGTCCGCTGCCTCGGCAGCTGCGGTCTTGACCGGAGCGACGGCTGGCTTGTCGATTTGGGCGGCAGCGGCCTGTGAGAGCATGACGGCTGTCAGCGCGGTGCCTGCCAGCAAATAGCGGTCGAAACGCATGAAAATTCCCCCTGAATGATTCAAAAATCCGCAGTTTTCCTGCTGAATTTCCTGAACGGAGGATTAACCGCTCGTAACGGGATCGCAACATAGGTTCACATTATTGTGAACTTTCGGGCATCGACTGTGACCCTTTTGCGTCACATAGCTGTGGCGTCAAATCTCGGGGCAGCGGCTCAGGACGATCGGCGGCTGGGTGTCGCGGATCAGCGACATGCGGTCGTTCGGCATTTCGCCGAGGCTCCATTGCTCGACCGAGGATGCGCCGCCGCCGATGCAGGCGACTTCGATGTTGAGGCCGGTCGCGGTCGGGGTTTCGCGCTGGAAGATGCAGCTGGTGTTGTCGCGCGTCTTCACCTGGTCGGCGCCGAAGTCATACCACTGCGTTTCGCAGAGAGATGTCGCAGGTGCCCAGCGGCCAGCATAGCGGAGGTTCGACGTCTTGAACGCGACCGAGCGCGCCGGATTGTCCGCCGGCTGCTTGTGCTTCGGCCGGTCGCAGGCCACGAGCGCCAGTGCGGCGACGAGCAGCAGGGCCGACGGATGGATCACGCAGCCGCCTCCGTATGGCGCAGCGCCGCCTGCGCCGCCGCCAGCCGGGCAATCGGCACGCGGAACGGCGAGCAGCTCACATAGTCGAGCCCCAACCCCTCGCAGAAGGCGATGCTGGCCGGGTCGCCGCCATGTTCGCCGCAGATGCCGAGCTTCAGGTCCGGACGCGCCGAGCGCCCGCGCTGTGCCGCCATTTCGACCAATTCCCCCACCCCGTCGACGTCGAGCGACACGAACGGATCGCGCGCATAAATGCCCTTATCGACGTAAATACCAAGAAAGCGTGAAGCATCGTCGCGGCTGATGCCGAGCGCGGTCTGGGTCAGGTCGTTGGTGCCGAAGGAGAAGAATTCGGCGTCGCCGGCGATCTCCTTGGCGCGCAGCGCGGCGCGCGGCAGTTCGATCATCGTGCCGACGAGATAGTCGAGCGTGTGGCCGGTCTCCGCGAACACCGCCTTGGCCGCGGCGTCGATCGTCGCCTTGGTGAGCTCCAGCTCGCGGGCGGTGGCAACGAGTGGCACCATGACTTCGGGCACCACGGTCGCGCCGGTGCGCTTCGCGACATCGACGGCGGCTTCGAAAATCGCGCGCGCCTGCATTTCGTAGATTTCGGGATAGGTGATGCCAAGGCGGCAGCCGCGGTGGCCGAGCATCGGGTTGAACTCATGCAGCTCGGCGGCGCGGCGGCGCAGCGTCTCGACCGGCACGCCCGACGACTTCGCGACCTCCTCGAAATCCTCTTCGCGGTGCGGCAGGAACTCGTGCAGCGGCGGATCGAGCAGGCGGATCGTTACCGGCAGCCCGGCCATGATCTCGAAAATCTCCGCGAAGTCGGCGCGCTGTTCGGGGAGCAGCTTCGCGAGCGCCGTACGGCGGCCCGCTTCGTCCTCGGCGAGGATCATCTCGCGCACCGCGCTGATCCGGCGCGCGTCGAAGAACATATGTTCGGTGCGGCAGAGGCCGATGCCCTCGGCCCCGAAGCCGCGCGCGGTGCGGCAGTCGAGCGGCGTCTCGGCGTTGGCGCGCACCTTCAGGCGGCGCTTCACATCGGCCCATTCCATGAGCCGCCCGAAATCTCCGGCAAGTTCGGGCTGCACGGTTGGCACGCGTCCGGCCATGACCTCGCCGGTTGAGCCGTCGAGCGTCAGCAGATCGCCTTCCTTCACCTCGCGGCCGCCAACGCGCATCGTGCGCGCCTTATGGTCGATGGCGAGGCTCCCCGCGCCTGACACGCAAGGCCGGCCCATGCCGCGCGCCACGACGGCGGCGTGGCTGGTCATGCCGCCGCGTGCGGTCAGGATGCCCCGCGCCGCATGCATGCCGTGAATGTCTTCGGGGCTGGTTTCGGTGCGGACGAGGATGACATCCTCGCCCTGTCCGGCCCAGCGTTCGGCGGTGTCGCTGTCGAACACCGCCTTGCCCGACGCCGCACCCGGCGAGGCGGGCAGGCCCTTGGTGAGTACGTCGCGCGGGGCATCCGGATCGAGCGTTGGGTGCAGCAGCTGGTCGAGCGCGCCCGGATCGACGCGCAGGATCGCCTCGTCGCTGCCGATCAGCCCTTCGTCCGCCATGTCGACGGCGATCTTCAGCGCGGCCTTGGCGGTGCGCTTGCCGCTGCGCGTCTGCAGCATCCAGAGCGTGCCGCGTTCGACGGTGAACTCGATGTCCTGCATGTCGCGGTAGTGGCGCTCGAGAATGTCGAACACGCCCGCCAGCTCGGCGAAAGTCTCCGGCATCGCCTCTTCCATCGATGCGGCCTTCGCCCCGGCCCGCTCGCGCGCCGCACGGGTCAGATACTGCGGCGTGCGGATGCCGGCGACGACATCCTCGCCCTGCGCATTGATCAGATATTCGCCGTAATAGGCATGTTCGCCGGTCGCCGGATCGCGCGTGAAGGCGACGCCCGTTGCCGAGGTGTCGCCCATATTGCCAAACACCATCGCCTGCACAGTGACGCCGGTGCCCCAATCCTCGGGGATATCGTTCAGGCGGCGATAGACTTTGGCGCGCTCGGCCTGCCAAGAGCCGAACACCGCGCCGACCGCGCCCCAGAGCTGCGCATGCACATCCTGCGGAAAGGGCTTGCCGAGTTCGCGCTCGACGATGGCATTGTAGGTGCCGACCAGCTTCTGCCAGTCGGCGGCGTCGAGGCCGGTGTCGAGGTGGACGCCCTTGTCCTCCTTGGCGATCTCCAGCGCATCCTCGAACAGATAATGGTCGAGCCCGAGCACGACGTCCGAATACATTTGGATGAAGCGGCGATAGCTGTCCCAGGCGAAGCGCGCATCACCCGAGGCGGTGGCGAGACCGACCACGGTCTGGTCGTTGAGGCCGAGGTTCAGCACCGTATCCATCATGCCCGGCATCGACACCCGCGCGCCCGAGCGCACCGACAGCAGCAGCGGATCGGCGGGATCGCCGAAGCGCTTGCCGGTGACCTTCTCGATATGCCGGAGCCCGACTTCGAGCTGACCCTTCAGCTCGGGCGGATAGCTCTGCCCGCGCGCATAATATTCGGCGCACATCGCCGTGGTGATCGTGAAGCCCGGCGGGACGGGCAGGCCGATGCTCGACATTTCGGCGAGATTCGCGCCCTTGCCGCCGAGCAGGTCGCGCAAACCCTTGCCGCCGTCGGAGACACCGCCGCCGAAGCGGTAGACCCATTGGGTGTTGGAATCTGGGGTCGCTTGGGTCGCCATCGGTTCCTCTTAATCCCTGTCCGTCATCCCGGCGTTCGCCGGGATGACGCGGTGCACCCTATCACCTCAACCCTCGATCTTCGAGAAGTCCGCGACACTGTGCATGGCCGCGCGGATGCGGTTTAGCAGGTTCAGCCGGTTTGCGCGCCTATTGGCCAGCGGATCATTGACGGTGACCGCATTGAAGAAGGCATCGACGAACGGGCGTAGCTTGGCGAGCGACGCCATCGCAGCGGCAAAGTCCTCGCGCTCGACAGCGGCGCGGGCTTCGGCTTCGACGGTTTCGAGCGTGTCCGCGAGGCCGATTTCCTCGGGCAGGACGAGCAGATCGCGGGCGACCTCGCCGTCATAGGCACGCGCGTCCTTCTTCTCCTCGATGCGGAGGATGTTCGCAGCGCGTTTGTACCCGGCGAGGAGATTGGTGCCGTCTTCGGTGGCGACGAAGGCCTGAAGGGCTTTGACGCGGGCGAGGAGGCGGACGAGGTCGTCCTCGCCGCCGAGTGCAAAGACGGCATCGATCAAATCGTGGCGGATGCCGGCCTCGCGTTGCTGGACTTTCAGGCGGTCGGCAAAAAAGTGGATCACTGTTTTCGACGTGGCTTCTGACGTCTCAATCAATTGCGGGAGACGGCCAAGCGATGCAGCCGACGCTTGGCGTTGGGCATTTTGAATTGCTTCAATAAGCTCGAGTGATTCGTAATTCCGAGCAAACTGAACAAGTGAGCCGGTAAATTCTTGGAGCGGGCGGAGGTACTGCACGGTCAACGCCAAGCCCGCTTGAATGACCAAGTGACGGGCCAACGGCAATCGAAGATCGTTTGCAAAAAGCAGCTGGAGGATGCCGAGCGCGGCTCGGCGTAGTGCGAACGGATCTCGCGATCCCGTAGGTGTTTCGTTAACAGAGAAAAACGCCGCAATCGTATCCAGCTTATCCGCCAAACTTACCGCCACCGTGACTGGCGCAGACGGCACCTCGTCGCCTTGGCCGACGGGCTTGTAATGGTCACGGATCGCGTCGGCGACTTGCGGGTCGAGGCCTTCGGCGCGGGCGTAATAGCCGCCCATGACGCCCTGCAATTCGGGGAACTCGCCGACCATTGCGGTGACGAGGTCGGCCTTGCACAGCCGGGCGGCCTGTTCGGCGAGGTCGGCGAGCTGCTCCCTCCCCCCGCCGGGGGGAGGGTTGGGGAGAGGGGGCGCTTCGGACGAAGCGCGCGC
>CALRQP020000016.1:0-78160 GCA_943370355.1 Sphingomonas paucimobilis
CCCGTGCGACAGTGGAAAATACGGCTCGATCCGGCGCATCTGCGCCTCCGACAACCAGATCAGATCTCTCATGCCAGCGCCTCCTCAGCGCCGACATTGAATCAACCGATCACTATCTCCGCAAGAGATTTAACAGGTCCTGAGCCTAGTCGCGTGAAAGGCAGGTAGCCATCGGATCTCAGACCTATCAGCCTGCAGCATAGCTGCTCAAAACCCCAGATACGTCCGCGCCACGTACAGCGCGCCCTTTGCGGCCGCGACGACCATGCTCGAGACCAGCACCGTGCTGGCGACCGTCAGCACCATCCCCGCCAGCACCGCGAGGCCGTCGTGGTAGATGATCGCGACCATGAACATGGCGATAGTCAGTGACGGGGCCTGGTTGCCGAGCGGGATCGGCAGTTCGACGAGCACGGCGAGCAGGAAGCAGACAAGGCCGATGAGCCGGGTTGCCCCGCCATCGACGAGACTGTGCAGGCGCGGGCGGAACAGCCGTTCGATCCAATGTTCCCAGCGCAGGAATTTACCGAGGATCGCGCTGAGCTGCGTCTTGCTCATCTGCCGCTTGCGCAGGAAGGCCGGCAGCCAGGGCTTCGCATGGCCGAGCATGAGCTGGCCCGACAGCAGCAGCAACGGAATGCCGGTGATCAGCGTGCTTCCGGGGGGCAGCGGCAGCGTGTTGAACAGCGCGAACAGCAACAGCATGCCGGCAAGCGCGCGCTCCTCAAGCCAGTCCGCCATTTCCGCCGGACCGATGCGGTCGCCGGGATGCTCGTCGATCATCCGCCGCAGCAGCTGCGACAGGCTCAGATGTTCGCGTTGCGTGGGAGGCGTCGACGGCATGTCCGCGACGCCCTAACGCAAAGATGTTTCAGACGAAAGCGGCAGGTCCGGCTATTTCACCTGACCGATTTTGATCGACGCGAGCTGGACGCCATAGGTCGACTGCAGCGTGCTGATCTTCGCGCGCAGTTCGGCGATGCTCGCGGCGTCGGCCTTCGACATCACATAGCCGGCGAAGAAGGGCTGGCGGTCCTCAAGGTGCATTTCGATCCCGCGCCAGCCATTGGCGGCGAGGAAGTCGCTGGCCTTGTCCAGACCGGGCTTGGAACCGGTGAACCAGGCGCGGATCGGCCGTGGCGTTGAGCCATCGTCGCCAGCTGCCTGCAGTTCCGCGAGCATCGCCTTCTGCGTAACGGTCTGCTCGGCGGCCATGGCCGATGTGCCGAGCGCCAATGCGCCTGCGAAAATCATCGAACGGACAATCATGATGCACCTCCCTGATCGGCGGATAACATCACGATCGTCCGTCCGAGAAAAGCCGGAAAATTCAGAGGCTCAAAACGGCACGTCGTCGTCGAGATCGTCGTCGAATGCGCCGCCGCCGATGCCGCCCTTCTTGGCGCCGCCGGCCGGCGCGCCGCCGCCGAAGTCGTTCGAACGGCCATAATCATTGCCGCCGCCGCTGCCATAATCGCTGCCGCCGCCTCCGCCGCCGCCTTCGCCGCGGCCGTCGAGCATCACGAGCGTCGAGTTGAACCGCTGCAGCACGACCTCGGTCGAATAGCGTTCGGCGCCCGACTGGTCCTGCCACTTGCGGGTCTGCAGCTGGCCCTCAAGATAGACCTTCGATCCCTTGCGCAGATATTGCTCGGCGACGCGTGCGAGATTCTCGTCGAAGATCACGACCTGGTGCCATTCGGTCTTTTCGCGCCGCTCGCCTGAATTTTTGTCGCGCCAATTCTCGGACGTTGCGATGCGCAGGTTCACGAGCTTGCCGCCGCTCGGCAGCGACCGCGCCTCGGGGTCCTTACCCAGATTGCCGATGAGGATTACCTTGTTGACGCTTCCAGCCATCCGGCCCGTTCCTTCGCTTGATCAATGAGAACATAATAGGAATATCGGTGGCAATCGCAACCGACTCGTGCAGGTGACGTTAGGCGTGTGAGCGCGAAGTTCAAACGCCATTCCTCTTGCGTCGGCGCGGCAATTGAGGCTCTAAGGCGCGCACAATGCTTGGCAGGATCACATGGGTCTCCTGAAGTCGATTTTCACCTGGTGGGACGGCCCCACATTCGGCACCTGGCTCGAGACAAAGCGGCTGGGTACCGAGATGGGCCGCGACGACGCCGGCAACGTCTATTACCAGACCAAGGACGCCAAGCGCCGCTGGGTCGTCTATGCGGGCGACAATGAGGCGAGCCGCGTGCCGCCCGAATGGCATATCTGGCTGCACCGGACCACGGATCGGCTTCCCGCCGACCAGATCCCCGTCAAGGTCTGGGAGAAGCCCTGGGTTCCCAACATGACCGGTACATCCGACGCCTACGCACCGTCGGGCGCGATGTCGAAGGGCGGCCACCGCGCCCGGGCGACCGGCGACTATGAAGCATGGACACCTGACTGATGCGCGCACTGCTCAAGGATAATTTCGTCGAGGCACTGATCGGCCTGTTCGTGCTGATCGTCGGCGTCTGGTTCGTCGTGTTCGCCTATGGCCGCACCGAAGGCGCGCGCTCAGGCAATGGCTATGTCGTGACCGCGCGTTTCCCGAACGCGAGCGGCGTGACCTCGGGCACCGATGTACGGCTGTCGGGAATCAAGGTCGGCACCGTCGTGTCGGAAAAGCTCGATCCGGCGACCTATCAGGCGATCCTTGGCATCTCGATCGACAAGTCGGTCAAGCTGCCCGTCGATTCGAGTGCGGCGATCACGTCCGAAGGCATTCTCGGCGGCAATTATGTGCGGCTGTCGCCGGGCGGTGAGACCGACATGCTGCGTGCGGGCGATGAGATCACCGACACGCAAGGCTCGGTCGACCTCATGAGCCTGATCGGCAGCTTCGTGAACAAGACCAGCGAGCCTGCGAAGAAGGACGAGGCCGCGAAGTGATGTTCGCAGCCGTCGCGGCGGCGGCAGCGCTGGCTGCTGCTGCGCCCGCGGCGACTCCCCCGGCTGCAGCCCCTGCCAAGACTGCGCCGGCCGCGCCCAAGGCGGCTCCCGCAACTCCCACGCCGATGCCGCAACGAGTCGCGCGCATCGCCGCGCTTAACAAGCAGAATGGCCGGGTTCAGGAATTTGCCGTCCACCCGGGCTCGCGCGTTGCCTATGGCCGGCTCGCGATCAACGTGCGCGCCTGCGAGACGACCCCGCCCTGGGAGCGGCCATCGTTGTCGGGCGCTTTCGTGCAGATCGACGATGTCGAGACGAAGAAGCGGCTGTTCTCGGGCTGGCTGTTCGCCGAGACGCCGTCGCTCAACAGCTTCGACAACCCCGTCTATGACGTCTGGGTCAGAAGCTGCACGATGAGCTTCCCCGAGACTGGTCCGGACACCATCGTGCCGGGCAAGTCCAAGCCTGATCCCGAATCGAGCGCGCCGAAGTCCGCGTCGACGGCCAGCGCTACCGACAGCAAGCCCCGATAGGCCTCGCGCGATATTTCGACCGCACCAAACCCCGCAAGATGCGGCGTCACGAACTGCGTATCGAGCAAGAAGAACCTGCCGAAACGTAGCCGCGCCACGAGATGCGCGAGAGCTGCCTTCGAGGCATCGCGGACCCGCGTGAACATGCTCTCGCCGAAGAACGCACCGCCCAATGATACGCCGTAGAGCCCGCCGACGAGCTTTCCGCTGGCCCAGCATTCGACGGAATGGGCGAGGCCCCGTTTGTGCAGTTGGGTGTAGGCTGCAACGATCGGTTCGTTGATCCAGCTGTCCTCGCGGCCCGGGGCAGGCGCGGCGCAGGCGCGCATCACTTCGGTGAAAGCGGTATCGACCCGGTGCTCGAACGTCTCGTGCCGCAGCAGTTTGGCGAGCGAATGCGGCAGGTGAAAGCCCTCCAGCGGGATGATCCCGCGCCGCTTTGGCTCGACCCAATAGACATCGTCGATGTCGCGCGCATCGCCCATGGGGAAGATGCCCGCCGAATAGGCGCGGATCAGCAGGTCTGGGTCGAGCGCGGTCACGACGGCGTCAGCCGTCGACCGGCACGCCGGGCAGGTTCTTGGAGGTCCGGATGGTCAGCGAGGTTTTGACATGGCTGACATTGGGGGCAGGGGTCAGCTCGCTGGTCAGGAAACGCTGAAACTCCTGCAGATCGTGCGCGACGATCTTCAGGATGAAGTCGATCTCGCCATTGAGCATATGACATTCCCGCACCTGCGGCAGCTGCGCGACATGCTCCTCGAACGCGCGCAGATCGGTTTCAGCCTGACTCTTCAGCGACACCATCGCGAATACGGTGATGCCATAGCCGAGCGAGTCGGGATTCAGCTCCGCGTGATAGCCTTTGATGACGCCGCTATCCTCCAGCGTCCGCACACGGCGCAGGCAGGGCGGCGCGGTCAGCCCCGCGCGCGACGCCAGTTCGACATTGGTGATGCGACCGTCGTGCTGAAGATGACGGAGGATCAGCCGATCGGTCGTATCGAGCTGATGCCGGTTTTGACTGCTCATGGCGCAAAAACTGCCATGTCGAAGTTGGGTTCACAACAACAATATTTCAAAACTGCGCAATAGTCGGTCGCTCTGGCCAGTCGGCAAGGTTCGGCATAAAGTCCGCGACGGGGCGGTCCGATGCGAAACGATGGCATGAGCGGCGGGGGTGTGGCTGACGCGGGTAATCCGCGCGCTGCTGCGGCACGTGTCCTGTTCGATCTGCTGCTCGACGGCGATCTGCAGGGCGCGGAACGGACCCGCGCGCTCGATCTCTTGCTCGATATTCTCGCACGGCCCGAACGGCTCGCCAAAGCACCGTCCGCCAGATCAGCTGGCCGCCATCCGGCGGTGTCGCAGGCGCTGGACCGATTGGCGAGTCTCAACGACCGGTTGCACGGCCAGACCGCTTCGGGGCGGTCCATTCAGCCTTCGACGTGCACCTGGGTCAGCGTACTCGACGGACGCATGACGTTTGATGGCCCGCAGCCCGAAAGCCTCGGATCGGCAAGCCTGATGGCATTTGCGGAGCAATCCCCGCCGCTCAAGCGCGCCTTGACGCTTTCGCTGGCCTTCGACGCACTGCCTGTCGCCGGTATCGCCCTGTCGGGCCAGCCGGTCTTTTGCGAGCAGGATGGCCATTTCATGGGCTATCGCGGCGTTGCCTCGACGACGCGGGCTGATGCTGAACCGGCGGTGACCGGAACCAGTGACGATGGTGCACGGCTCGCCCATGAACTCCGCTCGCCGCTCAATGCGATCATGGGCTTCGCCGAACTCATCGAGCGCGAAATCCACGGTCCCGCGCCCGAGCCGATGCGCGCTGGTGCACAGCGCATCCTTGCTATTGCCCGCAGACTGCTGCCCGCGCTCGACGATCTGAGCGACTCGGCGCGGCTGGAACTGGGCCACTACCCCGTCGAGGCGAGCTGGATCGACGGACACGCGGTGATCGCCCGTACCGCCGGCCGCTATGCGGCGCTGGCGGCGGAGCGGCAGGGTTCGCTGACCTTTGCCAGCGACGGCGCGCTGTGGCTGCAAATCGATGAGTCGGCTCTGGAACGGCTGATCGAACGGTTGCTTGCGGCGACACTGGCGATCGCCGAGTCTGGCGAGCATTTCGAGCTAACCGCGGCTGCTGCGCCGGGTGACCGTGTCACCATCGCGCTGAACCGCCCCGCGCGCTTGACAGGCTGGACCAGCGACCAGTTGCGCAATCCCAGCGTCGATATCGAATCGACGGCACCAACCGGGACAGCGCCGCTGGTCGGACTCGGCTTTACCATGCGCCTCGTGTCGCAACTGGCCGAGCGGCTGGGCGGGAGTTTCACGATCGAGCCTGCGCACTTCCGCCTGAATTTGCCCGCGCTCGAAACGGCAAGGGTCGCCAGTCTGGCGCTGGCTCCCTAGATAGAAGCCGCAACCAAGGAAGCAGGCAGGATTGATGAGCGAGACGATGCACAGCCGGGTGTTGATTATCGGGTCGGGGCCGGCGGGCTACACGGCCGCCGTCTATGCCGCGCGTGCCGCGCTCGAGCCCGTGCTCGTGCAGGGCATCCAGCCGGGCGGGCAGCTGACGATCACCACCGATGTCGAGAATTGGCCGGGCGAAACCTCGATCATGGGGCCTGATCTCATGCTCAAGATGGCCGCGCAGGCCGAGTATGTCGGCACTAAGCTCGTGTCGGACACGATTGTCTCCGTCGATCTTTCAGCGCGGCCCTTCGTGGCGGTTGGTGATTCGGGCACGACCTACACTGGCGACACGCTCGTGATCGCGACGGGCGCCTCCGCGCGTTGGCTCGGCATTCCGTCGGAAGAGAAATTCCGCGGCTTCGGCGTCTCCGCCTGCGCGACTTGCGACGGCTTTTTTTATCGCGGCAAGAAGGTTGCCGTGGTCGGCGGCGGTAACACGGCGGTCGAGGAAGCGCTGTTCCTGACCAATTTCGCCAGCCATGTGACGCTGATCCATCGCCGAGATCATCTGCGCGCCGACAAGACCAATCAGGCGCGGCTGCATGCCAATCCGAAGATCAACGTGATCTGGAATGCCGAAGTCGCCGAGGTGATCGGCACCGACTCGCCGCCGGGCGTCACGGCGGTGCGGCTCGCCGATACGGCGGGCGGGGCCGGGCAGACGATCGATGTCGACGGCCTGTTCATCGCAATCGGCCACGACCCGGCAACGTCGCTGTTCCGCGGCAAACTCGACATGGATGACGAGGGCTATATCCTGCTCGATCGCGGCACCGGGACTTCGGTTCCGGGCGTCTTCGCGGCCGGCGACGTAACTGACAAAATCTATCGTCAGGCCGTTACCTCTGCCGGCATGGGTTGCATGGCCGCGCTCGATGCCGAGCGCTTCCTTGCCCATCACACGACGACCGAAATCGCTTCGGACGGCGCGCATGACGTCGACCCGGCGGTGCGTGCCGAGGCAGCGGAGTGAGTCGCGCCACTCTTTCCCCTCCCCTTGAGGGGGAGGGCGACTCGTCTCCAGATGAGCGGGGAGGGGTGGCATTGCGCGGAGAAGGTGGTCACCCCCACCTGCTCAGCTTCGCTGACGCGCCTCGCCCCTTGAGGGGGAGGAGGTAAGGTGCATCTCGACTGGGAAAAGCTGCGGCTGTTCCACTGCGTCGCGGAGTCGGGCAGCTTTACCGAGGCGGCTCGGCGGCTCGGCATGAGCCAGCCGGCGCTATCGCGGCAGATCCAGACGCTCGAAGCGACCACGCGGGCCAAGCTGTTCCACCGCCACGCGCGCGGCCTGGCGCTGACTCATGAGGGCGAGCAGCTGCACGCCGCCACCCGCGACATGCAGGAACGCATCGAGCGCACGCAGCAGGGCATCGACTTCTCCCGCGACCGGCCGACCGGCGAGGTCAGGCTCACGACCACGGTGAGCTTCGGATCGACCTGGCTGGCACGCGAGCTCAAGGACTTCATCGAACTCTATCCCGATATCTCGGTGACGCTGCTGCTCGCCGACGACGATGTCGACCTGTCGAAGCGTGAAGCCGATGTCGCGATCCGCTTCCACGCGCCGCACCAGTCAGACCTGATCCAGAAATCGCTGGTCCCGGTCCGTTACTGGCTGTGCGCTTCACCCGAATATCTCGAAAAATATGGCGAGCCGCAGTCGGTCGAGGAACTCGACCGGCACCGCGTGCTGTCCTATGGCGCGCTCGCGCCGCAGCCGATCCGCTCGGTGAACTGGATCCAGGATGTCGGCCATCATGGGCCACCGCGCCAGCCGGTGCTGACCCTCAACAACATCTTCGGACTGCTGCAGGCCGCCGAAGCGGGGATCGGCATCGCCGCGCTTCCGAGTTACCTGATCCGCTTTTCGGGCAAGGTCCGGCCGATCCTGACCAATGTCGAGGGCCCCGTGTTCCGGACGTATTTCGTCTATCCATCCGAGCTCAAGACCTCGGTCCGGGTGGCGGTCCTGCGCGATTTCCTCGTCAGCCGGATGACGCCGGCGGCGTTCGATCTGCGCGCCAAGCCCCATGCGGTGGCTGCATAGCTGCCGCTCCCTTTTCGGCGGTGCACAATTTCAGTTCGAAGGCGCATATGGCTCTCGTTGCTGCATTGCAGCGAGTGGTCGTGACGCCGCATCCCTCCCCCGCGTGCTCCGGCCGACGGCCCCTGGCGCATCTCCCTCCCCCTTTGAAGCGCCGGGGGCCGCCCCCATCCCTTCAGGGCCGGTCGCGCAAGCGGTCGGCCCTTTCTTTTGCTCCGGCGCTTGTTAAGGGTCGGGTGTGTTCAAGCCGCAGCCGTCGCAATATGTCCGCTTCCCCGACAGCTTTGGCCGCCGGGTCGCGCTGTTCGTCGATACCGAGGAAGAGTTCGACTGGACGAAGACGCGGCGGCGCGATGCGACAGGGGTCACCGCGATCCGCGCGCTGCCGGAGGCTCACCGGGTCATGCGCGGCTTTGGCCTCACGCCCGCCTATCTCGTCGACTATCCGATCGCCTCGACGGCGCAGAGCGTCGAGGTGCTGCGCGGCTTCGTCGATGCGGGCGAATGCGCGATCGGTGCGCAGTTGCATGCTTGGGTCAATCCGCCCTTCACCGAGCAGCTGGAGCCGTCCACGTCCTTCGCCGGCAACCTGCCGCGCGCTCTCGAACATGCCAAGCTCGCCACGCTTACCACGATGATCAAGGCGTCATTCGGCGTGCAGCCGGTTGTTTATCGCGCCGGACGCTACGGCGTCGGCCCGAACACCGAGGCGTTGATCGACATGCTTGGTTACCGGCTCGACACCTCGGTCCGGCCCTTGTTCGACTATTCCGACGAAGACGGGCCGAGCTTCGAGAATACGCGCGTCGTGCCCTATTGGACCGGTCCGGAGCGCCGTCTGCTGGAAGTGCCTCTGACCAACGTGTTTGTCGGCAATCTCAAGCGAATTGGAGAGCCGCTCTATCGTCGGGCGGGGCGGGGCGTCCGCAGTCTGCTGGCCCGGACCGGCCTGCTCAATCGGGTTGCGCTGACACCTGAAGGCATTCCGGCGGAGGAGGCACTCGAGGCACTTCGCCTTCTCCTCGATACCGACATGCAGCTTATCAATATCTCGTTTCACTCGCCGTCGGTCGAGCCGGGACACACGCCCTACGTCCGCGATGCTGCGGATCTTCGACTCTTCTATGACTGGTTCGACAGGGTTTTCGACTTCCTAGCCGCACGGGGCGTAACGCCTGCCTCGGTCGACGACATCCTTGAAGCGGCGGAGGCCACGCGCTAGGCCACCGGCGCGGTGGGGCCTGTAGCTCAATGGTAGAGCTGGCCGCTCATAACGGCTTGGTTGGGGGTTCGAATCCCTCCGGGCCCACCATAACCTTCGGTGTATTGGACAAGCGGCGGCTGGGGTCTATGACAGGCACCGGATCGGCAGGGGATGCGCGTGCGCGACAATCGGATCAACGGCAACGCAGAGATGGCATGACGCGCGTGCTCGTCGTCGAGGACGAACCATTGGTGCGCGACGTGATCGTCAGCGAACTGGAAGATGCGGGCTATGATGTCGCCCAAGCCGCGAACGGTCGTGAGGCTATGGCCGCGCTCGAAGCATCCGATCCGCGCGTCGACCTGCTGTTCACCGATATCCGCTTGCCCGGTCTTCTCGATGGCTGGGCGATCGCTGAACGCGCCCGTGCGCTCAACCCTGACGTCAAGGTCGTCTATGCGACCGGCTATTCCGCCGACAAACCCCGCCAGGTCCCGAACAGCCGCTTCCTCATGAAGCCATACCGGCCGCAGGCCGTGCTCGACACCTTCGCGGAGCTCGGCGTATAGGCGCGCGAGTCAGGCCTCAACCAGCTTCAGCAATCTGCGTTCGAGCGGAGCCAATACCGGTTTCAGCTCATGCCCGCGCCGCAGCGTGACGCCGCCTTCGCCGATGAGCGCGTACTGACCCTGTTTCAGGCGCAGCGCCGGGCGCTTTACCACTTGGACTTCGGGCCGCTCCGAGGCGCGGCGGAAGGCGCTGAACACCGCTGCGTCGCCGTCCATCGCGATGGCATAGTCGCGCCACTCGCCCTCGGCGACCATGCGGCCATAGAGGTTCAGGATGATGTTCAGTTCATGCCGGTCGAACACAACCTGCGCGGCAGCACGGCGAGAGAAGGGGGTGACGACCCCCATCAGGCAGCGTCGCCTGCCTTCTTGCGCTGCGGCCGGGCGTCGCGCTCCTCGATCATCGCCTCAAGCCGCTTGCGCAGCGTATCGACCTCGCATTTCAGCAGGTCGAGTTGCTGCGTCTGCGGATCGAAGCGTTCGCTGCACGGCGTGCCATAGGGCATGAACGGCTTGGCATAGGCGGTTGCATCGACGAGCGTCTGCCGTGCCGGGATACCGACCATCGTCGCGCCCTCCGGTACGTCGCGCGTGACGACGGCATTGGCACCGATACGCGCGCGGCTGCCGACGGTGATCGGCCCCAGCACCTGCGCGCCCGAGCCAACGATCACGCCATTCTCCAGCGTCGGATGCCGCTTGCCGTCGATGCCGTTCGACGGGTCGGTGCCGCCCAGCGTCACGCACTGATAGATGGTGACGTCGTCGCCGATCTCGGCAGTCTCGCCGATCACCACGAAGCCATGATCGATGAAGAAATTGCGACCTATGGTTGCGCCCGGATGGATGTCGATGCCGGTCAGGATACGCGAGATATGATTTACGAGCCGCGCCACGAAATACAGCTCGCCGCGATAGAGCCAGTGCGCGAGCCGGTGGAAGGCAAGCGCGTGCACACCTGGGTAGAGCAGCACCTCCCACCGCGTTCGCGGTGCCGGATCGCGTGCCTTGATCGATTCGAGATAGTCGAACAATTGCCCGATCACACTCGCCTCCCGTTGTTTCTTGCCACCTATTTAGCGACGCCGCCGGGCGATTGCCAGTCCTGCACAGCCGGGCTGTCAAAGTCGTCCGGCAGCGCCCATGGTCGTTCCGCCGCCGATGGCAGCGGCGAAGGGACTCAAAATGGCTCGGGCGCGAACGCATTCCGAAAAGCATCTGGTGGCCCGCATCGGCTGGCTGCGAGCGGCGGTCTTGGGCGCGAACGACGGGATCGTGTCGACGGCCAGCCTCATCGTCGGTGTCGCCGCGGCAGCCGCAACCCGCCACGACATATTGGTGGCAGGCGTTGCAGCGCTGCTCGCGGGGGCGCTGTCGATGGCAGCCGGCGAATATGTGTCGGTCAGTTCGCAGGCCGATACCGAACGTGCCGACCTGGTGCGCGAGGCGGCGGAGCAGGTCGATCAGCCGCAGTTCGAGCTTGAGGAGCTCGCGCAAATCTATGTCGGTCGCGGCGTCGCGCCCGACTTGGCGCAGCAGGTCGCGGCGCAGATGATGGCGAAGGATGCGCTCGGGGCGCACGCGCGGGACGAGTTGGGGATTTCCGAGGTCACCACCGCCCGGCCGATTCAGGCGGCGCTGACCTCCGCGCTGACCTTTTCCGCCGGCGCGGCGATGCCTTTGCTAACCGTGATCTTCGTCCCGGCGACTGCGCTGGTCATCGCGGTTTCAGGCGTCTCGCTGGTTGCACTTGCAGTGCTGGGTGCGATCGGCGCGCGGGCGGGCGGCGCGAGCATCGCTAAAGCCGTGACGCGCGTCACCTTCTGGGGTGCAGTCGCGATGGGCGTGACGGCGGGTGTCGGCAGCCTGTTCGGCGTTTAGCCCATCGCCTGCAATGTCTTCGCCACGGCGTTAACGACCGCTCCGATGCGCACCGAAGCCTGGATCGCGGTGACCGGGACATTGTGCTCGCGCAGCACTTTCTCATGCGCGTCGATGCACATGCCGCAGCCGTTAATCGCTGAGACAGCGAGGCTGAACAGCTCGAAATCGACCTTCTCGATGCCGGGCGCGCCGATCACATTCATGCGCAGCCGGGCCGGCAGCGTGCCGAATTCCTTGTTCGAGGCAAGGTGCACGAAGCGATAATAGACGTTGTTCATCGCCATGATCGACGCTGCGGCGCGCGCCGCATTCATCGCGGCCTCGGACAGCTTGTCCGCAGCTTCCGCCTCGGCGGCTTCGACGAGCGGGCGATAGCCCGTCGCATGGGCGCAGGCAACAAACAGGCCGTAGCGCTGCTGGTCGGTCAGGCCCGGCTCGGTGGTCAGCGAACCCATGTTGAGCCGCAGGTCCTTGGCATAGTCGGGCAGGCTGCGGACGAGGTCGGTGAGGGACATTGGACGTGCCTTTACATGAAGGGCGGAGAACAGCCCCACCCTGTCCCTCCCCTGCGAACAGGGGAGGGGACGCTACCCTCCACCGCTTGCGGGCTAGGGACGACTCGGCGAAGCCGAGCGTGGGTGGGGGCTGGCTTAAGCCGCCGGCTTGAGCACTTCTTCGCCGGCCTGCCAGTTGCAGGGGCAGAGTTCGTCGGTCTGCAGCGCGTCGAGGTTGCGCAGCGTTTCCTGCGGGTTGCGGCCCTGGTTGAGGCCGTTCACCGAGACATGCTGGATGACATTGTGCGGATCGACGATGAAGGTGGCGCGCAGTGCAACGCCGGCTTCCTTGTCGAGAATGCCGAGCGCGCGAGCCAGCTCATGCTTGTTGTCGGCGATCCACGGGAAGTCGCAGGCGGCGAGGCGTTCGTCGGCCTTGCGCCACGCGAAGTGGACGAAATCGCTGTCGGTCGAGGCACCGATCAGCACGGCGTCGCGGTCGGCGAAGTCGTTCTTCAGCTCGCCATAGGCGATGATCTCGGTCGGGCAGATGAAGGTGAAGTCCTTCGGCCAGAAGAACACGACCTTCCACTTGCCGCCGGTGTCGGCGAGATTGAGCGTCTCGCCGCCGGGGAGCGCGGAAATGCCCTGCTGGATCGAAACAGTCAGTTCGGGGAATTTGTCGCCGATGGTCAGCATGTAAATCTCCTGTGCCGGGTTGGACGGTAGGCTTATGTGCGGGGCCGCAGAAAATTAGCCAATTGATTATTTGATGCGAGTTGATCGATAATGTCGATCATGTATTTGCCCACGCTTAAGCAGCTGCAATATCTGACTGCGCTCCAGCAATATGGCCATTTCGGTAAGGCGGCGGACGCCTGTTTCGTGACGCAATCGACCCTGTCATCGGGGTTGCGCGAGCTCGAAACGCTGCTTGGTACGACGCTCGTCGAACGCACGCGCCGGGTGGTGCGGTTTACGCCGCTCGGCGAGCGAATCGCCACCAAGGCGCATATCGTTCTGCGAGAGGCAGAGGAGCTGGCCGAGATCGCGCAGGCATCGTCGAAGCCGCTGTCCGGCGAGCTGCGGCTCGGCGTGATCCCGACTATTGCACCCTTCTTCCTGCCCAAGGTGCTGCCGAAGCTGCGTGACCGCTATCCCGACCTGAAGCTATACTTGCGCGAGGAAATGAGTGGGCCGGCGTGCGAGGCCCTGGCGCGGGGGCAGCTCGACTGCGTGCTGCTCGCGCTGCCCTTTCCGTGCGGCGACGTGACGAGCGTCAAGCTGTTCGACGACAGTTTCAGCATAGCCTTCCATGAGAGCGAACCGCCCGGCAACCTGCCGCGCGTGCCGCCCTCGGCGATCGACGAGCAGCGGCTGCTATTGCTCGAGGACGGTCACTGCCTGAAGGACCATGCGCTGTCGGCCTGCAACCGGCCCGAACTGCGTGCTGAGGCGAAGGTGTTTGGCACCTCGCTGCACACGCTGGTGCAGATGGTCGACAACAAGCTCGGGCTGACCTTGCTGCCGCAGATGGCGATCGAGGCGGGGATATTGTCGAATACGCATGTCGCGGCGCGGCCGCTCGCTGGGGATAATCCGTCGCGCGAAATCGCGATGGTCTGGCGGACGAGCAGCCCGCGCGGCGACGAATTCCGGATGCTCGCCGAAGCGCTCGCGGCGGGCTAGTCGGCCTCGAACCGCCGCCAGCCGTGCGCGGTCAGCCGCTCGGCGGGCTTGAACTTGGTCTTGTAGCTCATGCGGTCACAGCCTTCGATCCAATAGCCGAGGTAGACATAGGGCAGAGCCGCAGCGCGGGCGCGGGCGATATGGTCGAGAATGACGAAGGTGCCGAGGCCCGAGCGCGGGCCTTCGGGCTCATAGAAGCTGTAAACCATCGACAGTCCGTCGCTGTGCCGGTCGGTCAGTGCGGCGGCGACGAGCTTGCCGGGCGAGCCGTCGTCGGTCGGCTCGCGATATTCGATGAGCAGCGTGTCGACGGGCGTCTGCTCGACCATGTCCGCATAGTCGAACCCGTCCATGTTCGACATGCCGCCGACCGGGTGACGCGCGCTCAGATAGCGGCGCAGCAGGTCGAACTGCTCCTGTGTCGTCCACGGCTGGCAGATGCTGACTTTTAGCGCGGCGTTGCGGCGGATGAGCTTCTTCTGCGAGCCCGAAGGCATAAAGTCGCGCGCGACGACGCGGACCGACACGCAGGCGGTGCAGCTGTCGCAGCTCGGCCGGTAGACGACATTCTGACTGCGCCGGAACCCGATCCGCGTCAGCGCCTCGTTCATCTCGGCAGCGTCGGGACCACGCAGTTCGGTGAACACCTTCCGCTCGATCCGGCCCGGCAGATAGGGGCATTTGTTCGCCGAGGTGACGAAGAAGCGCGGAAAACGGAAAGTCTGATCGGTCACGTGTCAGAGTATGCGCGAGGCGGGGGCGCGTGAAAAGGTCTCAGGTGGTCAGCCAAGCTAGGCTTCTCCCACTCAGCCGAGCTCGACCGGGCGCACCTCGTAACCTGCACCGCGTAGCGCCTCGATGAGCCGGTCGAGGTGTGCCCGGTCGCGGGTTTCACATTCGATGTCGGCGATCAGGCCCTTGGCGGGCAGGTTGGTGAACACGCGCTGGTGATAGACCTCGATGATATTCGACTGCTGCTGGTCGAAGATGCGGGCGACATTGAACAGCTGGCCCGGCCGGTCCTTGAGGCGGATGCGCAGGCGCGCGATGCGGCCGTCGCGCGCGAGATCGCGCAGTAGCACATTGGCGAGCAGCCGCGTGTCGATATTGCCGCCGCACAGCACGAGGCCGACCGACCGGCCACGGAAGCGGCCGGGATGCGCGAGCAGGCAGGCAAGGCCCGCGGCGCCCGCACCTTCGACGACGGTCTTCTCGATGTTGAGCAGCATCGCGACGGCATGTTCGAGATCGCGTTCACCGACGAGCTTCACTTCGTCGACAAGTGCCTTGACGACTTCGAAGGTCAGCTCGCCCGGATATTTGACCGCGATGCCTTCGGCGAGGCTGTCGCCATCGCACACAGCGGTTTCGCCGCGCAGCTTGGCGTACATCGACGGATAGAGTTCGGCCTGCACACCGACGATCTCGATCTCGGGCTTCATGCCGCGCGCCGCCACCGACATGCCGGAAATCAGGCCGCCGCCGCCGATCGGAACGACGAGCGTGTCAATTCCCGGCGCGTCCTCAAGCATTTCCAGCGCGAGCGTGCCCTGGCCGGCGATGACGAGCGGATCGTCATAGGGGTGAACAAAGGTCAGTCCGCGCTTCGTTGCCAGATCTTGGGCATAGGCGGCGGCTTCCTCGAGCTTCTCGCCGTGCAGGATGACATTGGCGCCATGCCCCTCGGTCTGCAGCACTTTCACCATCGGCGTGTGCATCGGCATCACGATCGTCGCCGGGATGCCGAGGCGCTTGGCGTTATAGGCGACGCCCTGGGCGTGATTGCCCGCCGACATTGCGACAACACCGCGCTTGCGCTGATCGTCGGTCAGCGCGAGCAGCCGGTTGAGCGCGCCGCGCTCCTTGAACGAGGCGGTGAACTGGAGATTCTCGAACTTAAGCCACACCTCGGCACCGGTGAGATCCGACAGCGTGCGCGACATCAGGCAGGGCGTACGAATGACCTTGTCGCCAATCGCAATCCGCGCCGCTTCGACATCGGCGAAGGTCACGGGAAGAACGGGCGGTTGATTTTTCGCTACGCTGGCCATCGGCGCGGCATAGCGGAACTGGCGCGCCGCGCAAACCATGCTAACGGCACGCCTCGCACAGCTCAGCTTGGAGGAACGGGACATGGCGCGCGTCGCATTCATCGGATTGGGCGTCATGGGCTTCCCGATGGCCGGGCATCTGGCGACCGCCGGGCATGACGTGACTGTCTACAATCGGAATGGCGCAAAGGCGGAGGCCTGGGTCGCCAAGCATGGCGGGCGCAGCGCACCGACGCCTGCCGCAGCAGCGGGCGAGGTGGATGTCGTGATCACCTGCGTGGGCAATGACGATGACCTGCGCGCAGTGACGCTGGGGTCCGACGGCGCGTTCGGCGCAATGGAGCCCAGCGCGCTGTACATCGACCACACCACCGTATCGGCGAATATCGCGCGCGAACTGGCCGCAGCGCGGGCGCTCGTCGTCGATGCCCCGGTGTCGGGCGGGCAGGCGGGGGCCGAAAATGGCCAGCTGACCATCATGTGCGGCGGCACCGCCGAGGCCTTTGCTGCTGCGGAGCCGGTCATGCAGGCCTATGCCAAGCGGATCGGTCACATGGGTGCCGCCGGCAGCGGGCAGCTGACCAAGATGGTCAACCAGATTTGCATCGCCGGGGTGCTGCAGGGCTTGGCGGAGGCTTTGACCTTCGCGACTGCTGCAGGCCTCGATACTGACGCAGTCGTCGATGTCATTTCCAAGGGCGCGGCGCAAAGCTGGCAGATGGACAATCGGGCCCGGACGATGGTGCGGGGCGAATTCGACTTCGGCTTCGCGGTCGATTGGATGCGCAAGGACCTCGGGCTGGTGCTCGACGAGGCGGCGGCGCGGGGGCTCGAGTTGCCACTGACCAGGCAGGTCGACGGCTATTATGCCGACGTGCAGGCGATGGGCGGCGCACGGCAGGACACCTCGTCGCTGATCCGCCGCTTCCAAGGCTAGGAACCCAAAGCCTATCGCTGCTCGTTACGCTGCCGATGACGGCAGCTTTCATCTACGATGCGACCGGCCATGACCGCGAAGTCGAGCTCGACGCCGGGCTGGGAATGCGCCTGCGCCGCACGAGCCTGCTGTGGATCGACATGGAACGCAGCGACGAAACGGCGGCTGAGGCGATTACCGCCAGATTGAAGCTCGACCCGCGTTCCATGCAGCTCGTTCAGGACGCCGATGGGCCGGCGCGGCTGCATAATTTCGGCGACTATTATCAGCTGCGCGTGGTGACACCGCCCTCTCGCGGTGCTGACGACGGAAAGCCGCTCGATTTCATCGTCGGCAAGGACTGGCTCGTCACCGCCCACGATAGCGAGATCGAGTTTCTCCAGGCGTTTCGGGAACAAGGCAAAGCGGAGACGCAGATCGGAGCCATGTCGTCGCCGGCGCTCGCGGCGTCGCTGCTCGACTGGCATCTGGGAAGCTATTTCGACGCATTGGCGCGGATCGAAGGCGCAGTCGACAAGCTCGACGAACAGACGCTCGCTCAGGCGGGCGGCCGGTCGCATCTCGGCCGTATGCTGGCGCTCAGACGGCAAGTAGCACGGCTGCGCGCGTTGCTGTCGTCGCAGCGCGGCGTGTTCTACGGGCTTGCCCGGCCGGATTTCACGCTTGTCGCCGACAATGATGCGGCGAAGCATCTGCGCACGCTTGCTGGGCGGTTCGAGCGCGCCATCGACGAAGTGGAACGCGGCCGCGACCTCGTCGCGAGCAGCTTCGATTTGTTCAGTTCGCGCACCGCCGAACAGACCAACGAGCTGGTGAAGATCCTGACCTTCGTCACCGTGATCACCGGCGTGTTCGCGGCTGTGGCAGGTCTCATGGGCATGAATTTTGAGGCGTCGCTGTTCAAGACGGGCAACACCGGGTTTTACGTCGTGACAATCGGCTTGCTGCTGGGCGCGTTTCTTTCGGGTGTTGTCGCCCGGTTGCGCGGCTGGCTCTAGCCGCGCTCCCGCGCGGCCTCGACGGCCTTTTTCAGTTCGTCGTAGCCGACTGCGCCCGACAGGATCTTGTTGCCGATGATGTAGGACGGCGTGCCAGTCAGGCCGAGCGCGCGGCCGAGGTCGAGGTTTTTCTTGATCTCATTCTTGATCTCGGCCGAATTCATGTCGGCGGCGGTGCGGACTTCGTTGAGACCGGCCGCGCGCACCATCTGGATCGTGCGTTCATGGTTCGGACGGCCCGGCGCTTCGAAGCTGCGATCATGATAGTCGCGGTAGCGGCCCTGCTTGGCCGCCGACAGGCTCGCCAGCGCGGCCTCGTCGGACGCCGGGCCAAGGACCGGGAAATCGCGATAGACGACGCGGAGCTTTGGTTCTTCGCGCAGCAGCCGTTGCACATCGGGGTGCGAGACGCGGCAATAGGGGCAATTATAGTCGAAGAATTCGACGAGCGTTACGTCACCGTCCTTCGCGCCCGTCCAGGCGCCCTCATAGGGAGTCTCGATCGCCTCGCGGTTCGAATCGAGCATCTTGGTGACCTCGCGGTCCTGCAGATGGTTGATCGCCTGCGGGATGATCTCGGGATGCTCGAGGATATAGGCACGCACGATCGACTCGATCGCCTTGCGCTCGCCGCGATCGAACTCGTCCGAGCCCGCCGATGTCGGCGCGGTCCGGCCGTAAACGACGAGCGCGAACCCTGCGACGAGCAGGACACCGAACGCAATGGCAATGCCGCGCCGAAGCTGCGGCGACAAACGAGCCCAGAAATCGATCACCGGTCGCGCTTCCGCTTCTGCAGGTCGGCTTCGCTGACCAGCGCGATGTCCTGCGCACGCAAATAATCCGGCGTGCCGGGCTTCAGCCCCTGCATGGCGCGGCGGGCGCTCGGCAGCGCCTGTTGCGGTACGCCTTCGAGATTGAAGCGCTCCGCCGAGGCCAGCGCGGCGCGCGGCTCGTCGCCATCACGCTCATAGGCGACGCCAAGTTGATACCAGGCGAAGGGGTTACTGTTGTCGCGCGTCACCGCCGCTTTGAGAATCTTCTTCGCCTCGGCTGCGTCAGACTTGTCTTCCGTCTGAATCAGCGCACTGCCGAGCAGTGCCGCAATAAGCGGTTCGTAGGGGGCCTTGGCGACGGCAAGGCGCAGCGGCGGCAATGCTTCCTGCACCTTGCCGGATTCAAGCAGGATCTGGCCCTTGATCTCGTTGAAATAGGGGTCGTTCGGCGCTGATTTCAGGAGCGCGTCGACTTCGGCGGTCGCTTTGTCGGTGAACGCCTGCTTGTGATAGGCATAGGCGCGCGCATAATGCGCCGGCACCGACTGGTCGCTTTCCGGGTAGAGCTGGAAGGTGCGCTGCGGCTCCTCGACAAAGCCGGTGAGCTTCGCCTTGATGCGCAGGAAGCGCGCATTGAGCGCCGGATCGACGGGTGTCTTCCAAAAGGGCGACTTGGCGTAGACTTCCTCAAGCGCCGAAATGCGTTCGCTGGTGATCGGGTGGGTGCGCGAATAGCTGTCGGTCTGTTCGATGCCGTAGCGCACTTCCTCATAACCAAGCTTCTTGAAGAAATCGAGCGAGCCCTTGCCGGTCAGGTGCGCGCCTTCGAGGTAACGCGCACCGGCCTGGTCGGCGCGGGATTCCTGGTCGCGCGTGAACGCGAGGAACTTGCCGAGTGCCGCCTGCTGGCCACCTGCGAGGATCGCCGCACCCGCGTCGCCCGCACCGGCTGCGATAGCGGCACCTGCCAGAACGAGCGACAGGATCGAAATTCCCGTCGCCGGGCCTGCGCCTTCGTTGAAGCGGACATTGTGGCCGCCCGCGATATGGCCGAGCTCGTGCGCAACAACGCCCTGCAGCTGGTTGACGTTATCCGCCGCCGAGATCAGCCCTGAATGGACATAGACATTCTGGCCGCCAGACACGAAGGCGTTGATGCTCGGGTCGCCGACCAGCACAATCTGCACCGAGCGCGTATCGAGATTGGCCGCCACTTCGAGCGGCTTCGCCATCTCGCGGAAGAAATCCTCGGTCTCGGCATCGCGCAGCACGCTCTGTGCCAGCGCGGGCTGCGCAGTCGCGACAATGGCGAGGAGGACGATCGCCGCGCGCGCGGCCGGGCGGGGACGGATCATGACCCGAACCTGCCCGGCGCTCGCTGAACGCCCCGTGAAGCTCCTGGGGCGATCACTCGCCGAAGGTGCGGTTCCACCAGCCCTTACGCGACGGACGCGGCGGGGTGGCGTCATTCTGCAATTCCGGCCCGAGATCGTTCGCGGGTTCCGGCGCGGGGGCCGTTTCCGGGGCGGGTTCAGGTGCCGCTTCGACGGCCGGTGCCTCTGCGACCGGTGCTTCCGCCGTGACCGCAGGCTTCTTCGCGCGGCTGGCGCGCTTGGGCTTGGCAGGCGCGTCGACGGGGGCCTCTGCGATTGGCTCGGGCGCGGCTGCAACATCGGCGGGCGCTTCGGGTGCGGCTTCCGTTACCACGGTCTTCTTGGCGCGGCTGGCCCGCTTCGGCTTGGCCGGTGGTTCGACGGGGGCGACGACCGCTTCGGCTTCCACATCTTCCGGCATGGCAGCTTGGAGCACATCGGCCTGCGTCTCGGTGGTCACGCCATCCTGACGCGGCTCATCACTACGCGGTTCGCCCTCGCGGCGCCGACCGCCACGACGGCCACGGCGGCGGCGACGGCGTCCTTCGGCGGCCGCCGCTTCCTCGCGGGTCTCGGGAGTGTCGCTGGCGGTCGCGGCGACCTCGCCCTCGGCGTCCGCGTCGCCGTCGGTCCGTTCACCGGCAGGCGCGCCTTCATAGCCCTCGCTGCGGCGACCGCGGCCACGGCGACGGCGGCGCCCACGGCCGCTCCGTTCACCTCGCTCCTCGTCGCGCGGGCGGGACTCGCGGCGGACTTCGCCGTCTTCCTCGTCGCCCTCAGCTTCGATTTCCACGACCTCGGGCTCATCTTCCTCGGCTGCTTCCGGCGCGGGGATGGCAAGACTGGCCGGCAGCGGTTTGGACGGCGGGCCACCGGCAGTGTCGATCGCGATATGGTGCGCGACCAGCGCCTCGTCGGGCAGCACGTCGATCTCGACGCCGTAGCGCTCCTCAAGCTCGGCAAGCTCGCTGCGCTTGCGGTTTAGGATATAGACGGCAACCTCGGCCGACGACCGAAGTGTGAAGATGCTGTTCTTGCCGCGAACGGCTTCCTCCTCCAGCCCGCGCAGCGCGGCAAGCGCGACCGACGGGATGGTGCGGACGAGGCCGGTGCCTTCGCACATCGAGCAGGTGTGGGTGGACGCCTCCAGCACGCCGGTGCGTAGCCGCTGACGGCTCATCTCCATGAGGCCGAAGGACGAGATGCGGCCGATCTGGATGCGGGCGCGGTCGTTCTTCAACGCCTCCTTCATCGCGCGCTCAACCTTTCGGTTGTTCGCGTTCACATCCATGTCGATGAAGTCGATGACGACGAGGCCGGCCATGTCGCGCAGGCGCAGCTGGCGGGCGATTTCCTCGGCGGCTTCGATATTGGTCTTGGTCGCCGTCCCCTCGATGTCATGCTCGCGCGTCGAGCGTCCCGAGTTGATGTCGATTGAGACGAGCGCCTCGGTCGGGTTGATGACGATATAGCCGCCTGACTTCAGCTGGACGACCGGCTGGTACATCGCCGCGAGCTGGCCCTCGACCCCGAAGCGTTGGAACAGCGGTGTCGGGTCGACATATTGCTGCACCTTTGCGGCATGGCTCGGCATCAGCAGCTTCATGAAGGTCTTGGCGGCCTTGTAGCCGCCTTCGCCATCGACGAGCACCTGTTCGATCTCGCGCGAATAGATGTCGCGGATCGCACGCTTGATGAGGTCCGAATCCTGATGGATCAGCGCCGGGGCGGACGAAGCCAGCGTCGTCTCGCGGATGCCGTCCCACAGGCGGCAGAGATAGTCGAAGTCGCGCTTGATCTCGGTCTTTGTGCGCGACAGCCCGGCGGTGCGGACGATGCAGCCCATGCCGGCGGGAAGCTGCATGTCGGCCATGATCGTCTTCAGCCGCTTGCGGTCGGCGACGCTCGAAATCTTGCGGCTGATCCCGCCGCCATGCGCGGTGTTGGGCATCAGCACGCAATAGCGGCCGGCGAGCGACAGATAGGTCGTCATCGCGGCACCCTTGTTGCCGCGCTCCTCCTTGACGACCTGCACCAAAAGCACCTGGCGGCGGCGGATCACGTCCTGGATTTTGTAGCGGCGGCGCAGGTTCATGCGCTTCTTGCGCAGCGCCTCGGTTGCCGTTTCGTCATGCGCGCCGGTTTCCTCGGGCGGATGATCCTCGCCGTCTTCGCCCGCCGGCACTTCGGCGCGCGGGGCGTCGTCGTCATGATGGTCGTCGTGATGATCGTCATGCGCTTCGGCATGCGCTTCGCGTTCCTCACGCAGCAGCGCGTCGCGATCCTCCTTCGGGATCTGGTAATAGTCGGGATGAATTTCCGAAAAGGCGAGGAAACCATGGCGGTTGCCGCCATATTCGATGAATGCCGCCTGCAGCGACGGTTCGACGCGGGTTACCTTGGCGAGATAGATATTGCCCTTGAGCTGCTTCCTGTCGGCAGCTTCGAAATCAAATTCCTCGATACGGTTTCCGTTGACGACGGCGACCCGGGTCTCCTCGGGATGGCGCGCGTCGATCAGCATGCGCATTGACATTGGGTGTTCTCCGGACGCGCGGGCGGGCCGTGGCCAGGCCTTGCCGGCCGGCCGCGCGTGAATGGGGAGGGGGCTTGGCGCCCTGGCTCCATTGGTTGAAATGCTTGTCGACCGCAGAAAGAGCGAGGCGCGCCGCGCATCCGCCCGTCGGGGCGAATGATGCGTAAGTGCGGCGTGTCAGCGTCATGCGGTCTTCGGACCTCGATGCCGTACCGGATAAGCGGGCAGATGGCCCAGCCGCCGGCATGGCGAAACTAAGTTGTCACGGCTGGCCGGAGCGCTCGCCGCAGTGTGCGGCGGATGGCGGCGGTTGCCCGTGGATGACGCGCCGGCCGCTTGCACGGACTGGCGCTTGACACATTGCTAGCACCCTATCGTGACATGAACAACACAAAGCCGCGCCGATTTTTCGGGGGGACTCTTGTGCGCAAGCGCCGTTAAGATTAGGATTCAGAGCGTAACGACAAGGTCTTGGACGAGGGGGCTGATGCGGAATCTACGCTGGAGCGTGGCTCTGGCCGTCCTTGTGGCGGCTGGCGCGGCGCGTTCGGCGACCGTCAGCAGCATGGTGGTGTCCACGTCCGGCGACGATGTCGTGGTACGCGTGAGCCTGTCCGGCCCGCTGGACGCACCGACCTCCTTCGCAATAGACAGCCCGCCACGACTGGTCATCGACCTGCCTGACAGCAAGACCGACTATCGCGCGGTCGCCGGCGATGGCGCGGTCCGGATGCTGCGTTCGGCGCAGTTCAACGCGACCACCGCGCGCATCGTCGTCGACCTCAATGAGCCGATGCGGATCACCGCTGCGACGAGCGAAGCCTCGGTGTTGACCTTTACGCTGCGCAAGATCGACGCGGCGGCCTTCAAGGGCGAGGCCGCGAAGAAGCGCGCGAAGCTGCCGGGGCTCACGTCGGCTGCGGTTGCTCCAATTGCGGCCAAAGTGCCGCCCGCCAAGCCGACATCGCTGGCCAACTTCACCCTGCCCGAGAACAAGCCGGCCGATCCGAAGCCCGCCGACATCAAGCCGGCCGACATCAAGCCAGCCGAGCCTAAAGCGGTGGAGGCGAAGCCGATTGCGGCAGCGCCACCGCCGCCATCGAAGCCCGAAATCGCCCTCGCGCCGCCGCAGGTGCGCAGCCAGGATGCGTCCGGCGCGGCAGGCGCGGACAGTCCCGCGATCCGCGCAATCGCCAACCGCATCCGCAGCAGCTATCGCCCGCTCGTCGTCATCGATCCGGGCCATGGCGGCCATGACGCAGGTGCGATCAGCGTGCTCGACGGCCAGCAGGAAAAGGACGCCGTCCTCGCGATCGGCCTGAAGCTGCGCAAGGAACTGGAAGGTGCCGGCTACCGCGTCGTGATGACTCGCAGCGACGATCGCTTCATCCCGCTGCCCGACCGGGTGCGCATCGCCAAGGCCGCGAAGGGCGCGCTGTTCATTTCGATCCATGCCGACAGCGCGCCGGGCACCGAAGCCAAGGGTGCGACGGTCTATACGCTGTCCGAAGTCGCATCGGACCGTGAGGCCGCGCGGCTTGCCGCCAAGGAAAACAAGGCCGGCTTACTGCAGGGCGTGAACCTGTCCGACGCGAGTCCCGATGTAGCAAGCATCCTGCTCGACCTCGCCCAGCGCGAAACGATGAACGTGTCGGCCGAATTTGCAACGACGCTGCAACGCGAACTCCGCGATGAGATACCGTTCAAGACCGAAGGCCACCGCTTCGCCGGATTTGTCGTGCTCAAGGCCGCCGACGTGCCGTCGGTGCTGTTCGAGACGGGCTATCTGTCGAGCATGGACGATTCGAAGCGGCTGTTCTCCGAGAGCGGCCAGAAGGTGCTGGCGCGCGGCATCCGGCAGGCGGTCGACGCGCATTTCGAACGGCGGCTGGCGTCCCGCTGACGCCCTGCTATATCCGCCGCCATGCGTGAGGATGGCGAAGTGCGGCTGCAGCGGAGGTTCGACCTTCGCACGTCCATCGAGACATTGCCGCGCTGGGCGCAGCGTACCGGGGCGGTGCTGCTCATCCTCATCGCTGCGGGGCTGGTCTTCGGACTGATCGGCTATGCGCTGTTGAGCCGGGGTCTCCCCGATGCGCAGCAACTCGCCAATTACGAACCGCCGCTGCCGACGCAGATTCGTGCTATCGACGGTTCGCCGATCAAGAGTTTCGCACGCGAGCGCCGGGTGTTCGTACCTTACGCGGAAATCCCGCCGATGCTCGTGCAGGCGGTGATCTCGGCCGAGGACAAGACCTTCTTCACGCATGGCGGGCTAGACTATGCCGGCATCCTGCATGCGATCTGGACCAATATCCTGTCGGACAAGCGCCCGGTCGGTGCCTCGACGATCACGCAGCAGGTCGCCAAGAATCTGCTGCTCAACAGTGAGGTCAGCTATCTTCGCAAGGCGCGCGAGGCGATCCTCGCCCGGCGTATCGAGAATACCTTCACCAAGCAGCAGATCCTCGAACTCTATCTCAACCAGATTTTCCTCGGCCGGAACGCATATGGCGTCGAGGCTGCTGCGCAGGCCTATTTCGGCAAGTCGGTCGGACAGCTGACGCTGCCAGAGGCGGCCTATCTGGCGATCCTGCCCAAGGCACCGTCCAATTATAATCCCGTTAAACATCGCGCCCACGCGCTGGCCCGGCGCGACTATGTGCTGAACCAGCTGGCCGCGAACGGCTATATCACGCCGGAGGAGCGCGATGCCGCGCGCGCGACACCGCTCGTCGCGATCCGCGCGATCGACCGCAAGGTCGATCATATGGGCGACTATTTCTTCGAAGATGTGCGCCGCCTGCTCATCGCGAAATTCGGCGAGGACGCGAAGGCGGGGCCGAACAGCGTCTATGCCGGCGGTCTCTGGGTGCGCTCGACGATCGATCCGGTCATGCAGCGCGCTGCCGAACGGGCGCTGCGCGACGGGCTGGTCAGCTACGACCGGGGCCGGGGCTGGCGCGGGGTCAAGGACCGCATCGCGCTCGGGGACGGTTGGGAGGACCGGCTGAAGCAGCTGAATCTGCCGCTCGGCTATCCCGAATGGCGTGCCGCCGTTGTCATGGCCAACAATCAGGGCGAGATGCGCATCGGCTTCACCGACGGAAGTATGGGCCAGATGGGCCGTGAGGGCGCCGCCTTCCTGCGCGCGGGCGCACCGGGGGCTGAGGCGTGGCGCTACCTCAAACCCGGCGATGTCGTGCCCGTGCAGCGCATCTCGGGCGACCGGTACGCGATCCGGCAGATCCCCGGCATCTCCGGCGGCATGATCGTGCAGGACCCGCACACCGGCCGGGTACTCGCGATGGTCGGCGGCTTCGATGCGCGCCGCAGCCAGTTCAACCGCGCTACGCAGGCGCTGCGTCAGCCGGGGTCGGCATTCAAACCCTTCGTCTATGCAACGGCGCTCGACAATGGCTACACGCCCGCGTCGATTGTCGTCGACGCGCCTTATTGCGTGTTCCAGACCAAATTGCTCGGCACCAAATGCTTCAAGAATTTCACGGGCGGCTATGCCGGGCCGCAGACGATGCGCTGGGGTGTCGAGCAGTCGCGCAACCTGATGACGGTGCGCACCGCCTATAATGTCGGTATCGAAAAGGTCGTGAAGACGGCGCGCGAGATGGGCGTCGGCGACTATCCGGCGGTACTGGCGATCTCGCTGGGGGCAGGGGACACCACCGTCGAGCGGCTGACCAATGCCTATTCGATGCTCGCAAACGGCGGCAAGCGCATCGAGCCGGTGCTCATCGACCTTGTGCAGGATCGTCGCGGCAAGACCATCTACCGCGCCGATCCGCGCCCCTGCGAGGGCTGCAACGCTGATGACTGGCAGGGCGAGGCGATGCCGCGTCCCGCCGACATGCGCAAACAGGCGATGGATGCCGCGACCGCCTATCAGATGGTGCACATCATGGAAGGCGTGGTGCTGCGCGGCACTGCCGAAATCCTGCGCGACCTGAACCGGCCGCTGTTCGGCAAGACCGGCACGACCAACGGGCCGACCAATGTCTGGTTCGTCGGTGGCACGCCCGATCTCGTCGCCGGCATCTATCTCGGTTACGACCAGCCAAGTCCGTTGGGCGGCTGGGCGCAGGGCGGCCGCATCGCCGCCCCCGTGTTCAAGCAGTTTGCGCTGGCGACGCTGAAGGACGCGCCGAAGCTGCCGTTCCGCATCCCGCCCGGCATCCGCATGGTCCGCATCGACCGGCGCAGCGGCCGTCCGGTGTTCGGCACCTTCCCGACCGACCCTTATGAATATAAGCCTGCGGTGATCTGGGAGGCGTTCAAGCCCGCCAGCGAACCGCGCCGCAGCGCCAAGGCGGATACCGGCTTCGAAACCAAGGGCCGGGTCCGGAACGACAGCGACTTCTTGCGCAACAACGGCGGAATTTACTAAGTCCGCGCCCCAACCGAAGGAATTGCCCGATGCGCCCCGACGCGCAGAACCATATCATCCGCATCCAGCAGGCGCTCGACCTGCTGAGGAGGTTTCTTTGACTGGGATCGCGCCCTCCGCCGTCTCGACCAGCTGAACGCGCGCGTCGAAGACCCGACGCTGTGGAACGATCCCAAGGCCGCGCAAGAGGTGATGCGCGAACGCCGCCGCCTCGATGAGGCGATTTCGGCGACAAAGAAAATCGAAGCCGAGCTTGAGGACAATGTCGGCCTCATCGAAATCGCCGAGGTCGAAGGCGACAGTGCCATGGTCGACGATGTCGTGGCATCGCTCGCCGAGCTCGCCGCGCGCGCCGATACCGACAAAGTCAAGGCGCTGCTCGCCGGCGAGGCCGACGCGAACGACACCTATGTCGAGATCAATTCAGGCGCCGGCGGCACCGAGAGCCAGGACTGGGCGCAGATGCTGCAGCGCATGTATGCGCGCTGGGCCGAGCGGCGCGGTTTCAAGGTCGAGATGATCGACTATCACGCCGGCGAACAGGCCGGCATCAAGTCGGCGACGATGCTGTTCAAGGGCGAGAATGCCTTCGGCTGGGCGAAGACCGAAAGCGGCGTCCACCGCCTCGTCCGTATCAGCCCCTATGACAGCGCCGCGCGCCGCCACACGAGCTTCGCCAGCGTTTGGGTCTATCCCGTCATCGACGAGTCGATCGACATCGTCGTCGAGGACAAGGATATCCGGATCGACACCTACCGCGCCAGCGGTGCGGGCGGCCAGCACATCAACACCACCGACAGTGCCGTGCGCATCACGCATATCCCGACGGGGATCGTTGTCGCCTGCCAGAACCAGCGCAGCCAGCACAAGAACCGCGCCGAGGCGATGAGCCAGCTGAAGGCGCGTCTCTACGAACGCGAGCTGTCGGAACGCGAAGCCGTTGCCAATGCCGAAAACGCGACGAAGAGCGACATCGGCTGGGGCCACCAGATCCGCAGCTATGTGCTGCAACCCTATCAGCTGGTGAAGGACCTGCGCACCGGCGTGACCTCAACCGCGCCCAGCGACGTGCTCGACGGCGCCCTCGACCCCTTCATGGCCGCTGCGCTAAGCCAGCGCGTGACGGGCGAGAAGGTCGATGTGGAGGATGTGGACTGACCGATCGGGCTGAGACCTACTCGGCTTTGTCTTCCACTCTTCGCAAATACACGTCCTGCTGGTTGAACGGCAGCGTCACGCCATGTTCGCGGAACAGGTCCCAAATGCGCAGCAGGATTTCGCCCTTCACCTTCGCCACGCCATTCTCGGGATCGTCGATCCAGACGCGCAGGTCGTGCTCGATCGCGTTGTTCGAGAATTTGGTGATCCAGGCGACGGGTTCGGGTTCAGCGAGCACGCGCGGATGGGCCGTTGCGGCTTCGATCATCAGGCGCTGAGCGAGGCGGACATCGCAGCCGTGCGAGACGCCGAGTTCGATGTGCAGCCGTACATCCTTCGACGAATAGGACCAGTTTTCGACCGACTCTGTGACGAGCTTTTCGTTCGGGATCAGATGTTCTTTGCCGTCGCGCGTCAGCAGCGACACGTAACGCACGCCGATCTTGTTGACCCAGCCGAAGGTGTCGCCGACCGCGATGACGTCGCCGGGTTTGATCGAGCGATCCATGAGCAGGATCAGCCCCGACAGCAGATTGCCGAAGGTCTTCTGGAAGCCGAAGCCGGCCGCGAGTCCGAAGGCCCCCGAGAACACCGCCAGCGCGGTAAGGTCGATGCCGAGCAGCTGGATGCCGATGCCGCACGCTGCGAGCAGCAGTACGATTTGCGCGAGTTTCTGGAACAGCACGCGTTGCGCAAGGTCGAGCGCGCCGATGCTCGCAATCCAGCGGCTGAGGCCACGGGCCACGAGGCGGGTCCCGGCAAACAGCGCCGTCACCACGATGAGCGCATTCAGCACGTCGAGCAGGGTGATCCGGTGCCGCCCGAACGGCACCGAAGCCGCGTCGAGACCGTCGATGAGCTGCGCGAAGCCGCCGAGCTGCGCGGTCAGCAGCCCGAAGAACAGCAGAAACGCCAGCGCGGTCGCGGTCAGTTGCGCGACACCCAGCCCGCGCAGGATTTCATAGGCGATGAGTCCGAGTGCCAAGGACAGTGCGGCGGCGAGCAGTAGCAGGCCATCGCCTGTCGCAGCCTGCACGCCAATCCCGCCCCACAGCACCAGTGCTGCCGATCCGGAGCGCAGCATCGGGCAGATCCGCCCGCCAAAGCCACCCAGGACCCCGGCGGGGAAGGCGGCCTCGACGCGGCGGCCGATCGTCCGCGCGACGCCCCAGCCGACCAGCCAGGCAAATCCCGCCAGCATCAGCGCGGGCGCGAGCGCCGACATGTCGGGCGCGAGCATCATTCCGCCCATCGCGGTCAGCATGCGCTCGAAATCGGAGAGCATCAGGCGAGTCTGGCGAGACCGGCGTCGAGGTCGGCGATCAGATCGTCGGGGTCCTCGAGGCCGATGTGCAGGCGGATGAGCTGGCCGGGCGCGGTCCAGCGTGTCGCGGTGCGGATATTGTGCGGCTCGACCGGCAGGATCAGGCTCTCGAAGCCGCCGAACGAAAAGCCCATGCCGAAATGCGCGAGGCCATCGACGAACGGGGCCATCGCCGGGCGGTCGCCGGACTTAAGGGTAAAGGCAAACAGGCTCGAGCTGCCGTTGAAGTCGCGCGCCCAATGCGCATGGCCGGGGCTGCCGGGCAGGGCAGGGTGGAGCACGCGATCGACCTTGGGGTGCGTGGCCAGCCACTGCGCAACCCTGAGCGCGCTCGCCTCATGCCGCTGCATCCGCGTGTGGAGCGTCCTGAGGCCCCTCAGAGCCAAATAGGCGTCATCCGGGGCTGCGCACTGCCCAAAACGGTGAGTCGTGTTCCTGAGGCCCTCCCAGGCGCTTTTTGCGCACGTCACGCTGCCCATCATCACGTCCGAATGGCCGACGACGAATTTCGACAGCGACTGGATGCTCATGTCGATGCCATGCGCGATTGCCGGGAACAGTAGCGGCGTCGCCCAGGTGTTGTCGAACAGCGTGACGAGCGAATGCGCCTTGGCCGCTGCGACAAGTGCGGGCACGTCGGGGACTTCGAAAGTCAGCGAGCCGGGAGCCTCGATGAAGATGGCCTTGGTATTCGGGCGGACCAGCGCCGCGATGCCGTCACCGATCATCGGATCGTAGAAGCTCGTCTCGACCCCGAACCGCTTGAGCACCGTGTTGCAGAAGATGCGCGTCGGCTCATAGACCGAGTCGATCATCAGCAGGTGATCGCCGCTGCGCAGCACCGAGGTCAGCGCCGTGGCGATGGCCGCGACGCCAGACGGGAAAATCTTGGTGCCCGCCGCGCCGGGTTCGAGCTCGGTCAGCGCGGCCTCGAGCGACCATTGCGTCGGCGTGCCCCGGCGGCCGTAGTAAAGCCCGTCATTCGGCGCGGCGCTCGCGGCATCGAGATCGGCCAGCGTTTCAAACAGGCAGGTGGAGGCGTGATAGACGGGCGTGTTGACGATGCCGTGCGTCCACTCGCGCCGCCGCCCGGCCTGGGCGAGAAGCGTGGCGGGTTCGCGCGATCCGCCTTTGCTCACACGGCTCCGGTGACGACCGGCGTGTCGGTCTGCGCGCCCCATTCGGCCCAGCTGCCGTCATAAAGGCCAACCTGCTTGTGACCGAGCAGTTCCAGTCCGAATGCCAGCACGGCGGCAGTCACGCCAGAGCCGCAGGTGGTGGTGACCGGCTTGGCGAGGTCGATGCCTGCGCCTTCGAAGGCCGCCTTCAGCTCGTCGCCGCGCTTCCAGGTGCCGTCGCTGTTGAACAGCTGGTCCTGCGGCAGGTTCTTTGCGCCCGGCATATGGCCGCCGCGCAGGCCCTCGCGCGGTTCCGGGGTCGCGCCAGTGAAGCGGCCGGCGGGGCGCGCATCGAGCACCTGTTCCGCCTTGGTCTTCAGATTGTCGAGCATCTGCGCCATCGTGCGGACGCGGCTCTTGTCGGCCCAGACGGTGAAGTGACGGTGGCGCACGACGGGCTTACCCGATTCGACCGCGCGACTTTCCGACTGCCATTTGGCAAAGCCGCCGTCGAGCAGCGCGACTTCATGCGCACCGAACAGGTGCAGCATCCACCAGGCGCGCGCCGAGGAGTGCAGCGGGCTGTTGTCGTAAACGACGATACGGCTGCCATCGCCAAGGCCGAGCGCCTGCATGCGGCTCGCGAACTTCTCCGGGCTGGGCAGCATGTGCGGCAGGCCGGTCGACGTATCGACGATCTCGTCCAGATCCATGAACACCGCGCCGGGGATATGCGCGGCCTCGAATTCGCTGCGGGCGCTTTTGCCATCGGTCGGCAGGTAGAGCGTTGCATCGATCACGCGCAGGTCGGACTTGCCGAGTTCTCCTGCCAGCCAATCGGTGCTCACCAACGCGTCCATGCATCCTCCTCGGGATCGATATTCACGGCCCGAATAGCGGGGCCGGACGCGTAACGCTAGACGGGTTACATTGGACGCATTAGCTCGGGGCCATGACGGACCGTTTGACCCAGCTCGGCCAGCACGCCGAAGCCGCTGCCTCGCCCGATGCGGCGCGGCTCGAATATGTTGCGAACCCGCGCCCGGGAAAGCCTTATCTGGTGCGCTTCTCCGCGCCCGAGTTCACCTCGCTGTGTCCGGTCACCGGGCAGCCGGATTTCGCGCACCTCGTCATTGACTATGCGCCCGATGCGACGATCGTCGAATCCAAGTCGCTGAAGCTGTTCCTGCAATCTTTCCGGAACCACGGCGCATTCCACGAGGATTGCACCGTCGGCATTGCCGAACGGCTGTTCGCCGAGATGCAGCCGCACTGGCTCCGCATTGGCGGCTATTGGTATCCGCGCGGCGGCATCCCCATCGATGTTTTCTGGCAGAGCGGCCCAATCCCCGAAGGCCTGTGGGTGCCGGAGCAGGGCGTGCCGGGGTATCGCGGCCGCGGTTAGCGTCTCGATCAGCTGGAGAGGGTCAGCGCTCCACGCACATCGCGATGCCCATGCCACCGCCGATGCAGAGCGTTGCCAGGCCCTTCTTCGCGTCGCGGCGGCCCATTTCGTGGAGCAGCGTCGTCAGGATACGCGCGCCCGACGCGCCGATCGGGTGGCCGATGGCGATCGCGCCGCCATTGACGTTGAGCTTCGCAGGGTCGAACCCCAGCTCTTGCCCGACCGCGAGCGCCTGCGCCGCGAAGGCTTCATTGGCTTCGATGAGGTCGAGGTCGGCGACGCTCCAGCCGGCCTTTTCGAGCGCGCGGCGGGAGGCCGGCACCGGGCCGATGCCCATGATCGCCGGATCGACACCGCAGCTCGCCCAGGAGGCGATGCGCGCGAGCGGGGTCAGTCCGCGCTTCGCGGCTTCGGTCGCCGACATCAGCACCAGCACCGCCGCACCGTCGTTGATGCCGCTCGCATTGGCGGCGGTGACGCTGCCATCCTTTTTGAACGCCGGCTTCAGCCCGGCCATCGCCTCGAGCGTCGCGCCGTCGCGGATATATTCGTCGGTGTCGACAACAGTATCGCCCTTGCGGCCCTTGATCGTGACGGGTGCGATTTCGGCCTTGAACCGGCCATCGCGCCGCGCGGCCTCGGCCTTGTGCTGCGAACCGACCGCAAAGGCGTCCTGCGCCTCGCGGGTAATCTGATACTTCTCGGCGACATTCTCGGCAGTGATGCCCATATGATAGCCGTTGAAGGCATCCCAAAGGCCGTCCTTGATCATCGTGTCGACGAGCTCGATCGCGCCCATCTTCTGCCCGGCACGCAGCGCTTGTGCGTGGTTCGACAGGCTCATCGACTCCTGCCCGCCCGCAAGTACGATGGACGAGTCGCCGGCCTGAATCGCCTGGGCACCCAGCGCAACGGCGCGCAGGCCCGAGCCACACACCTGGTTAACGCCCCAGGCCGGGGTTTCCTTGGCGATGCCGGCATTGATCGACGCCTGACGCGCCGGGTTCTGGCCTTGCGCCGCTGTCAGCACCTGCCCGAGGATGACTTCGGAGACTTCGGAGGCATCGACCCCGGCGTCAGCGAGCGCGGCCTGCAGCGCCACGCGGCCGAGTTCATGCGCCGGGACACCGGCAAAACTGCCGAGGAAACTGCCGACGGGGGTACGCTTGGCGGCGGCGATGACGATGTCGGTCATGAGCGGTCTCCGGGCTGGCGGGATGTTGCGCTGCAATAGTCTTGTGCGGGTGCGAAGGGAAGCGGGTCTAGCCGGTCAGGAATGCGGCGAGAGGGTCCCACAGCAAGGGCTGCGCGCGCGACCCGACGATCATGCCGACATGGCCTGCGTCGATCTGGATTGCTTGGCCGATCGAAGCGGCTACGGCTGCGGGCACGATCCGGTCGCGCGTCGAGATGAAATTCGCGACGGGTATGGCAAGTGCCAAGGGGTCGAACCGTCGACCGTCAACCCGCCAACCGCCCGACCCCGGCAGGTCGCGCTCGAAGAAATCCTCGAAACACTGCCGGGCGGCGGGCAGTGCCAGCGGCGGCCCGTCATTGGCCCAATCCTCCAGCGCGACGAAGGCTCGCGCGCTGGCACTGTCCGGCTCCATCCGCCCGAACGCTGCGAATTTGAGGGACGCGGCGCGTGGATCGAGTCCCCAGAACAGCGGCTGCACAAGATCCATCGGCATGATGCCGAGGGGTGCCGCCTGTGCCGCCGCCGTCCGCCACCAGCTTGCGACTGTAGCGCGCTGTGCTTCGTCATAGCCGCTGAACCGCCATGGCGTCGCGATAAGCGCCAGCCGCTTGACCGGGCGCAAGGCCGCCGCAGCCATCGCCATCGTCCCACCCAGACAATAGCCCGCCAGCGTGACAGGCTCGCCCAACGTATCGATCAGCGGCAGCAGCCGCTCCGTCACATAGGCATCGATAGCGAAACCCTGCTCGGACGTGCCGGGCGCTCCCCAATCCACCAGCAACGGCCGCAAGCCGTGTTCGGCCAACCAGCGCAGCAGCGAATTGCCTTCGGCGAGGTCGAGCACGGTGGGCGGATTGATGAGCGATGGTACGACCACGACCGGCCGCCCCGCGCCGCCATAGTCAAGCAGCCGTGCCGTTCCCGCGCTTGCAACGGACGGCATCTCCACAACCGCTCGCCGATACGGATGCGCCTGATAGGCCCGCACTCCTGCCAGTACCGCCGCGAGCCGCTCGCGGTCGCCGCCCGCAGTTTCCAGGGCCAGCGCGAGAAAATGCTGCAGTGGGTGTGGCCCTCGCGCGCGACGTTGCAGTGCAGCATCGCCGCGTGCTAGGGGAGCCGCTTCACTGGCATCAGGGTGTGACATGGCCGATTCCGCAAAGCATCCCGAGCCGATCGTCATCAAGAAATACGCCAACCGGCGGCTCTATAACACCGACAGTTCGAGCTATATCACGCTCGAGCACCTTGCGGTGATGACCCGCGAGGGCCGCGAGTTCAAGGTGCTCGACGCCAAGTCGGGCGAGGACATCACCCATTCGGTGCTGACCCAGATCATCATGGAAGAAGAGACGCGCGGCCAGACCATGCTGCCGATTCCCTTCCTGCGCCAGCTGATCGCAATGTACGGCGACTCGATGCAGTCGATGGTGCCGCACTATCTCGAAGCCTCAATGGATGCGTTCCGCAAAAATCAGGAACAGTTCCGCACCGCCGTATCGGGTGCGTTTGGGGCCGGCGCGTTCAAGCCGTTCGAAACGCTCGCCAAGCAGAATATGGCGATGTTCCAGACCGCCGCCGACATGCTGACCGGCCGCAAGCCGCGCAACGACTCGGCGACCGCGACCGAAGAGATTGCGCAGCTGAAGACGCAGATGGCCGCGCTGCAGGCGCAGCTGGACAAGCTGGGGAAGTAAGCCGGTCGAGGCTATTTTTTTCCCTTGTACATTCCGGGAATTGCAAAATTGATGCCCTGCACCATCGCATTGCAGCCGGCTGCTGCTCCATCCCGAAACAGCGGCTCGTAGCGAAAGCGGCCGACGGCCTTTTCCATATCCTCGGCGAAGATGAACGGTGGATAGGCCATGACCGCGCGGACATTCGTCGGCGTGCCGGCGGCGTCGATGTCATAGGCGATTGAGGTAAAGCCCTCGAACCCCCATTGCAAAGCTTCCGCGGGAAAATCATCGCTTGTTATCCGGCCCGCCGTTTTCACCGGCCGCACGTCGGCGACCGCACATTGGTCCGGGCTGAGCCCCGTCGCATTCAGCGCGGCACGTGCAGCCGCGATCTCGTTTTTCGCGGCGGCGATCGAAGCGAGCCGTAGCAAGGCCACCTGGCGGATCGGACTACCATCGGGCAAGTCGGCCGGCGACATGGCTACCACGGATTTGAATGCGGCTTCCGCCGCCGGACGATCGCCCAGGCCCTCCAATTGTGTGCCCAGCATTGTCCTCACCAAAGCCGACCCCTGGGTTTGCGCCTCGCCACGTGCCTCGATCCGCGCCTGGAGTGCCGGGAGAGTCACCCGGGCCGTGCGGACGTACCACCGCCCGTAGGAATCCGACCCCGAGTCCACCGACACGAGATCGCGCTTGAGCTCGGCAAAGTTCCGAAGATCGGCCGGCGCAGCGACGGAGGTCAGGATTTCGGTCGCCTGCTGTAGCGCGGCCTTGGCCTCGATCGGGGAGACGACACTGCTCGACCCTAGGTCCAGCAGGACCGGAAGAAGTTGCGGCGATGACTGGCCATAGGCCGACGTGCGCCGGGTCAATTCGGACCGCAGCAGCGGCAGTTTCTGCGCATCCGATGGCGCCTCCGGAGCTGCCGCCAAGCCTTGCGAACGCGCCCATTTTCGAAAGTCATTCTCAAACGACGTGAACAGCGTTCCGCGCTTGCCGGAGTCCGAGCATCGCAGTTGCAGACGCACTGCGTTGCGCCAGAAGGGTGGCAGCGCGGCCAGCGACTCAGGCGACCAGCTCCACCGGCTGATCGCCCGCTCAAACTGATCTTCGATCGCGCCGGGCCGGGATGAGTAGACCGTCATGGGCGCAATCGCATGTCCGTCCGCGTCGATGCTGAACTCCGCGATCACCATGTCTCCCGGCGCAATGCCCGTCGCGTCCCCGCAGGATGGCAGTGGCGTGGACGCCCCTCGGGTCAGTCCGCCGTCCGGCAAATGGCCGGCACCTGTGAAGGCGAAATATTTCCGGGCGTAATCCCGATCCTTCTGCAGATAGGCCACGATGCCAAGGTCACTGCGGATACGCGTGTCATAAATCGATACTTTGATCCCAAGGCCGCCCGCCGTCCTCAGCCCCTTGTCGAACCACTTCTTGGCTGCTGCGAGATCGCCATGGTTGAGTTCGACGCGGCCCCGCATCCCGTAGATGTCGCCGAGCTGGTCGCGGTTGGTCGCCAACAGCTTTTCGACGAGCGGCATCGCGGCATCGAGCTGCTCGCGCGCTGTCGCCGGGTCATCGAATATCGACAACCGGCCGAGCCCGATTCTGGCGCCGGCAATATGCTCGTCGCTATTCGCGGCAAGGGCGATGGCGAGGGCCTCCCGATAGGCTGCCTTGGCGCGTACGCGTTCAAAGGTGAGTTCCAGCGCATGCGCATAATCGAGCTGCACGTCGACGCGCTCCTTGCGGTCCACCTCGTTCGCCGTCGGCAAGGTCGCCAGCGCGCGCTCCAGAACGGGGATCGCAAGATCGGGCTGGTTCAGCGCCAGATAGGCCGCGCCCAGCCGTGACCGGATGACCGCCGCCGTGCGGTTTCCCGGCGCATCCGCCTTCGGCATCGTCGCCAGCAGGCGCGAGAAGCCGTCCGCCGCCTCTTGGAATTTGCCCGCGTCGAGCGCGGCCTGCGCGGCATTATAGGCATCCTGCAACGGTCCCGCCGCCGCCGGTGCGGCAAGGGCAAGCGAAAGCGCAATCAGAATCGGCCGCATCCATTCCTCCCCAATTATCAAGGATGTTGGCGAGAAAAGCCGGGACCCGCAACCCGCCCGGTCGGACGGGCCGCTTGGCGGAGGCGCGCCGCTCGGCTATCGCGCGCCGCATGGACCAAGGGCGCAAAGCTATCGTGCTGCTTTCGGGCGGGCTCGATTCGACCACGGTCGCGGCGATCGCGCGTGCGAAAGGGTTCGACCTGCTCGCGCTGTCGATCGATTACAACCAGCGCCATCGTATCGAGCTCGATAGCGCGCGCCGCGTCGCCGAGGCGGTTGGCGCGCTGCGGCAGGTGGTACTGCCGCTCGACCTGCGCAGCTTCGGCGGCTCCGCGCTGACCGACGATATCGACGTGCCGAAGGGCGGAGTCGAGGCGGGAATTCCGGTCACCTACGTCCCGGCGCGCAACACGGTGTTCCTGAGCCTGGCACTCGCGTGGGCGGAGGCCGCCGGCGCGTTCGACATTTTCATCGGCGTCAATGCGCTCGACTATTCCGGCTATCCGGACTGCCGCCCGGAATTCATCGCCACTTTCGAGGATATGGCGGCGAAGGCGACCAAGGCGGGAGTCGAGGGCGGACGGTTCACGATCCACACGCCGCTGATCGATATGTCGAAGGCCGACATCGTGCACGAGGCGATGCGGCTCGGCGCGCCGCTCGAGCTCACCTGGAGCTGCTACGACCCGACGCCGGAGGGACAGCCCTGCGGAGCCTGCGACAGCTGCCGCCTGCGCGCCAAGGGGTTTGAGGAAGCCGGCGTCGCCGATCCGGCGCTCGCATGAGCTACGCGGTCAAGGAACTCTATGTCACGCTGCAGGGCGAAGGCGCGCACACCGGCCGCCGCGCGGTGTTCCTGCGCTTTGCCGGCTGCAATCTCTGGACAGGCCGTGAACAGGATCGAGCTGCAGCGCAATGCACCTTCTGCGACACTGATTTCGTTGGAACCGATGGCCCGGGCGGCGGGAAGTTTCCGACCGCTGATGCGCTGGCAGATGCCGTTGCGGCGGCGTGGGGACCCGACCCGCCGCACCGATATGTCGTCTGCACTGGCGGCGAGCCGCTTCTCCAGCTCGATTCCCCGCTGATCGAGGCGCTGCACGCCCGCGGCTTCGAGGTCGGTGTGGAAACCAACGGCACGCAAGCGGCCCCGCCGGGCCTCGACTGGATATGTGTCAGCCCGAAAGCCGCGACCGAAATCGTGCTGCGGTCCGGCAACGAACTCAAACTCGTCTACCCGCAGCCGCTGGCCCCACCTGAGCGGTTCGAGGGCTGGGACTTCACCCACTTTTTCCTGCAACCGATGGACGGCCCGGCGCAGCGCGAGAATATGGCAGCTGCAACCGCCTATTGCCTCGCCCACCCGCGCTGGCGATTGAGCCTGCAAACCCACAAGCTGATCGGGATTCCTTGACGCTGACCTGTCGTCGCGGGAGCCGGCCCTCAGGGCGTTGAACGCTCGGTCAGCATCCGCAGCGCCCGCATCCGCCAAGCCTCCGCAAGACCCGGCATCGCGATGAGTTCTTTCAGCGTTTCGCCGCTGATCGCCTTCATCGCGATGATCGCGGCGAAGTGGCGGATCGTCCAGCCACTGTCCGCCCGTTCGATCAGTTCGATCCGGTCGCCCGTGCCGATCTCGCCCGCGTCGACGACGCGCAGATACCAGCCGCAGCGGCCGGTCTCCGTCATGCGCCGCACCATCTTCGGCTCGCGGTGATAGAGGCTCAGCTTGAAGCAGGGCTGGCGCGGCTGGGTGACCTGCACGACCGCGGTCCCGATCCGGTGGATGTCGCCGATCCGCACCTCGTCTTCGCTGAGTCCGGCGGTTGCCAGATTTTCGCCCATGCCGCCGGGAACAAGCGTACGCGCGCGTGACGGAAAATCGGCGATCCACGCTGGATAGCCTTCGACGGGGTAGGCGTAGATCGCCTTGTCCGGCCCGCCGTGCACGCGCAGATCGGCCTGGGCATCGCCGGCCAGACCCAGCGTATCGGCCGCAATTCGACCCGTGACCGGCTGCTTGAAAAAGCCGCTGGGTACGGCGTCGGGGCCGAGTGGTGCCACCCGGCCGACATGCACTGCCTTGATTGTCCCGCCGCTCAAATCCCGCTCCGAACCACCAGTGATTCTGCCTCTAGGCAAAGCGTTATCCGAACGCCATATTCCCGTTGGTCGAAAACATTATGGAAGGAGGTGATCCAGTGTCTCATTGTCATCAAGCCGGGGACGTGCGCTGGATTTCCACTCTGGGGGTCCGTAACTAAGTCGCCTTCCTTGAGGCTACGACAATGGAAGGGCCGCCGGGCAACCGGCGGCCCTTCGGTCGTTTTAGCGGCCCTTCCAGTCTGGTTTCCGCTTCTGCGCGAAGGCCATCGGACCCTCGATAAGGTCCTCGCTCTTCATCATGGCGGCGACTGCCGGGTAACGCATTTGGCCTTCATAGGCCGCGCGCAGCGTCGGCTCGTTTAGCCCTGCATGGACTGCCGCCTTTGAGGCGCGGATCGACATCGGGCTGCATTGTTCGATGAGGCTCGCCCAGAGCTTCGCTGCGGTCAGCAGCTCTGCCGCCGGAACGACCTCATTGACGAACCCGAGTTCCTTACCCTCCGCAGCGCCCACATGCCGCCCGGTCAGGATCATCCCCATCGCGCGCTTGAGACCGATCTGGCGCGGCAGCCGGTGCAGGCCGCCCGCCAGTGCGGCGAGCCCGACCTTCGGCTCGGGTAGCGCGAAGGTCGCGGTGTCGGCGGCAATGATCAGGTCGCAGGCCAGCGCAATCTCGAACCCGCCGCCCATCGCCACGCCGTTCACAGCCGCAATGACCGGCTTGTCGAGGTCCCAGCGCGACGTCAGCCCCGCGAACCCGCTTGGCGGTACGGTGAGGCGATTGCCCTCAGCCTGCCAGCGCAGGTCGTTGCCCGCCGAGAAGGCGCGATCGCCGGAACCGGTCAGGATCGCGACCCACAGGTCGGGGTCGGCGGCAAAATCGTCGAACACGGCCGCCAGCGCCTCATTGGCGGGCGGATGCAGCGCATTCATCCGCTCCGGACGGTTGATCGTGACGGTCAGGACGTGCCCCTCGCGCTCAGTGATGCAAAATTCGCTATCGGACATCGGACTTTTCCCTCGTTGAGCGGCTCGCCACAGCCGGTTAGGGTCGAAGCATGACCATCCTGTCTCCCGACCGTCCAGCTATCGAAGCTGACACCATCGCCCAGATCGAAGCGCTCGATGCGCGGCTGCGCTGGCTCAGTTCCTGGACGATCCACAATGCCAATCACCTGCGTGAGAGCCGTGACGGGCTGAAGGTCGGCGGGCATCAGGCGTCCTGTGCCTCGATGACCGCGATCATGGCGGCGCTCTACTTTGGCGCGCTCGGTCCCAACGACAAGGTCGCGGTCAAGCCGCATGCCGGTCCGCTGCTGCACGCGATTCACTATCTGCTCGGCACCCAGTCGCGCGAAAAGCTGGAGTCGTTCCGCGCCTTCGGCGGCATGCAAAGCTATCCGAGCCGCACCAAGGACGTGATTCCCGTCGATTTCTCGACCGGATCGGTCGGCCTCGGCGTCGCGATCACCGCCTTTGCCAGTCTCGTGCAGGATTATCTCATCGCGCACGGCCAGCTTGCCGAGACCGAAGCAGGGCGGATGATCGCGCTGATGGGCGACGCCGAGCTCGACGAGGGCAATATCTACGAATGCCTGATCGAGGCCTATAAGCATGACATCCGCAATTGCTGGTGGATCGTCGATTACAACCGCCAGAGCCTCGATGCGACGACTGCCGACCGGATGTTCGGCCGCTTCGACGACATTTTCGAGACCTGCGGCTGGCGCGTCATCACCGTCAAATCCGGCAAGCTGCAGCGCGCCGCCTTCGCCAAGCCCGGCGGCCGCGCGCTTGCCGAATGGATCGACACCTGCCCCAACGCCGAATTCGCCGCGCTGACCTATCAGGGCGGCAGCGCGTGGCGGACCCGGCTCACCGCTGATCTCGCCGCGCATCCGAAGACGCTCAAACTCATCGCCGATCATGACGATGACGCACTGGCCCGGCTGATGACCAACCTCGGCGGCCACTGCGTCGAGACACTGCTGGAGGCCTTCGCATCGGCGCAGGATGACCGGCCAACTCTATTCATCGCCTACACCGTCAAAGGCTATGGCCTGCCGTTTGCCGGCCACAAGGACAATCACTCGGGCCTGATGAACCCCGGCCAGATCGCCCAACTGCGGACGTCGCTCGGCATTACCGAAGGGCAGGAGTGGGAGCCCTATGCCGGCCTCGGGGACAACGCCGCGGCGCAGCTCAAGGCCTTTGTCGAAGCCTCGGTCTTCGCCGCCAAACCGCCCGAGCCCAAGACCGAGCCGGTCCCGGTTCCCCCCATCGCCGTCCCCGACGGCGATGAGCAATCCACGCAGGCCGCCTTCGGCCGCATCCTGCTCGACCTCGCCAAGTCGGGCCATCCGCTCGCCGACCGCATTGTGACCACCTCGCCCGATGTGACGGTCAGCACCAACCTCGGTGCCTGGGTCAATCAGCGCGGCCTGTTCCGCCGGCAGGACCTCGCCGACGTGTTCGCCAAGGCGAAAATCCCCAGCCCGCAGAAATGGGCCGGCCACGCCGCCGGGCAACATGTCGAACTCGGCATCGCCGAGCATAATCTGTTCCTGACGCTCGCTGCCTTCGGGCTCAGCGCGCCGCTGTTCGGCACGCGGCTGCTGCCCGTCGGCACCGTCTATGATCCGTTCATCGCCCGCGGCCTCGATGCGCTCAATTACGGCTGCTATCAGGACGCGCGCTTCCTGCTCGTCGCGACGCCGAGCGGCCTGACGCTCGGGCCGGAGGGCGGCGCGCACCAGTCGATCAACACGCCGCTGATCGGCATGGGCCAGCCCGGCCTGACCAGCTTCGAGCCGGCTTACGCCGACGAAGTCGCGGCAATGATGGAATGGGCGTTCGCGCATCTGCAGGCCGACGACGGCGGCTCGGTCTATCTGCGCCTGTCGACGCGCACCCTGCCGCAGATCGCCCGCGACGGCGACGCCTGGCGCGCCGATGCGCTGGAGGGCGGCTACTGGCTCAAGCCCCCCGCACCGGGTGCCGAGGCCGCCATCGTCGCCACCGGCGCGATCCTGCCCGAGGCGATCGCCGCCTGGGAGCAACTCGCCCCCGACCTCCCCGGCCTCGGCCTGCTCGCCGTCACCTCGCCCGACCTGCTCCACCGCGGCTGGAGCGCTGCCCGCGCCGCGCGCTGGCGTGAGGGCAGGGGAGAGCCCAGCCACGCCGCCAAACTGCTCGGCGCCCTGTCGCCGACGGCGGGCCTGATCACCGTCATCGACGGCAGCCCCGCCGCGCTCAGCTGGCTTGGCGGCGTCCGAGGCATGCGCACCAGCCCCCTCGGCACCGACCGCTTCGGCCAGACGGGGGACTTGCCGGACCTGTACCGGGAATACCGGCTGGACGCGGACGCGATTGTCGAGGCGGCGGCGGAGTTGTTTCTCTAGGCACTCTCGCAACCACTTTTGGTGGTCGAAGCAAATGAATCGTCACATTATCTAGCGCAGACCGCTGTCTAATTTTTCAATTGTAGGCTACAGAACCTCCAATGGTGAGCGTAACAGCTTGGAAAGATGCAGATGTTGTGAGGCTCATGGGCCATGGCTTCAACATTGAAGAGCCTTTTAAGCTGACTCAGAACATCGTGCTGGTGCCCGACGTGCTTCCGCTAGACGCAGCGGGCTTGAAAAAATGCGACACTATCAAACAGCGGGCGAGCATCGAGACGATGCATGATATCGCTACTTTCGCGATCGAGGTGCACGATAAACGAGGCGGCAAACATCTTGCTACTTCAGGATGGAACAGCCTTTGGGATTTTCACCTGTTGAGTCTTGCCGGTAAGGCACCTTGCTTCATTCTCTACAGTGCTGCGAGAGGATTAGCGGGGGTAACTTACTCTGTTGCAAACCGAAACCTAATTTTGAACCCTCTTGCTGACGTTCACAGTCTCACCACACATGAGCTTGAGTGGGCTCGAGCAAACAGGACGTCCTTTCACGATCTGATCGCAGACCAGCAATTTTCCGCCGCCATGAGATACTTCGGAAACGCTCATTACCTTTTCGATCTGGAGCATAGAATTATGTTGCTGTGGGCAGGGATAGAGGGGCTGTTGCAAGTCGATGCCGAACATAGCCGGCGCATTGCACTGTACTCGGCGATCCTAATGAACGGGAGTAAGCAAGCGAAAGCGGATCGGTTTGACCTTGTTAAGAAGTCGTATTCGTTGCGCTCACGAGTCGTGCACGGTGCCAAGCCGGCGAAGGAGAAGCTCGAGACGGGATATGCGGAAGCAACCAACTTATTGTCCGACCTGCTAAGTCGCTGCGTAGAGCTAGGGAGAGTACCTTCAAGAGATGAGCTCGACCGAGCGTCATTTAGCAATAAATTAGCGTAGAACCTACTCCGACGTTCGCTTTGGAGGGTGCCGGACATTGATTATCTCACTGTTACCGAGCGGAACATCGTGGACACTTTGGTGAAGGTTCGGCGTCCGTCAAATCGCCGGGAACCACTATCCCCAGCGCTCCGCAGCGATCTCGTCCCCTCTGCGCGCCCCCACCCAGCTCGCCGCGCCCCCAATCTCCTCCTGTTTCCAGAACGGAGCCTTGGTCTTGAGCCAGTCCATCAGGAATTCGCACGCCTCGAACGCTGCCTTGCGATGCGCGCTGGCGACAAGGACGATGCGGTCGCCGGGCGCGAGGCGGCCGTGGCCTAATAGCTTTACCGCTTGAAAAAGGGTGCTTCGCGCATGTGGCGAAAGCGGACGATGACGAGCGCGTCGGCATCGATCCGGTAACGCACGATATAGCCTGCGCCACCGAACCGGATCGTCCAGTCGCGATGCGACGGCGGCCCCGAGGTTGCAGGTGAGCCGACTCGCGGCTGCTCTCGAAGCGTTTGTAATCCTTGCAAGATGGCTGCCCGAGCGCGGACTGCGGCGTCAGGGTCTCTTGCCGAAAGAAAGTCCTCGCAACGCTTAAAATCTGCAAGCGCGGGGCGAGACCAGGCGACCTTCATCGCCTAAAGATGGGGCTCTGGCATTTTCGGGTTTTCGCCGCGAATCCGCGCTTCCAGCCACGCCTCCATCTCTTCGCCAGTCACATGCAAGCCGGTGAGCTTGTAATCCTGCCACGCCGCCTCGGCCTCCGCGTCGGCAGCGAGATCATCCTCCTTTTGCGCCACATAATGCGCGACAGCCTCGCGGATAATCCAGTGCGAGGACCGGCGTTCAGCCGCTGCCACGCGCTGCAGACGGGCTTTTAGATCATCATCGAGTTTGACGCTGGTCGGCGAGGCCATGATCGACTCCGTGGTATTACCTTCGGCTATCAAGCGCTACTTTGGCCGAGGCGTCAACCAGTCGCGGGCGACTTCGTCATCTGCTTGTTTCGCCTCGACCCATCGATTTCCGTCCGCATTTTCCTCCCGCTTCCAGAACGGGGCCTTGGTCTTGAGCCAGTCCATCAGGAATTCGCATGCATCGAACGCTGCCTTGCGATGCGCGCTCGCGGTGGCGACGAGGACGATGCGGTCGCCTGGCGCGAGGCGGCCGTGGCGGTGGATGACGATGCCGCCCTGCAGCGGCCAGCGCGCCTCGGCCTCGGCGGCGATGGCGGTGAGCGCTTTCTCGGTCATCGCCGGATAATGTTCGAGGGTGAGCGCGGTCAGGCCGCCGTCGCCGCGCACGAGACCGGTGAAGCTCGCCACCGCACCGATGTCGCTGCGTCCGGCGTGCAGCGCGGCGATCTCGGCACCGGTATCGAAATCCCCGGCTTGAACCCTTACGGTGATCATCCGCCCGTGACCGGCGGAAAGATCGCGACCTCGTCGCCGGCCTTCACCGCCGCATCCATCCCCGCGAACGCCTGATTGACGGCGACGCGCAGCCGGTCGCGCTCGGCGAACACCGTATCGCCGCGCGCCGCCAGCCAGTCGAGCAGGTCCGCCACTGTCGCGACGCCAGCGGGCAGGGCGATGCGCTCGCCGTCCTTCCCCATCCGCTCGCGCACCCAGGCGAAATACAGCAGCTCGATCATGGCCTCACGCCATATGCTTGAGGCCGGCACGCAGATAGTCGTAGCCGGTGAGCAGCGTCAGCCCCGCCGCCAGCCACAGGCAGCCGAAGCCGACATGATAGGCCGGTAGCCACCAGGGCAGGGCGTCGCCGACCCCGGCAAGGATCAGCGCACCGATCGCGATCATCTGGAAGGTTGTCTTCCACTTGGCGAGCGCGCTGACCGGGACGGACACCTGCAACCCGGCCAGATATTCGCGCAGCCCGCTCACGAAAATCTCGCGCAGCAGGATGATCAGCGCCGCGATGACCGACCATCCATGCACGATCCGGCTGTCGATAAGCATGACGATGACCGCGGCGATCATGATCTTGTCGGCGATCGGGTCGAGGAACTGGCCGAGCTTCGACACCGTGCCGTAGCTGCGCGCCAGATAGCCGTCGAAATAATCGGTGATCCCAGCGATGCAGAACAGGATGAAGGCGAGCGTATAGCCGAGCCAGCCCGGCTCCCACATGAAGGCGACCAGCAGCGGCACCGCAAAGATGCGGCTGAGCGTCAGCAGATTGGGGAGGCTGGACAGCATGGGGCGACGTTAGGCTATCGTTTCGCAGGGCTCAACCACTGCGTCCCCTTCGCAAGGGGAGTGGACGACGAGAGTCCAGAACCACGCGCGTCCCCTCCCCTTGGGGAGGGGCAGGGGTGGGAACAATGCGCTCGCAACGTGTTGGTGAGCGAGAAAGAAAGAACCCACCCCGACCCCTCCCCAAGGGGAGGGGACATTTAGGGAAAAAGCCGAATGAACGTATCCGACGCCATCGCCACCCGCCGCTCGGTGCGCGGCTTCCTCGACAAGCCGGTGGACGGCGCGGTGATCCGCCGCGTGCTGGAAAAGGCGGCGCGGGCCCCGTCGGGCGGCAACCTGCAGCCCTGGCATCTCTATGTGCTGGGCGGCGCGGAATTGCAGCAGCTGAAGCAGATCGCGGCCAAGCGCGTATTCGAGGCGCCGAAGGGCGAGCCGACCGAATATGACATCTACCCGAAGGAACTCGGCGAGCCCTACACCGCCCGCCGCTTCCAGGTCGGCGAAGATCTCTACGCCCGCCTCGGCATCCCGCGCGAGAATCGTGCCGCACGCATGCAATGGTTCGCGCGCAACTTCATGTTCTTCAACGCGCCCGTCGCGCTGTTCTGCTACGTCAATCGCTACATGGGGCCGCCGCAATGGTCCGACCTCGGCATGTATCTCGAAAATATCATGCTGCTGCTGCGCGAGGAGGGGCTCGACAGCTGCCCGCAGGAATGCTGGGCGATCTACCCGCAGACCATCGCTGATTTCCTGAAGCCGCCCGCCGAACTCATGCTGTTCACCGGCATGGCGATCGGCTGGAAGGACGACGCCGACCCCGCCAACCAGCTCGAAACCGCCCGCGCCCCGCTGAGCGAGTTCGCGGAGTTCCGGGGGATTTAGCCCTTGGCCTGCGACGTAAGAAAAGATCGGTACTCCAATTCGTGCGAACCCGCATGATTGGACATTCCTGGCTTTGTCAGGATCCGAGGACCGCGTTCGATCCATTGCGAAATTGAGCGCGACTGCACGTCATGTGATCTAAGATTGAACGCTGCCCGCGTGGGAAAAAATTCCATGCTGGCGTACGGTAAGTGATCGTGGACCCACCATGCGATCGCCTGCCAATGCGCGGTCTTTTCGTAGTAAGGTACGAAGCTGTTCACCACGATGCAGGCGGTTGCGCCCATTCGCTCGTCGGCATCCAAACGATCCCAAATGTGGCTGGCGTAGTTTGCCTCATTGCTCGCGCAATTATGCCCCCTCTCATTGCCGAGTTGATTCACCGCGCACGAGCGAAAGGCCGAACGGATCGTTATTGGGCCGAACCGTCTTTGCAGCGGTTCAAGCAATTCTTGGCAAAGGCGGGTCCCGGCGGCGATGGCCAACGGCGGGTTGTCGGGAATGTTCTGAATCCCGTAAAAATTGGCGATCTCGGAATATAGAAAATCGCGCATGTAGAAATTGTCCGAAAGCCGAGTGCGGCCAAGCTTTTCAAGCGAGTCGACCGAACCCGGCTTCCGCATGTAGATTACATCCCCGCCAGCCGCACCACAGCCGTCCCCAGGCACACCAGCAGCACGATCATCGACAGCGCGCCCGACAGCATGAACCCAAGGCTGCGCTTCTTGGCTTCGACGCCATAGCCAATGGTGTAGAGAATCCGCCCGACACTCCAGATCGCGCCGTAGGTCGCCGCGAACACATCGCCCCATTGCACCGCAAACACCGCAAGCAACGGCACGAACAGCACGAGCTGCTCGACGCTGTTCTGGTGGGCGCGGAAGATGCGCTCGAAGGTCGGATGGCCGGTGGTCGCCGGTGCCTCGACGCCATGCTTGCCGCGCGCCTGCCCGACCAGCATCGTTGCCCAGACGTAGACGAGCAGGGCCAGCAGAAGCGCAAGCGTGGTCAACGGATAGTCAGTCATCAAAATCCCCCCAAGATTGTTTCGTTCGCGACCCTAGTGGCTGTGCCGCGCCTGTCAAAGCCCGTCAGGCCTTGGACTTGCCCATCTCGACGATGGTGCGGGCACCCTCGACGAACTTCTTGGCGTCGGCGCTGCCGGCATCAAGCCGCTTGCTGATGTCCTCGGGCACAGCGACGCCGCGCTGTACGGCCGGGCGCGCCGCGATCGCGCCCATCCAGCGTTGCAGGTGCGTCAGCCCTTCGATGCTCGCGCCCGACCAGCTGTGCGTGCGCACCCAGCACCAGTTGGCGATGTCGGCGATGCTATAGTCGCCCGCCAGATATTCATTGGTTGCCAGATGCGTATCCAGCACCGTGAACAGCCGCCGGCACTCGCCCTGATAGCGGTCGATGGCCGGCTGGATCTTCTCGGGGAAGTAACGGAAGAACACATTGGCCTGTCCCATCATCGGCCCGATGCCGCCCATCTGGAACATCAGCCACTGCTCGACCCGGCTACTGCCTTGCGGATCCGACGGCATCAGCAGCCCGGTCTTGCGCGCGAGATAAGTCAGGCAGGCTCCGCTTTCGAACACCGCGAAGCCGTCATCAACGATGGCCGGCACCCGGCCATTCGGGCAGATCGCGAGATACCAGGGCTGCTTCTGCTCGGCCTTTTGCAGGTCGATCCGCCGCACCTCATAGGGCAGCCCCATCTCCTCGAGCGCGACCGACACCTTATACCCGTTGGGAGTCGCGGCAGTGTAGAGGGTCAGCGTCACAATTGGCCTTTCGCGGTTTGGGAGCAGTGTAGCGATCAGCGCCGACGCCTCAACCTGCCCAATCGGTTCAGCTGCCCGGGTGGAAGTGCTCGTAGATCGTCCGCGCCATGAGTTTCGAGATTCCCGGCGCCTTTTCCAGCGCCTCCAGCCCCGCGCCCTTCACGGCCTTGCCCGTGCCGAAATGCATGAGCAGCGCGCGCTTCCGCGCCGGGCCGATGCCCGGCACATCGTCGAGCGGCGAGGTCACCATCGATTTCGCGCGCTTGGCCCGATGCCCGCCGATCGCGAAACGGTGTGCCTCGTCGCGCAGCCGCTGCAGGTAGAACAGCAGCGGCGAATTGGGCGGCAGCGTCAGTTCCCGCCCGTTCGGCAGATGGAAGGTCTCGCGCCCGGCATTGCGGTCTGGTCCCTTGGCGACACCGACCACGCAGACCTGATGCACCCCAAGCTCGCCAAGCGCGTCCATGACCTGGCTCAGCTGCCCCTTGCCGCCGTCGATGAGCAGCAAATCGGGCCACTCGCCGCCGGTACGATCGGGATCCTCTTTCTCCAGCCGTGCGAATCGCCGCGTCAGCATCGCCTTCATCATCGCGAAATCGTCGCCGGGCGTGATCGACTCGTCCTTCATATTGAACTTGCGATAGGCCGATTTGCGGAAGCCCTCCGGCCCCGCGACGATCATCGCGCCGAGCGCATTCGTGCCCATGATGTGCGAATTGTCATAGACTTCGATGCGCTGCGGCGGGCTGGCGAGGTCGAACAGCTCGGCCACTTCGCGCAGCAGCCGCGTCTGTGTAGCACCCTCGGCGAGCCGCCGGTCGAGCGCTTCGACGGCGTTGCGCCGCGCCTGATCGACCATGCGCTTCGCCGATCCGCGTTGCGGCACCCGGATCGTGACGCGCCGCCCGGCGCGCTCCGACAGCGCTTCCGCGAGCAGGTCCGCCTCGGCGAGCGGCCGGTCGAGCAGCAGTTCGCGCGGCGGCGGCACATCGTCGTAGAATTGCGGCAGGAAGGACAGCAGCACCTCGTCCTCCTCCATCTCGGCGGTATGCGACGGGAAGAAGGCGCGATGCCCCCAATTCTGCCCGCCGCGCACGAAAAACGCCTGGATGCACATCTGCCCGCTGTTCGACGCGAGCGCGATGACATCGGCATCGGCAGCATCACCCGCCGAGATCGCCTGCTGGCCCTGAATGTATGTGAGCGCGCGCAGCCGGTCGCGGACGAGCGCGGCGCGCTCGAAATCCAGCGCCTTCGCGGCCTCCTCCATGGCGGCCCCGAGCTTGCGCTGTACCTCCTGCGATTTGCCGCCGAGGAAGCCCTTCGCGTCGGCGACCAGTTCGGCATAGCCAGCGGCATCGATTCGCCCGACGCAGGGCGCGCTGCAGCGCCGGATCTGGTGCAGCAGGCAGGGGCGCGAGCGATTCGCGAAGAAACTGTCAGTGCAGCTCCGCAGCAGGAACACCTTCTGCAGCGCATTGAGCGTCGTGTTCACCGCACCCGCGCTCGCGAACGGGCCATAGAACACGCCCTTGCCGGTCCGTGCGCCGCGATGTTTCGAGATGCGCGGAAAATCATGATCCTCGCGCAGGAAGATGAACGGGAAGCTCTTGTCGTCGCGCAGCAGAACGTTGAAGGCTGGCCGGAACCGCTTGATGAGCTGCGCCTCGAGTAGCAGAGCCTCGGCCTCGGTCGCCGTCGTCACGATCGTCATCGACCGGGTCAGCGACACCATGCGCTGCAGCCGGCGGGGCAGGCGGGCAACCTGCACATAGTTGGTGACACGCGCCTTCAGGCCCTTGGCCTTGCCGACGTAGAGCACTTCGCCCGCGGCATCGAGCATGCGGTACACACCCGGCCGCGACGGCAGGGTTTTCAGCACGTTGCGAATGGCAGCTGTACCGATTTCTAAATCCGGCGCGTCGCGCCCGCGCACCGCATAGGCCGATTGCTCTTCGGAAAACCGGTCGGAGAGAGGGGGTTCGGCCATGGCATTCCCATCTAGGAGTCGGACGCGACCGGCTCAAGCGACGTGCAGGGATTTATCCCCGGCACCTGTGGATAAGTCTGTGCCTTCTGCGGGGAGGAAGTGCGCCGGCAAGCGGCGCGCGCAAGCCGCGCCTTGCCTGCCGCAATTTTCGGCACCCGCCCATCCGGGCGGCTGGCGGAGCGCGATCCGGTAACGTAATGAAATGCTGAACAACACTCTCGGGGGAGACAAACATGCAGGTCGGACCGCGCGCAAAGGCGTTGATCAAATCCTATGAGCAATGCCGGCTCACCTCCTACATGCCGACGCCCAATGACGTGCCGACGATCGGCTGGGGTTCGACGGGTCATGACATCGTTATGGGGATGACCTGGACCCAGGCGCAGTGCGACGCGCGTTTCGATTCGGACATCGCCAAATTTGCCGCCGGGGTCGAGGCGGCGCTTGGCGGCGCGCCAACACTCCCTCGCGAGTTCGGCGCGATGGTCAGCCTTGCCTACAACATCGGCACCGGCGCGTTCGCCTCCTCGACGCTGCTCAAGAAGCACAAAGCCGGCGATAAAGCCGGGGCGGCAGCAGAGTTTGGCAAGTGGAACAAGCAGGCTGGCAAGGTGCTGAACGGCCTGACCAAACGCCGTGCGGCAGAAGCCGCGCTTTATCTCGATCCCACGGCCTGACGCTCGACGCCGCCCGGCGCGTCGTCTAGACGGCGCGCCATGACACCCGAGTTCGGCAGTCCGCGCACCGCGATCGTCACGGGCGGCGCCAAGCGCATCGGCGCGGTGCTGGCCCGCGCCCTGGCAGCCGATGGCTGGCGCGTTCTCATCCACTGCAACAACTCGCGCGCCGAGGCCGATGCGCTTGCGGCAGAGATCGGCGCCTCGGTCGTTCAGGCCGACCTTGCCGACCCATCGGCTGCTGCCACAATCATGGCTGCCGTACCGGACGACGCGCCAGCCGGCCTGCTCGTAAACAATGCGTCGCTGTTCGAATATGACACGCTCACCGACTTCAGCATCGAGCGGTGGGACCGGCAGCATGCGGTCAATCTCCGCGCGCCGGCCCTGCTGACCCAGGCTTTCGCCGCAGCGCTGCCCGCGGCGGCCAACGGTCTTGTCGTAAACATGCTCGACGCCAAGCTCTCCAGCCTCAATCCCGACTATTTCAGCTACACGGTGAGCAAGGCGGGGCTCATGGCAGTAACCGAGCTTGCGGCACGCGCCCTTTCGCCTTGCATCCGGGTCAATGGCATCGCACCGGCAGTGACGATGGTCAGCGGCCCGCAGAGCCGCGAGAATTTCGACGCGGCGCACCGCCATAATCCGCTTGGGCGCGGTGTCACCGCCGACGATATTGTCGCGACCTTGCGTTACATCATCGCGACGCCGACCCTCGATGCGCAGGTCGTGACACTCGATTCCGGGCAGCGCCTGTTCGGCATGCCGCGTGACGTAGCTTTCATGGTGGACCAATGAACTTGTCAGATTTGCAGGGACTGGTGCCCGACACGCTCGCGCCGCGCTTCCGCAAAATTTTCCTCGAAGATTATGATCTCGACGTTGATATCGGCTTTCATGATTTCGAGATCGGAACGCCGCAGCGACTGCGCGTCAATGTCGAGGTCTGGCTCGACGAATCGGCTTTTCCAACATGCGATAAGGTCGATGCAGCGTGGAATTATGACTATCTGCGCACGTCGATCGGCGAGGTCGCGCGCGCGCGCCGTTACAACCTGCAGGAGACCTTCTGCCGCACGGTTTATGACCTGGTCGCGGCGCGCAAGGGCGTGACGGCGCTGAGGGTGTCGACGCGCAAGCCTGACATCTATCCGGACTGCAAGGCCGTCGGCGTGTCGCTCAGTTCGTTCTGAGCGTCCGGCCGCATTTGCCAAGCGAGTCCACGACGAATCGATAATCCTCCGCGGTTGCGGCTTGCGATGCGGCATCCGGCCCACCCGCGACGCCGGCCGGCAGCGCTGAGGGCAGGGTGCAGGCGAGCCGGTACCAGAGCAAGGTCTGCGGCGGGATCGGCTTTGCCGCCTCGTCGATGACGTCGCCGGTCGCCAGCGAATAGCTTTTCGGCTGGCCCGGCCGCGACAGCACGACGAGCGACACCGGGCGCTGCGTTGCCGTTGCAAGGAAAATTTGCGTCTCGGCTTCGCCCGGAATGCTGCCGGGCACATGGAAGGCATTGGCGATGCCGGTGACGCGGAACGTCCGCAGCTCGGGATCGCGCGCTTCGGTCAGGATCCGCCGCACGGTCGCCTCGGCGCTCGCCGTCGCGGCGATCTGGCTGTTCGGTCCGGTCAATAGTATCTGGTCCTCCCGCCCCGAAACGGGTCGCGCGAACAGCAACACAGCCGCGCCTTTGAGTTTTGGCGGCTTCCCCTTGGCGTCGGCTTTGGTCTCCCAAAGATATTTCACGACAGGCGCGACCGCGCTCGGGGCTGCGATCGCCGCCTGCACGCTCGCCTCGACCAGGACACGTACGCGACCGGGCGAAACGTCCGGCGCATCTTTGGCGCTCAGCCGGTCCGCCTTGGTGACGGTGCCCCGCAGGATCGCAGGTGCGCCGAGTGTCAGATCAGCGAGATCGCTATAACCCTCGACAGAGAACGCTTGCGGCGGCGCTTCGCGCGCTCCAGCCGGTCCCAGAGCAAGCGCGGCGAGGGGCAGGAGCGCCAGTTTCGCTGCAAATTTCATCATGGCTCTCTCCAGGCCGCCGGGGGGCGCGCGCATTTTCCGGGCTTCCCTGTCACGCAACCGAAACGCGCACGAGGGATTTAGCTAAGCAACGTGGGCAACGAAAGCGGGTTGCGAGCGCAAGGGCGCTTGGTTAGTAGTTGCGCAAGGGATGGGTTAACGAGATCGCCTGTTCCTGTTCGTTTCGTCGCATGCCGCTCCGACGCAGCTTTGTTGCGTAGCAGTTTTCGGCGGTTCCCGTCCCGGCCTATGAGGGTAGTCCGGACAAAAGGCGGAGCTGTTGAAGGCCGGATCGGCGACCCGGGGTTTTTAGGAGGGAGTTTCGCGCAGCACTATGGCATTCGCGGACCAACCAGCAATGAGCAACCAGCGGATGGTGGGACTGGGCATCGTTGCCCTGCTCCACGTCTTTTTGGGATATGCTTTCGTGACCGGACTTGCCCTGAAGGCAGTCAAGGTCATCGTCGCGCCGATCGAGGCGGTCGAGATCAAGGACGAGAAGAAGCCGGACGAGCCACCGCCGCCGCCGCCGAAGCTCGACGACATCCCGCCGTTCGTGCCGCCGCCGATGGTTTCGGTCGAAACCGTCGCACCGCCGCCGCCGATGGTCGTGCAGGCCGTGCGCCCGCCGCCGCCGATCATTACACCAACCGCACCGCCGAACCCGCCGCCGGCTGGTCCCACCACCCCTGCAACGCCGAAGGGCAAGCTGGGTGCAACGATCACCACCGACGACTATCCCGAAGCGTCGATCCGCGCCGAGGAAGAAGGCGTAACCAAGGTTCAGTACGAGGTCGGTGTTGATGGCCGCGTTGTGGCCGGCAGCTGCCAGATCACGTCGTCGAGCGGTCATGACCGCCTCGACAAGCGGACCTGCGAACTCGTCGAGCGGCGCTTCCGGTTCAATCCGGCGCTCATGAACGGCACACCCGTCAAGGCTGGTCGTGCTCAGGCTGTTCGCTGGCAGATTCCGAAGAACTGATTTTTCCGACCAACTCAATTCGAACCGATCGCAGAGGGACAATAACCCATGGAAACCGTAGCAACCGAGAACCCATATGGCCTGGTGGCCGCACTGCAGCAGGGCGGTATCATCGCCCAGAGCGTGTTCGGCATCCTCGTCTTCATGTCGCTGGTGAGCTGGTACATCATCTTCACCAAATATTGGGATCAGCGCAAAGTCCTCAACGAAGCCAAGGACATCGACAAGAAGTTCTGGACTGCACCGAGCCTGCGCGACGGCGCGGCGAAGCTGCCCAAGGACTCGGCGTTCCGCCAGCTGGCCGAAGACGGCCTGCGCGCCGCCGATCACCACGAAGGTAAGCTCACCGACAAGATCGATGAGAATGAGTGGGTGACGATGTCGCTGCAGCGCTCGAACCAGACGATCACGTCGAAGCTCCAGTCGGGCCTCGCCTTCCTCGCCTCGGTCGGTTCGACTTCGCCGTTCATCGGTCTGTTCGGCACCGTCGTCGGCATCTATCGCGCGCTGATCAACATCGGCATCGCGGGTCAGGCCTCGATCGACAAGGTCGCCGGTCCGGTCGGTGAAGCGCTGATCATGACCGCGCTCGGTCTCGCCGTCGCCGTTCCCGCGGTGCTTGGCTACAACTGGCTGATCCGTCGCAACAAGGACATCACCGAGAAGCTCAACCATTTCGCGTCCGATCTTCACGGCTTCATGATGTCGGGCAGCAAGGTCGCGACCAAGTAATCGAGGCATGCCGGGCGGGGCGCAGGCCCTGCCCGGTGTCCCGAAGGAAAGGACCTTAACCCATGGCCATGAGTACCGGGCCGGCAGAGGGCGGCGATGAAGCCCCGATGTCCGACATCAATACGACGCCGCTCGTCGACGTCATGCTGGTGTTGCTGATCATCTTCCTCATCACTGTTCCCGTCGTCGTCCAGACCGTGACGCTGAAACTTCCGACCGTCCGCAATCAGGTGACGGTCACCAAGCCCGAGAATGTGCTGATCTCGATCGACCGCAACTGCGATGTCTATTGGGGCCTGCAGAAGTTCGGCTCGACGCAGGAAATCCTCGACAAGGCCGTCAGCCATCTGACGTCCGAAATCGATCGCCTGAAGGCGGCCGGCAAGCCGATCGAACTTCCGGAAGTCCATATTCGCGGCGACGCGAACATGGAATATCGTTGCGCTGGCAAGGTGATCTTCCTGATGCAGCGCGCCGGCTACCAGAAGATCGGTTTCATCTCCGAACCGCCCCCGGGCGGCGTGACGCGCTAGGAGTAGTTTAACATGGCAATGGCAGCAGCATCGGCCGAAGGCGAGCCGATGATGGATATCAACACCACGCCGCTGATCGACGTGATGCTGGTGTTGCTCATCATGTTCATCATCACCATTCCGATCCAGACGCATGCCGTGAAGCTCGACCTGCCGATCAACGACCCGAACGCCAAGCCTCCCGAGGTGATGCCGACGGTCAACCTGCTCGAGGTCGACTTTCTGAACGACATCTACTGGAACAAGCAGAAGGTCACGATGCCGACGCTGAAATATTATCTGCGTACGTCGGCAGCGATCGTCCCGGAGCCCGAGCTTCACCTGAAGCCCGATGCGCTGGCACGTTACGAAACCGTCGATCAGGTCATGGCCGCCGCCCAGCAGGCCGGCGTCACCAAGATGGGCTTCGTCGGCAACGAGGCCTACGCGCAATAAGATTCGCGAAAGCGGGCAAAGAGGGGCGGGCCGCAAGGTCCGCCCTTTTTCGTGGAATGCCCACCCCCGCCCGCTCAGGCGACGCCTGAGTCGCCTCCCCCTTCTAGGGGGAGGAGGGGGCGCGGCCAGCCGCCGCCACGTTCAGGCAAAAGAGAAGACACCATCCGTCCTCCGCCCCCTGCAAGGGGGAGGCGAGTCGGCGGCAGCCGACCGGGAGGGGGCTGCACTAACTGGAAAACGTATCGCAAGCTGCCGGATCGCCGCTGTCGAACCCGGTCCGGAACCATTTCACCCGCTGCGCCGACGTGCCATGCGTGAAGCTGTCGGGCACCACGCGGCCCTGCGTCTGGCGCTGCAGCGTGTCGTCGCCGATTGCCTTCGCTGCGCCGATCGCTTCTTCGACATCGCCGGCGTCGAGCAGCGACTTGTTCGCGCGCCCCCAGACACCCGCATAGCAATCGGCCTGCAGTTCCACGCGCACCTGCAGCGCATTGGCGCGCGCACCGGACAGGCCTTGCTGCGCGCGTTCGACCTTGTCGAGTGTGCCGGTGACATTCTGGACGTGATGGCCGACCTCATGCGCGATGACATAGGCCTGCGCGAAGTCCCCCGGCGAGCCGAACCTCCGTGCCAGTTCGTCGAAGAAGCTGGTATCGAGATAGACCTTGCGGTCGACCGGGCAATAGAAGGGCCCCGCCGCCGACTGCGCCACACCGCAACCTGATTGGCCGGTCCCGGAATAGAAAACCAACGTCGGCGCGGGGTAGCGCTGCCCCTGTGCCTGAAAGATCCGGCCCCACGTGTCCTCAGTGGTCGCGAGCACATGACTGACGAATCGGTCGGTCGCACCCTCCGCGCCGGCGGGCGGCTGGAACCCGACCTGCGCCCGCTGCGGTTCGCCGCCGCTATCCCCGCCGCCGAGCAGCGCCAGCGGGTTCACCCCGAGCAGCAGCAAGCCGATTCCGACCACGACAACCCCGCCGCAGCCCAGTCCGCGTCCCATGAACAGCAGCGGCAGCAGGCCACCTATGCCGCCGCCGCCGCCAACCCCGCCGCCCGAGCCCCGCTGATCCTCGATGTTGCTGCTTTCGCGGTAATCGTCGAGGCGCATGGGATTTCCTTCCGTTACGGCGTTTTAACAGCCGCCGCGGCCCCCGGTTCCGGGGCCGGCGGCGGATCAAGCGCTGCATTCAGCAACACCGCCAACCGCACCCCGGCCTTCTCGACCGCCTCGCGCACGGCCGGCACGCCGCCCGCGATATAGTCTTGGCCGAGCATCACGCGCCCCTCGAGCTTCGCCTCACAGACATTCGCCTGCACCGGCAGCTTGCCGTAAACCGTGTCGCGCGACAGCTGCCAGCTCTCGCGCGCCCAGTCGGTGACATCGCCCGCCGTCCATGCGGCGCGCTGCTCGGCGGTAATCTCCGACATTAATCCCTTGGCATTCCCCGGCGGCGTGCTGATCGCCCGCTCGGCGAGTTCGCCGTCCCAGACCCGGTGCAGGTTCATCTTGTCGGGCGACTTCGCACCATAGGCGACCCTGGTGCGATTGCCGCCCGCATCCCCCGTATCGGCAATGTGCAGCGGCTGATGCATGTCGCCGACGAGGTGCACGAGGAAGGCCAGCGCCTGCACCCGCTCGCGCACCGGCAGCTTGCCGTCCTTGAGCATCCGCGCCATGCGCGGGATCTGCGTCGTCACGCACTGCCCGTTCGGGCATTCCGCCTTGATGTTGAAGGCCTTGCAGATCGGAATGTCCTGATAATGCCAATATTCGGCATAGGAAAAACGGTCGCCGAGCTTCTTGATACAGTCGGGCCATACGCTCGCATCCTCCATGTTGCGGACCGGGCATTCGGGCGTTTCCAGCTTCGCCGACTGCGCAATCAGCCGCGCCACCGCCCGCTTCGCCTTCGGCGTCAGCCCGGCTGCCGCGATCGTCGCGACCGTCTGATGCCCATATTCCCACCAGGCAAAGGCGGGCGAGGGCAGGGCGATCAGCAGTGGCAGGATCAGGCGGAGAATGAGGGTGCGCATGCCTATCCCCTAAGCCACCCGGCATCCGCCCGGCAAGCTACGCGCCAACAAGGCGCAGGTCAGAGTCCGAGATCGCTCAGCCCGGGATGATCGTCAGGACGACGCCCCAGCGGCCAGTGGAATTTGCGCTCAGCCTCGCCGATCGGATGTTCGTTGATGCTGGCAATGCGCCGTTCCATCAGCCCGTCGGCATCGAACTGCCAATTCTCATTGCCATAGGCGCGGAACCAGTGGCCGCTGTCGTCGTGATATTCATAGGCGAAGCGCACGGCGATCCGGTTGCCCGCGTGGGTCCAGACTTCCTTGATCAGCCGGTAATCGAGTTCGCGTGCCCATTTGCGCGTCAGGAACGCCTCGATGTCCGCGCGCCCGGAGATGAACTCAGCGCGGTTCCGCCACTGGCTGCCGGGCGTATAGGCCAGCGCCACCCGCGCCGGATCGCGGCTGTTCCACGCATCCTCGGCGAGCCGCGCTTTTTCCGCAGCGGTGGCATCGGTGAACGGCGGCAGCGGCGGGCGGCTCATGTCTGGCGTCCTTTCAATCGGCTCAGTTCGGCTTCCAGTTCGGCAATGCGTGCATTTAGACCGGCGATGGCGTTTCCGACATCCGCGGCATCGAGCTTCTGCGGAATATGTTTCGGGCAATTGGCATCCCACGCTTCGACGGTGAACAGCAGCGCCTGTTCGGGCCGCGCCCGGTAATTCTCCGGCATCAGCGCGGCGATGGTGGCGGGATCGCTGGACATCCGCGCCCGGCCCCAGATTTTGATGCGGCGCCGGTGGGCATAGTCCATCAGGAACAGGAACGCCTTGTCATTGTCGGCGAGGTTGCCCGTCGAGATATATTGTTTGTTGCCACTATAGTCCGCGAAGCCAAGCGTCTGACTGTCCAGCACCCGGATGAATCCTTTCGGACCGCCCCGGTGCTGCGCATAGGGCTGCCCGGCCGCATTGGCGGTCGCCAGATAGGCCGTGTCGACCCCGGTGAAGAACTCGATCAGGTCATCGTCGATCGCGGTCCGGAATCCACCGCGCGCTTCCTGCCGCGCATAGGCGTCGCGCGAGCCCCGCGCGGTTTGCAGCGCCTTGACGGTTGGGGTGAAGGCGATGTCGCTGGAGGGGGAGGGGAGATCCATCGTGCGGTCCTTGGAGGGAGAAGGACATGCCGCCCGCGCGGGACTCGCGCGGGCGGCGGGGGAGGCTACTTTTTCGACGTCACCGTCTTGTCGTAGAAAGCGATGATATGGCTCGCGATGAAGGGCAGATTGTCCTCGGTCGCGAAGTGGCCGGCGTTCAGCCGGTATATTTCGGCCTTGGGCAGGTCCTTCAGGAACGCCTCGCCGCCTTCGGGTGAGAAGAACGGGTCGTGCTGGCCCCAGAAGATCAGCGTCTTCGGCTGGTTGTCGCGCAGGAACTTCTGCCACGCCGGGTAGAGTTCCGGATTGTGGCGATAGTCGTAGAACAGGTCGAGCTGGATGCGCAGGCTGGTCGGCGAGGCAACCGAAGCGGCGTCGCTGATATAGGCTTCCGGCGCGATCAGCTCAGGGTGGCCTGCGCCGCCCAGATAGACAATGTTCTTGATTGCATCGAGCGTGTTGAACCCGGCGAGCGGCTTCTCGTTTGCCGGCGTCCGGTCGATCCACAGTGCCTTGCGGAAGCCGTCCCAGGCCGGGGTGAAGCCGACTTCATAGGCATTGCTGTTCTGGACGATGAGCCAGTCGAGCGCCTTGGGGTTGCGGCCGACGATGCGGAAACCGACCGGGCCGCCATAATCCTGCACGAACAGGCCGTAATGATCGAAGCCCTTGGCAGCGAGGAACTTCTCCATCGTCACCGAGATGGCATCGAAGGAATAGGCATAGGTCGCGGGATCGGGATGATCGCTGTTGCCAAAGCCCTGATAGTCGGGTGCGATCACATGGAAGCGACCTGCGAGCGCTGGCATCAGATCGCGGAACTGGTGCGACGACGACGGCCAGCCGTGCAGCAGCACGAGCTTCGGCAGCTTCGGATCGCCGGCTTCGCGGTAGGCGATGTTGAGACCGTCGACCTTGATCGTGCCGTAGCGAACCTGCGACGGCGCGACCGGCGTGGTGATCACGGTCGGAGCGGCATAGGCGGCGGCCGACATGGCGAGGTTGGAAACGCTGACAAGGATACCAAAAGCAGCGGCGAGGAAACGGGATTTACGGGTCATGGCTTGGTCCCGTCGAAATGCGGTGGGTGGGGGGAGGATGGCGGGCGCCGGCCGGGGGAAACCGGCGCCCGCACCTCGTCGTCGCTGGGGGGTCAGGCGGCCTTGCGGGCCTCGACGACGGGGAAGTCGATCTCGGTCTTGAAGACTTCGTTGACGTAGTTGGTCCAGGTGTTCAGCGCGACGTGCTGGACGATCTCGAGCAGCTGCGCGTCGGTGTAGCCAGCGAGCCGGACGGTCGCGAAATCGGCCTCCGCGACATGGCCGCGCGCCTTGGTGATCGCAGCGGCAAAGCGGACGGCGGCATCGGCCTTCGGATCGTTCGAGGCCCCGCTGCGGTTCGCGGTCATCTCGGCGTCGTCCAGCTTGAGGAGGTTCTTGCCGATATAGGTGTGCGCCGAGAGGCAATAGTCGCAGCCGTTGATCTCGGCGACGGCCAGCGCGATCCGCTCGCGGGTCGCGGCGGGCAAAGCACCCTTGCCGAGTGCGCCGGACATGCCGAGATAGCCTTCGAGTGCGGCCGGGCTCAGCGAGATCGAGCGGAACATGTTCGGCACGCTGCCAAGCTGCTTGCTGACGGCGTCGAGCAGGGGTTGCGACTTGGCGGGTGCGTCGGCAATCGTTGCGGGGGTCGGGAGGCGGGTCATGGTCGTTTCCTTTCGTCGGACTGGCCGCTATCGGCCGGTGAAAATGAAGTACGGCCTTCCGCTGGTTTGCAGTATCCGCTAAATACTGAATTTATCCTTCCATATTTCGAGAGGCGCAATGGACCGGTTCGACGCGATGGCGACACTGATCGCGGCGGTCGATGGCGGCAGCCTTTCGGCGGCATCGCGGATGCTGCGCATGCCGCTGCCGACGGTCAGCCGTAAGGTGTCGGAGCTTGAAGCACACCTCGGAACCCGGCTCGTCGTGCGCACCAGTCGCAGGCTGCTTCTGACCGAAGCCGGGGAGGCTTATGTTGCGGCGGCCCGCCAGATCCTCGAGACCGTCGAGGAAGCCGAGCGGAGCGCGGCGGGTGAATATCGCGCGCCGCGCGGCCATCTGACGATCACCGCGCCGGTCATGTTCGGCCGGCTGCATGTCGAGCCCGTCCTGCTCGAGTTTCTCCGCGCCTATCCTGATATCGATGCGCGGCTGATCCTCGCCGACCATGTCGTCAATCTTGTCGAAGATCACATCGACGTCGCGATCCGCATCGGCAGCCTGCCCGACAGCAGCATGGTCGCGACGCGCCTTGGCGAGATCGGCTGGGTGACCTGCGCCAGTCCCGCCTATCTCGCGGCACGCGGCTCGCCGGAGTCGCCTGCCGGCCTGGCGCGACATGCCTGCGTGATGTTCGAAGGCCTTTATGCAAATACGGCCTGGGCTTTCGGCCGTGGCAGGCAGGCGACCGTTGCCGCGATCCGGCCACGCTTCGCCGTCAATTCCGCTGATGCCGCGATCACCGCGGCCAAGGCCGGCGCGGGGATTACCCGTGTCCTGTCCTATCAGGTCGCCGATGCCGTCGCCGCCGGCGACCTGACGCTGGTCCTGCGCGCATTTGAGCCAGACCTCCTGCCCGTCCATCTCGTCCACGCCGGGCGGTCGCTGCTCCCACTCAAACTGCGCGCGTTCCTGGATTTTGCGGGACCGCGCCTGAAGGCGTCGGTTAGCAAATCGAAGCTCTAGGCTCAGAGCTTATAAGATGATGAGGGAAGAATGGTGGACGCACTAGGGCTCGAACCTAGGACCCGCTGATTAAGAGTCAGCTGCTCTACCAACTGAGCTATGCGTCCACGCCGCTGTTCGCGGGAGAGCGGCGTTTAGGGCGGTCGGGCAGGGGCGTCAAGCCTAGAGCGACGAGGGTCCGACGCCGAGCGTTGTCCGGTCGCGCTGCCTGGCAATCGACAATAGGATGCCGAGGGTCACGAGCAACGTCAGCATGGCGGACCCGCCGTAGGAAATGAGCGGCAGCGGGATGCCCACGACGGGTGCGAGGCCCATGACCATCCCGGTGTTGATGACAACATAGAAAGCGATCGTGCAGGTCAGGCCCATTGCGGCGAGCCGGGCAAAGTGGCTGCGGGCGCTCAGCGCGACGCCGATGCCCCAGGCGATGATGAAGCCGAATCCCGCCAGCACGAACAGCCCGCCCATCAGCCCCCATTCCTCGGCCATCGTCGCGAACACGAAGTCGGTGTGCCGCTCCGGCAGATATTCGAGCGCGCCCTGCGTGCCGTTGAGGAATCCCTTGCCGAAAATGCCACCCGAGCCGATCGCGATCTTCGATTGGGTGATGTGATAGCCGGCACCGAGTGGGTCACTCGACGGATCGAGGAAGGTCGCGATGCGCTTCTTTTGATAGCCGTGCATCATGCTCATCGCGACGGGCAGCGCGGCGGCTGCCGCGGCGAGACCCCCGATGAACCAGCGCAGCCTTATGCCGGCAAGGAACAACATCGCCGCGCCGCCGAACGCAATCATGAGACCGGTGCCGAGATCGGGCTGCAGCGCGACGAGCGCGAACGGCACGAGGATCATCAGCACCGGCGGCCAGAAGGACCGCAGCGTCTCGACATGGCCCCGCGGCAGGAAATGATAATAGCGGGCGAGCGCAAGGATCACCGCGATTTTCATGAATTCGGACGGCTGCAGCCGGATGATGCCAAGGTCGATCCAGCGCTGCCCGCCCTTGCCGACAAAGCCGACCGCCTCGACGAGCAGCAGCAGGATCAGGATCGCGCCATAGGCCGGATAGGCGAAGCGTGCCCAGACCGTCATGTCGACATGCGCGATGACGAGCATGAGGATCAGCATCGCGCCGAACTTGATGCCCTGGTTGAGCGCCCAGGGTTGCAGGCTGCCGCCCGCCGCCGAATAAAGGATGATCAGCCCGAAGCTGCCGAGCGCGATGATCGTAAGGATCACCGGCCACGGCAGCGCCCGGAGCTTGTCGGGCAGCGCAACGGGGGTGAAGTCGTTCATTCGGTGCCCTCGGGCGCAGGGACGGGAGGGTCCTGCACCGCGGCGGCGAGGCCATTCGCCTGCCGCGCGGCCGCCGCCTCGGCCGCTTCGATCTTCGCCTTCTTGGCGGCCCAGTCGGCTTCGAGCACGTCGAGCGTCCGCATCGCGGTCTGCGGCTCGAACAGATAGGTCAGCACATCGCGCGCGATCGGCGCTGCGGCGGTGCCGCCATGGCTGCCATGTTCGACAATTACCGCACAGGCATAGCGCGGCTCGACGGCCGGCGCGAAGCTCACGAACAGCGCATGGTCGCGGAATTTCCACGGGAACATGTCGCTGTTGGTATAGCCGCGCCGCCGGTCGGCCATGGTGATCGCGCGCACCTGCGCCGAGCCGGTCTTGCCGGCGATCTGGAAGGCGTCGGTGCGGGCCTTCGCCCAGAAGGCCGTCCCGGCCCGCGAATTGACCACATCGCTCATTCCGGCGCGGATCACGTCGAGCTGCTCCGGCGGTACCCCAAGATCGTCGCTCGGGACCGACGCGCCTCCGATCAGCCGCGGCACCACGCGGCGGCCGCTGGCAATGCGCGCCGACATCACGGCAAGCTGCAACGGCGTCGCGATCGTATAGCCTTGGCCGATCGAGGCGTTGAGCGTCTCGGCCACGATCCAGTCCTTGTCGAAGCGCTTCCGCTTCCAGGCGGGGGTCGGCATCAGCCCGTCGCGCATGCCCGATATCGGCAGGTCGAATTTTTCGCCCCAGCCGAACTTACGCCCGGTTGCTGCGAGCCCATCGATGCCGACCGCGCGCCCCATCGTCCAGAAATAGACGTCGCAGCTCTGCGTGATCGCGCGGTGCATGTCGACGGCGCCGTGGCCACTATGCCGCCAGCAGTGGAACGTATGACTGCCGAGCCGGTAGGTGCCGCCGCAGTTGACGGTCTGGTCGGGCGAAATCCCTGCCGCGAGCGCTGCGAGCGCCGTCGTCATCTTGAAGGTCGAACCGGGCGGATAGAGGCCCTGCACCGATTTGTTGATCAGCGGGTGATGGTCGCTCTCCATGAGCGACGTCCAGTTGGCGCGTGTGATGCCCTGCGAGAAGACATTGGGATCGAACGCCGGCATCGACAGCATGCACAATATGTCGCCGGTCCAGCAGTCCATGACGACGACGCTCGCCGAATCGCTGCCGATGCGGCGCGCGGCATAGCTTTGCAGGTCGCGGTCGATGGTCAGCTTGACGGTCTCGCCAGGCTTGTCGTGGATCTCGTCGAGATCGCGCAGGATGCGGCCGCGCGCGTTGACCTCGACGCGCCGTGCGCCCGCCGTGCCGCGCAGCTTCTCGTCGAGCGTTTTCTCGATGCCGTCCTTGCCGACCCGGAAACCTGGGAAGACATAAAGGGGGTCGCGGCTTTCGAGAAACTGCTCGCGCGTCGGCTTTGCGACATAGCCAAGCAAATGCCCGACCGCCTGACCGTCCGGATAATAGCGCGCAAAGCCGCGCACCGGCTGGACGCCGGGCAGGTCGGGCAGGCGCACGTTGATCGCGGCGAAGGTCTGCCAGTCGAGCCCCTTCGCCACCTCCACCGGCACATAGCCGGGTACCTGCCGGATCGCCTGATGCACGCGGGCGATATCCTCGGGCGTCAGCGGCAACACGCGGGAAATGGCGGCCAGTGTCGCGTCGATGTTATCCACCTGCTCGGCGACCAGTTCGAGCCGGTAATCGGGCCGGTTGAGTGCGAGCGGCTTGCCATTGCGGTCGACGATCCAGCCGCGCCGCGGCGGGATCAGCCGCACCGAGACGCGGTTGCTTTCGGCCAGCGTCCGGTATTTCTGCTCCTCGAACACCGACAGCCACGCCATTCGGCCCGCCAGCCCCAGGCCGGTCGCGGCCATTCCGGCACCGAGGAACAAGGCACGCCGGGAGAAGCGCAGTTCGCGATCGACTTCGGTCTGGATCACCGCGCCGCGACCCAGCGCCGCTGCACGCGCGCGGCAAGTCCGACCGCAAGCGGATAGGCGAGTACCGTTGCCACGGCCTGGACCATCAGCGGTCCCTCGGGCCGTCCGCCGAGCACGGCGGACAGCAGCACCCCGGACAGCAGTTGATAGGTGAACACCGCGATTGCCGCAAAACCCCATTCGACCGCGAATGTCTGCCGTCCGGCCGTCTGCTCGCCGATGCCGACACCAAGCGCGAGAATCGGCAGCAGCGTCGCATTGATCCCGAGCGGCAGGCCCAGCGCCGCGTCGGCGACGAGACCGATCGGCATCGCAACCCAGGCTGGCATCAGCGACGGCTGGAACAGCGCCCAGACCAGCACCGACAGCATCGTGAGGTGCGGCAGGACTGGACTCGGCGTGAACAAGGGGAAGGACATCAGCGCGGTCGCTGCGAGCGTCGTCAGCGCGGGGACGCTCATGCGCCAATGGTCGGCGATCCAACCCAGCCGCTCGTCGCGGCTCATCGACCGCCACGGCGACGTCACGGCTTGGCCGCTGTCGTTGGTGGCGGCGCGGGCGCGACAACCGGCGGCAGCCATGGCTGTTGCACGATGACATAGCCGAGCCCGTCCAGCCGCGCTGCAGGGCGAGCGAGCGGGATCTCGCCGTCGAAATCCACCACCGTGGCGACCGGCAGGTCGGGCGGAAACACCCCGCCGTCGCCTGAGGTCACCAGCCGGTCGCCGCGCTGCAGCAGGCCATCGACGGGCGCGGCATAGCGCACCTCGAGGATGCCGCCGTCGACTCCTGCCAGCATCGCCGGCTTGCCCGTCCGCACCACCCGCACCGGGATGCGGCTCGATGCGTCGGTGATCAGCAGCACGCGCGAAGCGCCTTGCCCGACCTCGATGACGCGCCCGACCAGCCCGTCGACGCTGCGCACCGGCTGCCCCGGCCGCAGTCCCTCGCGCGCGCCACCCGCGACGACGGCAGAGCGGACATAGCTGCCCGACGACGCACCGGCGATCGCGACCACCCGCCGCCAGCCCGCATGGACGTCGACGACATTCAGCAGCGCCTTCAATTGCCGATTCTGCCGCAACAGCGCATCGCGCTGCTCGGCCAGCGGGCGCGTGCGCTCAAGCTGGGCCTCGAGCTCGCGATTGCGGGAGACCGCGCCGAAATAATCCGCCGCCGCCCCGAACCAGCCCTCGACGGTTGCGACGGGCAGCCGCGCCCAGGACCAGACCGGTGCTGTCACATCGAGCGCGATGCCACGCAGGGGCCGGCCCTGCGCGGGATCGCTGCGGCTGCCGATGAGGAAAGCGATCCCGACAATCACCGCCAGTCCGCTCGCGACAGCCGCATAGAGCGCGCGGTTTCGTTCGCGACGTGAGATGCTCGACCAGCTTGTTCGGGACGGCCAGGCCACGGCGCCCCCTCCTCGCACTCAAAACGGTTAAGCGGTTTCCAATACGCCCCGGTAGACCGGGTCTTCGAGCGCGCGGCCAGTCCCCAAAGCGACGCAGGTCAGCGGATCGTCGGCGACCGACACCGGCAGGCCCGTTGCTTCGCGCAGCACCGTGTCGATGTCCTGCAGCAGCGCGCCGCCGCCGGTCAGCACGATGCCCTGGTCGACGATGTCGGCAGCCAGTTCCGGCGCGGTATTCTCCAGCGCCAGCCGCACGCCCTCGATGATCGTCGAGACGGGCTCGCTCAGCGCCTCGGCGATCATCGCCTGGTTGATGGTGATTTCCTTGGGCACGCCGTTCATCAGGTCGCGGCCCTTGATCTCCATCGTCCGGCCGATGCCATCGGCGGGGGCCTTTGCCGTGCCGATATCCTTCTTGATCCGCTCCGCCGTCGCTTCGCCGATCAGCAGATTGTGATTGCGGCGGACGTAGGAGGTGATCGCTTCGTCCATCTTGTCGCCGCCGACCCGGACCGAGGTGGTATAGGCCAGCCCGCGCAACGACAGCACCGCGACTTCGGTCGTCCCGCCGCCGATATCGACGACCATCGACCCGATCGGTTCGGTCACCGGCATGCCTGCGCCGATCGCCGCTGCCATCGGCTCCTGGATCAGGTAAACCTGTGATGCACCGGCATTCGACGCCGCATCGCGGATCGCGCGCTTCTCAACCGAGGTCGACCCCGACGGCACGCAGATCACGATCTCCGGGAAGCGCGGCAGCTTCGAGGTGTGCACCTTCTTGATGAAATGGTTGATCATCTGCTCGGCGACGGTGATGTCGGCGATGACGCCGTCGCGAAGCGGGCGGATCGCTTCGACATTGCCCGGCGTACGCCCCATCATCAGCTTGGCGTCATTGCCGACCGCCTTGACGGTCTTGCGGCCATTGATCGTCTCGATTGCGACGACCGACGGCTCGTTCAGAACGATACCGCGCCCGCGGACATAAACGAGCGTGTTCGCCGTCCCGAGATCGATGGCCATGTCCTGGCTGAGGAAAGAAAACAGGCGGCTGAAAATCGACATGTTTGTTGAGGTCCCGCAAATGAACAGGGGGCGCGGCGCGGTTTAGCACCACGGCTGGTCATCGCAAGCCCGACACCCCGCCCCGAAGGCGGCACAATGGACAAGCCGGGCGAGCGGGGGAAGCGAAAACTGAACGCTTTGCCGGGGCGAACGAACGTCTTGCCCCTCTCCCTTGAGGGGAGAGGGCGACTCAGCGCAGCTGAGTGTAGCGGGACTCGACGTTCTGGAGTCTGGGACAAGACATTCTGGAGCACTCAATTTCTTTAGCTCTCTCACGGACCGCTGACTATCAGCTCTTGCCCGAGCGTTGGAGCACCGCCGATGCGATAGGTCAATTCGACCGGCTCGATCGTGACGCTGCCGAACATCGCGCGGGTTTCGCGGGGGTCGTTTATCGTCATGATAAACCGCCGCTGAAGCCCCTCTGAGACGCCTCTAAGAAGCTAAAAATCGGCACGTGAGACGCCCCGGCCCGCCCTTCCAGTGCGGGTGTTCAAAGCCAGTTCCGGACGCGCATCTCCCAGCTCGACTTGCCGACTTGCGTCCGCTCGTAGAATTCGAGGCCGTCATGCACGCCGTAGTGCAGCTGCTCCTGCCGCCAGCTGGCCGGGTCCGACTCCTCCAGCAGGATCAACGGCCCGCTCTCACCGATCTCCAGGTGCAGCGAATACATCGCGTCGCGCTCGGCCTCGCTGAGATCGCCCCAGCTGATACGCGCGACCGGCACCTTCGCGCCCTTCCAGATCGCCAGCTCGCCGCCCGGCAGCATCGTCTTCTCGCTCATGTCGATCACGCGCCGACCGCCGCCCCATTGGAAGTTCCAGCCAGGCACGATCGAGGCGCGGCCGACAGTGACCAGTCCGGCCTGGACATAGCCGTCGCCGTTGCCGGGTTCGGTGACGAGGAGGCGGAGATAGCGCACCGAGACCGGCGCGCCGATTGCCAGGCAGTGGAACCGGGTGGCGGTGCTCGCAAGCGCCATCCGTGCAGTCGCCGCACCGGTGAAGCCGAGGATCCGCGATCCGGTGCCGGCCAGCGGCCCTGCGCCACCGGCAGCGGTGCTGCCCCGGATTTCCCAAGTCGCGTCGGCCGAGAGGTTGGTGAACAGCAGTCCGACCGCATCGACGGGCATATCGGCCGCGAGATCGATGTCGATCTGCACGGTCGCGGGCAAGCCGGCCGAGAAGCGCGTGACGACCTTCGGCTGCTGGTCCGCGAGATGCGTCACCGGAAAGGCAGTGACCGTCGCGCTGGTGCCGGTGATGTTGGCGGCCGCGAGCGGCTGCAGGCGGATGATGCGGCCATTCATAGCTGGACTTGCCCCGTGAGTTCGGTCTGCCCGCCCGAGATGCGCGACGCCGTCACCAGAAAGGGAATGAGGCCGGAAAGGCCCAGCGGCACATCATCATAGGGCACAGCGATGGTCTCACCCTCCAGGTCAGGCCAGATCCCGGCAACGAGGATGACGTCGACGGCGCGGGCTGTCTCCAACAGCGCCAGCTGCCGGCTCGCCTCGTCAGAGGCATTCTCTTCCGCAACCAGCGCACTTGACTGGCTGCTCGTCGGGGCGTTGTCGCCCCACAGCGCTGCGGCACCCGCGCTCGTTGCGATCGCGGCCAGTTCTTCGCGCTTGAGATATTCGGCACGTCCGAGGGGCGCGGCGCTCATGGCTATTGCCCCGCCCAGCGCAGGAACCAGTCGAGCTCGACGTAGCGCAGACCCATCTGCCAGCGCAGATTGCCCTCGGGATCGCGCGCCTGCTGCTCGACGTCCTGCTCGACCATGACCGTTTCAATGTCGGGAACGGGGTGCGTGCGCTGCACCTCTGGCCCCTGCGCGTAGAATATGGCCGGATTGCCCTGCGCATCGAACAGGCCCGTCTCGTGCTTGACCGGCGGGGTCGCGACCATGACCGGCTTGCCGTCGGCGTCGAACACCGGCTCCTGCCGCCAGACCGGCTCCTCGCGCCACTGCGGGCCTGCGACCAGGACAGGCTTGCCGTCGATGATCTCGATGGTGTCACCCGCCACCTTGATACGGCGGGTCTTTTGCCGGTCGACCGGCAGCTTCATGCTGACGGTCTCCATCACAGGATCATTGCAGAGGAAGGCATAAGCGAACGGGTCGGCGATGCCGGCGGCGATGCCGGCCGCCTCGACCTCCTGCGCGATAGCCCCGAAGTGCAGCCGCGCCGCGTCACCTTTCTCAGCCGCGCTGTCCCGCCAGCGATAGGCAGCAGCCAGCTTGGCGATCGCCGCCGCCCAGGCGCGCTCTGCATCCGTAGGCGGCTCCTCGCGCACCAGCTTCAGATTGGCGTCCGACGTGTTGATCGCCGGATTCGCGCAGAACAGTTCCTTGATGCGCTTCGACCCCGATCCCAGATTTCGGGCGTTGTCGGTGTCGGGCAGGATATGCCCGCCGCCGAGCACGATCGTCGATCCGGTCAGGTTGAGCTGCTCCAGCGTCCCGGCCGACGTGTCCATCGCCTGCACCAGCCCGGCCGTACTCCCCGCCGACCAGCCGATCGACACGCCCTTGGTGCTGACTTTTGTGGTCGCATCGACTGTGCCGAAGTGACCAAAGCCATTGGCCTGAAGAATATACTGCGACTGCAAAGACTGGCTGTGGACGCCCAGGACCGCTCCGCCTTGCAGCCAGCTGAACTGAAAGTTGTGAAACCAATCAGCATTGGTATAGCCCGCATTGAACGGCGTGCCGCCTGTTGGGCCGCAGCAGACCTCGACGGCGTTGTCCATGTAGGTGATCAACGGCGTGTAATCGCCTCGATAGCTTTCGCCGTGCTGCGCCATGTAGGGCCGGAAACTGCCGACGCTGTTCACCCCGCCCTGCAGCGCACGAAAATCCGTTCCAGTCTGTCGGTACGCGCCGGTGGAATCCGGGTGGAAGCCGACGATCGCCCATTCGTCCGCGCCGTTCGGCTGTTTGAACAGGATCAGCCCATGCGAGCCGCTTGGCGCGACGATCGCCAGCCCGGCATCGTCGCGCGGCAACCCTTCCGACGATGCCACGCCGGTGATGATCGATCCGCCGCCCGTCGTGCGGGTCAGGATGCGCGACAGCGGAATCTTCACCGCGCCGCCTGCCTGCAGCAGCGCCAGATACTCGGCACCAGTCAGCGCACCGGCATTGGGCAGGGCGGATACTTCGGTCATCTCTCAGACGCCTCCGACGATCAGGAATGATTGCGAGCCATCGACCGCGCCAGCCGCGACGCTGCGGGTCGTGACGGCGGTGATCAGGTAGAGCAGCGGTCCCGCTGTGGTGTTGGTCAGCACGGCATCGGTCTGCGCGAAGGTCGCGCCGTCGCTGTGCTCGCTGCCGGTCGCGCCATATTGCGTGGGCGTTCCCCAGCCAACGCCGACCATGATCTTGACCGTCAGGGTCAATGATGTGCCGCCCTGGCCGTCGTTGCGGATTTGCGCCGCCAACAGCACCGACTCCCCGGCCTTCAGCACGCGCGATACCGTGTCCGACGTGCCGATGCCGATCGGCAGGGTCTGCGTGGTGATCGCAGTGACGGGCTGGCCGCCGAACGTGCCGGTGAAGTCCGGCGTCGGCGCAGGCTGGAACGGGTCCTTTGCGGCATCGACCGGTTGCACGAACATCGACCGCAGGACGCCGCCTGCCGCGATATCGCCGTCGACGACGCGGTAGGCGCGCACGCCGAAGGTGTACCAACGGTTGATCGGCACGCCCGCCAGCACGATCGAGCGCTGGTCCGAAGCGACGGTCAGCGTGCGCTCGCTTTCGGGGTCCGAGCCGATCACATAGGGCGTATCATCGGCTGCGGAATGATAGCGGACCTCGAACCCGTCGATGTCTCCCGGCGGGCTGCTGTGCGACCAGCGGAAGGTCAGGTCGCAACTGCCGTCGGCGTTGCTGGTGAAGGTCAGTTCGGTGCCGCCATTCGCAACTTGCGGCGCGGCGACGGCCGTTGCGATCCGGTCATTGCGCGTGTCGAAATTGATTGCGGAATTGTCGCGGCTGAGCACCCACGGCATGTCGAGCGCCACGCCGCCGAAGGTGATTTCCTCGCCGCCGTAAGTGAGGCCGGGCCCCTGATTGACATAGAGGTGGCCAGTCGCGGGATCGATCCAGCCTTGGCCGGCCTCGGACACGGTCGGCGGCGTGGTGGCGCGGGTGATCGCCTCTGGCAGCGCCTTGGCGATATCGCTGTCGCTGTGGACGCGGCCGTTGCGGCGGTAGCCGACGCTCCGCTCCTTCGTCGGCATGATGACGGCGCGCCGCTGGATTGAAATGATCTGATGGCTGCCGAAGGTCACAACCGGCGCGGCATAATCCCATTGCCGGCAGTCGACCTCGCCGGCCGAGGTGAGCTTCCACCACGCGCCGACGCCGGCGAACAGCCGATCGAATACGTCGGCGATCGAGGCCTCGCCGATCGCGACCGGCGGCAGGCGCGCGTCGCTGCCCTGCGCGGCATTGAATGCCGCCACGCTGCCCGCCTTGAAACTGAGCCCGGTGCGCGCCGTCAGGATCGCATTGGCGATATCGGCGACACGCTTGATATTGACGGTCAGGTCGGCGGTGAACGGATAGGTCGGCGCTGTCCACGGCCGCGCCAGCGTCAGCCCGCCGGCATCGAGGCAATAGTCCACCGTGCCGTCGGCAGGGATATTGGCGATCAGTGCCGCGAGGTTGGCGCGGGCCGTGCCGATCGTGAAGGGATAGCCGCCGTCCTCGAACCCCTGAACGCTGTCGCTCGGGTTCGCGAGCAGCAGGTAGATGCCGTTCGTCTTGTCGACGAGGATGCCTGGCACCGCCTCCATCACGCCGAACCCGCGCGGGACTGTTTCGCCGAACTTGTCGCTGGCGTCGGCCGCATCGAGCAGCGCCACGCCCGAGGAGCCGAACTTGCGAGGCTCGACCGGTGCCAGCAGCGACTGACCGGCATCAAGCAGCGTCACGCTGAGCTTGCCGTCACGGACCGAGACGCCATCGGCGATCCCGGCGATCCTCGTCGAGAATGCCCCGTCCGCCGGATCGATCGATGACGCCGCCGGCGGCCAGCTCGCGGCCTTGACGGTGACCTCAGCGCCTTTCCAGATCATCGACGCAAAGGGTGCACTGGTCTTGTCGAGCGCGATCGCGAACGGGCTGATCGCCGGCGTCGCGCCACTGCCGAACTTGAAGCCGTCGAAGCCGAGCGCGCACTCGGTCGCCGGCAGGTCGGCGAGGAGCGGCAGCCATTGCTCGCTGAAATAGTCGGCACGCTGACGGGCATTGGCCACCAGGCGCAGCGGCACGGCGACGCCATCGCTCGGCCGCTTCGGCCAGCATTCGATCAGCGTGACCTCGCTCACAGGGTCCGCGCGTAAAGTGCCGCCAGCGCCGGCGTGGTGCCGCCGCCGGACCCGATCGCGGCGGTCAGATCACGGATCGCCTGCAGCGTGTCGCGGCCGATGCCGTAGATATCGTCGAGCGTGCCATTGGCCTCGGTCAGCAGCGGCGCGGTCTTGTCCTGGACACCCTGCGCCGCCTTCGACGCGGCATCGATGCGGTCTTGGGTCTGCTGCACGAGACCTTCGAGCAGGTTGATCGTGTCCGACCGGCTTGCAGCGAATGCGCCGGTCGAGCCGAAGCCTTCCTTCTGCAGGTCGAGCAGTTGGCCGGAGAGCTGCGAGAGCTTGTCGAGCTGCGAGGTGTCGCCGCCGCGCACCGCCGCTGCCGCAGCATCGCGCGCCGTGGTCAGCGCCGCAACGCGCGACGCATAGCTGCCCTCGGCACGGCTGCCGTAGCGCAGATCGTCGAGCAGCGACTTCGCCGAGGAGACGGTGCGGTCGAGCGTATCCTTGACGAGCTTCGCACGCTCCTCGCCGGTGATCTTCTCGATCTCGACGACGTCGAAGCCATATTTGGTGGCGGCATCGAGCCGCTGCTTCGCCTGATATTCGAAGTCGCGGAAGGCGGTCGCGAACGGGTTGTCGCGGTTGGCGAGCAGGTCCTCGATCGACTTGACCTTCAGCGCCTCGGCGACCGCCTTGTTGACGTTGTCAGCATATTCTTTGAGCACGCCCTGGATGCGCGGAGACACGCCGCCGACCGCACCGTCGCGGATCGCATCGGCGAGTGCGGCCTGCACCGCCTCACTCTCCGAACCGAACGACTGGACGCCGCCGCCCTTGGTCCGGCCGCTGCCGCTGCCGTCGACGACGAACTTGCCTTTGCGCTGGCCGATCGACACCTTGAAGTCGCCGATCGAGCCACCGAGCTGCTGCACGATCGCCTGCACGGCGTCGCCGACCGAGGAGCCGAGCGCATCGGCCGCCTTGCGGTAGCCGGCATTGTTGCCGGTCGCATCGCCGGTGGTGAGCGCGCCCCCGGATCCGGACACGGTCGCCGACGCGAATTTGGTCTTCTTCAGCAAGCCGCCGATGGTGCCGCCGATGAGCCCGCCCGCGATGCTGCCAAGCGGCCCGAAATAGGAGCCGAGCGCGCCGCCAATCTGCGCGCCGAGCTTCGACTGCTGGATGCCGATCGCGCCGGCGATGCTGCTGGCGAACTGACCCTGCGATGCACCTGCGAAGGCCTTGCCGGCGACGCTGCCCAAACCCTTTGGCAGGAAGTCGAGCTTCTCGCCGAGCTGTTTGAATGACGACTGGAAGGCCGTCTTGAACTCTCCGCCGAAGGCCCCCTTGTCCGCACCCAGGAGCGATGCGAAGCCGCCGACCTTCGAGCCGAGCTTGCCGCCGATCGCGCGACCGATCGCATCGGAGAAAGCGAGCGACGTCTCGCCGAAGGACTCGCCGATGGCATGCCCCGTGCGGGTCGCATAGTCGTTGTCGAGAGCCGCTTCCGCCATTTTGACGGAGGCAGCGAGGCCGGTGTCCTCGCGCTCTTTTGCCGATCGGCCAGCGGCATCGCGAACGAATGCGGCCACAGCAGCGGGCGAGGCCGACGTGTTCGCCAGCTCACCGACCGCGCTGTTGGCCTTGGCGAGCGATGCGGCGAGATCATCAATCGTCTTTGCATAGGCCTTGGCGTCGCGATCGGCCTGCCGCTGCTCCTTTGCCGCTTCCCGGGTTGCAGCGGCGGCATCCCGCTTCGCGTTCGTCTCGGTTTCCTGCACCCGCTTCGCTTCGATCAGTCCGGCGGTGTGCTGCGCGATCGTGATCTTGTGCGCCGCGAGCGCGGCATCGAGCCTGGTCTCCTCGCGCTCATATTTCTGTGTTGCGGCAGCTGCTGCATTGGTCGCGGCGGCGGCGGCGCGCCGACTGTTGTAGAGATCGACGCCAGCCTGCGCGCCGGTACCCGCCGCAATCGTCTTGTTGGCTTCGGCGATTTGCTGCTTCAGACCGGCGATCCGCGCTTCGATGTCGCGGCCGATGACTGCTTGGCCAGAAGCCACGGCACCCGGATCGCCGCCGCCACTATATTGCGCAGATGCGCGCAGGGCTTCGGCGTCGGCCAGCGCCGCCTCCAGTTTCGCTTTGGCCAGAGTGCGGATCCCGACCGTCAGCTCAGCAATCCGCAAGACCTCTTCGCGATGCAGCCGAACCTGTTCCTCGGAGTTTTTCGTCGATGCTCCAGTGGCGGCATCGAGATCCTTGACCGCATCTTCCAGCGTCCGGAGCTTCTGCGCCTTTTGGTCTGCGGCATCCCCTGCCGTCAGCATCTGATAGGCGAACCCGCCCACGACCGTCGTGGCAGCAAGAATGATTGCGCCCCAAGGGCCCGCCAGGAACGTGCCGACCGCGCCAACAGCGCCGCCCATCTGGCTCGCGGCATAGGCCGCCTGACCTGCCTGTTGGCCGAATGCCACGACCGGATTGATGCCGAGCGAGACCTGCTGGGTGAAGTCGCCGAACTGCAGGCCGAGCTGCTGCATGCCGGCCCGCTGGGCGCGGGCGCTGCCCGCAGCACTGGTCTGGGCACGGTCGAGCTGCGCCTGCGCCTGCGCAGCGGCCTTGGCCGCGCCGACGCTGTCGCGCTCGGCCTCCGTCAGACCGCCGACCGCCGTTGTCGTGCTGCCGATCGCATCGACTGCGGCCTTCGCATCGACCTCGACGCGGCCCTTCAGGACGAAGTCACCGCCGCTCATTTGTCGCGCGCCCGCTGTTCGGACCAGCTTTTCAGCGCCTCCTCTTCGAGGATCTTCAGGTCGCGCAGGAAGGCGGGCTTGGGCGCGAGCGAAACGCCGGCGAGATCCGCCGTCGCCGCGATCGCATTGTAATCAAGACCCGTTGCCACGCCTGCCATCCCCGCCTGCCGCCACTGCGTATCCATCGCGAGGAAGACCGTGACGGCGCGTCCCTCCTCGTCCTCGGCCAGCTCGATCGGCGCGGCATCGTCCGCCACCGGATCGGGTGGCAGCTTCGCCAGCTCGACCGCTATGTGCGCTTCGTCCGCGCCCCATTTCCGGAGGTCCGCCGCGATGGCTTCGCGGAAGCCGGGGCCGCGACTGCTGCCTGCGCATCGTCCGTCGCCGGTCCACCACCGGGCGATGCGTCGGAGTTTCCCTCGATGGCCTTGGGCAGCGCGTGGAAGAAGTCGATGTAGGCGACCGTGAAGCCGGTGACGAAGTTCGGCTCGGCCCGCAGGATCGCATCGATGTTGCCTGTGTCGAAGGCGATCGGTGCCGGCTCTGCGCCGTCCTCGGCCTCCGCGACGATGCCGCGCCAGCCATCGGCCAATTCGAGCAGCCGGGCGCGATTGTAATCGAGCAGCGTGGCCGCATTGCCCTCGATCCGGCCGACCTGGAAAATCTCCTCGAACCGCTCGGGCGAGATGCGCTTGAAGTGCAGCTCGATCCGGTTCTCGCGGCGCGTGTCGCCATCGTCGGCCGACTGCCAGCTGACCGGCCACCAGGCGCGCGGTTGCTTGACCAGGACGAACAGGGGCGCAGCCATCAGCGCGTCTTCAGCGTGAACTCGTTGCCGGCCGCCGAAGGCACCAGCTCGAAGCTCGACGTCATCATGATGCGGTTCTGCTCGACCGAGAATTCCGGCTCGTCGAGGTAGAGCTTCGTCGTGGCGAACTCGACCTGGTTGGTGGCCGGGCCGTGGGTGAGCGTGCAGGCAAGCGCCGTGCGCGCCGGCACCGCCGCGAAATATTCCTTGGTGCCCGGATCCGGCAGCTCGATCGTGAACCGGCCCTTGGCGGCGCGGCGCTCGCCGTCTTCCGACTTGCCGAAGATGATGGCGCGCTGGCCGACCAGGTCGCGATATTCGACCTTCATGCCGAGATCGATCTCGAAGGACCGCAGCAGCGCCGAGTAGCTGTCGAGGCTGAAGGCGGTGTTGGTGCTGTTGACCTCGACCGGCCCCGGCAGCAGCGACGGCAGCGTCGGCGCGGACGGCGACGAGGCATCGGGCAGGTTGTTGAGCAGCCCCATGCCGTCGACCTCGCCGTAAGGCAGCTGCCCGGCGGTCCAGTTGAGCTTCAGGTTGCCGCGGAACCCTTGCGTGCGGTGGCGCAGGTTCTGCTTATAGCCCCAGAAGGTCACGCCGACGCCGTCGTCGGCGGTGACCAGCGGATATGCGACCTCGGTGCCGGCCGAGACGGACGGCGCGAGGAAGCCGCAGGCCCGCGTGAAGATCGCCCAGGGTGCCGCGACATCGGCGGTCCCGGATCCGCACAGCTCGAACTTGAAGCTGTGCGCCTGGCGGCCGCGCGCCTTCGCCTTCGGCGTTGCGCCGGCCATGTTGCGTTCGATGTTCCGGCGCAGATCGTCATACTGCATCGGCTTCGGCTGCCAGTCGTAGACCAGCTGCGCATCGGTTCCGACGACAGGCGCTGCATCGGTGCCGTAAGTGCCCTCGACCTTGGTGAGGATGATGTTGGTATCGCGCATGGCGCTCAGCCTTCCGTGCTTTGGGTTGCGTCGGTCTCGCCGGCGGTTTCGGGGGCGGCAGCCACAGCGGCCTCGGCTTCGAGCTGCGCGCGGATCGCCGGGCTGGCCGGCTTGCCGTCGCCGTCGAGCCAGTGGCCGGTCGCGCGCTCCATGACGCCCATGTCGCTGTGGACATGCTTGGCGGGATTGAACCAGGCGTGCAGCTCGGGATCGTACCAGCCATGCTCGTCGGCATCGTACCAGGCGGGCATGGCAGCGGCGGGATCGCTCATTTGCGGGACTTTCGTTTCGCGGTTTACGGGTTTGCGGCGGCTCATGCGGCGTCTCCGGTGGTGACGGCGCGGCGGATGCGACGGTAGGTGCCGAACTTCATCATCATCGCGACGCGGCCGTTCTCGATCTCGAACAGCTGCTGGCTGCGGAAGGCCGTCGCCTCGCCCTCGGCATCGGGATGCACCCAGCCGGTCAGCAGCTCATCGACCTTGCCGGTCAGCCGCTCGATATCCGCATCCAGTCGCACGCTGTTCCCGTCGAGGTGGATGACGACGAGGAAGTCGCAGTTGACGCCTTGGTCGTGGACGCCGGTCAGGTCACGCGGCGCGAGCCCTGTCTCGCGATCGGGCGCAACGAAGATCGCCGGAAAGGACTGGCGCGGCTTCACGCGCAGCTGGATCAGCGCGGCAAGACCTTCGGCCGGGACGCCGCCAGCCTTCAGCCGGTCGATGATGGGCGGGAGGTTCATGCGGCGACGCCCGCAAGATGGTCAGCGAGGAGCTGCGGGATCTCGATGCGGCCGGCCTCGGAAAAGCCGATGAACTGGCGCTGCGGCATCTTGACCGAGCCGCGCGGCCCGAAGGGCGTCTTCAGCGCGCGCTTGCCGCTGCCGGCGCGCGGGCGGATCGTGCCGCCGCTGTTGTGGATGTTGGCGTAGGGCACATCGGTGCCGACCTCGGCCGAGGTCGCGTCGGCGTTGCTGGCGATGCGCTCGCGCAGATGGCCGGTGTCGGTCAGCGTCAGGCCGCCGCGCTTGCCCTCGATGGCGCGCCGGGACGGCAGCCAGGGCTTGCCCTGCGGATCCGTGGCGGTTTCGAACCGCAGGCCGACCTCGGTCTCCAGATAGGAGGCGATCGCCAGCATCGCCGGCGTCAGGTCGGCGGCGCGCGCCGCCGCCGCGGTCCGCCCGGC
>CALRQP020000017.1:0-72186 GCA_943370355.1 Sphingomonas paucimobilis
GATCAGCGCATTGGGCATGCCGCCCGACGCGGTTTTCAGCGCGCCGATCGCGTCGGTCACGGCGGCGGACAACAGGTCCTGCATTACATCTGTGGCGCTCTTACTCATGCGCGCAGCCTCTCGGACGGTTCGCGGTGCCAGTCAAGCCGCGCGGGAACGGTTCAGCGCACGAAACTCGCGCCGTTGATGTCTATGACAGCGCCGGTCATCGACGGCGGCGCGTGCAGTGCCAGCCAGGCGGTGGCGCTGCCGATTTCGTCGGGTGTCGCGACGCGGCCCAGCGGGATTTCGGCAAGCAGCTTTTCGCCGCCGCGGCTCGACAGATAGTCTTCGGCCATGCCGGTCATCACGAAGCCGGGGGTGATCGCGTAGCAATAGATGCCCTCGGCGGCATGCGCCCGGGCGATGGTCTTGGTCACGCCGATCAGTCCGGCCTTGGCGGCGGCGTAATTCATATGGTCGGGGCCGTCGCCACGGTAGCTGGCGCGGCTGGCGATGTTGACGATCTTGCCGCCGCCGGGCCGTGAGCGGAAATGCGCGATGGCCGCGCGGCACAAGTCGGCGGGTGCCTGCAGATTGACCTGCAGCGACAATGCCCATTCGGCGGCCCAGGCGTCGTCCGTCCCGTGTTGCGGCGCGGGATTATAGATGCCGGCATTGTTGATGAGCACATCGATGCGGCCGTCGAGCCGGTCGAGCGCGTCGGCCCAGAGCGTGCGGCCCGCGCCGGGGACGGACAGGTCGGCGCCGATCACATTCGGACCCGTCGCGCGGGAGCCATGGCCGATGACGCGTGCGCCGGTGCCAATCGCCTCGACGATCGCTGCGCCAATGCCGCGCGTGCTGCCGGTGACCAATATGTGGAGCGTCATGCTCGCCTTCCTGTCAGCTACTTAAGTGCGTGACGCCTGTTAGGCTGCGCCAACGAAAAAGGGGAGTGGGTGATGATGGCACCGGATTGGGTCGAGACGCGCCGCCGCGTGAAGCGCTTTGTCGAGGACAAGGTCTATCCCGCCGAGGCGATCCTCGACGACATGACCAAGCCCGAAGAGGCGCGTGCCGAACTGTCGCGGCTCATGGCAGCAGCGAAGGCCGAAGGGCTTTGGGCGCTCGGCCACCCGAAGGAGATCGGCGGGCAGGGCATGCCGTTCATGGACTATGTCTATGTGAACGAGGTCATCGGCCGCAGCCAGCACGCGATGGCAGCGCTCGGCACGCATTCGCTGCAGGATTCGATCATGCTGAACCTGTATGCCGCCCCCGAATGGCGCGACCGCTATCTGAAGCCTTTGGTGGCGGGCGAGATTTTCCCGAGCTTTGCGATGACTGAACCCGATGTTGCCTCGTCGGACCCGACGCAGCTGCGCACCACGGCGACGCTGGAGGGCGACGAATGGGTGATCCGCGGCCGCAAATGGTTCACGACCGGCGCAGCAGGCGCGAAATATACCACCGTCATGTGCCGGACCGAGCCTGACGGCACACCGGCGCACAAAGCCTTTTCGATGATCGTCGTGCCGACCGACACACCGGGCTATCGCATCATCCGTGACACGCCGGTGCTCGGGCTGCATCATGGGCTCAGCGGCCATTATGAGGTCGCCTATGAGGAGGTGCGGGTGCCCGCCGCCAACCTGCTCGGGCCACGCGGCGACGGCTTCCTGATCGCGCAGCGGCGGCTGGGGCCGGGGCGCATCTTCCATTGCATGCGCTGGCTGGGTCAGGCGCAGCGTGCCTTCGACCTGATGTGCCGCCGCCTGCACGAGCGGACGGCATTCGGCGAAAGCCTTGCCGACAAGCAGCTCATGCAGAAGCACGTGTTCGACTCGGCGGCCGAGATCCAGGCGAGCCGGATGCTGACGCTCGATGCGGCGCGCAAGATCGACGAGGGCGACGATGCGCGCGTCGAGATCGGCATGATCAAAGTGGTCGGCGCGCAGATGGTGCACAATGTTATCGACCGGGCGATCCAGGTCTATGGCGCGAAAGGCCTGACGCCCGACACGCCGCTGCACATCATGTACCGCCATGCCCGCGAGGCGCGCATCTATGACGGGCCGGACGAGGTGCACATCACCTCGGTCGCGAAGCGGCTGCTCAAAGCCTATGCGGGCAATGGACCGGGCGTGGACTTCGGGGAGCGTTAGTGGCGCTGGACGACCTGCGGGAGAAGGCTGAAAGCCTGCTGCGCCGGTCGTGCGGCGGGGCGATTGCCGTCGAGCGGCTGACGCCGCTGTCGGGCGGGGCGGCGTCGATGACCTATGCGGTCGCCGCGACGCGGGACGGCGCACCGTGGCCGCTGATCCTGCAATGCGCGCCGACGGAGGGCGCGACGCTCAGCCGGGCGAAGCAGGCGCAGCTCATTCGGCTGGCGGCGGCGCATGGAATATCGGTGCCGGCGATTGTCGCCGTGGCGACACCGGATGATGGGCTTGGTGATGCGCTGATTGCGGCGCGCATCGACGGGGAGGGACTGGCTCCGCGTTGGCTGCGTGCGCCGGAGTTTGGCGCGGCGCGGGAGTCGCTCACGGGGCAATGCGCCGCTGCATTGGGGAAGTTGCATCGGATTCCGATCAGCGAGGCGGCGCATGTCGGGCTGCCAGCCGCGTCGCCTGCCGAGACTCGCACCGCGATGTTCGATCTCTACCGCACTTACGGCGTCGATAGCCCGGTGTTCGATCTCGCCTTTGCCTGGCTGCGCGAGCGGATGCCGGATGCGGCCCCCGCGCACATCGTTCACGGCGATTTCCGCAGCGGCAATCTGCTGGTCGGGCCGTATGGGCTGACGGCGGTGCTCGATTGGGAACTCGCGCATCTTGGCGACCGGCATGAGGATCTGGCGTGGATCTGCGTCAACGCCTGGCGGTTCGGTGAATGGCGCAAGCCGGTCGGGGGCTTTGGCGAGCGCGAGGATTTCTATGCGGCCTATGAGGCGGCAGGTGGCGAGACGGTCGATCGCGAGCTGGCCCGGACCTTCGAGCTTTGGGGGACGCTGCGTTGGGGCGTGATGTGCCTGCAGATGGCGGATGCGCATCTGACCGGCGCGGTGCCGTCGGTCGAGCGCGCGGCGATCGGGCGGCGGGTCAGCGAGAATGAGGCGGACATCCTGCACATATTGAAACATGGGAGCGTCTGATGGGGCATCCGTCCGCTGCCGATCTCGTCGAGGCCGTGCAGGCCTTTCTCAAACAGGCCGAGGCAAGCCTGAGCGGGCGCGAGGCGTTTCATGCAAAGGTCGCAGGCAATGCGCTCGGCATCGTGGCGCGCGAACTGCGGCAGCAGCCGGAGGCGGTGGAACACGCCGAACTGGCGATGCTGCTCGGCCATGACGGGGAGCTTTCCGACTTGCGGGCCGAATTGTGCGATGGATTGCGCAGCGGCGCGCTCGATGACGCGTTCCCTGGGCTGATCGACACGTTGATCGTGGTGACCCGCGCCAAGCTCGCCGTGGACAATCCGAAATATTCGACCCTCGACCGCCTTGGAGGCCCGCCATGATTCCCGATCTCGCCAATGTCGACAGCAGCATCGACCCGACCGGCCCGCAGGTGCGCAATCTGCGCGACAATGGCCCCGATGGGCCCGTGGTCATGCTCAACCTGCTGAAATTCCGCGAGCGCGCCAACTATCCCGCCGACAGCGGTTTTGCGGCGCTCAGTGGCGAGGAGGCGTACAAGCGCTACCAGCATGCGTTCGTGGTCACCGTTGGTGCGACGAGTCAGGCGCAGGTGCTGTATGACGGCCCGGCCCAGAATGTGGTGATCGGCGATCCCGCTGCGAGAGAAGCCGACTGGGACAAAGTGCTGTTGGTCCGCTACCCGAGCCGCAAGCATTTCCTCGCGATGATGGCGGACGAGGAATATCGCAAGGCGCTGGTGCACCGCTACGCAGGGCTGGAGCGGACGGTGCTCATCCAGTGCGGCGGCTGATGCCGACCATGTGGCGTACCCTGCTGCTGGCAGCGGCACTCGGTCTGTTGCCTATCGGCGCTGCCGCGCAACAGCTTGAAGCGACGCCGCGACCGGCGGGCGAGGCAAAGCCACCGCGCTACCTCGGGACGGATCAAGTCGACTTTGCCCGCATATTGGCGGCCCCGCCGGCCGCCGGGTCAGCCTGGGACGATGCGGATGTCGCGCTATCGCGCCGCCTGCAGAGGGTGTCTGCCGCCCGCTATGCTTCGGCGGTGCTTGACGACGGACAGCTCTACGCGCGGTTCGACGAGGCCTATGGGCGGCCGATCCGGCGCGAGACGCAACCGGCGCTGGTCGGCCTGCTGAACCGGACGATCCGCGACATCAGCGCTGTGACCTTCGCCGCAAAAGCGAGGTTCCAGCGCCCGCGCCCCTATCAGCGGTTCCGCATGGCGCGGGTTTGCGGCGAGGCGAAGCCGCCAGAACCGGAGCGCAATCCGACGATGGGGTCCTCCTACCCGTCCGGCCATTCCGCTTATGGCTGGGCGACGGCGATGGTGCTGTCGCGCGTGTCGCCCGGCCGAACGGGTGCGGTCATGGCGCGCGCTGCCGATTATGCCGAAAGCCGTGTCATTTGCGGCGTGCACTTTCCATCGGATGTTGCAGCCGGGCAGATGGTTGCCGCCGCGGTCCTCGCGCGGCTGGATGGTGATCCCGCGTTCCTTGCGGACCTCGACCGGGCGCGCGCTGAGGCGGCCGGGCGTTAGCCCTTTCTAGTGCCGGGCAATCTTTACCGGCAACACCCGGTAGCCGTGCACGAAGCTCTGCGGGACATAGTCGGGCGCGCCGGTGACCGTCACCGTCATGCGGCGCTTGAGCATTTCCTCGAACAGGATCTGCAGCTGTAACTCGGCGAGCCGGGCGCCGACGCAGCGGTGGACGCCGAAGCCGAAGGACAGGTGGCGGCGGGCGTTGGGCCGCTCGATGTCGAGCCGTTCGGCATCGGCGAATATGGACTCGTCCCGGTTCGCGGAGATGTACCACATCACCACCTTGTCGCCGGCCTTGATCAGCTGTCCGCCGACCTCAGTATCGGCGACGCAGGTGCGGCGCATATGGGCGAGCGGGGTCTGCCAGCGGATGATTTCCGGCACCGCACTGCCGACCTTTGCGGGGTCGGCGATCAGCTTCGCCCACTGCTCTGGATATTGGTGGAAGGCATGCACCGCACCCGACATCGAATTGCGCGTGGTGTCGTTGCCGCCGACGATAAGCAGGATCAGATTGCCGATACGCTCACGGTCCGGCATGTCGCCCATCGCTTCCGAATGGACCATCATCGAGATGAGGTCGCCGGTGGGCGGCAACGCCTTCCGCTCGGCGAATAGCCGGTCGAAATAGGCGAGCATTTCGTAACCGTGCTGGACGTAGAGCTCGGAGGTTTCGGGGTTCAGCGCGCCTTCGATATCGCCGGAGATATCCGACCAGAAGGTCAGCAGATGCCGGTCTGGCCAAGGGAAATCGAACAGGATCGCCAGCATGTCGGTGGTGAGCGGGATCGACACCCGTTCGACCCAATTGAAGTCTTCCCCAAACGGCAGGGTGTCGAGCAGTTCGGCGGTGCGGATGCGGATCGATTCGGCCATCCGCGCCATTTCGCCGGGCCCGAAGGCCGGCGCGACGACGCGGCGCTGTTCGCCGTGGCGCGGCCTGTCCATCGCAATGAACTGCGGCCGGTTGATCTCTCCTACCTGATCGAGAACGGTGATGCCGCCATATTTCATATCGGACGAGAACAGGTCGGGCCGCGCTTCGACCGCCTGAATGTCGGCGTGGCGGCTGACCGACCAATAGGACCCGAACGGGCTGTTGGCGCAGTAATGGACCGGGGCTTCCGCGCGCAGTTTTGCGAACAGCGGCCGCCAGCTGTCGGTGACGTAAATGGATGCGTCGGTGACATCGAGGCTGTTCAGCTCGATCTCGTCCATCGGCGCACGCAATTGAGTTGCCATGGCATCAGTCTCCCCCGGATATGTATCGCCGGTCGTTCGCCGGATTTGCCGGAATGCTAGGACCGAATCGTTGCGGACGCGAGAGATTTGCATCGTTGCATATTGCGTCCGTTGACGGTCGCGGTGGGGCGCGGCATCCACAAGCCGCACAACGATCGGAGATCGACGATGGCTGAAGATTATACCCCGCCCAAGGTCTGGACCTGGAACAAGGCAAATGGCGGGCAGTTCGCCAATATCAACCGGCCGATCGCCGGGCCGACGCATGACAAGGAGCTGCCGGTCGGCAAGCATCCGCTGCAACTCTATTCGCTGGCAACGCCGAATGGCGTCAAGGTGACGGTGATGCTCGAGGAGCTGCTGGCGCTCGGGCATGGCGGCGCGGAATATGACGCCTGGCTGATCCGCATCAACGCGGGCGATCAGTTTTCGAGCGGCTTCGTCGGTGCCAATCCCAACTCGAAAATCCCGGCGCTTGTCGACCGCAGCGGACCGACGCCGATCCGGGTGTTCGAGTCGGGTGCAATCCTCATGCATCTGGCCGAGAAGTTCGGGGCATTCCTGCCGACCGAGTCTGCGAAACGCGCCGAATGCCTGTCCTGGCTGTTCTGGCAGATGGGCAGCGCGCCCTATCTCGGCGGCGGCTTTGGGCATTTTTACGCCTATGCGCCGTTCAAGATCGAATATGCGATCGACCGCTTTGCGATGGAGGTGAAGCGCCAGCTCGACGTGCTCGACCGCCGCCTGGCCGAGAGCGAATATCTGGGCGGGTCGGACTATACCATCGCCGACATTGCGGTCTGGCCCTGGTACGGCGCGATGGCGAAGGGGCTGGTCTATGAGGCCGGTGAGTTCCTGCAGGTGAAGGAGTATAAGAACCTCAACCGCTGGACCGACCAGATCGCAGAGCGGCCGGCGGTCAAGCGCGGGCGCATGGTCAACCGGGCCTTCGGCGATCCGGCGAGCCAGCTGCACGAGCGGCACGACGCGAGCGACTTCGACACCAAGACGCAGGACAAGATCGCCCCGGCAGCCTAGCGCGTCAGCCCGTCGCTCGGCACCGGGGCATCGGTGCGGACTTCGTTGACGGTAAAGTCGATGCGGATGCGGACCCACGCCCCGATCAGCGCGCGGCCGTCGATGCGCGGCGGGCGGACGAGGAACTGCCAAGCAGCTTCGCTGAGGCCGCGGGCAAGGCCCGAGCCCGGCGACTCAGCGAGTTCGCGGCAATTTTCAACGCGAAAGCGTGCCGCAGTCTGGCAGGCGATCATCGCCCAGCCCGACTGCCGGTGCGACTTCATGTAGAAGGACAGCTCGGCATTGGTCGGCTCGCGCACCCATTCGGCGACATAGAGGCGGCCGTCGCCGGGGAAGCCGGGCGGCGCGGGGACCGACGGGCTGTCGCCGCTGTCGGCGGCTGCGGTCTGTTCGGCCGGGGCAGGCGTTGTCGAGATCGACGGGACCTTGGCGAGATCGAAATGTTCAAGGCCGGGGATGAGCAGCGATGACAGGTCGACGTCGGTCGACGGGGCCGGGCGTGCGGCGGCGGCCTTCGCGGCGCGTGCCTGTTTCTTGACGGGCTTGGGCCTTGCCTTCTCGACGGGTTTGGCAGGCAGCAGGTTGATCATTGTCATGATCTGCTCACCGCCCGGCGGCCGGAACTGCTTCGGGGCGAGGCTCAGCAGCAGGTAAATCAGCAGGACGTGGAAGAGGATGACCGCGATTAGCGCCGCCCCGCGCTCGCGACGCGGAATGGCACGCCAACGTGATGGCAGCAGCTCGATCCAGTCGGTTAGCAGGCGCGGCCGGGGAAACATCATGCCTCGAAACGTCCCGCCGCCTTACGCGAAATTGTCCGGCACCGGCCAAACGGGCCGACCGGGCGAAATCCCCCATATGGAAAGCGTTGCGTCAGGACAATCGCCGCTGTCCGCGCCCCAGCACGATGAACGGTTGCACTCCGCCCCCCAGCGCTTAAAAGCGGTCGCGTTCCCGCTGGCTGTTTCGAAGGCGAACCGATCATGGCTACCGCGCGTCCGCGCCCGCTATCTCCGCATCTGTCGATCTGGCGCTGGCGCGCGCCGATGGCGGCCTCGATCGTCCACCGGGTGACCGGCAACGGGCTCGCGACTGCGGGCGTGCTGGCTTTTCTCTGGTGGCTCGGGGCCGCCGCGAGTGGGCCGGAGGCCTATGCGACCTTCTACGCCGTCGCGACGCATCCGCTCGCCTATGTGATCTGGATCGGCATGACCTGGTTCTTCTTCCAGCATCTCGCCTCGGGCGTGCGCCATCTGATCATGGACACCGGCGCGGGCTTCGACCTGCCGACCGCCAATTCGAGTGCCCGGATGGTATTCGTCGCCGGCATCCTGCTGACCGCCCTGACGTGGGGCTTCATCTTCTTCGCGAGGGGCTGACCATGGGAACGGGAACCGAACTCGGCCGCGTTCGCGGGCTTGGGCCGGCCAAGGGCGGCGCGCATCACTGGATGCAGCACCGCGTCACGGCGATCGGCAATTTCCTGCTGTTCGCCTGGTTCATCGCCTCGCTGCTGCGGCTGCCGAACCTGCGTTACGAAACGGTGATCGACTGGCTGCGCCAGCCTGTCGCGGCGATCCCGATGCTGCTGCTGATCGGGTCGGTATTCTGGCATTTCCTGCTCGGCATGCAGGTGATGCTCGAGGATTATGTACATGACGAGGGCACCAAGCTGTTCAGCCTGCTCGCGTTGAAACTCTATGTCGTCGTGGGCGCCGTGACCGCCGTGTTCTGCGTCCTCAAGATCGCATTCGGAGCCTGAGCAAGATGGCCGACGCCTATCAGATCATCGATCATACCTATGACGCGGTCGTCGTCGGCGCGGGCGGCTCGGGCCTCCGTGCGGCGATGGGCATCGCCGAGACGGGGCTGAAGACCGCCTGCATCACCAAGGTGTTCCCGACCCGGTCGCACACCGTCGCGGCGCAGGGCGGCATCGCCGCCTCGCTCGGCAATATGGGGCCGGATCACTGGACCTGGCACATGTACGACACCGTCAAGGGGTCGGACTGGCTCGGCGACCAGGATGCGATCGAATATATGTGCCGTGAGGCGCCCGCCGCCGTTTACGAGCTTGAACATTTCGGCGTGCCGTTCAGCCGCACCGACGAAGGCAAAATCTACCAGCGCGCGTTCGGCGGCATGACGCAGAATATGGGCAATGGTCCGGCCGCGCAGCGCACCTGCGCTGCCGCCGACCGCACTGGCCATGCGATGCTGCACGCGCTCTACCAGCAGAGCCTGAAGTACGACACCGACTTCTACATCGAATATTTCGCGCTCGACCTGATCATGGAGAATGGCGAGTGCCGCGGCGTCATCGCCATGTGCATGGAAGACGGCACGATCCACCGCTTCCGCGCGCACTCGGTGGTGCTAGCGACGGGCGGCTATGGCCGCTGCTATTTCACCGCGACCTCGGCACATAGCTGCACCGGCGACGGCGGCGGCATGGTGGTGCGCGCCGGACTGCCGCTGCAGGACATGGAGTTCGTGCAGTTCCACCCGACCGGCATCTACGGCGCGGGCGTGCTGATCACCGAAGGCGCGCGCGGCGAGGGCGGCTATCTGACCAACAGCGAAGGCGAGCGCTTCATGGAGCGCTATGCGCCGTCCGCGAAGGACCTCGCGTCACGTGACGTGGTCAGCCGGTCGATGGCGATGGAAATCCGGCAGGGCCGCGGCGTCGGCCCGAACAAGGATCATATCCACCTGAACCTCAACCATATCGATCCGAAGATCCTGCACGAGCGGCTGCCCGGCATTTCGGAAACGGCGAAGGTGTTCGCGGGCGTCGATGTGACGCGCGATCCGATCCCGACCGCGCCGACGGTGCACTATACGATGGGCGGCATCCCGACCAACTATCATGGCGAGGTCGTCACGCTCGCGAACGGCAATCCGGACAGCGTCGTGCCGGGGCTGTTCGCAGTCGGCGAAGCCGCCTGCGTGTCGGTGCATGGCGCGAACCGGTTGGGCTCGAACTCGCTGATCGACCTTGTTGTGTTCGGCCGCGCGACGGGCCACCGGATCGCCGAGATCATCAAGCCGGGCACGGCGCACAAGCCGCTGCCGGCGGCCGCGACCGATTTCGCGATCGGCCGTCTCGATGCGGTCCGCAACGCCAAGGGCAGCTCGCCGACCGCCGAAATCCGGCTGGAGATGCAGCGTACGATGCAGGCCAATTGCGCGGTGTTTCGCACGACCGAAGTGCTCGCGGAAGGCGTCGAGAAGATCGACGCGGTCGCGGCGCGGATGTCGGACGTCGGCATCACCGACCGCTCGCTGATCTTCAACACCGACCTGCTGGAGACGCTCGAGCTCGACAATATGATGGGCCAGGCGGTCATCACGATGCACTCGGCCGCCAACCGCGAGGAAAGCCGCGGCGCGCACATGCACGAGGATTTCCCCAACCGCGACGACGCCAAGTGGATGAAACACACGCTCGCGTGGCTGGACGAGGGCGGCAAGGTCAAGATCGACTACCGCCCCGTGCACACCTACACGCTGACCGAAGAAATCGAGTATATCAAGCCGAAGGCGCGGGTGTATTGACGGTAGTGCGGGCCTGCCTTACCTTGAGTAAGGAGGACGATCATGCCGACTGCGACGATGACCAGCAAGGGACAGATCACCGTGCCGTCCGAGGTCCGCGCTGACCTGCGGCTGCAAACGGGGGACCGGGTTCGGTTTGAGAAGGGCGCGAATGGGGTTTATGAGTTGCGGCCCGTCAAGGGTAGCATCATGCGCCTCGCCGGCATCTTCAAGCATGACGGACCGCCGATGTCGCTCGATGACATTGATCAAGCGATCGGCGAGGCTGTGACTGAAGCGGACCGCCGCACACGGCGATGATCGCGGTCGATACGAACATCTTGCTGCGTCATTTTCTGGAAGACGATGCCGAGCAGACCGAACGCGCGCGCCGGTTTCTTCAGGACGAGCGCCGGCGTGCGGAGCCGGCTTGGGTGTCCCATGTCGTACTCGTTAAACTGGCCTGGGTGTTACGTCAGCGGCTTGGCATCGGGTCGCGGCAAATTGCTATGGCAATCCGCGATCTGCTTGATTCGGAAGGCGTGGTTGTTGAGCGGCCGGATGTCGTGGAGGCGGCGCTGGCCATGGATCTGCCCGACCTTGCCGATGCCCTGATCCATGCGATGGGTAAGGCTTCAGGCTGTTCAGGGACGGTGACGTTCGACGAACGCTTCGCGCGGCAAGCAGGCGTTTTCACACCGAGCTGACGGCGGGCCTCGCCCATCACTTGTCAGCGTAACGGCTACCGCCAGCGCAGATTCTCGCGCGACAAATCCGCGATTGTCCTCGCCCCCATCAGCTTCATATCGCGCTCGATCTCCTTGCGCAGGTTGCCGAGCGTGCGTTCAACGCCGGCCTGGCCGGCTGCGGCGAGGGCGTAGAGGTACATGCGGCCGCCCGAGCAGGCCTTTGCGCCGACGCTGAGCGCTTTCAGCACATGGCTGCCGCGCCGGATGCCGCCGTCGCAGATCACGTCGAGCCGGTCGCCGACTGCATCGACGATTTCGGCCAATTGATCGAAGGGGGCGCGGCTGCCGTCGAGCTGGCGGCCGCCGTGGTTCGACACCATGATCGCGGTCGCGCCGATGTCGGCAGCGCGGCGCGCGTCGGCGACGGACATGATGCCCTTCAGGCAGAACTCGCCGCCCCATTCCTGGCGCACCGCCTCGGCGCGTTTCCAGTCGAGTGACTGGTCGAGCATCGAGGTGAAATATTCCGATACCGACAGCGCGATGTTCGAGCCTTCGGCGACATGGGTGGCGAGATTGGGCAGCTCGAACTTCTCGCGGGCGAAATAATTGATCGCCCAGGCCGGATGCAGCGCGAAGCTCAGCGCCGAACGCGCGGTGAGCTTCGGCGGCGAGGTGAATCCGGTGCGGAGGCAGCGTTCGCGGTTTCCCCCGACGATGGTGTCGACGGTTAGCGCCAGCGCATCGAAGCTCGCGGCCTTGGCGGCGGCGATCATCGCATGGTTCAGCCCTTCGTCCTTGTGGATGTAGAGCTGGAACATCTTGGGCGTAGAAACGGTGCGGCCGATTTCCTCGAGGCTGACGGTGCCGAGCGAGGAGATGCCGAAATAGGTGCCGAACTTTTCCGCCGCCGCGCCGACCGCGCGTTCGCCCTGCCAGTGGAACAACCGCTGCAGCGCGGTCGGCGACAGGAACAGCGGCATGGCAAGTTCGCGGCCCATGACGGTGGTACGCATGTCTACGCTCTCGACGCCCGCGAGCACGTTCGGCACGAGGTCGCAATCGTCGAAGGCGGCGGTGTTGCGGTCCTTGGTGCGCTCATCGTCGGCGGCGCCGTCGATGTAATGGAAGATCGGACCCGGCAGGCGGCGTTTGGCGAGCCGGCGGAAATCCTCGACATTGTGGCAATCGGAGAGGCGCATCGGCGGAGCCTAGCGGGCATTTTGTCTTGCGCGAAGCCCGGCAAAGGCATAGCCGAAATTCAACGCTTGGAGAGGCGCTGATGTCGATCTGGACCGTGCACGCAAACTATGATGCCGCAGAGCGGATCTGGTACATTGTCGATACTGATGTACCCGGCCTGACGACTGAGGGAGAGTCGCTTGAGCGGCTCGGCGAGCGGGTTACAGCGGTGTTGCCAGAGCTGCTGGAACTCAACGCGCACGAACTGTCGGAGGATCAGCGGCAGGGGCCGCATCAATTGAAGTTGGTTGCGTTTCATGAAGCGATGCTGCCTGTCGCGGCCTGATGGGGGTAGGCTATGGTCGGCAACTGAAGCGCATCCTGTCAGCCCATGGCTGCACTTTCGTGCGATACGGCAAAGGCGATCATGAAATCTGGTATAGTCCGATCACCAATCGACACATAAGCATCGACGCGGGTACCAAGAAGCGCTTCACTGCGACGAGCGCTTTGAAGCAGGCAGGCATCGAGGAAAAGATCAGATAATGGCCGAATTCGCACTTCCCAAGAACAGCAAGATCACCGGCAAGGCGAAGGCCTATCCCGCGCCGGCGGGGGCGGCCAAGGTCAAGACGTTCAAGATTTATCGCTGGGATCCGGACACCGCCGAGAACCCGCGCTTCGATACCTATCAGATCGATCTGGACAAGACCGGGCCTATGGTTCTCGACGCGCTGATCAAGATCAAGTCGGAGATCGACCCGACGCTGACCTTCCGCCGGTCGTGCCGGGAGGGCATCTGCGGGTCCTGCTCGATGAACATCGACGGGACGAACACGCTCGCCTGCACGCAGGCGATCGAGGACATCAAGGGCGATGTCCAGATCACGCCGCTGCCGCATATGGACGTGATCAAGGACCTCGTTCCCGACTTCAAACATTTCTACGCCCAATATGCGTCGATCAAGCCGTGGCTGCAGACGGTCACGCCCGAGCCGGCGCTCAAGGAACGGCTGCAGTCGCCGGAGCAGCGCGCGAAGATCGATGGGCTGTATGAGTGCATCCTGTGCGCCTGCTGCTCGACCTCCTGCCCGAGCTATTGGTGGAACAATGACAAGTTCCTCGGCCCGGCGATCCTGTTGCAGGCCTATCGCTGGCTCGCCGACAGCCGCGACGAGATGACCGGGGAGCGGCTCGATGAGCTTGAGGATCCGTTCCGTCTGTATCGCTGCCACACGATCATGAACTGCTCGAACGTGTGCCCGAAGGGCCTGAACCCGGCGGAAGCGATCGGCGAGATCAAGAAGATGATGGTCGAGCGGCAGGCGTAGCCTGACGTGAAGGCGAGCGCGTCTGTCCCGTGGTGGCAGCGCGCGGTGTTCTACCAAATCTATCCGCGCAGCTTCGCCGACTCGAATGGCGATGGGGTCGGCGATCTGGGCGGCGTCATCGCCCATTTCGATCATGTCGCGGCGCTCGGCGTCGATGCGGTCTGGCTGTCACCGGTGTTCGCGTCGCCGATGAAGGACTTCGGCTATGATGTTTCGGATAACCGGGGCATCGACCCGCTGTTCGGGACGCTGGACGATTTCGACCGGTTGCTCGCGCGGGCGCATGCGCTCGGATTGAAACTCATCATCGATCAGGTCTGGTCGCATAGCTCCGACCAGCATGACTGGTTCAAGGCCAGTGCGGCGCGGCGCGACGGCTTTGACGACTGGTATGTATGGGCGGACGCAAAGCCCGACGGGACGCCGCCGAACAATTGGCAGGCGAGTTTCGGCGGGCCGGCCTGGACCTGGCATCCGGCGCGGCGGCAATATTATCTGCACAATTTCCTGAGCAGCCAGCCCGATCTGAACTTTCACAATCCGGCGGTGCAGGATGCCATTCTCGACGTGGCGCGTTTCTGGCTCGATCGCGGTGTCGACGGGTTCCGGCTCGATGTGATCAACTATGTCGCGCATGACCGCAGCCTCGCCGACAATCCGGTCGCGCCCTATCGCGACGTGCCGCCTGCGACGATCCGCTTCCAGCGGCAGGTGCACAACAAGTCGCAGCCCGAGGCGCTGGCGTTCGTGCGGCGTCTGCGCGAACTGCTCGACAGCTATGGCGACCGGATGGCGGTCGGCGAGATTTTCGACGACGACATGCTCGGGCGGCAGCTCGAATATTCGAGACCTGACCGGCTGCACACCGCCTACAGCTTTCACCTGCTCAATGCGCGGCGGGCGACACCGAAGCTGTTTGCCGATGCGATGGCGGCGTGGCAGGGGGCGGCGGGCTGGCCGTCCTGGTCGCTCGGCAATCATGATGTGCCGCGCTTCCCGACCCGGCTCGGCGGCGATGACCCGCGGGCGGTGCGCGTCCTGCTCGCCTGCCTGCTGACGATGCGCGGAACGCCGTTCCTGTATCAGGGGGATGAGCTCGGCCTGCCCCAAGCCAAGGTACCGTTCGAGCGGCTGCGCGACCCGTTCGCGATCGCCGGCTGGACCGAGGCGGCGCAGGACGCTTATCGCGACGGCGCGCGGACGCCGATGCCGTGGGTGGCAGAGGCGGCGCAGGCGGGGTTTTCGGACGGCGCCGAGGCTTGGCTGCCACTCGATCCGCGCCATGCGGCGCTGTCCGTCGATCGTCAGACTGACGATCCGGAGTCGATGTTGAGCTTCACCCGCAACCTGCTCGCGCTTCGACGCGGCTGTGTTCCGCTGCAATCCGGGGCGGCGGTTCCGTTGGCGGCACCCGACGGCGTGCTGGCATTCGAGCGGCGGCTGGCTGGCTCACGCATCCTGTGCGTGTTCGAACTGTCGGGTCAGCCTGCGGTGATGGACCTGGCGAACGATTGGACGCCGCTGGCCAGCGGGCTTGGCGGAAGCATCGAGAGCCGACGGCTGTTGCTGCCACCCTACGCCGGGGTGATCGCCGCGCATTCGGACAAGGTTCGAGCGACCTAAACAGGCTGCGGTTCGGCGGCCATCTTCGTCCGTGGACGACCCTCGCATGCCCTCCGTCGCGCCGGGGCTATACAGGCGCGGCATCCCCCGCTTATCGTGCACACCATACAGGGCCGCCCAGACGGTCCATGGGAGTAATTCAGAGGGAATTTCCGCATGGTTGAGTCAACCGCCAGTCCGACGACGGACGGCGATACCTGGTTCGGACATCCGCGCCAGCTTGCACGCCTGTTCACCACCGAGGCGATGGAACGCTTCGGCTATTATGGCATGCGGGCGTTGCTCACGCTCTATCTGGCCGACCATTTCCTGTTCAACGACAGCACGACGACGAGCCTTTATGGCGGCTTTACCGCGCTGGTTTACCTGACGCCGCTGGTCGGCGGGTTGCTTGCCGACCGCTATCTCGGCTCGAAGCGCTCGGTGAAGTTCGGCGCGATTGTCATGGCGGCCGGCTATTTCATTCTCTGCTTCGGCGGCGAAAGCGCCAAGCCCTATGCGGTCATCGAGGGTACGCGCTACGAGGTCAGCGTCGACAAGACGACCGAGGCCAAGCAGCAATATGTCGTCGACGGCGCGCGCAAGCTCGCGATCAAGGGCAATGAGGACGGCACCGTAACGCTGACTGCCCCGGACGGCAGCGTCGCCCGCACCATCGCCAAGGGCGGCTTCGAGGCCGGCGGCGACCGCAATCCGTTGTTCACGATGATCATGCTGATCGGCCTGTCGGCGGTCACCATCGGCAATGGGTTCTTCAAGCCCAACATCTCGACGATGGTCGGCTCGCTCTACGCGACCGGCGACCGCCGCCGCGACGCCGGGTTCACGATCTTCTACATGGGCATCAACCTCGGCTCGCTTGGCTCGCAGATTGCCTGTCCGTTCCTTGCCGACAAATATGGTTGGTGGGCCGGGTTCGGTCTGGCCGCGATCGGCATGACCATCTCCTGGTTCCTGATCCAGTTTGCCGGACCCAAACTTGCCGGCGTCGGCGAGCCGCCGGCAAGCGATGGTCCCGACCGGTCATGGCTGATCTACGGTGGCGCGATCCTCGGCATCCCGCTGGTCTGGTTCCTGTTCACCAATCTGATGAACGCACCGGCTCCCGTCGAAGGGCAGGGCATTGTCGGCTATGTCCTCGGCCTGCCGATCCTTGGCAAGGTGCTGTTCACAACCTTCCTGCTGTCGGTCATCGGCATCCCGATCTGGTCGGCCAAGGTCGGCACCAAGGTCGAATTCCAGATGATGTTCGCTGCGATCATCCTGATCGTGTTCAACGTGGTGTTCTGGACACTGTTCGAACAGGCGGGCTCGTCGCTGACGCTGTTCGCTGACCGCAACACCGACCTAAGCGTGTTCGGGCTGTTCTCGATCACCGCCGGGCAAACGCAGTTCTTCAATGCCTTTTTCATCGTCGCGCTCGCGCCGCTGTTCTCGGCAATGTGGCTGGTGCTGGCGCGGCGCATGGTTGCGCCCAGCGCCGTCATAAAGACGATATCCGGCGTCGCCGTCGCGCTTGCGATCCTGCTATTCGCGACGAATGTCGTGAATTTTGTGATGTCGGCATCCGGCGGTAGCTACGGCATCGCGTTTATTCTGCTCGGCCTGGTCACGCTGCTGTTCCTGGCGGCGGCCGGCTACGCCTGGTACCAGCAACTGCGGCTCTGGACGCAGCCAGCATCGATGGAACCCGGCATCCCGGTCAAGTTCGGCATGGCGCTGATCGGCGTCGGCGCGGGCTTCCTGTTCCTCGTCTGGGGCACGCAGTTTGTCGGACCCGACTTCAAGGTCGGCATCTGGTGGCTGGCGGGTCTCTACCTGATCCACTCGATGGCCGAGCTCTGCATCTCGCCGGTCGGCCTCAGCATGATCACCAAGCTTTCGATCGCGCGAATCGTCGGCATGATGATGGGTGTGTGGTTCCTGTCGATCAGCTGCGCGCAATATGTGGCGGGTGTCGTCGCGCAGGTCGCCAGCGTCGAGACGGTCGGCGGTCAGGTCACCAACCTCAAGGTCAGTCTCGACACCTATGCCGGAGTGTTCACCACCATCGGCATCGTCTCGGCGGCGATCGGCGGCTTCCTGCTGCTGATCTCACCGCTGATCAAGAAATGGATGCACGGAGTCGATTGATGCGGAAATTCCTCACCCTCGCGGCGCTGCTCGTCACCGCCGCCTGCGCCACGACGGGCAACAAGCCGCAGACGGCAGCGAAAGGCCCGCCGCCGCCGATCGTGTCGATTCCCGAGGATCCCTATCCGTCGACCTACAAGCCCTATGGCGGCGTGCCGACGGTGCTGCAGAATGCGACGATCTACGACGGTCGCGGCGGGCGCATCGATGGCGGCATGGTGCTGTTCCAGGACGGCAAGGTCACTGCGGTCGGCAAAACCGTCGCGGTGCCAGCCGGGGCCACTGTCATCGATGCGACGGGCAAATGGGTGACGCCGGGCGTCATCGATATTCACAGCCATCTCGGCGATTACCCGTCGCCGGGCGTCCGTGCCAATTCGGATGGCAATGAGGCGACGGGGCCGGTGCGGTCCGAGGTGCAGGCCGAACATTCGATCTGGCCGCAGGATCCCGGCTTCAGCCGCGCGCTTGCCAATGGCGGCATCACTTCGCTGCATATCCTGCCGGGCTCGGCCAATCTGTTCGGTGGGCGCGGCACGACGATCAAGAATGTCGAAGCGCGGACGATGCAGGGGATGAAATTCCCCGGTGCGCCCTACAGTCTGAAAATGGCCTGCGGCGAAAATCCGAAGCGCGTCTATGGCAGCCGCAATCAGCCGCCGGGCAGCCGCATGGGCAATATGGCGGTCGACCGGCAAACCTGGGCGAGGGCCGTCGAATATCGCCGCAAATGGGCGGACTATACCGACCGGGCCAAGAAGGGCACGGCGAAGCCCACGGATGCCCCGGCGCGCGACCTGCAGATGGAGACGCTGGCCGGTGTTCTCGATGGCAAGATCCTTGTCGAGAACCACTGCTACCGCGCCGACGAAATGGCCAATGTCATCGATATGTCGAAGGAATTCGGCTATCATGTCGCGACGTTCCACCACGCGGTGGAGGCCTATAAAATCGCCGACATGCTGCGCGACAACAACATCTGCGCAGCGATGTGGGCGGACTGGTACGGCTTCAAGATGGAAGCGAATGACGGGATCCGCGAGAATATCCCATTCGTCCACGCCGCCGGCGGCTGCGCGATCACGCACAGCGACGATGCGGACGGCATCCAGCGCCTGAACCAGGAAGCTGCGAAGGCAATGGCCGATGGCAACCGCGTTGGTCTCGGCATCACACCCGAAGTGGCCTGGACCTGGCTGAGCTATAACCCAGCAAAGGGCCTCGGCATCGCCGACAAGACCGGCAGCTTGGAGCCGGGCAAAATGGCCGATGTCGTGCTGTGGAACGGCGACCCGTTCAGCGTTTACACGCGGCCCGAGAAGGTCTGGATCGACGGTGCGCTGATGTATGACGCGCTGAACCGCCTCCGCCCCGTCAGCGATTTCGAGCTCGGCCAGCCGGGCGAGGGAGATGTGAAGTGAAGTCGATCCGCACCCTGTTGCTCGCGGCGGCGGCGCTCGTCGCTGCTGCGCCGCTCGCTGCGCAAACCTATGCGATCACCAACGCCAAGGTCGCGACCATCGCGGCGCCGGAGCCGATCGACGGCGGCACGGTCCTGATCCGTGATGGCCGTATCGCCGCTGTCGGCCGCAATGTGGCGGTGCCTGCGGGCGCCACCATCGTCGATGCGGGCGGCAAATGGGTGACGCCGGGCTTCATCGCCGGTTTTTCCCGCCTTGCGATCGTGGAAGTGGACGCCGTCGACGAGACCGACGACACCTCCGCGGACAAGTCGCCCTTCTCGGCTGCGCTCGACGTCGCATCGTCGGTCAATCCGCGTTCGGTCAACATCCCGATCAACCGGATCGAGGGTCTGACCCGCGCGGTGGTTGCGCCGTCGGCCTCGCGTGACATTTTCGCCGGGCAGGGGGCTATCGTCGGTCTCGGCGGCGGTGACGACACTGTCATGCGTCCGCGCGCCTTCCAGTTCATCGAGATGGGCGAGCGCGGCAAGGAGCTGGCGGGCGGGTCTCGCGGCGCGGCGCTGCTCAACCTGCGCAACGGCCTGCACGAGGCCGAAGATTACGCGCGTAACCCCAAGGGCTATGAGGGCGGCAAGGACCGCGACGCGATCCTGACCCGGTTGGATGCGGCGGCGCTTGTTCCCGTCGTGCAAGGCCGCGAGCCTGCCGTCGTGCATGTCGAGCGCGCGAGCGACATCGTTGCGCTGCTCGAATTGCGCCGCGAGTTCCCGGCGCTGAAGCTCATCATCGTCGGCGGCGCCGAGGGCTGGCTCGTTGCGGACAAGCTGGCGGCGGCGCGCGTTCCGGTCATTGCGACCGCGACACAGGACCTGCCGAGCCGGTTCGAGATGCTGGCGGCGACCGAATCTAATGTCGGCCGCATGGTCGCGGCAGGCGTTACCGTCGCGCTCGGCATGATCGACGACAATGATGCGCGGCAGGTCCGCCTGCTGCCCCAGCATGCCGGCAATCTCGTTGCGATGGCGCGCATTCCGGGTGCGGTCGGGCTGACGCATGCGCAGGCGCTCGCAACGATCACCAGCGCGCCCGCCAAAATCTTCGGGATGACCGATCTCGGCACGCTTGAGGCCGGCAAGCGCGCCGATGTCGTGCTGTGGGATGGCGACCCGCTGGAACTGTCGAGCGCGCCGCTTGCGGTGTTTATCGATGGCAAGTCGGTGCCGATGACCTCCCGGCAAACACAGTTGCGCGACCGCTATCTGCAGCTGAAACAGGACGGCATGCCTTACCAGTATAAGAGGTAGAACATATGGAGCAGCTCGCGCTGGCGTTGGTCGCGTTCATCGGCAGTCACGAGTTGCTTTCCCATCCTCTGCGCAAGCCGATTGCCGGAAAGATCGGTGAGGCGGCCTTCCAGGGCGTCTACTCGCTCGTCGCGCTGGCGACCTTCGTCTGGGTCGTGCTGGCCTTCCGCGCCGCGCCGGCGGATTTCCTTTGGGCCGCGCCGCCGTGGGTTTGGGCAGTCGCGAGCCTTGTCATGCTGGTTGCCGCGATCCTGTTTGCCGGGTCGCTTCTGTCGCCCAATCCAGCGCTGCCGATGCAGGCGGGCCTGCTGGCGGGGGGACCGGCACCGCAGGGCGTCATGCGCATCACCCGGCATCCGATGATGTGGTCGTTCGCGCTCTGGGCCGCCGTTCACCTTGCCGTGTCAGGCAATTCGCGCGCCGTGCTGCTCGCAGCGGGGCTCGGCTTCCTCGCGCTGTTCGGGGCGAGGATGCAGGACCGGAAGAAAGGACAGCAGCTCGGCGCTGGCTGGACCGCCTATGAGGCGCGGACCTCCTTCGTGCCGTTCGGGCGCGGCTTCGCGCTGCCGGGCTGGAAGGCGACAATCGGCGGCCTGGTGATTTTCCTCGCGGCGACCTGGGCGCATCCCAAGCTTGGCGCGCCCGTCGTCGGTGTCTGGAGCTATCTGTAAGCGCGCCGATCCCCTTGCGAACGGGGTTTCGCTGGTAACATTCGGTCGATGGAGACGGTGCGATGGCATTTGCCGGGAAGACAGTCTGGATAACCGGGGCATCGTCGGGAATCGGTCGTGGCCTCGCGCTTGCGCTTGGTGCAGGCGGCGCAAAGCTGATTCTGTCGGGGCGCAACGAAGCGGCGCTTGCCGAAGTTGCCGCCGACTGCCCCGGATCGCGTGTGCTCGCCTTTGATGCCACCGATCTCGACTCGCTGCCGGAGATCGTGGCGCGCGCGGAATCGGGCGGGCCGATCGACCTGCTCGTCAACAATGCCGGCATTGCGCAGCGCAGCTTTGTCGCCGCGACCGATATGACCGTCTACCGTGCGCTCATGGAGGTGAATTTCTTCGCGCCGGTACGGCTGACGCAACTGGTTCTGCCAGCGATGCGGGCGCGTGGCGATGGCCATATCGCGGCCGTCGCCAGTCTTTCGGGCAAATTCGGTAACCCCAGCGCCAGCGGCTATTGCGCCGCCAAGCATGCGGTCATGGGCTTCTTCGATTCGCTGCGCAGCGAAGTAAGCCATGAGGGAATTGCCGTAACGACGATCGTGCCGGGGTTCGTGCGAACGGCCATTTCGACGCGAGCGCTGGACGGCGCGGGTGCTCCGATCAACAGCGCTCCGCCCGACCGCGGGATCACAGCGGAAGAGTCTGCCGCGATCATCATCGCCGGCTTCGAGGCCGGCCTGCGCGAAATTCCCGTTGGCCGCGGTCCTGAAATGGCACTGCTCGATATGAAGCGCAGCAACCCTGACCAGGTTTTCGACATGATGGCCGGCATGGGTGCGCAGATGGCCGCAGCGGATTGATTGGGGAGAATGGATTTGGATTTTGCGGGCAGGACGATTTGGATCACTGGCGCGTCGAGCGGCATCGGCGAGGCGCTGGCGCTCGGCTGGGCGGCTAAGGGGGCGAAAGTGATCATGTCCGGCCGCCGCCGGGACGCACTGGAGGCCGTCGCGGCGCGCTGCCCGGGGTCGGTTGTGCTGCCCTTCGAGGCGACCGATCTCGACGCGCTGCCGGGCATCGTCGCCGAGGCGGGTGAGGTCGACGTCCTCGTCAACAATGCCGGCATCTCGCAGCGCAGCCTCGGCATTAACACCGACTTCGAGGTCTACCGCCGCATCATGGAGGTCGACTTCTTCGCACCGCTGCGGCTGACCCAGCTGGTGTTGCCGCAGATGGTGGCGCGCAAGTCGGGGCATATCGTTGCGATCAGCTCGGTCGCGGGCAAAGTCGGCTCGCCGCTGCGCACCGGCTATTGCGCCGCCAAACATGCGCTGGTCGGCTATTCGGACGCCCTGCGCGCCGAGGTGGCCAAATATGGCATTAACGTCACGGTGGTGACTCCCGGGTTCGTCCGAACGGAGATAGCCGTCCACGCGCTGAAGGGCGACGGTCAGCAAAATGGCGCAGATGCCGCCGATCCGGTCGATGCGGGCATTTCGACCGAGGAAGCCGCGCAGCAGATTTTTGCGGGCATCGAGGCGGGCCAGCGCGAAATTCCGGTGGGCAAGGCCGGTGCGCCGGAGATGATGCTGCTCGACATGCGGCGTCAGGCGCCCGATGCTCTGTTCGATCTCATGGCAAATATGGCGAAAAACCTATGACAGCGATGGCGCACCGCACGGTTCGCGGCAAAGTCCGTTACACCTCCAAGAAGCCCGAAATGCTCGACAAGGAGCGCGGCCGCGAATGGTTCGCGTTCACGCATCATGGCGACGGCAAGGTCAGCTTTCGCGCGCAGTGCGAGATCGAGGAACCCGCGCCGACCGTGATGCGCGACATCGTCTATTCGATCGACGAGAATTTCCGGCCGATGGACCTGCAGGTGCGGTTGACTGTCGGCGACCGCTTCATGGGTGTCGGCCTGTTCCTGATGGGCGATGGCTGGATCGAGTGCGAAAGTTACGGCCCGTCGATCGGCCGGCTGTCGCAGCGCGTTGAGACGGGCGGACATTATGACGGCTTCGGCACGCATCCGATCGTCGGCGACGGCTATATGACGCGCTGCATGGATGTGTCGAAGGGTCCGCACCGGCGCACGCTCCGCTGCTTCCTGCCCTCACCCGACCACCGCGGCGCAACGCCGCCGATGATCTCGGAAGTCAGCATCGACCTCGAATATGTCGGCCCGGAGCAAGCGACGGTGCCCGCCGGCACCTTCGACTGCCACCACTTCCGCTTCATCGACAATTCGCCCACCGGCATGGGCGGCAAGGAACACCCGACCTACGACATGTGGGTCACCGCCGACGACGACCATCTGTTCGTCTGCGGCGGTGTCGGGGGGTATATGCAGACTTGGTATGAGCTTGTTGAGCTGGAGCGGTAAGGCGCGCCGCAAGCCCCTACTGTCATCCCGGGCTTGACCCGGGACCCAGCGAAACAAAATCCTGCGAGCAAAGCTCGCGCTGCTCTAACCCGAGCAGCACTGGGTCCCGTCTCAAGGCCGGGATGACAGGAATGACTTGGAGCGGCCGGGTGGCCTACTCGTAATCCGCACCCAGGTTGGTATTCCGCGGCGGCTGGGCGGCGGTGAGGCGGAGGGCTTCGGCGGACTGGGCCAGCGAGCCGATCTCGTCGGGCGCATCTTCGTCGGCGACGACGACGCGCTGCATCGAGGTGACCATATTTTCCTGCAGGTCAGCCGGCTTCACATGTTCTTCGGCGATCTCGCGCAGAGCCACGACCGGGTTTTTATCGCGGTCGCGGTCGATGAACAGCTCGGCGCCGCCCGAAATCTGGCGCGCGCGCTGCCCGGCGAGCAGCACGAGGTCGAAGCGGTTGGGAATCTTGTCGACGCAATCCTCGACAGTGACGCGCGCCATGGCATGCTCCGCAGAAACGATGAATTCGGGAAAGCGCGGGCGTTACCGGCCAGCACCCAATGAGTCAAGAAAATCGAACGTTACGCGCTCTTGCGCACCGGCATCATCGAGCCGTCGGGCAGCTGCACGACGTCATGATCGCGGTGACGCGCGACGACGGGTGCCTGCACTTCCTCGCGGGTCACGCAGCCGGTGCCATAATTCTGCTGGCGGAAGGTGACGGTGCGGAATTCGGTGACATCGCTCATGGCGGGCGCTCCTTGTTGCGGTTCGACCCCCCGGTCGCGGTTCAATCTCTAGCGGCGGAAGTTGCCGCGCCGTGCGTTCATCGGCGCGAGGCCGCCGATCTTCTCGCGGAATACGATGCGCCCCTTGTCGAGGTCGTAGGGCGTCATCTCGACCTGGACCCGGTCGCCGACGATCGAACGGATGCGGTTCTTGCGCATCTTGCCGGCCGTATAGGCGATGATCTCATGATCGTTTTCGAGGCGTACGCGGAAGCGGCCGTCCGGCAGGATCTCCGCGATCACGCCGTCAAACCTGAGTGCTTCCTCTTTCGCCATTCAGTCGTCCTTCGTCCGTTCATCCATTTGCCGCGGTATCGAATAGCTGCGGCCGGGCGGTTGAGCGAGGCGCGAAAGTCGAAGGCACGGCGCGAGCGCACCCGGCAAGGGGCGGCATCGGCTGGGCTCATATGGCGATGAAGCAGCGAAATGGCAAGCAGGGCTTGGGCTTTGCTGCTAGCAGGCGGCGATGCTTCGCGACCGTGTCCTTCATGCCGATGCGCACCTGCTGGTCATCGACAAGCCGGCGGGCCTTGCGGTGCATCCGGGGCCGCGCACCGCGCACAGCGTCGAATATCATCTCGACAGCCTGCGCCTCGGTTTCCAGCGGCTGCCGCAGCCTGCGCACCGCATCGACCGCGATACATCGGGCTGCCTTGTGCTGGGGCGGCACCCGAAGGCGGTGAAGCGGCTGAGCGCGCTGTTCGAGGCGGGGCAGGTTGGCAAGACCTATTGGGCCGTCGTCGCGCCCGAGCCGGTTGGCGACGAGGGCGTCGTCGATGCGCCACTTCACAAGGTGTCGACGAAGGCCGACGGCTGGCGGATCATCGTGCATGCCAAAGGCAAGCCCGCCCGCACCCGCTGGCGCGTGCTGGAACGGCAGGGCGGCCGGGCATTGGTCGAGTTCAGGCCGGAGACGGGGCGGACGCATCAGGTCCGGGTCCATGCCGCGACGCTTGGCGGGCCGATCCTCGGCGATCCCGTCTATGGCGACGGCGTCGGCCCGATGCAGCTGCACGCGCGGGCGGTGAGTATTCCGTACCGCGAAGGGGCGGAGCCGGTGGAGGTTGTAGCGCCCGTGCCGCCGCACATGGCAGCGCTCTTCCCCCTCTCCCTTGAGGGGAGAGGCGACTCAGCGCCGTCAGGGCGCTGAGCGGGTGAGGGTGGAAGCCAGTACGACGACGAGAGGCCACCGCTTCCACCCTCACCCCGGTGCGCTGCCGCGCACTCGCCGGTGTCAGGTCGAAACGGCTCCCAGCCGTTTCTTGGACTGCCGGGGGCAGTCCAACCTGACACTCCCCTCAAGGTAGAGGGGGTGCTAGGGTGTTGCCATGTCAGCCCACACCCACCGCTACGCCCTCCGCCTCGACTGGACCGGCAATCTTGGGACCGGGACGAGTAACTACCGCGCCTACGCCCGCGACCATGTGCTGAGCGCGCCCGGTAAGCCCGACATCGCCGGATCATCCGACCCCAATTTCCGCGGCGACGCTGCGCGGTGGAATCCCGAGGAATTGCTCGTCGCCTCGCTGAGTGCCTGTCACCAGCTCTGGTATCTGCATCTGTGCAGCACGCACGGCATCGTCGTGACCGGTTACACTGACGACGCGGAAGGGGAGATGGCCGAGCAGGCGGATGGCGGCGGCGAGTTCACCTCTGTGACGCTGCACCCGCGCGTCACCATATCCGCAGGCGATCCCGACAAGGCGCGGGAGTTGCACCACGAAGCGCACCGGCTGTGCTTCATCGCGCGCTCGGTCAATTTTCCCGTGGGATGCGAGCCCACAATAGAGGTCAGGGCATGAGCGAATGGAGCTGGGACCCCGATCCCGCATCGGGCATCACCAACCGCTGGGTCGAAGCGAATGGCCTGCGCTTCGAGGTGGCAGAAGCAGGCAGCGGCGACCGGCTCGCACTGCTCCTGCACGGTTGGCCCGAGCTCAATTTCTCGTGGCGGCACCAGATGCCGCTGCTTGCGGCGATGGGTTACCGGGTCTGGGCGCCCAACCAGCGCGGCTATGGCGCATCGAGCCGGCCCGAGGGCGTCGCCGCCTATTCAGTGGACAATCTCGTCGCCGACGCCGCTGCGCTGATCGATGAGAGCGGTGCGAGCGAGGTCACGCTGATCGGCCATGACTGGGGCGCCGCCGTCGCCTGGTTCTTCGCGATCCGGCAGGCGCGGCCGCTGGCGAAGCTCGTCATCCTCAACGTCCCGCACCCCGCCTGCATGGCGCGCGAGCTCAAGACGTGGAAGCAGCTCAGCAAGAGCTGGTACATCTTCTTCTTCCAGATCCCGCGCCTGCCCGAGTGGCTGCTGACCCGCGACGATGCCGCCGCGATCCGCCGCGCCTTCAAGGGCAGCGCGGTCAACAAGGCCCGTTTCCCGCGCGCCGACCTCGAGGTCTACGCCAAATCGGCGCAGCGCCCCGGCGCGATGACGGCGATGCTCAACTGGTACCGCGCCGCGTTCCGGGGCGGCGTGGTGAAGGCGGATTACCCCGTCATCGAAACGCCCACGCTGCTGATCTGGGGCGAACAGGACGTGGCGCTCGACATCGCGACGCTGGACGGGACGGATAGGTTCGTGCGCGACCTGACGGTGCGGCGGCTGCCGGATGCGAGCCACTGGGTGCAGCAGGATGTGCCCGATGAGGTGAATGGGATTTTGGAAGGGTGGTTGGGGCGGGCGTGAAAAGCTGCCGGTCGGCTTACGACTCCATTCCAGCCGTTCATCGACGAACTGTCGCTTCCTGAAAGCGGACTCTCCAAGCGGTGGGCATTTTGGCAGTAACGCGCCAATTGTTGGTCATTCGCGGCTCCGAGTTTGACTACCAAAAACAGACGGAATTCCGGGTATGGCGAGCCTCAGAGCCTACCTGCCGCTTACTTGCTGCGCGCGAACAGCGGCCGCCAGCCACCCCTGATGCATCTATCGCCCGCGCGGCCCGCGCCGCCTAAGCAACGGCTTATACCACCGGCTGTAAGCACAGGTGCAATGGTGCGCTTAGGCCAGTGAGGCCAGTTTGAACTCCTCAACACAGGAGACCTGCCATGCGCACCACGACTATCTTCACTTCTGCAATGCTCGGCGTTGCCGTCATCGCCACACCCGCGCTTGCGGCACCGCCAGCTCAGCCGGCGCCGGTCAAGGCGAGCGCACCAATTATCACAAAGCCGGCCATGCGGGCGGCGCACCGACAAGAGGAATCCCGTCGTGATAAGGACCGGCACCATGAAGCGCGCGAGGCGGAAGAACGACGCGCCGACCGCGAAAATATGGCGGAGGATCGGGACAATGATTGAGGATGCAATCCACCGTCGCTGGGACCCGCTCGTCAAATTGACCCATTGGTCGATGGCCTTGGCGGTGCTCGCCAATGCTGTGTTCCTTGGCGAAGGGTCGGCGGGCCATATTTGGGTTGGCTATGGCCTTGCCGCGATCCTAGGCTTGCGCCTGCTCTGGGGGCTGATCGGGCCGGCTGAAGCGCGGTTCAAGGCCTTCCCGCCCAGCCCTCGGCGGGCGCTGGCGCATATTCGAGAAATCGTGGCAGGCAAAACGACCCCGCATCGCTCGCACAACCCACTCGGTGCATTGATGGTCTATGCGATCTGGGCGACGCTCGCGGTGATCATCGCGACCGGCATCGCCATGGCGGGGCTGCCTACAATGTCCCCATCGGCACCCGCAATCTATGCCGTCGCCGCCGCGTCCACGAAAGCAAGCGACGAGGCCGACGAGACCTTCGAAGCAAGCGAGGGTGGCGAAGGCGCGGAGAGCCCGGTTGGCGAGTTTCATGAAGCCGCCGTCAACCTGCTCTATGCACTCATCCTGTTGCATGTCGCAGGCGTCGTGTTCGAAAGCCGACGGCAGCGGCGCAACCTCGCGCTGGCGATGCTGCCCGGTCGGGAGTAGCTTGCCGCATGGTCCGCGCGCGCCAAGCTCGACTGCACCGCAAGGCCACCGTGATGACAATCGTGGTGGCCTTGCAGGCGCTTGCCGCGATGGTGTTCCTTGCCGACTTCGCTGGCGATGTGGTGGCTGAAGGGATGTCAGGCCATTTGTTCGCGGAAGGCGCGGCCGCAGTCGCGCTGATCGTCGCGGTTGGCGTCGGCGCGCTGCAAGTGCGCAGGTTAATCGATCAGGCGCGGCAGGACGATCTGGCGGTTGCCCTGTCGCGACAGGCGGTCGCCGAGTTGATCGAGCGCAACTTCACCGAATGGCACCTTACCGCCGCCGAAGCCGATGTCGCGCTGTTCGCGATCAAGGGCGCTGACGTTACCGAGATTGCGAATTTGCGCGGTGCCGCGCCGGGCACGGTGCGCGCACAGCTGACGCGGGTCTATGCCAAGGCGGGGGTCGGTAGCCAATCAGCATTGATCGCGCTGTTCCTCGACGATCTGATCGACCCGGCGATGCTCACCACACGCAAGGCACCCGCCGATGCGGCCGCGTAGAGAAGGCATCGAGTTCCGCGTATCGGCTGGCTGCGCGCTGCGATACTCGGGGTCGCGGTGCGGTGGCGCAGCGCAACGGCCTGACCGCAAGTCACAGTGTCAACGGCAACTCCGGAACGGCCAGCCATCCCTCCCGACTGCTTCCGACTGCTTTTACCTGACTTGCTAGACCCACCGCTTGCGGGTCACTCTAGGCCGTTACTACGATTGCGATAGCTGCCAGACCGTTATCCACCCACAACAAGACATTCCGGCAGCACGTTCGCCTTAACCCCATTCCTTACCAAAGCGTTCACCGTTGTGGGCCATTCAGGAAGCTGAACATATACCCGCCGCCGCAACGAACGGCAGGTGTGTGGCGTATGGCGGAGTCGGCTTTGCTCGAATCGGAACGGATCCGGACGCTGGAGCGGCATGTCGCGGAGTTGCGCGCCGTGGTCGGGCAGCAGGAGGCGCTGCTCGCCCAGCGCGCCGCGCTGCTCGATGAGGTCAACCACCGCGCCAAGAACAATCTGCAGCTCGCGATTGCCATGCTCGACATGCAGGCGCGCGGCCATGACGATGCGCGCGTGTCGGATGCGCTCGGCGATGCGATCCGGCGGCTGGGGCAGCTCGCGCGGGTGCATGAGATGCTCTACCGCCATGCAACCGACGCGCAGACCGTCGATGTCGCCGCCTATCTCGGCGAACTGTGCGCGACACTGCAGGCAGCGAACGACCATCGCGGGCTGCACATTTTCGCCGACTGCGCGCCGCTGACGCTCGACTCGGGACGCGCGATCAGCCTTGCGCTGATTGCCGGCGAGGCGGTCATCAACGCAATCAAACATGCGTTCCCGGACGGGCGCGACGGCCAGATCGGCGTGACACTGGCGCGGGCCGGCGCGGGCTGGCGGCTGACTGTCGCCGACGATGGCGTCGGCGCGCCGCCCGCGCCCAATCCAGCCGAACCCGGCAAAGGCTCGCGCGGCATGCGCCTGATGCGCGCGCTGGCGCGCACGGTGGGCGGGACGGTGGCGATGGAGGGTGGCAGCGGGACCTGTGTGATCGTCGACTTCAAGGTTTGACGCGCGGCAGGCAGAGCGCGACACTGCGCGCATGAAACAGCTCCTGCCCCTTTCGCTGCTGCTGCTCGCGGCGGCCGCGCCCAAGCCACTCGGAACGCAGGGCGTTCTCGACGCCACGCAAGCCAGCGACTGGCGGCAGCTCGACCCTGAGAACACGCTCTACATGGAGACGCCGACCGGGCGCGTCGTCATCGAGCTTGCCCCGGATTTCGCGCCCAATCATGCCGCCAATATCCGCACGCTGGCGCGCGAACATTGGTTCGACGGCATTTCGATCAACCGGGTGCAGGAAAATTACGTCACGCAGTGGGGCGACGCGACCGAGAAGAAGCCGATGGGATCGGCCAAGTCGGCGCTGAAGGGCGAGATCACGCGGCCCGCCAAGGGGCTGAATTTTGCCCGGCTGCCGGCCCGCGACGCCTATGCGACCAAGGTCGGCTTTGTCGGCGGCTTCCCGGTCGCCGAAGGCGGCGGGCAGGCTTGGCTCACACATTGCTATGCAGCGGTCGGCGTTGGGCGCGGCGAGGGGATCGACAGCGGCTCGGGCGCGGAGCTTTACGCGGTGACCGGTCAGGCCCCGCGCCATCTCGACCGCAACATCACTGTTGTCGGCCGCGTCATCCAAGGCATGGAGAGCCTGACCGCCCTGGCGCGCGGCACCGGGCCGCTCGGCTTCTACGAGAAGGAGTCGGAGCGCGTGCCGATCAGGTCGGTCCGTGTCGCCGCCGATGTGCCCGAGGCCGAGCGCACGCATATCGAGCTGCTGCGCACCGATACGACGGCATGGAAAGCCTATGTCGACGTTCGCTCGCACCGCAGTCGCGACGGCTTCTTCGTGACCGACGCGGGTGCCATCGACCTGTGCAATATACGGGTGCCGGTGCGGGCGGTGAAAACGCCATAAGCGGCGGGGATTTTCACCCCCACCCGCTCAGCTTCGCTGAGTCGCCTCCCCCCTCAAGGGGGAGGGAAATATCGCTCCTCCTCCCCCTTGAGGGGGGGGAGGCGAGTCGGCTCCAGCCGACCGGGAGGGGGTGACACGACATTTGAGGGGATGCTCATGGCCGAAGCCTTTATCGTCGCAGCTGCACGTACTGCCGGAGGCCGCCGGGGCGGGCGGTTGCGCGACTGGCACCCGGCAGACCTCGCCGCCACCGTGCTCGACTCGCTCGTCGAACGCACCGGCATCGACCCCGTGGCGATCGACGATGTGATCATGGGCTGTGTCGGCCAGGCCGGCGAGCAGGCCAACAATGTCGCGCGCGGCGCGGTGCTCGCCTCGAAGCTGCCCGAAAGCGTGCCGGCGACATCGGTCGACCGCCAGTGCGGGTCCTCGCAGCAGGCGCTGCAGTTCGCGGCGCAGGCGATCATGTCGGGCATGCAGGACGTCGTGATCGCCGCCGGTGTCGAGAGCATGACACGCGTGCCGATGGGCATGCCGGTGCGGCTCCCCTACGACGCTGGCATGGGCAAGCCGATGAGCCCGGCGCAGCAGTCGCGCTACCCCGGCGTGACGTTCAGCCAGTTCGCGGGGGCCGAGAAGATCGCGGCCAAGCACGGACTGTCGAAGGACGATCTCGACGCCTATGGCTTCGAGAGCCAGCGCCGCGCCGCTGCCGCGACGAAGGCGGGCGCGTTCGCGAACGAGATCGTGCCCGTCGCGGTGACGACGCATGAAGGTGTCGCCGAGATGCACACCGTCGATGAAGGCATCCGTTTCGATGCGACGCTCGAAGGCATTCGCGGCGTCAAGCTGATCAGCGAGGGCGGGCGGCTGACCGCTGCGACCTCCTCGCAGATCTGCGATGGCGCGTCGGGCGTCATGGTGGTCAGCGCGCAGGCACTGAAGACCTATGGCCTGACCCCGCTCGCCCGGGTCCATCATGCCAGCGTGTTCGGCGAGGACCCGGTGATCATGCTGGAGGCACCGATCAACGCGACGCGCCGCGCGCTCGCCAAGGCCGGCATGTCGATCGACGACATCGACCTTTACGAAGTCAACGAAGCCTTCGCGAGTGTGCCGATGGCGTGGCTCAAGGAGCTGGGTGCCGATCCGGCGAAGCTGAATGTCAATGGCGGAGCGATTGCGCTCGGCCATCCGCTCGGCGCGTCGGGTACCAAGCTGATGACGACACTGATCAACGCGCTCGGTGCGCGCGGCAAGCGCTACGGATTGCAAACGATGTGCGAGGGCGGCGGGCTCGCCAACGTCACGATCATCGAGAGGCTGTAGGCATGGCGTTCAACACCATCCTCTACGATGTCGCCAACGGCATCCTGACGATCACCCTCAACCGGCCCGAGAAGCTTAATGCCTTCACCGGGGAGATGGCGCTCGAGCTCATCGCCGCCTTCGATCAGTCCGATGCCGACGACAGCGTCCGCGCCGTCGTGGTGACGGGGGCGGGCCGTGCCTTCTGTGCCGGTGCGGACCTTTCCGGCGGTGCGGCGACCTTCGACTATGACAACCGCAGCGACCGGCCCGACAAGGCGGCGGGCGGCTCGCCGATCCGCGACGACGGCAGCATCGACTATAGCCACCCCAATGTCCGCGACAGCGGCGGCCGGGTAACGCTGCGCATCTTCGAAAGCCTGAAACCTGTCATTGCGGCGGTGAACGGCCCGGCGGTCGGCATCGGCGTGACCATGCAGCTCGCGATGGACATGCGGCTTGCGAGCGACGCTGCACGCTTCGGCTTCGTGTTCGCGCGGCGCGGCATCGTGCCCGAGGCCGCGTCGAGCTGGTTCCTGCCGAAGCTCGTCGGCGTCAGCCAGGCGCTCGAATGGTGCTACACCGGCCGCATCTTCGGTGCCGAAGAAGCGCATGCGGGCGGGCTTGTGCGCTCGGTCCACGTGCCGGACGACCTGCTGCCGGCAGCCTATGCCTTGGCACGCGAGATCGCCGACAACACAGCACCCGTCTCGGTCGCACTGACCCGGCAGATGATCTGGCGCATGGCCGGGGCCGATCACCCGATGGCCGCGCACCGCGTCGACAGCCGCGCGATCTACGCCCGCGGCCGCACCGCCGACGCCAAGGAAGGCGTGATGTCCTTCCTCGAAAAACGGCCTGCCGCCTATCCGAACAAGGTCTCGTCGGACATGCCCGACTTCTTCCCCTGGTGGGATGAACAGACCTACCGATAGCAGCGGAAAATCGCCGGGTTCGAGGCTTTCGCCTGCGGGACAGGTGGTCTAAGTGGGGCGCATGACCAAGACCCTGCTCCTTCTGCCCGGCGACGGGATCGGCCCTGAAGTCACCGCGCAGTCGCGGCGAGTGGTGGATTGGCTCAATGCCCATGCCGCGCTCGATGTGGTCATGGAGGAAGCGCTGTTCGGCGGCGCGGCGATCGACGCGACCGGCAGTCCGCTGGAAGACGCGACACTGGCGCGGGCGAAGTCCGTCGATGCGGTGCTGATGGGCGCGGTCGGCGGGCCGCAATGGGCGAAGCAGAGTTACGACAAGCGGCCCGAAGCCGGGCTGTTGTCACTGCGCGCCGGGATGGGCGTGTTCGCCAATCTGCGGCCGGCGATCTGTTTTCCGGCGCTCGCCGATGCATCGAGTCTGAAGCGCGAATTTGTCGAAGGGCTCGACATACTCTTCGTTCGCGAACTTACCGGCGGTGTCTATTTCGGCGAGCCGCGCGGCATCGAAGACCTCGGCGATGGCAATCGGCGCGGCGTCAACACGCAGGTCTATACCTCCAGCGAAATCCGCCGCGTCGCGCGTGTGGCGTTTGAACTGGCGCGCGGGCGATCGAACCGGGTGTGTTCGGCGGAGAAGTCGAACGTCATGGAATCGGGGCTGCTGTGGCGCGAGGAGGTGCAGGCGCTGCATGACGCCGAATATGCCGACGTCGAACTCAGCCACATGCTCGCCGACAATACGGCGATGCAGCTCGTAAAATACCCCAAGCAGTTCGATGTGATCGTCACCGATAATCTGTTCGGCGACATTTTGAGCGACGAAGCGGGGATGCTGACGGGCTCGCTCGGCATGCTGCCGTCGGCGGCGCTAGGCGAGGCGGGACGGCCAGGGCTGTATGAGCCGATTCATGGCTCGGCACCGGACATCGCCGGGCGTGGGGTCGCCAATCCCTGCGCTTCGATCCTGAGCCTCGCCATGGCGCTGCGCCATTCGCTTGGCCGTGCCGATCTGGCGGATCGTGTTGAAGATGCCGTGTCGGGCGCGCTCGACGATGGACTGCGCACCGGCGATTTGGGCGGCAGCGCGACGACCGTGGAGATGGGCGACGCCATCATCGCCCGGCTGGCGGGATGAACCGGCCCCGGCCGCTGCGCTCGCTCGCCGAAAATGCGCTGGCGGCGTTCGTCACCGGCCTGATTTTCCTGCTGCCATTCATCCTGACCGTCGTCGCGATCGAATGGCTGGTGGGCTATCTGCAGGGGGCGTTCGGGCCCGACAGCTTCATCGGCCGTGCGCTGGCGTCGGGGGGCACGGCGCTGTTCGGAGCCGGCGAGGCGCTGGCTTTCTGGGCCGGGCTGGCGATCATGCTCGTCGGCATCGGATTGCTCGGCCTCGTCGTGCAGACGCGGTTTCGCCAGCGACTTGAAGCGGGGTTCGACAATTTCGTCGACCGGGTGCCGCTGCTGCGCTCGGTCTATCGGCCGATCGCCCAGTTCGTGCGGTTGCTCGGGCCGCAATCCGAGGGCGAGCTGAAGGGCATGCGCGTCGTCGCGGCGCGCTTTATCGGGCGCGGCAATGATGCGCTCGGTTTGCTGGTGACGCCCGATACTTATGACGTCGCGGGCGAGCCGCGCCTGCTCGTCTATCTGCCGAGCGCGCCGATGGCGATGTCGGGGACGCTGGTGCTGATGCCGCCGGAGAATGTCGTGGCAATGGACGGGATGAGCGTCGAGGACCTGCTCAAAATCCAGGTGTCGCTCGGGACTGTGCGGCCCGCCGGACTGCGCGCTAGCTAAGCCGCCAGCCGGAGCCGGTTCCGCCCGGCATTCTTCGCTTCATAGAGCGCGCGGTCGGCGCGTTTCAGGAGATCGCTGGCTGTTGGGCCGGCGGCGACCTCGGTCGCGCCGATGCTCGCGGTGATCGCGATGCTCGCGCCCTCGATATCGATATTGGCCGCCTGGATCGCCGCGCGCAGGCGCTCGAGGACCGGCTGCGCGTCAGGCAGAGCCAGACCGGCGAGCAGGACGGCAAATTCCTCGCCGCCGATGCGCCCGATCACTGCGTCGGGGCCGACTGCCTCCCGGCAGATCCGCGCAAAGGCGCGCAGGACGGCGTCGCCCGCCGGGTGGCCATGCGCGTCGTTGACGGCCTTGAAATGATCGATGTCGAGCATCGCCAGCGTCGTGTCGGCGCGCGTCGCCAGTTCCGCATCGACCATTTCGATGAAGGCGCGGCGATTGAGAAGTCCGGTCAGCGCATCCGTCGTCGCATGCGCCGTGAGCTGCGCTTCCAGCGATTTGCGCGCCGTGACATCACGCAGCGTTCCGAATGTGCCGATGATGTTGCCACCTTCGTCGAGCGCCAATTGGCTCAGCGCCTCGACCCAGCGGAGGCTGCCATCCGCATGGACGTAGCGCAGCTCTTGCCGGCAGTCCTGGATTTCGCGCGCGTAAAGCGGCGCGAGGCAGTCCAGCGCGTGTTGCCTATCATCGGGATGGATCGCGTGCATGAAGGAAGTGTGGAGCGTGTCGCTGACCTTGTGCCCGGTCAGCCTCGTCCAGGCCGGATTGAGGAAGGTCCAGCGGCCTTTGACATCGGTCTTGTAGACCACGTCCTCGATGCTCTCGATAACATGACGATAGTCAGCCTCGCGCTCGCGTAGGCGCTGGGCCAGCCGTTCCCGCTGCGCGAGAAAGGCCCCGACAGGAAGCGCCGATACGAACACCGTGGCGACGAAGAATTGGAAATATTGAATGCGGCGACCGTGCGCGACGTCGATCATACCGAGCGGGCCAAGGTCGAAGGTCGATCCCGCCAGGCCGACAATTGCAACGATCAGTGTCGCGCCCGCAGCGCCCAATGGCCCCAGCCGCATCGTCGCGAGCAGGACGAAGGGCATGATCAGGAAGCCGAGCGGGACGACCGTCTGTAAAAACACCAGCGCGCTGACGCCCGCGACCGCGAACATCAGCAAGCCCGTCTCAAGCCAGCTGCGTCGCACCAGCAGGCCTGCGGTGCCATAGCGGCGTACCAGCGTGGCGATTGCAGCAAAGGGCAACACGACCAGCGAACCGACCGAATCGGCGACGGCCCATGTCCGCCAGACGCGCCAGTAATCGAGACCATTGAAGATCGTCCCGACGGCAGCGCCGACCGTCGCAGCGCAAAGGGGTGCCATGACGCCGATTGCTATGATGAGCAGGGTCAGCCGGTCGGGCCGGAGGAAGACCGTGCGCAAATTGCTCCAGCGCCGGCCGAGTGCCACAGCAACGGTGATGCCGGTCGCATTGGCGAGCGTGAAGGCGATGCTGGCAGGCAGGCTGTCGCCGAAGATCAGGTTGGCGGAGACGCTGCCGACTACGAACAATCCCGCTAGGATTTGCCAGTCGGCGCGGTGTGACAGCAGGATCGCCGTGATCGCCAGCGCATCGGCAATCCACAGCGCCGAAACATTGCCGGTCTCGCGCGTGAACAGCACGCTGCCGAGCGCACTGGCGAAATAGGCCAGTCCGATCAGAAACAGCCGGAGGCCACGAGGCAGCGCAGCTGAGGCGCGCCGTGACTGGTCGTCCACGCTCATATCAAACCCAGAACAACTTCAAGTTGTCCCTTTACCATGATCCCCGTTAATGGGCCGTTACGATGGCCCGGGATGGCATCGGACTTGCGCCATGCGCGCTTGCCGTCGATAAGCCGCCGCGACGGAACAGGACGGAGATTTTCAATGGCGTACCGTGTCGTTGTGGTTGGCGCGACCGGCTCTGTCGGGCGCGAGATGCTCAACATTCTGGCCGAGCGGCAGTTTCCGCTCAGCGATATCGCAGCGGTCGCCTCGCCGCGCTCGCAGGGCGACATCGTCGATTTCGGCGAGGATGGCCGCGAACTCAAGGTCCAGAATATCGAGCATTTCGATTTCTCGGGCTGGGACATTGCCCTGTTCGCAGCCGGATCCGGTCCGGCCAAAGTGCATGCGCCGCGCGCGGCTGCCGCAGGCTGCACGGTCATCGACAATTCGTCGCTGTTCCGCATGGAGCATGACGTCCCATTGATCGTGCCCGAGGTCAATCCACACGCCATTGACGGCTATCGCCGCCGCAACATTATCGCCAACCCGAATTGCTCGACCGCCCAGATGGTTGTGGCGCTGAAGCCGCTGCACGACGCGGCGACGATCAAGCGTGTCGTCGTTTCGACCTATCAGTCGGTTTCGGGTGCCGGCAAGCAGGGCATGGACGAACTGTTCGAACAGACCCGCGCTGTGTTCGTCAACGACGAGAAGACGATCAAGAAGTTCACCAAGCAGATCGCTTTCAATGTGATTCCGCACATCGATGTCTTCGTTGGCGCCGACACCGGCTATGACGGCTACACCAAGGAAGAGCTGAAGATGGCGCTTGAAACACGCAAGATCCTCGATCCCGATATCGAGGTGACTGCGACCTGCGTCCGCGTGCCGGTGTTCGTCGGCCATTCAGAAGCGATCAACATCGAGTTCGAGCGGCCGTTATCGGTGGCCGAGGCGCAGCGCATCCTGCGCGAGGCACCGGGCGTCATGCTCGTCGATAAGCGCGAGGACGGCGGCTATATCACTCCGGTCGAATGCGTCGGCGACTTTGCCACCTACGTCAGCCGTGTGCGCAAGGACCCGACCGTGGAAAACGGCTTGGTGCTGTGGTGCGTCAGCGACAATCTTCGCAAAGGCGCAGCCCTCAACGCCGTGCAGATCGCGGAGCTGCTCGGGCGGCGGCACCTCCAGAAGGCTGCCTGATGATCGAGGGCGGTTGCCGCTGCGGCGCGGTGCGCTACCGCATCGATGCGCCATCGCTGCCCAAGGTCTATGCCTGCCATTGTCACGTCTGCCAGCGCTGGTCGGGGAGTGCGTTCAGCCTCCAGGCCCTGGTTGCCGAGGCCGGGTTGAGCATTACAGGACCCGTCATCACCTACGAAATCACAACGGAGGACCGCACCTCGACACAACGTCTGTGCGGCACCTGCCATGCGCGCATCTATAACAGCAACACGCGCCGCCCCGGCATCGCCGTCGTGCGCGCCGGGACGCTCGACCGGTCCGAAGAGCTTCAGTGCGTTGCGCATATCTTCACGGATTATCGACAGCGCTGGTTCGCTCTGCCCGACGGCGTGCCTAGCTGGCCCGAAGCCGCGCCGCCAGCAGAGTTCGTTGCGCTGATGACGGCGTCCGAATGATCGCCTGCTGCCATCACAAACGCATTTGACGCAGGAAAAGGTCGCCATGCCAAGAATGACCGGGGGCTGCGCTTGCGGCCGGGTGCGCTATGCGGTCGAGCTTGCGAAGCCCGAGGGCTATCTCTGTCACTGCCGGATGTGCCAGCGCGCGACTGGCAATGTGAGCATCGCCTTCACCGGGGTCGCGCAGGCCGATGTCGCATGGGAACGCGAGTGCGACTGGTGGCGCTCGTCCGCCATTGCCGAGCGCGGCTTCTGCTCGATGTGCGGTACAAGCCTTGCGTTCCGCTATCTCGACAGCCCTAAGCAGGACCTGACGATCGCGTCGTTCGACACGCCGGACGTGTTTGCGTGCACGAGCCACTTCGGGATCGAGAGCCGCAACGAGGCCTTCGCACATCCCGCGCCCGGTCTGCCGGAAATGCGTTGCGACGAATATGCGGCGCTCAACGCCAAGTGGGAGGCGGCAGGTGGCAAGCCCGACTGAACATCGTTTCGCTTCGTTTGACGGGCAGGAAATCGCCTGGTGTGAATTGGGCGAGGGTCGGCCGGTCGTGCTGCTGCACGGGCTGTTCAGCCATGCCGAGATGAACTGGCTGCGCTGGGGCACGGCGCAGGCCGTGGCGGCGGCGGGTTTTCGGGTTATCCTGCCCGACTTTCGTGCACACGGGAAAAGTGCCGCACCGCACGATCCGGCGGCCTATCCGAAGGATGTGCTCGCGCAGGACATTGAGGCGCTGGTTGCACATCTCGGGCTGACCGATTTTGATCTGGGCGGCTATTCGCTGGGCGCGCGGACAACGATGCGCTTACTGGTCCGCGGGATGCGACCGCGGCGCGCGATCCTGTCGGGCATGGGGCTGTCGGGGCTGGTCGGCTCGGACCGGCGCATCAATTTCTTTCTCGATGCGATCGCCAATCGCGCGACCGCCAAGCAGGGCAGTGACGCCTGGACGGCAGCGCAGTTCATGAAAACGACGGGCACCGATCCGGATGCCGTTGCCCATGTACTTCGCGCGCAAGTGCAGACGGCAGAGGCGGACGTGCGGGGCATTGCGACGCCGACGCTCGTCGTCTGCGGAGCCGACGATCGCGACAATGGCTCGGCGCCGGATCTCGCCGCCGCGATGATCGACGCGCGTTACCGGGAGATTCCGGGTACTCACATGAGCGCCGTGACGCGCCCAGAACTGGGCCGGGAGATTGCCGACTTTCTCGCGGCTTGACGCTCCCGCGCCGATGGCGTTTCTGACGCCATCAAGAAACACGACCCGAGGGAGCCCCATTCATGAAATCGCTGGTATCGAGCCTCGCGCTCGCCCTGTCGATTGCGGCCTGCGCGGCGCAGACCAAGATGGCCGAAGCGCCGGCCCCGGCTGCGCCTGTTGCGCCCGCCCGGCCCACGGCCGCAGATGCGGACGCCTTTGTCGCCGACGCCGAGAAGCAGATCGCCGCGCTCAACGACTTCGTCCAGAAGGCGTCGTGGGTGAATGCGACCTACATCACCGACGATACGGATTTCCTCGCGGCCAAGGCGGGCACCGAAGCGACGCTGCTCGGCGTCAAACTTGCCAAGGGCGCGGCGCGCTTCGATGGCGTGCAGGGCCTGTCGTTCGACACGGCGCGCAAGCTGTCGATCCTGAAGCAGGGGCTGACACTCGCAGCACCCGACCAGCCGGGCGCTGCCGAAGAGCTCAACACGATCGCGACGCGACTGCAGTCGACCTATGGCAAGGGCAAGGGCACCTACAAGGGGCAGGCCAAATCGGGCAATGAGCTCGAGAATCTGATGGGCACGACGCGCGATCCGGCGCTGACCAAGGAAATGTGGGTGTCGTGGCACGCGATCGCGAAGCCGATGCGCCCCGACTATGTCCGGATGGTCGAAATCGCCAACAAGGGCGCCAAGGACCTCGGCTATGCCGATACCGGCGCAATGTGGCGCTCGGGCTATGACATGCCCGCCGACGATTTCGCCAAGCTGACCGACAAGCTTTGGGGTCAGGTGAAGCCGCTTTACGACCAGCTGCACTGCTACACCCGCGCCAAGCTGAATGCGAAATATGGCGATGCGGTGCAGGCGAAGACCGGTCCGATCCGCGCGGACCTGCTCGGCAATATGTGGGCGCAGGAATGGGGCAATATCTATGACGTGGTGGCTCCGAAGGGGGCCGGAAACATCGGCTATGACACCGGCGAGTTGCTCAAGGCCAAGGGCTATGACCCGGTCAAGATGTGGAAGACCGGCGAGGGCTTTTACACCTCACTCGGCTTTGCGCCGCTGCCGTCGACCTTCTGGGAGCGCTCGCAGATCGTTGCGCCGCGCGACCGTGAGGTGGTCTGCCACGCCTCAGCCTGGGACCTCGACAACAAGGAGGACCTGCGCGTCAAGATGTGCACGAAGGTCAATTCCGACGACTTCGTGACCATCCATCATGAGATGGGCCATAACTTCTACCAGCGCGCCTACAACAAGCAGCCGCTGCTCTACATGAATGGCGCGAACGATGGTTTCCATGAGGCAATCGGCGATACCGTCGCGCTCAACATCACGCCGGATTATCTCGTGAAGATCGGCCTGCTGCCGCAGTCGAAGGTGCCGACGGCAGACAAGGACACCGGCTTGCTGCTGCGCCAGGCGATGGACAAGGTCGCGTTCCTGCCGTTCGGGCTGCTGGTCGACAAATGGCGCTGGGGCGTGTTCTCGGGCCAGATCACGCCTGAAAATTACGAAAAGGCATGGACCGACCTGCGCACCGAATATCAGGGGATTGTGCCGCCGGTCGCGCGCACCGAAGCAGACTTCGATCCGGGTGCGAAATATCATATTCCCGGCAACACGCCCTACACGCGTTACTTCCTTGCCCGGCTGCTGCAGTTCCAGTTCTACAAGGCGGCCTGCGACCAGGCCGGCTGGAAAGGACCGCTGCACCGCTGCTCGGTTTACGGCAACAAGGAGGTCGGCGCGCGCTTCAATGCCATGCTTGAGATGGGCGCGTCGAAGCCGTGGCCCGACGCGCTCGAGGCCTTTACGGGCAGCCGCGAAATGGATGGCACCGCGATGCTCGCCTACTTCCAGCCGCTGATGGTGTGGCTGCAGGAACAGAACAAGGGCCAGCAATGCGGTTGGCAATAGGCTGACGCTGGCCGGGATCGGGACGGCCGGCGCCGTGCCGGTCCCAACAGTTGATTAACCAGTTCCGTTAACCATAACTTCTTCAATTCGCGTTAATTTGTCGCAATATTCCGCCCGAAACCGGCAAATTCTGCCTGTGCGGCGCGGGAAATGTCCGTTACGGTCGGCAAAATGTTCCTACCGGCCCCTCTTCGCGCGACCCTGCTGTTCGCCGCCCTGCTTCCGGGACCGGCGATGGCTGCGACCGCATCTGCCAGCTTCGGGGTCGGCGCAGAAGTCGTGGCGGCCTGCACTGTTCCGGGCATCGCGACATCGGCACCGGCCGACCGGCCTTTGCAACCCGCAATGATGTGCGTTTCCGATAAGACGGGGATGCCGGCGCAACTCCCCGTTCGGGTCTCGCAGGTTCAGACGGCTGGCCAGTCGCTGGTCGTGCTGGAGTTCTGACTCCACGCCATCAATAGCTGACGGTCACGATGATCGTGTCGGTGTAACTCCCTTGCGTGACCGATTGCTTGGCGGGAATGCGGGCATAGACGGGCACGTCGACCGTGCCGCCGAGCAAGGCCAGCGGTACAATCGATGTAATGAACGATGTGTTGCTCGATCCGTTGCCCCAGATGGCCGTTCGCGCCGAGTCGACGTAGAGCTGATAGGCCAGCTGACCAGTACTGCTGCGCATTCGACGGCTGCCGTAGCCGCCGCTCGTGCCTTGGCTCAGCGTAATCTGGTAGCCGCCAAGTCCGGACAGGATATCGCAGCTCAAAGTGATTGTCCCCGTGACGTCCTTGGCGGCGGCCGCCGCCGGGTCGTACACGCCGAACGCTATGCCCGTGGTCGAGACAGTGCAGGCTGCCTTGGATGGGAGCGCCAAGGCAGCCAGACCTGCAACGATGATAGACCGCCCCCAATTCATGGCAGGGACCTGCAAATGACGGGGCCGATTGCAGGCACTGCTCCGGCGACAGGCGCATAATCGAAGGTTGCTGTGCAGCGGCGGCCATTTGCCAGGCTCACATCCACAAGATTGTGACCCGCCAGCCGTTCGACATAGGCCGCACCGTCATAGCCGACCGGAAATTCCTCGTTTGCCCCGCGCACTGTGGCGACTGAGCCAAGCTCCAACGGCGCTCCGGACTCGTCTGTCAGGCTCAGGAGTGCCGCGTGGCTGGTGGCAATAGGAAATCGAACGACGACGCCAGCGCGATCCGGCGGCCGGACGACCTGTTCGGCAGCGTCGAGGTCGGCATCCATCGGAACGTCGGACGGTTCGATCGACAGGCCGTTGCGATCGAAGGAACGCAGTCCCGGAACCAGCAGGCGGCCGGATTTGTCGGTCCGGCCGACCAACCGGTTTTCGTGCATCACACGGACGCCGGCGAGTCCGCCCGTATCGACAACGGCAAAACTGTCGTTGATGGCCGTGGCGGCAAACAGGCCGCCATCGAGGCTCGCCACTGAACCGCGGACGCCCAGGCGTCCGGACAGCGCTTGCCCGAGCCGATCGCCGCCCGCGGTTATGGTCGCGACCGGCGACTGATAGGTTACTTCGCCGAACTGGTGGCCCCGGCCGGCATTCGAGGCGACCAATTCATAGCCAAAGTCACCCGGGCCGGAGACAGATTTGGAGACCTGCGCTTGAATATCTTCGCGGCCGTTGCCGCTGCGGGCGTTGATGCCGCCCGACGCGCCGCCGCCAAACGCCAACGATAGGCCAATGGTAACGCCGGATGCCCCAGAATGGCCGAAGCTACGGTAGCCGTTGGCGAAGAAGGCGAGGCGGTTGATCTGCGCCGAATAGCTCAGCGTCGCAATTCGGTCGCTCTGGCCGGTGTTTGCGGACCCCTCGACAGCATTGTACGTCGCGGCCAATCCGCCGAAGCGTCCCAGCGCCAGGCCTGCATTGAGACTCAGCATCGCGCGCGTGATCGGGTCGCCGCTGGTGCCGGCCACGTCCCGGAAATTGCGAGTTGCAAAGTATGCGGAGGCCCCGAGGCTCAAACGCCCGGACGTGTGCTGAACGCTGGCCATTCCCTGAGCGCCAGACCCGGACGCACCGAAACTCACGCCGGCTGCAGCACTGGCGAGCGCCACATCAGCAAGATTCCAGGTTGCGCCGACACTTCCCGTCGCAACCCGCGTCGTGGCCTCGCCGCCCCCCTCGACGGTCAAACGACTGGTGACACCCCTGCGGTACGCGCCGCTGACCGATATTTTGCCGTAGCTGTTGCTGCGCAGTCCAAAGTCGCGCCGGATGAAGCCGGCCTGGAGGGCATAGGTCTGAAGGCCGGGTGCGAGTAGCGCGGCGCTGGCGTAGAAGGGCAAGGTGGTCACGCGCTGGCGACCCAAGGCATCGGTTACCGCAAGAGCGATGGTCCCGGCCCCTGTCGCGACGGGCAGATGCTGAACTTCGAAAGGTCCCGTGACGCGCTGGCTGAGCATTTTTGTGCCGTTGACGAGCACGTCGACCGTCGACGGTACCGCCACCGACCCGCTGACCGATGGCAGCGGGAAGGTGATCAGGTCTGGCCGCATCCGGAAGTCCGATGTGATTTGGATCCCGCCGAGGCGGACGGGCCGCCCCCAGCCCGGTGTGCCGCTGATGAGGTCGCCGATCACGATCCGGCGGTTTGCTGCCAGGTTGGACTGCGTCGCGCTGGAATCGAGCCGAATGGCTCTGCCATGACCGCCGCCAGTGGCGAGGAGGGCGGTGGTGCTGACAACGCCAGCCGGCCCAAAGAGCCGAATGCCAAACAGACCATTGGCATTCGCTTCTTGCGGCGTGCGGGTCACGTTCACATCATAGTCGAAGACGCCACCCGGGCCTGCCGGAGTGGCCGATGGCGCGGTCTCGGGACGATTCGCGGCGATCACGACCGGAACGAGCGCGGCGTCGGACGCTTCGATGTCGATCGATTGGGTGGCGGAATCGATGTGCACCGAGACGCCAGGTATCGAACTGAGGGCAACGGGGTCGTCGGTATCCGTCGCCGGTCCCTTCAGTCCCAGCGCGCGCAGTTCCGACGGGCGAATCCTGACCACGCCGTCATCGCCGGACAGAAATTCCCCGATCTTGCCCGCGGCAAATCCGTTGATGCGCACATCGAGCAGCAGAAGCGTGTCGGCAGCAAAGGCGGCGCCCGACCAAGCCAGCAGCGCGGCGCAAATCATCCCCCATCGCCCGGCGCGACGCGCGCTCAATGGCAACGAGGCAAGGGCCATCAATAGTTGACGGTCACGACGACCGTGTCGCTGTAGGTACCCGGTGCTACGAAATTGCCGGCCGAGATCCGGCCATAGACGGTGAGCGTCTGGGCGCTGCCCGTGCCGGTTCCCGCCTGCCCGTCGACATTGAGGGTATTCCGCCACGGAATGGTCCGGCTCGCGTCCTGATACAGGCGGTAGGGCAAACGGGCGGCGCCCGCTCCGGCCATGGTCGGGTAGCCCGAGCCGTCGGGATTCAGGCCGGGACCGATGTTGATATAATAGGGGGTCGTATTGGTGCAGGTGACGGACAGCGTGGCGCTGCCGTCGCGCTGTTGCCCGGTGTAGACGCCGAGGTCGAGGCTCGCTGCCGTGATCTGACAGGTCGGCTGCACCGTCGCGGTTATGGTCATCGACGCCGTCGCCGTCGCTGCCTCTGCCGGACGCGCGAGCGCCACCGACATGACGGCGGCGGCGAAGAGCGGGAGAAGGTGAAACTGACGTTTCATCGGCGGGCGTCCTTGCGGCCGGCGACGACGCGCATATGGCGGCATCCGGCCTGGTTTTGCGCTCAGGGTGCGGTTGGCAGGTTGATGGATTGATCGAGCGGCCCGGCGTCTGTCATCGCCTTCAAGCGAATGGACCGGCCGCTGACGGCGAGGTCGTCGCCCGAAAGCTGCCAGCGGCGGGTCGCGCCTGCGAGCAGGTAAGGCGACATGTTGCGCTCAACTGTGAGCTCCCGGCCATCCTCGGTGACCAGTTTGATGTCACGGACGGTTTCATGCCGCCCGCCGCCGTTCACTGCGACGAGCCAGTTGTGTCCTTCGGAACGCGCGATCGAGTAGCCGACCATTGGAGCGATCCGGCCCTTGGGCTGGGCAAATACCGGTATGGACAGCCGCAGCGCGATCCGGACGGTCCCCGGCTCGGCCGGTGCCGGTATTTGATCGACGAGGATGCGATAGGTGTCCTCCCGTGCCTCCGGCGCGCGCCGCAATGCGAGGCGGACCACCTGGCTCGCACCAGGATTGATGGTCGCGAGCGGCGGGCTGATCTGGATGCGATCCGACGGGACCAATTGATCGGTTCCCGTCGATTGATCCCAGGCATAGACCCGGACTTGCACCGCATTCACAGCGCTGCCCTGATTTATCACCGTAAGCGACGTCGCCCCTTCACCGGGCCGCATCTGGATGTTGACGGGCAACACGGTCAGGGACTGTGCCCAACCGGCACCGCTCGTCAGCGCCAATGCGGCGATCGCCGCGCGGAAGGGTCCGTGCGAGATCATGGCGGCGCTAGTAGTTGACGACTGCGGTTACGGTATCGGTGTAGGCACCGGGAATGACGAACTGGGACGCATCGATCCGTCCGTAGATCGTAATCGACTGCGCGCTGCCATTGCCGGTTCCAGCCAGGGTCTCGCCGGGGACGGCGGTGCCCCAGTTGACGCTCCGCTGTGCGTCCTGGAACAGCGAATAGGACAGGCTCGCCGACGACGGGCCGACCATTTTCCGGGTTGTGACCGTCGCTCCTGACGCAAGGCCGGCACTCAGCCCGATGTTATAGGGCGTTGTGTTGGTGCAGGTGACCGAGATCGTCGAGGACGCGTCGGTCTGGGTCCCGGTGTAGGTACCGAAGGCCAGGCTTGAGGTCGTGATGCCGCAGGTCGCCTGGACCGTCGCCGAGACGGCGACGTTGGCAGATGCCGTCGCGGCCGATGCGCCATTGGCTTGGACGATCAAGGCGCAAGCGCCGATCAGGCCGCCTGCGCGGAGCATATTGCGTGTGGTCGTAACCGTCATTTTCCGTCCCGTCAGCATTGCCGCAAGCAGATCGACCGAGCTGGAGGGCTGGGTGCTTGCGTCCTGATCGGGCAACTAGGCCAGCGCATATTGTGCGCTGGTTAATCGGCGATCAGCTGCCGACGGGACGGTAGGCGAGGGCCTTTGGAGGCCTGGTTTAGGTTCTTAGCCGAGCTGTTCCATCATATGTTCGGCGCTCGACACCTTGAATGCGCCCGGCTCTTCGATATTGAGCGCGCTGACGACGCCGTCCTTGACGAGCATCGAGAATCGCTGGCCGCGCAGGCCCATGCCGAACTTGCTGCCGTCCATCGTCAGGCCGAGCGCCTTGACGAAGTCGCCATTGCCGTCGGCGAGCATGGTGACATTGTCGCCGACATTCGCCGACTTGCCCCAAGCACCCATGACGAACACGTCGTTGACGCTGATGCAGGCGATTTCATCGACGCCCTTCGCCTTGATCGCGGCGGCATTCTCCACGAATCCCGGCAGATGCTTGGCCGAGCAGGTCGGCGTGAAGGCGCCCGGCACGGAAAACAGCGCGACGGTACGGCCGCCGAACAGTTCTTCGGTCGTGACCGGCGCGGGGCCGGCCTCGGTCATCTTCATGAGCGTTGCGCTCGGAATCTTGTCGCCGACATTGACGGTCATGACGTCTCTCCATTCATAGGGGTGGGCTGCCCGCACCGCATAGCGCCGCGGCTCATGCGGCGTCCAGCGCCGCATCGGTTGCACGTGACGAAAATACCCCGCCGGACTGGCCGGCGGGGCGTAATTTCGGTCAGAAGCTCTTGCGGACCGTCAGGCCGTAAGTGCGCGGTTGGCCGACGTTGAAACCGAGCCGGGCACGTCCGCCGCGTTCGCGGTCGAAGGAGAGCTTGGCGTCCTCGTCGAACAGATTGTTGACGTAGAAGGTCAGGTCGAGCCCGTTCTTGAACGACGCGCCGACACTGTAGTTGACCAGCTGGTAGCTGGGCAGCTTCAGATCGAGCACCGTCGCATTGGTGCCGGTCGCGCCACCGAACGGCAGGTTCGACACGAAGCTGCGCGGATTGTTTTCCTGATCGCTCGGCTGGGTGAAACGGCTGCCGACATGCTGGAAGGACAGCGTGTAGACGATCTTGTCACCCCGGCTGTTGAACGGCTGTTCGTAGACAGCGCTCGCCGACAACTGGAACTTCGGCACCGATGGCAGGCGATTCCCGTCGCGGATGCCGCCGATCACCGCCCCGGTGCCGTCACGGACGGTCGAGTTGAACTTCGCCTCAAGCAGGCTGCCCGACAGAGCGAATTCCAGGCCCTGCAGCGGCGACGCCGTGAGTTCGGCCTCGATGCCCGCCGTATGCGCCTTCGGAACGTTGAAGACGACACGCGACGAGCAGGATCCGGCATCGAGCGTTACCTGCAGATTCTTGATGTCCGTGTAGAAGGCCGCCGCATTGAACGTGACGCCGTGGCCGCGCGCCTTGATGCCGCCTTCATAGTTCCACAGCGATTCGTCGCTGTACTTCTGGTACCCGCCGAAAATGGCGCGATCCTGCACGCTGCACAGCGGCACGTTGAGCGGATCGTTGACGCCGCCAAGCCGGAAGCCCTTCGACGCCTGTGCGTTGAACGTCACATTGTCGCTGGCCTTGTAGCTGGCCAGCAGGCGCGGCGTGAAGCCGTCCGACTTGGTCCGGTCGCTACGGTTGTCGCCATTCGCGAACAGGCCGCCCGACTTGAAGGAGCGCGATTCCTTGAAATCATAATAGCGGCCGCCGGCGGTGACTTTGAACTGGTCGGTCAGCGCATAGGTCGCCTCGCCGAACACCGCCTTCTGCGTGATGTCGTAGGGCAGGTCGGAGTTGTAGGGCGAGTTGACCGGAAAGCCGTTCCGGACCGCAGCCGACGTGCCGGCACCGAGCTTGGCGTCGGTGGCTGCGTCATAGCCCGGAGTGGGCAGGCGCTGCGAATAGTCGCGATTGACGTCAGAATAGAAGGCACCGACGACCCACTGCAGCGGTCCTTCACCGGTCGAAGCGAGCCGGACCTCCTGCGTGAACTGCTTGAGGTTGGTGGTGTCCACAAGGTTGGACGGCAGCAGCACGGCAGCCGTCGGGAAGCCGAGGTCGACCGAGACGCTGCCGGTCAACGCGCTTGCGTCGCGGCTCGCGACGATGTCGCGCTTGATGTAGCTGGTGACCGACGTCAGCTCGACCGCATCGAGGTCGATGCTACCGGTCAGGTCGGCAATGAACGTGTCATCTGAGAATTTCTCGTCGAGCAGCAGGAACTGCGTCCGTTCGGGAAAATTGACCCGCGGCCGGGTGGTCGTGAACGGGTTGGCGAACAGGTTGAACTTCTCTTCGCGGTTGAACCCGTTCGACCGGATCTCCTGATAGACGATGCGTGGCGTGATCGTGACGGTCTCGGTCGGCTTGAACATGACCGAGATGCGGCCGCCGCTGCGGTGTCCGGAGTTGACGTTCTTGTCGAGGCTGAAGTCGCTGCGCAGCGCATCGATGAAGCCGGCATATTCGGTGTGATAACCGACGGCGCGCACCGCGGCTTTTTCGCCCAACGGCAGGTTGACGACGCCCTTGATCGCGCCACCCAGCTCCTTGGCGTCGACAAGGTTCAGGTTGCCCTCGATCACACCCGACACGCCCGATGTGTCGGGCTGGTTGGTGATGTAGCGGACCGTGCCGCCGACCGAACCGGAGCCGAACAGCGTTCCCTGCGGGCCGCGCAGCGTCTCGACGCGGTTCAGGTCGAACAGGTCGAGGTCCGGCGTGAACAGCGACAGCGAAATCACCGACTCGTCGAGATAGACGCCAACCTGTTCTTTGACGCCCGGCTGGTCGCGGACGATCTGGCCGGCCGAGACGCCACGGATCGAGACCTGGCTCTGGCCCGGCCCAAGATTCTGGATCGTCAGACCGGCAACGTTGCGGGAAATATCTTCGAGATTCTGCGCGCCGCTGCGCTGAATATCGGCCTGCGTCTGCGCATTGATCGAAAAAGGCACGTTCTGGATCGTCGACGACCGCTTGGTCGCGGTCACGATGATTTCGTCGGTGTCGGCGCTTGCCGTTTCCTGCGCGAATGCCGGCACGGCGATTCCGAGACCGGCGACCGTTCCTGCCAGCAGCATGCTGCGAAACATGGCGTGATGTTTATTGTTCACTGTCATGTGAGCCTCCCCATTTCTGGGGCCCCATATAGTGATGTCGTTTCGGGTCCCGAACCCGGCCAGGTGGACAGGCTCGCTGAAATTGCCGCACTGTTGCGTTTCTGTAACATTGGCATGGGCAAGTGGCGAACCGCTATGGGCCGGCTTATATGGTCGGCATGGACGCGCCGCCTTATCTCGTCGGACAGTTGCTGCTCGCGATGCCGGGAATGGGCGATCCGCGGTTCGAGCGCGCGGCGATTGCGATGTGTGTCCACGACGAGAATGGCGCGCTCGGCCTCATCGTCAATCATATTTATGCCGGGCTGACAGCTCGGGCGCTCATGGAACAACTCGACATCGATCCGGGTGACACGCCGGATGATATTCCCGTCTATGCCGGCGGTCCCGTCGAAATGCAGCGCGGCTTCGTGCTGCACAGTCTTGACTATGAGCGGCAGGGCACGATGTCGGTCGCTGGCGCATGGGGCCTGAGTGCTTCGCTCGATATCCTGAAGGACATCGCGGCGGGAACGGGCCCCCGCAAATGGCTCGCGGCGCTCGGCTACACCGGGTGGAGCGAGGGGCAGCTGGACGAGGAGCTGACCCGGCACGGCTGGCTCGCTGCGCCCGGGGACGCGTCGATCATCTTCGATGCGCCCTATGCCGACCGCTGGCCGCAGGCCTATGCAGCGATAGGTGTCGCATTCGACCGGCTGTCACCGGTCGCAGGGCGCGCTTAGCCCTAACGGGCGTTAACTGCCTCCATTGGCAAATCGTCAATATCCCTTGCCGTAAATGGACATGCCGCTGTCGCAAGAAGCGCGGCGGTGGAGGGAATGGTCCGATGGCACGCACGCTCAACCTGTTCGCCGCACTCGCCGCACTGGCGCTGGGCCTGACGCTGGCCGCAACGCCGGCACGGGCTGCCGAAACGATATTGAGCCAGCCAGCCTGACCCGACAGTATCATGATCGGGGCGGTGGGAGTCGCCCCTTGTAGGGGGTAGTTTCATGTTGCGACGTAAGTTCGTCGCGGCCGCGCTGGTTGCAGCGCTCGCCGCGTCCCAAGTCTCTGCGCAGTGCTGGACCGGCGAGGAAGTGTCCGCCGCTCGCATTCGCGATCTCCAGACCGCTTTAATGGTTGGCGCACTGCAGTGTCGCGGCACATCCTACGACGTGCTGCCGGCTTTCAATCGGTTCGTCCGCGCGGCGCGTGGGACGATCGCCAAGCAGAATGATCTGCTCCGCGCCCATTTTGCCGACGAACGCGACGGCGCGGGGGCCTATGACCGGTTCACGACCGCTCTGGCTAACGGCCATTCGCAAGGTGCGGGTGCCGAGGATTATTGCGCTTCGATGCGCGACGTCGCGGCGGCGGCAGAGGATGCGGCCAATTCCCGCAATCAGGTCGAAGAGCTGACGGCGCTCGCTGAACGCTTTGCCGATCGGGTTCGCGGCGTCGGCCGCAGCTGTTCGGTGGAAACCGCTTCGCGTTGAGTGGCGTGGGTGGACACGGCGACGACTGTTACCGCCGCCGCGTCACCTGTCCCGCTGCCCAGCCCGCAACAAGGGCGAGCGCGACGGCGAGCAAGCCATAGGTCAGGCTGTGTTCCTGCGCGGCGACATAAACCGCCCGCTCGAAACCGGACTTGCCAATCGCGATACTGCGTTCGGTCGTGGCGATGACCTTGCCGTGGCGGATCAGGAAGATCTGCGCATTGTAGTTGCCGACCGGCACCGCCGAGGGGATCGCGATGCGCGCGCTATAGAGCGTATTCTCGACGATGCTTACGCCGTGTGGGTTCTCTGCATAGAGCCCCGACCGCTTGCGCAGGTCGAGCAGGCCGCGTTCGAATGCGCGCAGGTCGGCGGGCGCGTTGGTCGAGGCGGGGGACAGCTGCAGATGCTCGAGGCCAATCTCGTAGATCGCCGCCGTCGTCTCATCGAGCATGTCGCGGACCGGGCGGGACGCGGCGACCGAGTAGAAGCCCGGCGCGCTTTCGTAGCGGGCACGCGCAGTGTTGACCCAGATGCCGGCAACCTTCGACTTGCGGCGGACGGTGATCGGCTCGGCCGGGCCGCGTACCACGATCGCGATCTCTGGCGCGTCGCCGGGGGTGCGACCGCCGGGATATTGGATCGCGCCGAACACCAGCAGGTTTGCGCCAGCGAAGCTATATTCGATATCGATGCGGCTCTGCGAAATGTCGGAGATGAGCTTGGTCGCGGCAGCGGCAGGCTGGGCGAATGCGAGCGCCAGCGCGAGCAACAGGCGGCGCATCACGTCGGCCCCTGCACGCTGTAGAGGTCGCCGGGCTGCCAGGTGAGGCCGACGAGCAGGCGGACCGCGACGCCGAGCACGATCAGCGCCAGCGCGAGCCGCAGTTTTTCGGCGGGCAGCTTCTGCGCGGCATTGGCTCCGAACTGTGCGCCCACGACGCCGCCTAACAGGAGGAGCACAGCGAGCACGATGTCGACCGAATGCGAGTTGACCGCGTGAAGCAGCGTCGTCGCGGCGGTGACGAAGACGATCTGCATCAGCGAGGTGCCGATGACGACGCCGGCCTGCATGCCGAGCAGGTAGATCATCGCCGGGACCATGATGAATCCGCCGCCGACCCCCATGATGACGGTCAGTACGCCCACTGCCATGCCGAGCAGCAGCGGCGCAAGCGGCGAGACGTAGAGGCCGGACTTGTAGAAGCGGGTGCGGCCAGGCAGCGCCGCGACGAAACGGTTGTGGCGATTGACGCGGGACGGGGCCGGATGGCCTGCCCGGGCGGCGCGCAGGCCGCGCAGCGCGTCGCGGAGCATGAGGCCGCCAATCGAGCCGAGCATCACGACATAGGTGAGCGCGATCGCAATATCGATCTGGCCGGTGGTCTGCAGGCGGCGGAAGATCAGCGAACCGAGGCCTGAGCCGATCACGCCGCCGACGATGAGTACCGCCCCCATCTTGGTATCGACGCCGCCGCGGCGCCAGTGCGCCATCGCGCCCGAGACGCTCGCGCCGGTGATCTGGGTGGCCGAAGAGGCCACCGCAACAGCGGGCGGGATGCCGTAAAAGATCAGCAGCGGTGTGGTCAGGAAGCCGCCGCCGACTCCGAACATCCCCGACAGAAAGCCGACCAGCGCACCCATCGCAACGATCACCAGCGCATTGACGCTGACCTCGGCGATGGGGAGGTAGATGTCCATTTTCAGGGTTTAGGCAAAGGCGCTGTACTTCGCTACCCTTGGCGAATGCTGACACACCGCCTCGCCACCGAATCCGACCTGCCTGCGCTGCGCGATGTGATGGACCTAGCCATCGGCGAGCTCATGTCGGGCTTCCTGACGCCCGCCGAGGTGACGGCGAGCCGGGCGGTGATGGGGCTGGATACGCAGCTGGTCGCCGACCGGACCTATTTCGTCATCGAGGAGCAGGGACACATTGCCGGCTGCGGCGGCTGGTCGTGGCGGGCGACGCTGTATGGCGGTGATCACAGCGCCAAGCTGCGCGATGCGGCGATGCTCGATCCGGCGCGCGACGCCGCGCGGGTGCGGGCGATGTATACGCATCCGGATTTCACACGGCGCGGCGTTGGGCGGATGATCCTCGGGCTGTGCGAGGATGCGGCACGCTCGGCGGGCTTCGCGCGAGCCGAGCTCATGGCGACGCTGCCGGGGGAGCCGCTGTACCGGGCCTGCGGCTATGTCGAGATCGAGCGGGTGTTTGCGGACGCGGTCGAGGGCGTGCGGGTGCCGCTTGTGCGGATGGGGAAGATGTTGCGGTAGCGGCTCGCGGCGGGCCCACCCCCGCTTGCGCTTTGCGCAAGTCGCCCCTCCCCAGGGGGAGGGGACGCTCGCGAGATGAGGTTGCTCGTCCCCTCCCCTCCCCTTGGGGAGGGGTGGGGGTGAGCTTGCCGTGCAGAGTTGCACTGCGCACCCCCGCCGAATACCCTCCCGCTCATGCGAATGCGCGAACTTGAAGCGAAGACCGGCGTGGGGCGGGAGACGATCCGCTACTATATCCGCGAGGGGCTATTGCCCGAACCGGCGCGGGCGAGCCGCAATTCAGCCTTTTACAGCGAGGAGCATGTCGCGCGGGTGCGGGCGATTAAGCGGCTGCAGGAGGAGCGGTTCCTGCCGCTCGGCATCATCAAGTCGCTGCTCGATGCCGAGGATGGCGAGCGCTGGCTGCATGCGGGGGCATTCCCGCACATCGACAGCGAGCTGCGCAACCGGCTCGACGGCGGCGCGGGGCGGCGGCTGACGCGCGCCGAGGTCTTGGCGCAGACCGAGATCGGTGAAGACCGGCTTGCGGATTCGCTCGCGGCGGGAACGGTTTCGTTCGATGCAGCGGGCACGATGAGCCAGCGTGATGTCGCGATCATCCGCTGTCTCGACCGGCTGGGCGCAATCGGCTTTGACGAACGGCACGGCTTCACCGGCGAAAGCATGAAATTCTACGGTGAGTTCATCGACTGGCTGGTTTCCCAGGAATTGAAGCTGTTCTTCGACCTGACCGCCGGGACCGTCGATGAGCGGCAGGCGCTCGACATGGCGGAAAGCGGGATTTCCGCTGTCAACGAGATGATCGGCCATATGCGGACGCGCGAGATCCTGCGGCGTCTGGAAGCGCGGCGGCGGATCGCCAACGACAATGGCTGAACGGCGTCAGGCTGACAGGTAAGCGTACCAGCCGACCAGCAGCACGACGCGCGGCGCGAAGGCGGAGCGGCTGAATGCCGCTAGAACCATGGCGGTCAAAGCGGCCGCTCCGCCGGTCTCCAGCCCGAGGATGAGCGGTGCAACCGACATTGTCTTCGCCGCAGCAGGCAGCGACAGCGCCAGCGACCAGGCGGTACCGGCCAGCACGAAGGCGGTGCGGCGTTGCCATGGCGCGAAGCTCGCGGTGCGGGTCAGTGAAAGCAGGCCCGCGGCCTCCGACCGGCCCGCATGCGCTGCGAGGCCGAAGATGAGCAGCAACAGCGCGGCGGGGCTGGTTTCGTGGCGGAAGTCGGCGAACAGGCCCGATGCGGCCACGCCGGCGGCGAGCAGCCAGAACAGGCGGCTCCCGGCAATGAGGTGTGCCTCGGCTGCGAACAGGCCGAGCGCCGGGAAGCGCGACGACGGGGCAGGGGGTGCCGACAGGTCGGCGGCGGGCGGCGCGCTGGGAGCCAGCAAGCGAGCCAGCGCGCCGCCCAAACGCCATTGCCGCTTGACGCGGTGGGGCCGGTAGACGAGCCCGGCAAGCACGACGACGGCCACGGCAATGCCCGCCCAGGCAAAGCGCGACGCGATATAGCCGTCCGACAGCAGGCCGCCCATCACATCGAGCGTGACCTTGCCCTGCGGCGCATCGATGCCACCGATCGCGAAGTCGGGACGTTTGCCCGGTGGGGTGTCCCAAATCAGCGGGCGCACGAAACCGGCGAAATCGAGCATATTGACCTTGAAGCCCGTCGCATGGTCGGCGGCGATACTGGGCGCGATAATCGAGCCCATCCAGATAACGAAATAGCCGAGATCGCCCCATGCCCCGCGCAGCAGCGGTACGGCGTCGAACAATATGCGGATCGCGGCGAGCCCGAGCAGGGCCGGTGCGGCGACGACCCAGAGCGCAAAGGCGATGGTCAGCGGATGCAGGCCGTCGGCCGGGCCGATCAGCCAGCCGAGGAACCAACCGGCCAGGGTCAGTGCGGTGAGCACCGCGAGCAGAACCGCGCTGTCGGCGGCGAAGCGTCCGAGCGCGATGGCGACGCGCGACGCCGCCGTGACTTCCTCGATCTGCCACGGCTGGCGGCGCGTGGTGTTGGAGCGCAGGTAGAGGAACGCGATGGGCAGCAGAAGTGTCGTGACGACGATACCGAGCGACACGCCGAGGAAGGCCGAGGTCATCACGGGCAGCTGGTTGTTAACGGCGATGACCACGCCGCCGCCACTATCGGTCTGCGGGATCATGAAGCGTGCGCCGACCGGCGCGACGAGCAACAGCAGCCACAGCCCCCAGCTGCGCGAATAGCGGGCGGCCGAGGTGGCGAGCGACGAGCGCGCGATCGCGACGGCGCTCATGCGGCGGCGACCCGGCCGCCTTCGACACGCAGCATGGCGATGGCGGCGGGCGCGAGCTCGTCGGCGAGATGGGTGGTGACGATCACGACGGCCGTCTTTGCCCGTTCGATGAGCAGTGCACCGAGCTTGCGCGCGGTTTCGCGGTCGAGCTCGGCGGTCGGCTCATCGAGCGCGAGCAGCCGCGGCGCGCCCAGCAGCGCCTGCGCGAAGATCAGCCGCCGCCGCATGCCGCCGGAGAAGGTCGCGATGCGGTTGTTGACATCGGCATGCAGCCCGACCGCCTCGGTAATTGCGAGGAACTGCCGGTCGGCAGCGGCGAGGTCGAGACCTTTGAGTGCTGCGATGTGCAGGCCGAACTGCCGCGCGGTCAGGTCATCCGGCAGATCGACGGCCTGCGGGGCATAGCCGAGCGTCTGGCGCAGCGTCCGCCGCGCTCCGGGTAGCGCGGCACCGTCCCAGAGCATCTTGCCCGACGTCGGCTTCTCGGCGGTGGCAATCAGGCGCAGCAGCGTCGACTTGCCAGCGCCGCTGGGGCCGACCAACAGGGTCAGGCCGGTCGGAAAGCCTTGGCTAACGCCATCGAGCACGGTCTTGCGCCCATAGCGTTTGCGAATATCCGCCAGTTCGAGAATCGCCATCTGCCCGCCTTGCCAAGGATGTCGGCAGCCGTGTTATCGGGATAATACAGTTTGGACAAGCGTCGTCCTTCGGCAAGCGCTACTTGACATGCAAGCAAGCGCTTGCTTGCATGTCGCGATGACCGATCCAGAAGCTGGCAAACCCCGCGCGACTCGCGACCTCATTATCGCGCGTGCCATCGACCTGTTCGCCATTCATGGCTTCGAGGCTATGACGATGCGCAAGCTGGGCGAGGCGGTGGGCCTCGATAACAGCAGCCTCTACCGCCACTTCGCCAGCAAGGCCGCGCTGGCCCATGCGGTGATCGACCGGGTTGCCACCGACTTTCTGTCGGCAATCGGCCCGCAGTTCGACCCGGCCCAGCCGCCGACGCTGGCGGCGCTTGAAGCCGCTGCCGTTGCTGCGGGCACCTATTTCTTCGACCGGCCTGCCGCTGCGCGCGTCATGCTGCACTGGTTGATGTCGATGGGCGCGAGCGGCCCGGGTTTCGGTGTCAGCGTTCCGGCGACCGACCTTGCCCGCCCGGGCGGGCATTTTCTCGGCCTGCTGCGCCACTGGCTCGCGGAGGGCGTCCGCCGGGGGGCGTTGCGGGCGCATGCGATGCCCGACGCCGTGATTATCCTGTTCGGCGCGCTTCTTCTACGGCCTGCCACTTACGGCCATCTACTGGCCAGTCTCGAAATCGACCGGCCGCTGTCCGCCGCGTGGCAGGATTGGCAAGACGAGCTGCGCGCGGTCGTGCGCGGGGCGTTTGCGCCATGACGGATGCAGGAGGGGATGGTACGGGTCAGCCGATCGCGGAGGGTGCGCGGGCTGATGCCCTCGACGCGCTGCGCGGCTTTGCGCTGCTGGGAATCCTGATTTCGCATATTCCGGATTTTTCGGGTCATGCCTTGCTGACGCCGGCCGGGCAGCTTGCGCTCGATCGCACGGGGTTGGACACAGGTGCCGCGCTGCTTCAGGATTTCCTGATCCGGGGCAAATTCTATTCGCTGTTCTCGCTGCTGTTCGGCATCGGCTTCTCGGTGCAGCTCGACAGTGCGGCGCGGCGGGGCGCGGATTTTGCGCGGCATTTCGCGCGGCGGCTGACGGTGCTGCTCGGCATCGGCATCGTGCATGCCTGCCTCTGGTATGGCGACATTCTCGCCGACTATGCGCTGATCGGCTTTGCGCTGATTCCGACGCGGCACTGGACGACGCGCAAGCTGGCGGGGGCGGTTGCCGTCGTATTCGCGGTGCGGCTGTTCTGGCCGATTGCGGTTTATCTGCTGATGTCGTCGACCGCGCCGACGGTCGGCAGCGGGGACCCGGATGCCGATTTCCGGACGCTCAATGCGGCGTTCGGGTCGGGCGATCTGCAAGCGGTGTTTCTGGCCAATCTGTCGCTCGTGCGGATCAAGCTGTTGCAGATCGTCTACGACGGGCGGGCGATTTCGATCCTCGCGATGTTCCTGCTGGGGACCTGGGCAGGCAGACTCGGGCTCTACCGTAACCTGCCGCATCATCAGGCGCTGTTTGGCCGGCTGTTCGGGATTTGCGCGCCGGTCGGCCTCATCGGCAATGTGCTGCTGACGCCGCTGCATGCCGTCACACCTGCCTTCCCGCCAACAGCGATGTGGGTGGTGGAGGGCATGCTCTACGCGCTTGCCGTGCCGGCGATGGCGATTGCCTATGCGTGCGGCTTTGCCTGGCTGTGGTCGCATGGCGGGCGAGGGCTGCTGTCGCGCTTTGCACCGGCGGGGCGGATGGCGCTGACGACTTATGTGTCGCAGACAGGGATCGGGATCGCGCTGTTTTATGGGGTGGGGTTGGGCCTGCGGGGACACGTCGGGCTGGTCGACGGGACGCTGCTGGCGCTCGGCATCTTCGTGCTTCAAGGCGCGTTTGCCACTGTGTGGCTCCGCAGGTTCCGTTTTGGCCCGATCGAATGGCTGTGGCGGCGGATGACCTATGGGGTGCCGATTGCGTTTCGGCGGTAGGCCCTAGTCGAAGCGGGCGGTCCAGCGGCGGAGCGACGCATTATAGGCGTCGGTGCGGTCGGTCTGGATGCGGTGCGCCGCGCCGGGGATGACTTCGACTTCGGCCTGCGGCACCGCCTCGGCGAAGTCGTGCGCGGCCTCGGGCGTGCCTTCGTCATATTCGCCGACGAGGAACAGTGTCGGGGCGGTCAGGCGCTTGAGCAGCGGTGTGCCGTCATAGGCCTTGAGCGTGCCCGCGCAGACGAACTCGTTCGGACCCCACATGAAATTGTAGAGCGCGGCGTTGTGGCGATTGGGGACTGTCGCCTCATAGGCGGTCTGCCAGGCGGGCACGGGCTCGCGCCGCCAAAATTGCGCGTAGAAGGCATCGGTCGCGGCGGCGCAGGCGGTGGGGGCGGGCGGCGTCGCGCTTTCGCAGGCGGCGAGCACGGCCTGCACATCGGCGGGGAGGCGCGCGCGGAGCAGGTTTGCGTCGGCGACCCAGCGCGGGGTCGAGACCAGCGGGCCCTGCAGCACGAGGCTGCACAGGCCGCTCGGGTGACGGGCCGCATATTCGAGCGCAACCGTCGCGCCCCAGCTGTGGCCGAGCAGGTGCAGCCGCTCCAGGGCGAGCGCGGCGCGGATTGCGGCGATCTCGTCGGTAAAGCGCGCGACGGTCCAGTTGGCGGGGTCGCCCGGCGTGTCCGACCGGCCGCAGTCGAGCTGGTCCCACAGGATGACGGCGCGGTCGGCCGCGAGCGGCAGCGCGGGCGCGAACACCGTATGGCAGCCGCCCGGCCCGCCATGCGCCATCAGCAGCGGCGCGCGCTTCGACTTGAGATCGCCGTTGACGCGGACATAGACCGAGCCGCCTTTGACTGGGACGCGCAGCTCGCGGTCGGGCTTGGGCACCGACCAGTCCGCAGGAATGGGCGCTGCCGCTGCGAGAACCCCGCCTGCCACCATCGTCAGCGCATCCCGCCGGTCGACCGGGCTCATTCCTCCGCCGGCTTGGACTGCAGCTGAACGTAATTTTCGAGGCCCATCGCCTTGATCATGTCGAACTGCCGCTCGAGGAAGTCGATATGCTCCTCCTCGCTGTCGAGGATGGCGACGAACAGGTCGCGGCTCACATAGTCGCGGATCGATTCGCAATGTGCCGCGCCGTCGCGCAGCGGCGTCAGCGCTTCCAGTTCGAGGTCGAGATCCGCGCGCAGCACCTCCTCGATGGATTCGCCGATGCGCAGCCGGCCGAGCGCCTGGAGGTTGGGCAGGCCGTCGAGGAACAGGATGCGCTCCATGAGCCGGTCGGCATGCCTCATCTCGTCGATCGACTCGCCATATTCATATTTGGCGAGGCGCGAGATGCCCCAATGATCGAGCAGCCGGTAGTGCAGGAAATATTGGTTGATCGCGGTCAGCTCATTGCGGAGCGCCGCGTTCAGGAGCTCGATGGTCTTGGGATCGCCGCGCATCGCCGGTCTTTCGCTGGTGTGGGCGACAGGCTAGGGCGCGGGAGAGTTGCCGGTCAAGCGGCGCGCGCGCGCTCGTCGCGGATCACGTCGCGGGCGAAGGGGAGACACTGGCAGCATTGCGGCTTGCAGCCGAGGTGGCGGTACACGCTGCCCACCGAGCCGCCACAGTGACGCGCCTTGGCCCGGACATCGGCTTCCCGCAGGGCATTGCAAACGCAAACGATCATAGACGCCGACCTCGCGAATCTCAGTTGCGAATGATTATCAGGAGCGAGAGCTTATTGCAAGCGGTTCGCGTTAGCGGGAAGCGGAGCCCCAATAATTGAAGCTCATCGGCCGCGGTCCGGGGATGTAGTTGGCGCGCAGGCCGTCGGGATTGAAGCCGCCTTCGCGGAGCAGCGCCGGGATGTCGCGCGCCAGATGGCAGCCGCCGCCGATGACCTTCCATAACGGGGTCAGCCGCTCCTGCCACAGGACGACCGCCGCGTCGGGGGCGCGGCCATGTTCGGAGAACAGCAGTCGCCCGCCGGGCTTCAGCACCCGGTGCATTTCGCGCAGCGCGGCGACGGCGCCGGGGATCGTGCAGAGCGTATAGGTGGTGACCACGGTGTCGGCGCTCGCGTCGTCGAGCGGGATCTGCTCGCCCGGCAGGCCGATGAACTCGACCGGGAAGGGGCTGTGCGCGGCCTTCCGCTCGGCCATGCGGCGGATGTCGTCGGAGGGCTCAAGGCCCCAGAGGAGTTCGACCTTGGCCGGATCGTAGAAGGGCAGGTTGAGGCCGGAGCCGATGCCGATTTCCAGTACGCGGCCCTGCGCTTGCGGAACGACCAGCCGACGCTGGTAGCTGATCGGCTTCGCGCCACAGGCGAGGTTGATGACGTGCGGGAGGATATGGCGGTCGTAGAAGCCCATGCCGGTGCTAGCCAGTTGTTACGCCGTACGGCGCAACCTCTTTGGCGCGTTGCCAGATCGTGATTTGTTGGGTGACGATCATCGCGAGCGCGAAGACCATCAGCGCGTCGATGATCGCGCCAGCGTCCACAGCGCTACCGGACTCCATCGCCCAAGCGCGGATGCCCGAACGCACAGCGATCAGCCCGATGAGCAGCAGCAGGGTCAGGATATGCGTGTGCATCATCAGCTGACCCGTCTCGGGATCGCGGACGAGCCGAAAGGTCTTGGCCCGGAACCGGCCTACGACGACTCCAAAGGCTACGGCAAGAGCAAAGCCTGCGTAATTGACCAGCCCGAACGTGGCATGCGGCTGGAACCATAATCCCATGCTGATACCGAGTGTCGCGACGGCGGCGGGGATCCAGAGCCGGTTCGGATGCAGCGCGCGCGGCTTGCGGGCGCGTGCGATCCGGATGCCGACGACAAGCACGACGATCAGGATCGCAATTTGGTTGGGAGTCATGCCCCGGCCTTTGCCAGCCGGCTGTTCCGCATTCCGTACAACAGGTAGAGGACGACGCCCGCGATATTCCAGTAAAGGAAATAGCGCTGGGTCATGCTCGGCAGGCTGGTGAACAGATAAAGGCAGCCGAGGATCGCCGCCGGGCCGATCACCCAGGCCAGCGGCGCGCGGAAGGTGCGCACTCGGTCGGGCTCGCGGATGCGTAATACCAGCATGCAGACGGCGACGGCCGTGAAGGCGGCCAGCGTCCCCGCATTGGCGAGCGCTGCGATCTCGTCGAGCCGCGCGATACCGGCAAGGCCCGCGACTAGTACCGCTGTGAACATCGTGATGCGGATCGGCGTGCCCGTGCGCCTGTTCACCTTAGCGAGCGTATCGGGCAGCAAGCCGTCGCGCGCCATGACGAAGAAGATGCGGCTCTGGCCATAGAGGAAGGCGAGCAGCACGGTCGGCAGCGCGATGATCGCCGCCGCCGCGATGATGCCTGCCATGCCGGGCTGGCCGAGCAGCCGCAGGATCAGCGCGAGCGGCTCGGGGCTCGTCGCATAGCGGGTGTAGGTCATCGACCCGACGGCCGCCGCCGCCACTGCGACATAAACAAGCGTGCAGACCAGCATCGAGCCAACGATGCCGATCGCCAGGTCGCGGCCCGGCTTCTTGGTTTCCTCGGCCGCTGTCGAAATCGCATCGAAGCCGTAGAAGGCGAAAAAGATGATCGCCGCCGCAGCCATCACGCCGCGCTCCAGCCCCTGCGCATCGGGGGCCTTGGCGAAGCCATAGGGCATGAAGGGTTCGAAATTGCCGGAATTGAAGTGCGGCAGTGCGACGGCCACGAACACCGCCAGCGCGATGATCTTGAACACGACCAGCACGGCGTTGACCGTCGCGCTCTCCTTGGTGCCGAGCGACAGCATGCCCGCGACGACCGCGATGATGAAGACGGCGGCGAGATTGATGACGCCGCCGGCATGCGGCCCCGACGCGAGCGCCTTGGGGAGAGCCCAGCCGATGCTTTCCAGAAAGCCATTGGCATAGCCCGCCCAGCCGACCGCGACGGCGGACACGACGAGTGAATATTCGAGGATCAGGCTCCAGCCGATCACCCAGGCGATCGCTTCGCCGAGCACGGCATAGCTGTAGGTGTAGGCGCTGCCCGAGGCGGGCATCATCGTCGCCATTTCGGCATAGGCGAGTGCTGCGCAGGCGCAGATCGCGCCGGCGATCAGGAAGGACAGCACGACCGCCGGACCGGCGAGGTTCGCGCCGACGCCGATCAGCGTATAGATGCCTGTCCCGACGATCGCGCCGACGCCGAGCGCGACGAGATGCGGCCAGGACAGCGTCGGCGTCAGCCGGTGCTCGGCGCGCACGTCGGCCGGGTCTGCCGATTTCCGCCTGTTCCAGAATGCCATGCGCTGTAGCCCCCGTTGATTTGCTTTGGCGCGACGTTAGCCGCTCCGCCGCACTTTGCCAGCCGGGAAAGCGGTTCGCCCCCGGAACGGATTGCGCCGCGCCGCGTTCGGATTTCGCATTCAGAGCAGCAGGAGCTTCGTCATGATCAAATGGGCCATCATCTTCGCCATCATCGCGGTCATCGCAGGCATCCTCGGCTTCGGCGGAGTCGCCGGTGCGGCTGCCGGCATCGCCAAATTCCTGTTCATCGCCGCCATCGTGATCTTCCTGATCTTCCTCGTGCTCGGCGTAACCGCTGCGCGGAAAATCAGCTCCTAGCCGGGCTTGCCGGCGGGCAGGCGGCGACGCATCATCGGCCCTCATCTTGGGGGAAATACCGAATGCGTCTCGTCCTGCTCGCCGCTGCCCTGCTGTCCACGTCCGCGCTGGCGGCGCCCGCCGACGATTTTCACAAGCTGCTGACCGATCATTGGTCCTGGTATTTGTCGGTCAACCCGATGCAGGCGACCGACCTCGGCAACCACAGCTATGACAATCAGATCGGCGATCCGTCGCTGGCCGAGGCCGACCGCGAAGCGAAGACCGCGCAGGCGTTCATCGCGCGCATCGATGCGATCGACCCCACTGCGCTGACGCCAGCCGATCGCGTCAACCGTGCGATTCTCCGCCGCATGCTCGCCGAACAGGTCGAGGGCAACAGCTTCGGTCAGCGCGCGATCACCTTCACGACCTATTATGGCTGGCACACCGGGTTCGCAGGCTTTCCAGAGAATGCGCCGCAAGTCACCAAGGCGGATTTCGACTCCTATCTCGCGCGGCTGAACGCCTATGCGGCCTATAACAAGGCGCAGATCGACGTGACGCGCACTGGCCTCAAGGCCGGCTATGCCCAGCCCTGCGCGCCGCTCACCGGGTTCGAGAAATCCATCTCGGCTCATATCGTCGACGCACCCGAGAAATCGGTATTCTGGGCCCCGTTCGCCAAACCCAAGCCCAAGGCCATTTCCGATGCCGACTGGGCCGACATGCAGGCCCGCGCCAGGACCGCGATCATGACCGGTGTCGTCCCTGCCTACCGCGCCTTCCTCGACTTCTACACCAAGGACTATGCTCCGAAGTGCCGCACCACCGTCGGCATCGGCGCGACGCCCGGCGGCCCTGCCTATTACGCCTATCGTGCCCGCGTCATGACGACGACCGACATGACGCCGGAGGCGATCCACCAGCTTGGCCTGTCGGAGGTCGCGCGGATCGGCGCGGCGATGGACAAGGTCGCCGCCGACGCTGGTTACAAGGACCGTGCCAGCTTCGTCGCGCACATGCGCACCGATCCGCAATTCTACGCCAAGAGCCCGCAGGAGCTGCTCGAAAAGTCGGCCTATATCGCCAAGCAGATCGACGACTGGTTGCCCAAGCTCATCGGCAAACTGCCGCGGTTGCCGTTCAGCGTGAAGCCGATCCCCGCCGATCAGGCCGAGGGCACGACGACCGCCTATTCCGAATGGGGCAGCGTCGCGAACGGCCGCGCCGGCGTATACCGCGTCAACACCACCCATCTCGACCAGCGGCCGCTCTACGAGCTGCCCGCGCTGACCATGCATGAGGCCGCCCCCGGCCATCAGACGCAGGGCTCGCTGCAACAAGAGCTCAGTCTCCCCGCCTTCCGCAAATATTCAGCGTCCTTCACCGCCTTCGTAGAGGGCTGGGCGCTGTACACTGAAAGCCTCGGCGAGGAGATTGGCCTCTACGACACGCCTGAGAAGAAGATGGGCCGTTACAGCTATGAAATGTGGCGCGCCTGCCGCCTCGTCGTCGATACCGGCATGCATGCGAAGGGCTGGAGCCGCCAGCAGGCGATCGACTACATGATGACGAACACCGCGCTCAGCCAGCACAATGTCGAGGCGGAGGTGAACCGCTACATCACCTGGCCGGGACAGGCGCTCGCCTACAAGGTCGGCGAACTGACCATCAAGCGGCTGCGCGCCAAGGCGGAGGCCGAGCTCGGCCCGAAGTTCGACCTGCGCAGCTTCCATGACGCTGTGCTCGGCCAAGGGCCGGTGCCGATGGACGTGCTGGAGACGCAGATCGACGAATGGATCGCGGCGCGGAAAGCGGCATGAGACGCGGCTTCGTCGCCAGCGCATTCGCGCTGCTTTTGCTCGCCGCGGCACCGGACGCGTCGGTGCGCAGCGAGCGGGTGCGCGTTTCCTCAGGTGGGCCGACAGTGGCTGTGGCAGGGCGGATCAAGGGCTGGGAGTCGGTCACCTATCGGATTGCGGCCCGTCGCGGCGACCGGCTCACCGTCCGTCTGAAATCCACGAGCCTGTCCAATTATTTCAACATCACCGCGCCGGGTGCCGATTCCGCACTGTTCATCGGGTCGACCGAGGGGGACCGCTTCTCCGGCGTCCTCCCGGTGTCCGGCGACTATGCCATCGACGTCTATCTAATGCGGAATGCGGCACGCCGCGGCACTGTTTCGACTTACACCCTCTCCTTCGGCCTGCCGGGCGACAGCGCGGTACGCGGCGATGTGCTGGTGCCGGGAACGCCCTATCATGCGACGGCGCAAATCGCCTGCGGTCCGGCAGCGGCGCGCCGGCCATCCCTTTGCAACGCAGGTGTCGTGAGGCGGGGCAGCGGCTCTGCAACCGTTCACATCACTCTGCCGGGTGGCGGCGAGCAAATATTGGTCTTCCGCGATGGCAGGCCGATTTCGGCCAAGCCGGGTCGCATCCGGGCTGCCGCACGCGCCAATGATAAGACCGCGATCACCCTCGAGTCCGGACGCCATTTCGAAATCGTCGACGCCTTCGTCAGGGGTGGCTGACCCCCAAAAACTGCGCCTTGCGGTCGCAATCGCGCAGTCTAAACTCGATTCGGTCACGGAACGGATTCGGGGAGCTGCGCGATGGTGTCACTGGGTTTGCTCGTTCTGGCTTTTGCTGCGGCCGGCGACAGCGGCGGCAGTGATAAGCTGCAGCTGATTTGCTACGGCGAAGGCAGCAAACCGCAAATGGAAATCAAGTCCGGCTACGCCTACGACTGGAAACAGCACAAGACGGCCTTCCAGACGCGCAGCGAACTGACGACCAAGGAATTCGAGGCCCAGGTTCTTGTCGAGATCGCCGGCGACCGCAGCAGCATCCGCCTCCCGAAAAAGCTGATCCCGCCGATCAATTCGGGCGGTAGCAGCGGGTGGTGGGACCTTCAGAACGTCCGGACCGACCGCGATGAGATTACCGCCACCTTCAAGCTAAATGGCTTCAACAAGCCGAACCTGCTGATCGACCGGCGCACCGGGCGCATCAGCATCAAGGGGATGTCGGCCTTCCGTGGCCACTGCCAGTCCAACGAGGATGACGGCCGCCGGAAATTCTAGCGCCATCGCAATTCGCAGCGGAACCCGTCGCGCCGCCGCGCGCTTAACGGTCGGAATTCAGGAGGCGGACCATGCTGGGTAAACTTGCGACGGCGGCGATCGGGCGGAAGGTCGCACAACGCTTCGAAGGGCCGAATGCCGGCATGGCCGGTGCAGTCATCGGCGTGGCGGTTCCGGCTGTGATTGCCGGTATCACGCGGCGGCGCATCGGTGCGCTGGGCTGGCTGGCGATCGGCGTGGGTGGCTATGCCGCGAAGCGCTGGTTCGACAAGCAGCAGGCAACGCCGACGACGCCCGTCATCGCGCCGGCCACCGCCGAGAATTTCGCCTGAGGGCTGCCGGCCCTACAGAAGCTTCTCGATATCGCTCTTCAGCGCCTCGGGCTTCACGGTCGGGGCGAAGCGCTCGACGACATTGCCGTCCTTGTCGACGAGGAATTTGGTGAAATTCCACTTGATGCCCTCGGTGCCGAGCACGCCCTTCGCCTTGGACTTCAGATATTTGAACAGCGGATGCGCGCCGGAGCCATTGACCTCGACCTTCGCGAACATCGGGAACTTGACGTCATAGGTCAGCGAACAGAAATTCGCGATCTCGGCGGCGTCGCCGGGTTCCTGCGCGCCAAACTGGTTGCACGGGAATCCGAGCACCGCGAGGTCACCCTTATACGCCTCGTGCAGCATCTCCAGCCCTTCATATTGCGGCGTGAACCCGCATTTTGAGGCGGTGTTGACGATGAGCATCGGCTTGCCGCGATAATCGGCGAGCGACTGTTCCTTGCCGTCGATCGTGGTGACGGTGAAATCATAGATATCCGACATGCCTGAGCCCCCGCGATGAAGGCAGCACGCTATCTGGCAATTTGCGATCTGTCATCCCGGCTCGGGGCCGGGATGACAGATGGACTTCAGGTCTACCGCCCGCCGAAGCGGCGCTGGCCGCCGCGATTGCCGCCAGCCCCGGCACCGGGACCACCGCGACCACCGCCCGAGTGAACCTTGACGCCCTGCGCCGGACGGCCGTTCTGGCCGGGGCGGCTGCGCGGCTGGAAGCGGCGCTCCTCGCGCTCCGGCTCGGCGGCTGCCGGACGCAGCGCCTTCACCTTGGCGACTTCCTCGCGGAAATTCGCAGGCAGCGGTGCCATTTCGATCTTCTGGCGCGTCAGCTTTTCGATGTCGCGCAGATAGGGCCGCTCGTCATCGGCGACGAAGCTCAGCGCCAGGCCCGCAGCGCCGGCGCGCGCGGTGCGGCCGATGCGGTGGACATATTGCTCGGGCACGTTCGGGATTTCGAAGTTCACGACCAGTTCGACCGCTTCGACGTCGATGCCGCGCGCGGCGATATCGGTCGCGATCAGCACCGGCGTCTTGCCCGACTTGAACGCATCCAGCGCGCGCTCGCGCTGCGGCTGGCTCTTGTTGCCGTGGATCGCCGAGGAATCGATGCCCGCTGCCGCCAGATGGCGGACGACGCGGTCGGCACCATGCTTGGTGCGCGTGAACACGAGCACACGGCCCTTGCCCATGTCGCGCAGCGTGACGGTCAACAGCGCCTGCTTCTCGGCCTGGTTGACGAAGGTCGCGCGCTGCTCGACGCGTTCGGCGGTCGTTGCGACGGGTGCCACGGCAACCTGTGCCGGGTTGGTCAGGAATTTGTCGGCGAGCTCGGAGATCGTCTTCGGCATCGTTGCCGAGAAGAACAGGCTTTGACGCTTGCGCGGCAGCATCGGCACGATGCGCTTCAGCGCATGGATGAAGCCCAGGTCGAGCATCTGGTCGGCTTCGTCGAGTACGAGGAATTCGACATGCGCGAGCGTCAGCGCGCGCTGTTCGATGAGGTCGATGAGCCGGCCCGGCGTCGCGACGAGCACGTCGACGCCGCGCTCCATGATGCGGATCTGCCGGTTGATCGGCACGCCGCCGAACACCGTCGTGACCGACAGCTTCAGGAACTTGCCATAGGTCTGGAAGGACTCGGCGATCTGCGAGGCGAGCTCGCGGGTCGGGGCGAGCACCAGCACGCGGCAGCCGTGGCGCGGCGTCGGGCGCGCACCCTCGGCGGACAGCCGGTCGAGGATCGGCAGCGCGAACGCCGCCGTCTTGCCAGTGCCGGTCTGCGCGATGCCGCACAGGTCGCGGCCGGCGAGCACATGCGGGATGGCCTGCGCCTGGATCGGCGTCGGCGTCGTGTAGCCTTCCGCTGCCAGCGCACGGGCGATGGGTTCGGACAGGTTCAGGTCGGAAAATTGGGTCATGATATCTTTCAGGTCGCAAAATGCGGGGAGCCCGCGCGACAAGCAGCCGTCACCATGACGGCACGCCCACGCAGGCTCGTTTGGAACGACCCGCGTGAATGAGGGCGTAAGTGACGGGGACAGCGGCTGAAGGGGAGGGCACAAGGGCGGATGTCTCTCCGCCCGCGCTTCACGCGACCCCCGCCATGCGGCCGCTAACGGCCACCGACGCTGTGGCGGCGCATATGGGGGCGATTGGGCAATAAGTCAATCTAGGCGTCGAAAAGGGGTCCGGCCGCCAGCTACTTCGACGACCCCAGCACGTTGATCGTGAAGGCGATGACGCCGAGGTTGAACACGAACGCCGCGAAGCTGTGGGCGATGACGACCTTGCGCATGCGCATGTCGGTGACAGCACAGTCCGAGGTCTGGAAGGTCATGCCGAGTGTGAAGGCGAAGTAGACGAAGTCCCAATAATGCGGCTCGGGGGTCTTCGGAAAATCGATGCCCTGCAGGTCGCCGCCGGTGCCCTTCGCATAATAGAGATGCGCATAATGCAGCGCGTAAATGGTGTTCGAGAACAGCCAGGCGAGCGTGAGGGTCACGAGGATTAACGGGATGTTCGCCCCATCCTTGTTGCCCAGTTCCATCCCGACCGTAACGAGAATAGCGGCCATGACAGCGCCGGTCACGGCGAGGAGCACGCCGCGGTTGGCGTCGTTGGCGGCTGCGCGTGCGCGGATTTCGTCGGCATCCTCCGGCCCAGTGAGGAACAGCGGAATGAGCGACAGCAGGAAAACGGTTGCGGCGAGGTCGAAGCCGAACATGGCCGCGATGTCGAGCGGCAGGACGAACGACAGGCCTGCGGCTGCCGCAACGAGCAACGCCAGGAAGATCAGGAAACGCGGCGGCGCGATCCGGGTGCCGAGGCCCTCGGGCTTGCCGCGCTTCGCCACGCCTATTTACCCGCTCGGGCGATCGCGTCGAGGATCAGCTGTTCGGCCTTTTCCGGGCCTTCCCAGCCATTGATCTTCACCCATTTGCCGGGCTCCAGATCCTTATAATGGCCGAAAAAGTGCGAAATCTGCTCAATGACGATGCTGGGCAGCTCGGTGTAGGTCGCGACGCCCGAATAATAGGGATGAAGTTCGTCGACCGGGACCATCAGCAGCTTTTCGTCGCCACCCTTCTGGTCCTCGGTCATCAGCACGCCGACCGCACGGGCACGCACGACGCAGCCCGAAATGAACGGCACGCCCGATACGACGAGTGCGTCGATCGGGTCGCCATCGTCCGACAGCGTGTGCGGGATGAAGCCGTAATTGGCCGGATAGCGCATCGAGGTGTGCATGATCCGGTCGACGAACATCGCGCCCGAATCCTTGTCGATCTCATATTTGACCGGCTCGGCCCCATAGGGGATTTCGATGATCACATTGACGTCGTGCGGCGGGTTGAGCCCGATCGAAATGCGGCTGATGTCCATAAGGCGTCACTCTGTTAGGGTTTGGGCGGATGTAAGCGGGCGGCAGCCGAAAGGAAAGCAAGTGGCGTGGGTCTGGCTCATTCTCGGCGGGCTGTTCGAGGTAGGGTTCACCACCTGCCTGCGGAACGCCGAGGGCTTTCGCAATGTGCCGTGGACGCTGGCGTTCCTCGTCAGCGTGTCGCTCAGCATGGGGCTGCTCGAATATGCGGCGCGCAGCATTCCCATGGGCACGGCCTATGCGGTTTGGACGGGAATTGGCGCGCTTGGGACGGTGCTGGTCGGGATTGCCTTCTATAGCGAGCCGCTCGGGCTGGCGCGGGGGTTGCTGCTGGTTGGGTTGGTGGGGTGCATTGGCGGGCTGCGAGTGATTTCGCACTGACCTTTTTCCCTTCCCTCCCCCTTGAGGGGGGAGGCGACTCAAGCGCCAGCTTGAGCGGGTGGGGGTGAACAACCTCAAAGCGCGGTGTCACCCCTCCCGCCTGCGCTGGCGCGCAGTGGCCCTCCCCCTCAAGGGGAGGGGAAGGCAGAGGTTCTCCGGCGAGGGAGTAGCGCCGCCCGCCTGCTTCGCTTAAAGCCCGCCCCATGGCTGACAAGGCGCGGAGCGTGCGCGGCACGCAGGATATTTTCGGCGAGGAGGCGGCGCGGTTCGATCATGTGGTCGAGACGTTCCACCGGGTGCGCAAACTCTATGGCTTCAAGGCGGTGCATACGCCGGTGTTCGAATTCACCGAGGTGTTCGCGCGCTCGATCGGCGAGACCACCGATGTCGTCTCGAAGGAAATGTATTCGTTCGAGGACCGCGGCGGGGAGAGCCTGACGCTGCGGCCCGAATTCACCGCCGGGATTTGCCGCGCCTATATCTCCAACGGCTGGCAGCAGCATGCGCCGCTGAAGCTCGCGACGCACGGGCCGCTGTTCCGCTACGAGCGGCCGCAGAAGGGGCGGTACCGGCAGTTCCACCAGCTGGATGCCGAGGTGCTGGGCGCGGCGGAGCCGGCAGCCGATGTCGAGGTCATCGCGCTGGCGGCGCAGGTCCTCAGCGAGCTGGGGCTCAGCGACAAGGTCGTGCTGCAGCTGAATACCGTCGGCGACGCGCCGACGCGTGAGGCGTGGCGCGCGGCGCTGATCGCGCATTTCGGCAAGCATAAGGATGCGCTGTCGGCGGACAGCCTCGAGCGGCTCGACAAGAATCCGCTGCGGATTTTGGATAGCAAGGACGAGCGCGACAAGGCGCTGGTCGGCGATGCGCCGCGGATCGACGCCTATCTGTCGAGCGAGGCCGGGGCGTTTTTCGAGGCTGTGCGCAAGGGGCTGGATGCGGCAGGCGTCGCGTTTGAGCGCAGTGAGACGCTGGTGCGCGGGTTGGACTATTACCGCCACACTGCGTTTGAGTTCGTCACGACCCACTTGGGCAGCCAAGGCACCGTGATCGGCGGCGGGCGCTATGATGGACTGATCGAGGCGCTCGGCGGTCCGCACACGCCAGCGGTCGGCTGGGCGGGCGGGATTGAGCGGCTGGCCATGCTCGCTGAAACGCCAAGCGACGATCAGCTCGATGTTATAATGGCGGTCGAGGACGACGGGGCTTTGGAACTGGGCCTTCGGGCCGCCCGCGCCTATCGCAGTCATGGCCTCGCAACCGAGATGATCGCATCGGGTTCGCCCCGGAAGCGATATGACAAGGCTACAAAGGTTGCCGCAAAGGTGTTGGTGTCCGTGCGGCTGGACGCTGGCGAGCCAGCCATAAATACGCGGGCAGCGCTCGATGGCCCAGAGCACAGGCTGGTGAAAGACATAACAGAGAAACTGCGCAGCCTGTGACCATCCCCGCCCAACGTATCGCACAGATCGAGTCCCGCCACGCCGAACTGTCGGCGGAAATGGCGCGGCCGGACCTGCCGGCCGAGCGCTTCGTACAGCTGTCGAAGGATTATGCCGAGATCAACGCCGTGGCCGAGGCGGCGAAGGCGGTGCGGTTGTTGCGCGAGGAGGAGGCGAGCCTTCGCGCCATCCCGGCCGATGACGAGATGCGCGAGCTGGCCGATATGGAATTGGCCGAGATCGCCGAGAAGCTGCCCGCAGCCGAACGCGCGTTGCAACTGATGCTGCTCCCCAAGGACGCCGCTGACGAGCGGTCAGCGATCCTCGAAATCCGCGCCGGGACCGGCGGCGACGAGGCGGCGCTGTTCGCGGGTGACCTGTTCCGCATGTACCAGCGCTATGCCGAGGGGCAGGGCTGGCGCGTCGAGCTGATGTCCGCCTCGGCCAGCGACGTCGGCGGCTTCAAGGAAGTCATCGCCAATGTCAGCGGTGCCGGCGTGTTCGCACGGTTGAAGTTCGAAAGCGGCGTTCACCGCGTGCAGCGTGTGCCCGCGACCGAAACGCAGGGGCGCATCCACACCTCGGCGGCGACAGTCGCCGTGCTGCCCGAGGCCGAGGAGGTCGATGTGCAGATCGACGAGGCACGCGACCTGCGCATCGATGTGTTCCGCTCCTCGGGGCCGGGCGGCCAGTCGGTCAACACGACCGACTCCGCCGTGCGCATCACCCACCTGCCCACGGGTCTCGTCGTCATCCAGCAGGACGAGAAATCGCAGCACAAGAACAAGGCCAAGGCGCTGAAGGTGCTGCGGTCGCGGCTGTATGAGGCCGAGCGCGAGAAACTGGCGTCGGCCCGGTCAGCAGATCGGAAGTCGATGGTTGGGAGCGGGGACCGGTCGGAGCGAATCCGGACGTACAATTTCCCGCAGAGCCGGGTGACGGATCACCGCATCAACCTGACGACGCACCGGCTGGATGAGATTTTGGCCGGGCCGGGGCTGGAGGAATTGGTCGGGGCGTTGATCGCAGAAGATCAGGCGGAACGCCTGGCGGCGCTGGATGCGGGATAACGAAAATCCTCCCCCGCAGGGGGAGGGGGACCGCGAAGCGG
>CALRQP020000018.1:0-71316 GCA_943370355.1 Sphingomonas paucimobilis
GTCGTCATTACTGACGGAGTTTACCCGTCCAACCGGACGGGACGGCAGCGTTACGTTTTTGGCTGGGGAAATGCTATTGGACCGGCGCAATTAACACGCGCCAAGGACTTCGGCTCAAAAGGAAGAATTTAGCGCTTAATATCAACAGATTAGAAATGTCGATCGCGGATTGCGATGTGATTGCAAATCCAGTTCCGCAAGGAGTGTCGGTTCGATTCCGACCGCCCGCACCAATACTATGTTTGGGCTGCCCGTTCCAGTTCGTCCGGCCGTTTTGCGACGTGCCGCGCGATCCATGCGACCGTTCACGGGCTCGGCAGCTTTGTACTCGACTTGTGGCTCATCAGGCGAAATATCAGCGCAAGTCGTCCGCTGCCACATCCTTCTGAGAATGCCGGTTGTCGCGCTTGATCTTCTTAGCCAGCGACCATTTGTGGACTTCGGTCGGTCCATCATAGATACGAAAGGCTCGCACCTCGCGGAACACCTGCTCGACCATTGTGTCGCTGGTAACACCGCTGCCACCCATCACCTGCACGCACCGGTCGGCAATCCGCATAAGCGCCTCCGAAACGGCCACCTTGGTCATCGAGCTTTCGACGGTGCCAAGTGATCCGCTGTCGAGAACGCCGGCACACCAGTCGATCATCAATTCCGCCTGCTTCAAATCGATCATGTTCTCGGCCAGCATGAAACCGACTCCTTCATGGTCGACCAGCGGCTTGCCGAATGCGTAACGCCGACAAGCATATTCGGTGGCGATCTCATTGGCCCGTTCGCAAGCACCGTGCCAGCGCATGCAGTGTGAAAGCCGGGCTGGGCTGAGGCGGATCTGGGCGTATTTGAAGCCATCGCCGCATTCGCCCAGCATCTGATCAGCCGGGACACGCAGGTTGTCTATGATTACTGTTGCATGACCACCGGGCATTGAACTGTCGATCGTGTTGGGCACGTGTTCGATGCGAACAGCAGGGTTTGGCAAATCGATAACGAACATGCAGGCACCGGCATCTGACTTGGCCATGACGATGCCGACCTGGGCACCATCGGCACCGGTAATGAACGCCTTCCGGCCGTTGATAACCCAGTGGTTGCCGTCCATTCGGCAAGTGGTCCTCATCATCGATGGGTCGGAGCCTGCGCCACCTTCGGCAGCCGGCTCAGTCATGAAGAACGCCGATCGCGCCCGGCCGGCAATCATCGGCGCGAGGAAGCGCTTCTGGATTTCAGGGCTTCCGACCTTGCCGAGGAGATACATGTTGCCCTCGTCCGGCGCCGCCGTGTTGACCGCGAGCGGCCCCAGGATCGACAGGCCTGACTTGCGCAGCACCAGCGCCGTCTCGGCTTGGCTAAGATGACGCCCATCGGGCAGGATGTGCGGCGTCAGTACGCCGGCGGCGCGCGCCAGATCTTTCAGCTCAGCGGCCAGTGCGTCTGTCGGCGCACCATGATGATCCCGACGGGGGTCGGCCTCATAGGGAACAACCACATCACGGACAAATGCCTCAACCCGCGCCGCGATCTCTGCGGTCAGCTGCGCCCCTGCTCCATGGCTCATGCATATTTCCCTTCGGTTTGTAACCGACTCTCGGACAAGAATTTTGATGATCCGCAGCGACCAACTTGTGGTCAAAGGCAATAGCTGACCGAGGGCAGCGGCCGGCTAGCCGCTTCGTCGAGCGTTCAGGTATGCCATCTCCCGCCCGGCAGGCCGAAGGTCATGCAGGCGAGCGCGAGCCGCGAGGCCTTCAGGCCCGTCGTGCCGGGGTTGACGTAGCTTACACCCGCTCGATGATGATCGCCGGGGCCATGCCGCCGGCGGCGCACATCGTCACGAGGCCGCGCTTCAGGCCGCGGCGCTCGAGTTCGTCGAGCACGGTGCCGATCAGGATCGAGCCCGTCGCGCCGATCGGGTGACCGAGCGCGCAGGCACCGCCATTGACGTTGACCTTGTCGCGGTCGAGCTTGAGGTCGCGGATGAACTTCTCGGCGACGACGGCGAAGGCCTCGTTGATCTCCCACAGGTCGATGTCGTCGACGGTGAGCCCGGCCTTGGCCAGCACCTTGCGTGCGGCGGGGACAGGGGCGTTCAGCATCAGCGTCGGGCAGTCGCCGATATTGGCGGTCGCGACGATGCGCGCGCGCGGCTTCAGGCCGTGTTTGTCAGCATAGTCCTTCGAGGCAAGCAGGATCGCAGCTGCACCGTCGACGACACCCGACGAGTTGCCGGCATGATGCACGCCGGTCCATGTGAGGTCGGGATATTTGGCATTGATCGATTGCCGGAAGGTCTGGCCGTCGGGCTGGATCGACACATCGGCGACGGCATCGAACGACGCCTTCAGGCCGGCAAGCCCCTCGGCGGTCGTCTCGGGCCGCGGGAACTCCTCATGGTCGAGCGCAACGCTGCCATCCTCATTGTAGACGGTCACGAGGCTCTTGGCGAAGCGGCCTTCCGCAATCGCGACCGCAGCGCGCTTCTGGCTTTCGAGGCCGAGCGCATCGACCGCCTCGCGGCTGATCCCCTCCATCGCGGCGATCGCATCGCCGCAGACGCCCTGATGCGACTGAGGGTGGATCGCCTGCAGCGCGCGGTTGCCCGAACCCATGCCGAGCGGCTTGATCCCCGCCGCATATTCCTCCGCACCCATTGTCGCGGTGTAGGACATCATCTCGGTGCCGCCGGCGATGACGAGGTCTTCCATGCCCGACATGATCTGCGCTGCGGCGAGGTTCACGCTGGTGATGCCACCGCCGCAGAAGCGGTCGAGCGTCATGCCGCTGGCCTTGATGTCGTAACCCGCCGCCAGCGCCGCCATGCGGCCAAGGTCGCCGCCCTGCTTGCCCTTCTGCGTCGAGGTCGACCAGATGATGTCATCGACCTGCGACGTGTCGAGATTGTTGCGGTCCTTCAGCGCTTTCAGCACGGTTGCGGCAAGATGCTGCGGGTGCAGGTGCGACAGCGCGCCCTTGCCGGGCTTGCCAATGCCGCGCGGGGTCCGGACGGCGTCAATGATATAGGCGTCTGCCATGGCAGGATCCTCTCAGGCGGGAATCTGGTTGAACGGGACAGTCTTATCGGGCCGGTAGTCCTGCGGCAGCCCGAGGATCTTCTCGGCTATCGTATTGAGCAGCATTTCATCGGCACCGCCAGCAATGCGCCCGGTCGGTGCGTTGAGCCAGCTCGTCGTCCAATTTTCCTTGACCAGCGCATGCGGGTCGAAGGCCAGGCCCGGTCCACTCTGCAGGTCGATGGCAAGTTCCGACAGTTTCTGGCGCGAGCGGACCGACACGAGCTTGTTGAGCGAACCTTCCGGACCCGGCGTTCGCCCGGCCTGCAGGGCCAGCAGTGCGCGGGTCGTGATCGCCTCCAGCGCGCTGCGGATCGCATAGTTGCGCGCAATCTGCTGGCGGATGCGGCCGTCCTCGATCGCCGGCTTGCCGTTGATTTCGACATGTTTCGCGAGGTCGACGAACAGGTCGAGATGCGGCCCGAACCCGCCCGAATCGGTCGCGACATAACGCTCGATCATCAGCGTTTCCATCGCGACGCCAAAGCCACCGCCGACCGGGCTCATCCGCTGGCCATCGGTCAGCCGGACATCGTCGAAGAACACTTCATTGACGTGGCTGTCGCCGCCCGCGAGCTTGATTGGCCGCACGGTGACGCCCGGCGCGCGCATGTCGACCCAGAAATAGGTGAGTCCCTTGTGCTTGGGCACATTGGGGTCGGTCCGTGCGACGATGACGCCATAGTCGCTGTGCTGGGCATAGCTCGTCCACAGCTTCTGGCCGTCGAGTGCCCAGCCGTTGCCGACTTCGGTTGCGCGCAGTCTGAGACCAGCCAGATCCGAGCCGCCAGCCGGCTCGGAGAACAGCTGGCACCAGATTTCCTCGCCCTTCAGCGCCTTGAGCGTGCGCTCGCGTGCGAAATCCGCCTCGCCGTGCTTCATGAGGATCGGGATCGGCATGCCGAGGCTAATTCCGAAATAATGCGTCGGGAAGCCGTATTTCATCTCCTCGCTGTCGAAGGCGAGTTTCTCAAGATGGGTGAGGCCCTGTCCGCCAAAGGCTGTGGGCCAGTTGATGCCGGCATAGCCCGCATCGAACTTGGTCCGCTGATAGCGGCGGCCGAGTGCCAGGTCCTGCTCTTCGGACAGGCCGCGCCGCGCGTCGGCACCGAATTCGGGCGCGACGGACCGCAGCCAGTCGCAGGCGCGGTCGCGATAGGCGTTGAGCTGGCTCATGCTGCGTCTCCCACCAGCTGATCGACGAGCACATCTTCCCAGAACAGCGCATTGCCCTGTTCGATCGCAAGCGTCCGCGCGCGGCGAATGTGCAGATGCAGGCCGGCTTCCCAGGTCACGCCGATGCCGCCATGGACTTGCACGCAGTCGCGCGCGGCGGTGTCATAGGCCTCGCAGGCCGACAGGCGCGCGGCGGCAGCGGCTTTCAGGAAATCGCCATGTCGGTCGCGGCTCGCCGCATGGATGGCATTGGCACGCGCCAGTTCGACCAGCGCGTAAAGTTCCGCGATCCGGTGCTTCACCGACTGGAAGCCGCCGATCGGCTGACCGAAGGCGCGGCGCGTGTTCGCATAGTCGCGCGCCTTTTCCATGAGCGCCTGCGCCGCGCCCATCTGCTCATGCGCAGTGACGACGGACTGGACGGCGAGAATGGCGAGCGCGGCCTCGCGGGCAGCGGGGCCGGTGACGAGGACTTCAGCAGCGACGCCGTCGAAGACGAGATCGGCGGTGCAGCGGCTGTTGTCGAAGGTGGCCAGGGTGCGCCGCGCGACTCCAGCGAGCGGCACGGCGACGAGCAGCGGCTGGCCCCCCTCGCTGGCCAACACGACCGCGATGTCGGCATGAAGGCCGCCGGACACGGCAGACGCCGTGCCGCTCAGCTTGCCCTCGGCGAATACGAGCTGGGGATGCGGCGGCAGCGGCGATTGTCCCTGCGCAAAGGCGACGGTGCCGATCGCGTCGCCTGAGGCCAGCTGTGGCAGCCATGTGGCGCGCAATGCTTTGCTGCCATGGTCGAGAATGGCGCGCGCCGCCCCCAACGAACTGGTCAGGAATGGTGCGCCGCTGGTGGTCCGTCCGCAGGCTTCCGCGACAAGGCCGAGTTCGACGAGCCCGAGGTCGAGACCGCCCACGCTTTCGGGCAGCGCGATTGCGGTCCAGCCCTGCTCCTTGCAGGTCGCCCAGAAACCTTGGTCGTAGTCGCCTTCGCGTTCCAGCAACGCGAGCAATGGCTCGACCGAGACTCGCGCGTCCAGCACGCGCCGGGACTCCGTGGCGATCGCCTGCTGGCCTTCGTCATAGAGCAGCGACATTGCGTCCAGCCTCCCCAAATCCCGCGCATTTCTTGACGCGTCGCCGCCACCTATATAACCAAGTAATATAAATCAATACGCGCGAATGCGCTTGGGGCGGGAACGCGGCATGTCACCCAATAAGCCGAACGATCTACGATTGAACGATCGCGTCGCCATCGTCACCGGTGGGGGTGGCGGCATCGGGCGTGCGATTGCGATCCGGCTGGCCGACTTCGGGGCTGATGTGGTGATCGCCGACATCGTGCCGGAGCGCTGCGAGGAAACCGCCGCGCGGGTTCGGGAGGCGGGCCGCGCCGCGCTCGCCGTGCCGACCGATGTGATGGACATTGCGCAGGTACGGGCCGTCATTGCGGCCGCCGATGCGGAATTCGGGCGCATCGACATTCTCGTCAACAATGCCGGCGGCGTCTCACGCCGGCCCTTCATCGACCAGAGCGAGCGCAGCTGGCAGCGGCATGTCGACATCAACCTGACCAGCATGTTTGCGGCGACCTCGGCGGCAGTTCCGGTGATGATCCGGAGCGGGCGCGGCGGCGCGATCCTGAATGTCGCGAGCATCGAGGCGACGCGCGCAGCGCCGGGATTTGCCGTCTATGCGGCCTGCAAGGCCGGCATGGTCAGCTTTACCCAGTCGATGGCGGTCGAACTGTCGGGACACGGCATTCGCGTCAACGCCATTGCCCCCGACCATACCGTCACGCCGGGCAATCGTGGCAACCGAGCTGGGCCGGTCGATCCCGCCAACTGGAAACAGCCGTCGCCCGAGGCGCAGAATGCGATGGACCGGCTGATCCCGCTCGGCCGCGAGGGGGTCGATATGGAATGCGGCGACGCGGCCGTGTTCCTCTGTTCCGAGATGGCGCGTTATATCACCGGCGCGACGCTGCCTGTCGACGGCGGGACGGCTGCCGCAGGCGGCTGGCATCGCAGCCCCGATGGCGACTGGACGCTGGTACAGGGGCTGCGTTTTGCCTCCTAGCGGACGGTGTATTTCTTCGCTTTGTCGGCCATAAGCGCGGCTCGGTCGACCTGCGGGACGCCGACTGGATTGCCGACCTGGCAATATTTGAGACCCTGCGCGAGCGCGACCGACCGCGGCAGGTCGAGCGACTGCCAGATCGCCTTGACCGATCCAGCCGTCGCGGCGGGCGGTTTGGCGGCAATGGTCGTCGCAAGTTCGTGCGCACGGCTCCACAGCTCGTCGCGTGTGGTGATTTCGCTGATCAGCCCGATGCGGAGCGCCGTACCTGCGCCAATGCGCTCGTCATTGCCAAGCAGCACCATGCGGAGCACGTCGCCGAGCGGCATCTTGTAGGTAGCGCCGATCGGCTCGAGCGCCGAGGTCATGCCATAGGTGACATGGGGATCGAAGAAGGTCGCATCTTCGGAGGCGATGACGATGTCGCATTCGTTGATCCAGTAGAAGGCACCGCCAGCTGCCATTCCGTGGACGGCACACACGACGGGTTTCCAGCAGTTCATCGACTTTGGCCCGAGCTTGTTGCCGGGATCCTCCGCCGCCCAGATATCGTCGGCGATCACCGAATTGCCGGCCTGGCTGTCCTTGACATCGACGCCGGTGCAAAAGGCGCGACCCGGCGCGGCGCGTAGCACGCAGCAATGAACCGATGCATCATGCGCGATGCGCGCCCAGACATCGGCGAATTCCTCGAGCATCCGTTTGGTGAAGCTGTTCATCGCCTCGGGACGGTTGATCGTGATCGTCGCGATATGGTCCGCAACATCGACGATGATCGTTTCATACTGCATGCTTGACTCCGGTGCCGCACGACGTTGATGGTTATCCTAGTTATATAACTAAACGCTGGCTGACAATCGACCGCGCGCAAGGCGGGAGTTGGCCATGGGGGGATTGAGATGGCAAGTTCCCCGGGGCTGATCCCGGACGACCTCGCATCGACCATTGCAGCCCGGACGGGTGCCGTGCTCACACGCATCGTGCCGCGCGGCGGTGGCGGCGCGTCGCGGCAGGGTGCAGAGGTGACGTTGTGCTGGCCAGATGGCCGCGAGCAACGCTGTTACCTCGCCTATGATAGCCGGGCCGGCGATCCGAAGCGTCTGCCCTTCTTTCGCCGCGAGGCTGCGATCCTCGCCGCGCTGACCGGCCCGCTCGCCGACCAAGGGGTTCGTGCGCCGAGGCTTGTTACATCGGAAGCGGGACATCTGGCGCTGCTGACTGAGTTGACCCCGGGTCGCGACCGCTTCGGCGATGCAACCGATGCCGGTGCTCTATCGGCCGACTTCATGGCCCAGTTGGCCGCGCTGCACCGCCTCGACGTCGCCGACCCATCGCTTGCGGAACTCGGCGATCCAACGCGATCGGTCGCACAAACGGTTCGCGCGCGGATCGCCGAACTCAAGGCGGAAAATCTTGCGACGGTGCCCGATCCGGTCCTGCAGCTTGCGCTGCAATGGCTGGCCGAAAACATTCCTGCGGATCGCGGCGCGCCGGTGGTCGTTCACGGTGACGCAGGTCCCGGGAATTTCCTGCACCAGGACAATCGTGTCACCGCGCTGCTCGACTGGGAGTTCGTGCATTTCGGCGACCCGATGGAGGATCTCGCGCAGATCTGGGTGCGCAGCATGATCCAGCCTTTTGTGCCGATGCGCGACGCCTTTGCGGCCTATGAAGCGGCGGGCGGGGTCGCCGTCGATCTCGACCGGGTGCGGTTTCACCGCCTCTATTTCCAGCTCGGCTTCGTGGTCGGCGGGCATGCCGCGCTCAACAGCGACACCGGCGTCAAAACGGCGATGCTCGGTGCCTCGATGATGTACAACACGGCGCACATGCGGGTGATCGTCGAATCGCTCGGCGAGCTGACCGGGCAGGCATTCGTGCCGGTCGCCTTGCCCGCTATCGCGTCAGGCCCAGCTGATCGGACTTTCCAGATCGCGCTCGATGACCTGCGCGACGATATCGTGCCGCGCATCGGCGATCAGCATGCCGCCGCCAAGGCGAAATCGATCGCCCGGCTAGTCAAATATTGGCGTGCGCGCGACCGCTATGGCGCGGCGTTCGTGGCGGCGGAGCTGGACGAGATCTCAACGGCGCTGGGCCGACGGATCGACGGGCTCCTTCCGGCACGCGCGGCCTTGGCCCAGGCGGTCGTCGATGGCAGAATCGGCCGCGCACAGGCCCTGCAGTTGTGCTTCAACCGCGTCACGCGCGACACCGCGCTGATGGCGGATGCGATGGGTGCGCTCGCGAAGACCTATTTTCCACCGTTGGATGGAGCAAAGCGATGACCGTCCCGGCGCACCACATCGTCGTCGAACCGCCACCGTCCAGCGTTTCGCCATTTCCGGCGGATATGTTTGCGGGCCAGGTCGCGCTGGTGACGGGCGGCGGCTCCGGGCTTGGCTTCGGCATGGCGAGCGGGTTCGTGCAGGCCGGAGCCGCCGTCGCGCTGATGGGCCGGACGCTCGAGAAAACCCAGGCCGCAGCAGCGCGCATCGAGGCTGCCGGCGGCCGGGCCTTTGCGGTGTCCGGCGATGTCCGCGAACCCGAGGCAATCGCAGCGGCGTTCGATGCGGCCGAGGCGGCGCTTGGACCTGTGTCGATCCTTGCCAACAATGCCGGGGCCAATTTCCCGGTGCTCGCGGAAGCCATGTCGCCCAATGCCTGGCGGGCGGTGACACGCATCGCCATTGACGGGACTTTTTTCGCATCGACCGAATTTGCGCGGCGACGGATCGCGGCGGGGCAGGGTGGCGCGATCGTCAACAACAGCGCACAATATGTCTGGTCGGGATTCCCGGGCGACGCACACAGCGCCGCTGCCAAGGCGGCGATCGTCACGATGACGTCGGAGCTGGCGCGCGAATGGAAGCCGCAGGGCATCCGAGTGAATTGCATTGCGGCGGGCTTCTTCCCGCATGCCGACAGTACCAATGGCGACGACCCCGAGGTGGTCGGGCGGCTGGCCGGGATGATGCCGATGGGTCGGACTGGACGCATGCAGGAATTGGGCTGGGCAGCGGCGTTCCTATGCTCGCATTTCGCTTCCGGGATCACCGGCGAGACCTTGGTCATCGACGGTGCCGAACGGCTGCGGCGCAGCCTGATGCAGCCCGATTTCGTGCCGCCGCGCGAACGGGTCGCGATCTGGGGAGACCGGCCATGAGCGGCTGGCTGCAGGGCAAGCGCGTCCTCGTGCTGGGGACCGGCGAGGCTGCGGAGATCGTCGCTGCCGCTGTCGCGGCCTCCGGTGCCGAATGCCGCCGTGCGGAAGCGTGGGACGACACAGTCAATCGGCCGGATGATGACGCGCTGGTGCATGCTGGTGTGGCTTCGCGGTGGCGCGCGGCCGTCGACACCGACCTGGCGGCGTGGCGCGCGTCGCAGTCAGCCAACCTCGACAGCCGCTTTCTGGCGACCGCTGCGTTTTTCCGGAATTGCGCAGCGGCGAAGCGACCGGGGTCGGTGCTCATGCTGGCTGCCGCGGAGGGCGATGCAGCGCGAGCGACAGCGAATGGTGCCCTCGACAATCTGGTCAAATCACTCGCCGTCGAATGGGCGCGCGACGGTGTCAGGACCAATGCAATCATGAGCCGGCAGATCGGGCAGGACAATTCGGTTGCCGACGGTGCGCGGGCCGCGCTTGGCAATCTCGCGGTCTGGCTGCTCAGCGACTTTGCGGGCTATGTGAATGGCACCGTCACCGGCATTGACGAAACCAGCCGTGGACGGCAGTGAGATATATAACCAAGTATAATTCGTGAGCCCGGGGATGACCGCGTGAATTTCGACCTGTCCGACGAACAGAAGATGCTGGCCGAGCAGGCGCGCGGTCTGCTCGCGGAGCGCTCGACCTTCGACCGGTTGCGCGCCCTCATCGACTCCCGTGCGGAATGGGATGAGCCACTGTGGCGGGAACTGGCGGCGATGGGGTTTCTGGGTGCCAATATCCCCGAAGAATTCGGCGGGCTCGGCCTGTCGGAACTCGACCTTGGCGTGATCAGCGAGGAGCTCGGGCGCAGCAACGCGGCGGTGCCATTATTTTCGTCGATCGTACTTGCAGCCGATGCGATCCGGCTGGCCGGTACGGCCGAGCAGAAGGCCGAATGGCTGCCCAAACTCGGCAGCGGCGAGGTCGTGGGATGCTTCGCCAGCGCCGAAGGGCCGGGTCCGCTCGTCGGCAGCGCGACGCGCATTGCCGGCGGCCGGATCAGCGGCATCAAGACGCCGGTTGCCGACGCCGGCATCGCGTCGATCGCGGTGGTCGCCAGCGGCAGCACGCTGGCGCTAGTCCGGCTCGAACAGCCCGGCGTCCTACGCAGCAAGCTCGGTAGCTTCGACGAGTTGCGTGCGCATTATCGCATCGAGTTCGCGGATGCCGCTGCCGAGATATTGCCCGGCGGCGGAGCCGGGCTCGTCCAGCAGCTGCTCGACCGCGCCGCCGTACAAGCGGCGTTCGAGGCAGTTGGCGGCGCGGATGCCTGCCTGCACATGGCGCGCGACTATGCGCAGGAGCGGCGCATTTTCGGCCGGCCACTGTCGTCCTACCAGGCGATCAAGCACAAGCTCGCCGACCTCGCGGTTGCGGTCGAAGTGGCCCGGTCCAATGCCTTCTTCGGCGGGTGGGCGGCGGGCGAATCCGCCGATCAGCTGCCGGCGGCGGCAGCAGCAGCACGGCTGACGGCCATTGCGGCCTTCGAGATGGGCGCGCGCGAAAATCTGCAAGTGCACGGCGGCATCGGCTACACATTCGAGGCGAATTGCCATTTCTTTTACCGGCGCGAGCGGATGCTGGCGGTCAATCTCGGCGGACGCGAAGCCTGGGCCGACCGGTTGATCGGCGAGCTTCCCGGTAGTCAGGCAAAGGCGGGCTGAGATGGATTTCAACGACAATCCGAAAGAAGCAGCTTTCCGCGCCGAAGTGCGGGCGTGGCTTGCCGCCACCGCCCCGGGGCATGCGATTCCCGAGGGAGTCCGCTTGGAAGACAAAGACGAGATGTTGCGGGGCCGTGCCTGGCAGCGTGCGGTGTTCGACGGCGGTTATGCCGGCATCACGCTTCCGAAAGCAATCGGCGGGCGTGGCGGCACGGTGATCGAGGCCGTGGTCTTCGCCGAGGAAGAATCGAAATATCCGCTGCCGAAGGGGCCCTATACGGGCATCGGCCTCGGCATGGCACTGCCGGTCATCGGCAAACATGGCACGCCCGAACAGATCGCGCGCTTTGCTGAGCCGACGCTCAAGGGCGAACTCACCTGGTGCCAGCTCTTCTCCGAGCCCGCCGCCGGCTCCGATCTTGCCGGGCTACGCACCAAGGCGGTGCGGGACGGCGACGCGTGGGTCGTCAATGGCCAAAAGGTCTGGTCGAGCTGGGCGCATCTGAGTGACTGGGGCATTCTCGTCGTGCGGACCGATCCGACCGTCCCGAAGCACAAGGGGCTGACATTTTTCGTCGTCGACATGCGCTCGCCCGGCATCGACATCCGTCCGATCCGGCAGATCTCCGGGGCCAGCGATTTCAATGAAACTTTCCTGACCGATGTGCGGATCCCCGATACCAACCGCATCGGTGCGGTCGGCGAAGGCTGGGCCTGCTGCATGACGGTGCTGATGGGCGAACGGCTCGGCAGCGGGTCTTCGAAAAGCGGGGTGATGCCGCTCATCGACTATGCCGCTGCAACGCCGCATGCCAGCGGCAGCGGCACGGCGCTCGACAGCGGCGCGGTCCGTCTGGCCCTTGCGCAGGCGCTCGCCGAAGAACGCGGCGGCAAATATTTCGAGGCACGGCTGCGCACGATGGTGTCGCGCGGCGAGAACCCCGGCGCGCTCGCCGGCATGGTCAAGCTCGCCTATGCGTCGCGGCTGCAGAAGACGAGCGGGCTGGCCATGGAATTGCGCGGCCTCGACGGGATCGCGCCAGCGGACGGCGACGCGGCGACGCGCGAAATCCATAGCGACTATATCTGGTCGACCGTGATGCGCATCGCGGGCGGCGCCGACGAGGTGCTCAAGAACCAGATCGCCGAACGCGTGCTCGGCATGCCCGGCGACATCCGCGCCGACAAGGATGTGCCGTTCGACCAGCTACGGTAGGCGTCTTAGGCCGCGCGCGCGGCCTTGCGCGCGGCAGCTGCAGCCTGAAGCGGGGCCTTCAGGTCCTTCTTGAGTACCTTGCCATTCGGATTGTGCGGCAGCTCGTCCATGATGACAATGGTGCGCGGGACCTTGTTGTCGGCGAGTAGGCTTTTGCACCAGGCGGTCAAGTCGTCGGCCGAGGCCGTGGCACCCGGCCGCAGGCTGATCGCAGCGGCAATGTCTTCGCCGAGAATCTCATGATCGATCCCGACCACTGCGGCATTCTGCACGGCGGGATGCTGGTGCAGCACCGTTTCGATCTCGAGTGGCGTAATGTTGTAGCCGCCGCGGATGATAAGCTCCTTGGAGCGTCCGCACAGGATCAGGTCGCCGTCAGCGTCGACGAAGCCCAGGTCGCCGGTCTTTGTCCAACCCTCCCGGAACGAGTCGCGCGTGGCGGCTTCGTCGTTCCAGTAGCGCCGCGTGTTCTTTTGATAGCCGTAGATTTCGCCGACTTCGCCCGTCGCGGTCACGACGTTGCCGGCATCGTTGCGCAATTGCATATGGGCGGGCAGCGCGCCGACGCAGCCGGGCTTCAGCAGCTGCGCGCGGGTTCGCGTCGAGACCCCTATGCCGCCCTCCGACATGCCGTAGCTGTTGCGCATCGAGACGTGCGGCCAGAGCGCCAGCGCCCGGACCACGCTGTCGTGCGGCAGCGGCGCGGTGCCCGTCATCAGGTAACGCACGCCCGCGAAATCGTAGTCGGCGACATTGGGTTGATCGAGGATCAGCCGCAGCATCGACGGGACCAGATAGACGGTATCGGGCTTTTTGGTGCGGACGAGTTCAAGGAAGCCCGCAGGATCGAATTTTGGCTGGGTGTAGGTGGTTGCGCCGCCCCGTGCGGGCAGCATCAACACGCCAAGATTGCCGCCCGAACCCGTGAAGGGCAGGGCGTGCAACGTTGAGCGCGACCGGTCCATGTTGGTACCCGTCACGCCGTTCATCAGGTCGGGATGACTGACGACCACGCCCTTGATCTTGCCCGTCGTCCCGGAGGTGCCGAGAATCTCGGCATCGGCAGTGGCGTCGAACGACGCCTGATCGGGGACCGCCGCGGGATCGCGCGGCATCGCGTCCGCGGGCCAGATGCGCTCGAGGCCGCTGGCATCGAGCAGGCCGGGGGCATCGGTAATCGCAAAGCGCGGCGAGGTCAGCGCGGCATAATCCGTCACTTCCTTCGGCGACAGGCGCGTGTTGATCGGGCAGGCGATCCCGCCCGCGCGGAACACCGCCATTACGGCGATCGCCATCTCCACGGCATGGGCATTGCTGATTGCGAGAAAGACGCGGTCGCCGGGCTGAAGGCCGGCCTTGGCAAGGCCGCCGCCGACCTCGTTGGCTTCGCGGTCCCAGTCGGCATAGGTCAGGATCCGGCGCGTATCGTCATGGGCGATCTCGTCTTTTTGCGTCGTCGCGCGCAGTTTCAGCGCATCGCTGATTCTGCGCACCGCCATCCCTGCCACCACTCGTCTCGTCCCCATGCTTGCGGCTTGCCTCGCCTTGGTCGATATATTACCTAGTTAGATAACAAGAGCAAGGGGAGGCCATCAGTGGCAACGATTCTCGAGAGCGACGAATGGCAGAAGGCTGTCGATTATTCGATCACCGATCACGATATCGACCGGCAGAACCAGTTGCTCGGTTTCATGCAGGCGGCGAAGACGCGTGAATATATCCAGACCGCCACCGAAGATAATATCCGGAACTTCGCGCACGGAACGGGCAACGACAATCCGCTCTATTGCGATCCCGACTATGGCAAGCGCACCCGCTGGGGCAGCATGATCGCGCCCGACATGATGGTCGCGCAGATCAATGCCCCGATGCGCGGCGATCCTGTCCCCGATCATATCAAGGCGCTGAAGAAGAGTCTGTTCAAAGGCGTGCATGTTTTCGTGTCCGGCTCGAAATGGGATTTCTACCGGCCGGTGTTTCCGGGCGACACGATCTACAGCTACAATGGCGATGAGACCTGCGACGTCAAAGCGTCGGAATTTTCAGGCCGCTCCGTCATCGCTGTCCGCAAGGACGTGAAGGTCAACCAGCGGGGCGAGGTCGTGGCGGTTTACCGCATCCTGCGTGTGCTGACCGAGCGCAAGACGGCTGCCAAGAAGGGCAAATATTCGGCGATTCGGCCGCAGTCCTACACCGACGAGGACATTGCGAAGATCGACGCCATCTATGCCGGCGAGAAGGTTCAGGGTGGGGAGCCGCGGTACTTCGACGAGGTCGCCGTCGGCAGCAGCCTCGGCACCATGGCCAAGGGGCCGCTTACCGTGACCGACGTGATCTGCTATCACGCCGGCGGCTATGGCTTCGTGCCCTATGCGCCAACGGTCGGGCGCCTCGCCTATAAGAACCGTATGCGGATCCCGGCCTTCTACGTGAAGAATGAGCATGGCATCCCCGACGTCGCGCAGCGGCTGCATTGGGATCCGCTCTGGGCGCAGGCGATCGGCAATCCGATGGCCTATGACTATGGTGTAATGCGGGAAAATTACCTCTACCACTATCTGACCGACTGGGCCGGAGACAATGGCATCGTCACGCAGGTCCATGACGAGATCCGCAAGTTCAACTATATGGGCGACACCCAGACCATAACGGGCGAAGTGACCGGCAAGCGGGAAGAGGGCGGCCAGAATCTCGTCGATGTCGCGGTGCGCTTCACCAACCAGCGCGGCGAGGAGACAGTCAAAGCGACCGCGACGATCGCGCTGCCGTCGACGGGCAGGCTTGCAATGTATCCGCAAGTCCCGGCTGATCTGGCCCAGGAAGCCGCGGCCATGATGGCGCGGCACTGGGAGCTCGGCAAAAAATGAGCGAAGTCCTGATCGACAATGACGGCGGCGTTCGCATCATCATGATGAATCGGCCCGATCGGCTGAACGCACTGACGGGGTCGATCATGGCGCCGCTTGCCGATGCTTGTGCCGATGCAGCGCGCGATGCGTCGGTCGGCTGCGTGGTCATCACCGGCGCGGGGCGGGGGTTCTGCGCCGGTGGCGATCTGAAGGCCGGCGAGCGCGACAAGGTTGCCGTTGCCGCAAATCCCGAGGCCGGCAGCCGCACCGAGCAGGGCTTCACCCGGCTGCGCGGCTTCATGGAAACCGCGCGGCTGCTGCACGAGATGCCGAAGCCGGCGATTGCGATGGTCAACGGCCCGGTCGCGGGGGCGGGCATCGGCATTGCCGGGGCGTGCGACCTGCGGTTCGCCGGCGAGAGCGCGAGCTTCCTGTCGGCGTTCGACCGCATCGGTGCTAGTGGCGATTTTGGCTCAACCTGGTTCTGGACCAAGATCCTTGGCACCGGCGTCGCGCGCGAGTTATTCTTCCTTGGCGAGAAGCTGACAGCGGCCGAGGCGTTCGCCAAAGGCATCTACACGCGTTTGTTCAGCGACGAAGCGCTCAGGGCCGAGACGCTCAAGGCCGCGCACCGTCTCGCCGAAGGCCCGCGTATGGGCTTCCGTTATATGAAGGCCAATCTCAACCTCGCCGAGGACGCCGCCTTCGAAGCCGCGCTCGATCATGAAGCGCTCAACATGACCCTGTCGACGCAGGCGACCGGCGCGATCTGGAAAGCAGCCCAGGCGGCGAAGACCAGCGGTGAGTGAGTCCGACATCCGGATCGAGCGGCCCGAGCCGGGCATCGCGCGGATCATGTTCGCCCGCGGCGACGCCGGCAACGCCTCGCGGCCCAAGACGCTCGGCGAAGTGCGCGATGCCATGGTGCAGCTCGGGGCGGACCACAGCGTCCGCGCGATCATCCTCGCCGCTGACGGCAAGCATTTTTCGGTCGGCGCGGACTTTGCCTTCCTAAACGACCTCACTGGCATGACGGCGGTCGAGGTCAAGACGACCGTCTATGACAATTTCCAGGGCGCAGCGAAGGCGATCTACCACTGCCCGAAGCCGACGATCGCGCTGGTGCAAGGCGCGGCTGTCACGGTCGGCTGCGAGCTGGCACTGGCCTGCGATTTCCGCATCGCGGCGGACAGCGCGATGTTCCAGGAAAGCTGGATCAAGCTCGGCATCATGCCGCCGCTCGGCGGGGTGTTCCTGTTACCGCGCATCGTCGGCCTCGGCCGCGCCGCTGAAATGTGCCTGCGCGGCAAGGCGGTCAAGTCAGCGGAAGCGCTAGATATCGGGCTGGTGTCCGAGGTGGTGGCAGCGGACGCGCTAGCCGAGCGCGGGTTGGAACTCGCCCGCGAACTCGCGGCAGCGGCCCCGCTTGCCTATGCCGTCGTCAAGGAATCGCTGCACCGCGCGCTCGAAACGTCGATGGACGCGGAATGGAGCGCCAACCTGCCCAATCAGGCCGTGCTGCTTGGCAGCGAGGATTTTCGCGAGGGACTTGCTGCGGTCAAGGCGCGGCGGTCGCCGGACTTCAAGGGACGCTGAGAATGGACCTGAGCTACGGTGCCGATGCCGAAGCCTTTCGCGGGGAGGTGCGCGCCTTCCTGAAAACCGCGTGGCAGCCCGGCGAGCGGCGCAAGGACGAGCTGAAGGCTTTCATTCGCGAATTTCGGCATGCCGCGACCGATGCCGGCTATCTCTATCGTGCCGTTCCGAAGCGCTACGGCGGCTCCGAACAGCCGGTCGACGTGATCCGTGCCCAGGTCATCCGCGAGGAGTTTCAGCGGGCCCGCGCGCCGATGGAAGTCGGCGGCAATGGCATGAACATGACGGTGCCGACCCTGCTCGAACGCGGGACCGAGGAGCAGCGCGACCTGTTCATCCGCAAGACCGTCGAGGGCGACTACATCTGGGGCCAAGGCTATTCCGAGCCCGGGTCCGGCTCGGATCTCGCTTCGGTCCGTACCAAGGGCGAGCTGGTCGGCGACAAATGGGTGGTCAACGGCCAGAAAATCTGGACGTCGCAGGGCATGCAGTCGACGCACATGTTCATGCTCGTGCGGACCGAGCCCGCGGCGGCCAAGCATGACGGCATTACCTATCTGCTGATCGACCTCGACCAGCCCGGGATCACGCGCCGGCCGATCCGGCAGATGACTGGCGAGCAGGGCGCGCATACCTTCTGCGAATTCTTCTTCGACAATGCCGAGACGCCTCTGTCCTGGCAGGTCGGCGGGCGCGGCGAAGGCTGGTATGTCAGCCGCACGACGCTGAAGCATGAGCGCGCCAGCATCGGCAGCGCCGATGGCCTCGGCAGCCAGTTCGCCAAGCTTGTCGAGCTGGCGAAGGAGGTTGGACGGATCGGCGATCCGGTGATCCGTCAGCAACTCACGAAGATCGAAGGCTTTGTGATGGCGCATCGCTATTCGAGCTACCGGCTATTTTCCTGCGCTGCTGCCGGCGAAGACCCGGGCCCGATCCAGCTCATGATGAAACTGGCGCTGACCGAGGCCGGGCACGAGATCGCGCTGCTGGCGCAGGAACTCATCGGTGATTTTGGCCTGATCGAGCCCGCGGAGGCGGGCGGTCGCGGGCCGCGATCGGTGCGGCGTGGACCGGAGAAGTGGCTCGATCAGATCATGGGTTCGCTCGGCAATTCGATCGCCGGCGGCGCGAGCAACATCCAGCGCAACATCATCGGCGAGCGCGGTCTCGGCCTGCCACGCGATCTGGCGATGGAGATGGAGAAATGAGATTCCATCTCGCAGAAGAACAGGCGGCGATCCAGGATGCGGTGCGCGGCACGCTTGCCGACAGCTGGCCGATGGAGCGGGTTCACAAATTTGCCGATGGCCATGCGGATTTTGATCCGGAATCGTGGCACGAATTGATGGCGCTCGGGATCGGCGGGCTGTTGCTGTCCGAAGCGGACGGCGGCAGCGGTCTGGGTTTGCTCGATGCGGCGCTCGTTGCCGAAATGGCCGGCGGTGCCGCCGCATCGGGACCGCTGATCGGGCAGTTGCTGACGGGGCTGGCGGTCGCACGGTCGGACAATGCGGCTGCGAAGGCGCACCTTGCCGGCTTGGCCAGCGGGGAGAACGTGGCGACCCTGGCTTTTGACGGGCTGCCGGAGCAGTGGACGGCGACGCTCGAACGCGGTGGAATTCCGTTCGTGGAGTCGGCCTCAGCCGCAAACCTGTTCCTTGTCGGTACGGCGGGCGGCGGGCTCGCGCTCGTCGAGGCTGGCGAGGGCGTTAAAATCGACCGCGTGCGCGGCACCGACCGCACCCGGCCCGTGTCGGCGGTCGGCTATGACGGTGCCAAAGCCCATGTCCTGTTCGCACCCGGAGAGGCGTTCGTCGCGAGGCTATTCGACGCGGCCCTGGTGCTCATCGCAGCCGACGCTCTCGGCGGGGCGCAGCGCTGCACGGACATGTCGGTGGCTTATGCCAAAGAGCGTATCCAGTTCGGCCAGCCGATCGGCCGCTTCCAGGCCTTGAAGCACCAGCTCGCGCATATGGCGCTCGATGTCGAACCGGCGCGGGCACTGGTCTGGTATGCCGCGCATGCGCATGACGCGGGCTTGCCCGATGCGAGCCGCGCCGCCGCGATGGCGAAAGCGCATCTGGCTGACCGATATGTCGCGGTGACCCGCGCCGCCGTCGCCGCGCATGGCGGCATTGGTTACACTTGGGAATATGGGCTGAACTACTGGTTCCGGCGGGCGGCGTTCGACCGGGCCTATCTGGGCTCGCCCGCCGTGCACCGCGCGCGGGCAGCCGACATGGCGGGGTGGTAGGATGAGCAACCTGGACTTCACCGAAGCGGACGATTGCTATCACCAGCTTTCCGCCGATCCCTATGAGACCGAGACCAATTGGTGGTCGTTCAACATTCCCGAGCGCAAGATCGGCTGCTGGATCCACGCGCCTTACTATCCCAATCGTAAAACCGTCACCTACCGAGTGTTCGTCTGGGACGATGAGGGTGTCGATCCGGCGCGCATGGCCTATTACCGCAAGGTCGAGGAAGCGCCGATGGCCGACGCACCGGACCTGCGCGACATCACCTATCCGGTCGACGGCTACACGCTGAAAATGCTCGAGCCGGGCATGAAATATCATCTGGTCTACGCCGATCCGTCGCGCGATTTCGCGCTCGATTTCACGCACACCGGTTTGCACCGCCCGCACCGCTTCCCGCCGGGCGAAGCGCCGTTCATGTCGACGCCGCATTTCGACCAGCTCGGCCAGGTAGAAGGTACGATGACGCTACGCGGCGAGCGCATCTGCATCGACGGCATCGGCGTGCGTGACCGGACCTGGGGGCCGCGCGGCGGCCCCTATGCCAAAAGCCCGAAGGTCTATGAATCGGATGCCGCGCGGGTGAAACATCCCGGCGGACCGCGCTGGCGGCAGATCGAGCGCGAACGCGGGCGCGGTCGCATCGATTATATTTTTGGCCACGCGCCTGACGGCCAGTCCGGTTTTCTCGGCTTCGTCCGCGTCGCCGATGCCGATGCGAGCGGCTGGGCCCCGATGAACGCTGGCTGGCTCCTGCGGGACGGCAAGTTCGGGACGCTCGACAAAGCGAAGTCGCGGATGATCAACTTCCGCGATCCGAAGACCGGCTGGAACCAGCATATGCAGGTCGTGCTCGGTGACGATCTCGGCCGGACGATGGAAGCCGAGGGCTTTGCCGTTAGCACGATGAGCGAGGCGGGCTATGGCACCAACCAGCTCATGCGCTGGGAGTTCGACGGCCTGACCGGCTGGGGCGAGGACCAGGACGTCTGGAACCCGCAGCATTTCGTGCGGATGCTCGATGCGCTGAAGGCGGTGCGCTAACCCATCGTCAGCACGACGCGACCCGCGCTTTGGCCGCTGGCGGCGTCGTTCATCGCGGCGATGAAGTCGTCGATCGGATAGGCCCGGGCGATTGCCGGTTTCAGGATGCCTTGGGCGGCCAGGTCGAAGATCGTGTCGCGGTTGGCCTGTGACAGTTCGGGTTCGAAAATGCCGAACTGGCGAATGTCGACGCCGATGAGTGCAGCACCCTTGATCAGGGTCAGATGGGTCTTGAGCGCCGTCATGCCCGCCGGAAAGCCGATGACCAGATGGCGGCCGTTCCAGGCCAGCGACCGGAAGGCCGGCTCGGTCGCGTCGCCGCCGATCGGGTCGAACACGACTTCGACGGGCTTGCCGTCATTTGCGGCCTTCACCGCGTCGCGCCAGTCCGCCGATCGCGAGTCGAGGACGGCATCCGCACCGCCAGCCAGCGCCAGGGCGCGTTTGGCATCCGACGAAGCCGACCCGATCACGCGTGCGCCGAGATGCTTGCCGATTTGGACGGCGGCATAGCCCGTCGCGCCGCCCGCGCCGAGCACGAGCAAAGTCTCGCCAGCGCGGAGGCGGGCCCGGTCGACCAGCGCATGCCACGCCGTCGCGTAACTCACCGAAAACACGGCCGCCGCCGCGAAGCTGACGTTGTCGGGAAGCAGCCGGACGCTGCGCGCGGGCAGGTTGCAGCATTCGGCGAAGATACCGCCCCAGCCGCTGCCCTGAACGCGCTGGCCGACCGCGAAATCCTCGACCTCGGTGCCGACCGCCTCGACGACGCCTGCACATTCGCTGCCGGGGACGAAGGGCAGTGGCGGTTTGACCTGATAGCCACCGGCCGCGGTCAGCACGTCGACGAAACTGACGCCGGCGGCCCGGACGGCGATGCGGACCTGCCGCGGCCCCGGCGGTCCCGGATCATGGTCGCGCAGGGCATAGCTTTCGGGCGGCCCATAGGCTTCCGACATGACGGCAAGCGGCATCCGCTCAATTCCCTCGCTGCAACAGGCTGCGCCATTCGGACCGCCCGCGCGCTGCGTTGAATTCGCGTTCCAGCCGCCCAACGAGCGTCTCGACGCTTGGAACATCGTCGATCAGCCCGGTCGAATGGCCGCCACTATAGACCGTCTTCCACGCTTTGACGCCCGGCGGCAGGTCGGGCCGATGAAAGGAGAGCGGCGGCGGCAGATTGGCGGGGTCGAGACCATTTTCCAGCAGCGACTGGCGCAGGAAGCTTGCCGGCATGCCGGCAATCGCGTCGGTGAACAGCACATCCTCGGCCTGCGCCTCGACGAGCATCGCCTTGTGCGCGTCGGTGGCTCCGGCCTCCTTCGTGGCAATGAACCGCGTACCCATCGCGACAAGGTCGGCGCCCAACGCCAGCGCGGCGGCAATTCCTGCGCCATCGGCGATCCCGCCTGCCAGCATGATATAGCCGTCGAACATCGTGCGCACCGCAGGCAGGAAGGCGAACGGATTGAGCGTGCCGCCATGGCCGCCTGCGCCGCCGCAGACCAGCATCAGCCCGTCGACTCCGGCGGCAATCGCCTTTTCCGCGAAGGCGAGCGTCGTGACATCGTGGAAGACCAGACCGCCCCAGGCATGTACGGCTGCGACCTCCTCACGCGGGTCGCCGAGATTGGTCAGCACGAGCGGCACCTTGGCCTTGCGGCAACTCGCGAGGCGCGCGCGCTTGAGGTCCTTGTCGATGGCTTTCGCCGCAAGCAGGTTGACGCAATAAGGCGCGAACTGACCGCCTTCGCCCAGCGTCCGCGCCTCGGCGTCCGCGATCGTCGCCAGCCAGCCGTCAAGGCCGTCCTCTCCGCGCGCATTGCCGACCGGAAAGGCCCCGATGACGCCAGCGCGGCAAGCCGCGAGCGTCAGGTCGAGATTGGCAGCGATGATCATCGGGGCCTGCATGAGCGGCAGCCGCAGTCGCCCCCAATCGATCATCCCCTGCTCCCGCTTGACCTGACGTTTATCTTATATAACTAGGTAAGCTAACAAAGCGCAATCGCACGGGAAATGGCAACCATGGCCTTGAAGACGCGGATCACCGAACTGCTCGGGATCGAACATCCGATCGTTCAGGGCGGCATGCAAGGCGTCGGCGTTGCCGAACTCGCTTCGGCGGTTTCGAATGCCGGCGGCCTCGGCCTGCTGACCGCGCTGACCCAGCCCTCGCCCAATGCGCTGCGTAACGAGATCGAACGCTGCCGGTCGATGACCGACAAGCCGTTCGGTGTGAACCTGACGGTGTTCCCGACGATCAATTCGCCCGACTATGCCGCCTACGCACAGGCGATCATCGATAGCGGGATCAAGGTCGTCGAGACGGCCGGCACGCCTGCAGTTGCGGAAATCTGGGCGCAGCTGAAGCCGCACGGCATCACGATCCTTCACAAATGCACCGCGGTCCGCCATGCCGTGTCGGCCGAGCGCAAGGGCGTCGACATCATCTCGATCGACGGGTTCGAATGCGCCGGTCATCCCGGCGAGGACGATATTCCCGGCCTCATCCTGATTCCGGCCGCAGCCGACAAGGTGAAAATCCCGATGCTCGCCTCGGGCGGGTTCGGCGACGGGCGCGGCCTTGTTGCGGCGCTCGCGCTCGGTGCCGACGGCATCAACATGGGCACGCGCTTCTGCGCCACGCAGGAAGCGCCGATCCATGCCAATGTCAAACAGGCCTATCTTGAGAACGACGAGCGTGGTTCGTACCTGATCTTCCGCAATTTCAAGAACACCGCCCGCGTCGGTAAGAGCGCAGTCTCGGAAGAGGTGGTGCGCCGCCTCGCCCAGCCGGGCGCGAAATTCTCCGACGTGCAGGAACTGGTTGCGGGGTCAGCCGGGCGCGAATTGCTCGTTACCGGCGACCTTTCGAAAGGCGTGTTCTGGGCCGGCATGGTGCAGGGACTGATCCACGACCTGCCGACCTGCAAGGAACTCATCGACCGCATCATCGCCGAGGCGGAGGCGATCGTGAACGCGCGGCTCTCGGGATTGATGAAGGCGGCGTAAGGCCTCTTAGCGCTGGCCGCCGTCGACGCGGACCAGTGCGCCGGTGGTAAAACTCGATGCCGGGCTCGCCAGCATCAGAGCGGCGGTGACGATCTCGGGCGGGTTACCCGGCCGCCCGGCCGCGACGGGCTGTTTCTCGCGCTTTCGTGGATCCCAGGCCTCGGCGATGTCGGTCAGGAAGGGCCCTGCCGAGATCGTGTTTACGCGGACCTTCGGCGCATATTCGCGGCTCATCGACACGGTCATGGCGTTGAGCGCTGCCTTAGCTGCGCCATAAGGCACGACGCCAGGCAGTGCCATCAGCGCGCCGGTCGAGGAAATGTTGATGATGCAGCCGCCATCGCCCTCGGCCATGCGGTGGCCGATCTGGCTGGCAAGGCGGAACGGACCCTTGAAGTTGAGGTTCAGCACGGAATCGAACAGGCTCTCGGGCATGTCGTGGCTCGGCATCGGCGGCGACATGCCGGCATTGTTGATCAGCACATCGACCCGGCCGAATTCGGAATAGGCTGCTGCGATCAGCCGGTCGCACTCGCCCCATTTGCCGACATGCGCCGCAAAGGGGAGGGCACGGCGGCCAAGCGCACGCACCTCGGCGGCAACGGTTTCGCAGGTCTCGATTTTGCGGCTGGCGATAATGACGTCAGCCCCGCGTTCCGCGAAGGCCCGGACCATCTGATAACCCAGCCCCCGACTACCACCGGTGACGAGCACGACCTTGGCGGTGAAATCGAACAGGGGATCCAGACTCATGGCGCTCTCCTCAATTTCGGGCATTGTCGGTGCCGGGCAGCGATGTCGCGGATTGGATTGGCGCGTTGGCGAATGCTGCGAGGATGCGGTCCATGCGTTCGGCGACGACTGTCCCATATTCGCCGTGCGTGAGGATGTGCATCGCGTTTGCACGGATACCTGCGATGACGAGCTCGCCGACCTCCGCCGGGTCGATCCCGGCATCGGTCGATTGCCGCACGATCCGATCGCTGCCCGCCTTCTCGGTGGACTTGCCGAGGTTGGTGGCGACTAAACCCGGGCAAAGAACCGATACGCCAATGCCAGATTGCGCAAGCTCGGCGCGCATAACTTCAGACAGACCAACGACGGCGAATTTGGAAGCCGTGTATGCCCCCAGCCTCGCGCTGGCGATCAATCCGGCCATCGAGGCGGTGTTGACCACATGGCCCGATCCCAGCGCCTTCATTGCGGGCACGAGGCACTGCACGCCGTTGAATGTCCCGGTGACCTTGATCGCCATCATACGGTCGAAATTTGCCGGGTCCATCGCATCGATGGTTCTGCCATCCGGCCCGATGCCAGCATTGTTGGCGAGGATCGAGACCGTTCCGAACCGCGCTTCGACTGCCGTGCGCGCGGCAGTCCATGCAGCGCGATCGGTAACGTCGAGCGAGATAGCCATCGCATGGTCGCCCAGTCCGGAGACGGATTTTTCAAGCGCTTCGCTATCCCAGTCGGCCAGCGCGACGCGGACGCCTTCGGCAAGCAGCGCCTTGGCGATTGCAAGGCCGATGCCGCTCGCTGCACCAGTCACCAGCGCCGTGCGGTCAGCGAAGTGGAAGCCGGACACCATCACCTCTTCGCCAAGCTGGCATATTTCGCCTGCGCGGCGGTAAGCCGGGTCGGTATGTGCTCGCTTGGAAACAGGCCCGCGGCGGCCTTGGCCTTCTTGAGATAGGCCTTGGCGACCTGCACCTTGTGCACTTCGGTCGGACCGTCGGCGAGCGCGAGGCTTTCGGCACCCATCAGATAATAGGCGAGCGGCAGCTCGTTGGTGACGCCGAGTGAGCCGTGCAGATGGACGGCGCGGCGGGCGATGCGGTGGTAGATGTCGGCCATCTGCACTTTGCACATGGCTATTAGCGTACGCGCCGCGCCATGCGGCTCATTGTCGATAACCCAGGCGGTCTTCATTACGAGCAGGCGGAACTGCTCGAGCTCGATAAGCGAATCAGCGATGTCGCCCTGCACGAATTGATGCTCGCTGAGCAGCCGCCCCTGCGCTCGGCGCGACACGGCGCGTTCGAGCATCATGTCGATCATGCGCTGGCATTTGCCGACGGTGCGCATGGCATGGTGGACCCGGCCGCCGCCGAGGCGGGCCTGCGCGACCTTGAAGCCTTCGCCCGGGCCGCCCAGCATCGCGTCCAAGGGTACGCGGACCTTGCTGTAGCGAATATAGCCATGGATGCCCTCGCCAAGCGGTTCCTCCATCAGGCCGACGTTGCGCATGATCTCTACGCCGGGCGTGTCCGTCGGGACGATCAGCATCGACATGCGGCTGTGCGCGGGCGCGTCCGGGTCGGTGACGGCCATGACGATGAGGAATTCGGCGAAGCGCGCGTTGGAGGAGAACCATTTCTCGCCGTCGATGACCCATTCGTCGCCATCGCGTGTCGCGCTGCAGATGAATTCCTTCGGATCGGCGCCGGCCTGTGGCTCGGTCATCGAAAAGGTCGACACGATATCGCCGTCCATCAACGGCTTCAGATAGCGAGCCTTCTGATCGGCGGTGCCGAACATCGCGAGGATTTCGGCATTGCCGGTGTCAGGCGCGGCAGTGCCGAAGACGGTCGGTGCCCAGTAGGAGCGGCCGAGGATTTCATTGAGCAATGCCAGCTTGATCTGGCCGTAGCCCGGACCGCCAAGGTCTGGTCCCAGATGGCAGGCCCACAGCCCCTGTGCCTTGACTTGGTCTTGCAACGGTTTGATCGCCGCACGCGACGCGGCGTTGCGCGTGTCATAGGGATCGCCGTGCCTCGGAAACAGCAAGTCGAGCGATTCGCATTCCTCGCGCACGAACTGTGCGACCCAGTCGAGCTTGGCCTGAAACGCCGGATCGGTCTTGAAAGTCCACATTGCGGGGTCCCTTATCCGGCGCGGCGCGCGTGGCGCTCGGCTTCAGCGAAATTGGCGAGGACGAGACGATCGAACAGCTTGCCGGTCGCTGCCGACAATATCCCCTTGGCGGCCTGCGCGACCTTATATTCAAGAATGCAGCCGCCCTTGAACATCGCGAGGATCAGATAGTAATCGAAGCGTGATACATCCCGCCCCGTGCCCGCCGCATAATGCGCAAGCAGCCGCTGCCGCGTCGGTAGATTGGCGGAATTGTAGAGGTCTTTAGCGGGCACATGGCAGGGCGGGTCGCGCTCGTCCCGCAGGCCGTTGCAGAACCAGGCGAGGTCGAGCAGCGGATCGCCGATCGTGGACAGCTCCCAGTCGATCAGCGCGGTCAACCGGGCCGGTTCATCGAACGCGAACAGCGCATTCGGCGTGCCGACATCGCCGTGCATGATGCCCGGCTTGAAATCGCGCGGCAGGTTGGCGCGCAGCCAATCGCGCGCATAGGCGTAGCCCGGCAATGCGCGCGGGGCATAGTCGTAAAGCTTGGGGTAGCTTTGCAGTTGGCCTTCCCAGCGCTCGACCTGCCGCTCGTGGAAATTGTCGGGCTTGCCGAACCCGTCGAGTCCCACCGCAACATGATCGACATTGGCAAGCGCGATCAGCCCATCGACGAGCGCGAAGCCGATGCCGGCCTCCTTGGGCGCGGTGTCGAAGGGCGCGTGGTGGTAGATCTTGCCGTTGCGCAACTCGGCTGCCCAGCCATCGACCAAATCCATCACATAGAAAGGCGCGCCAATCACATCGGGGTCAGCACAAGAGCCGTGGCAGGTCGGGTGCGGCACCTTCGTCCCGCGCAACGCCGTCAGCACGCGCGCCTCGCGCAACACCGTCTTCTCGCTGCCCGGCGGCGGCACGGCCGGCGGCCGGCGCAGGACCAACGTCTTGCCGCCGCGGTTGATCGACAGGATGACATTGCTGGTGCCGCCGTGCACCATCTTCGCGTCGAGCGGCCCGTCACCGAGGCCGGGGATGTTCGCGTTGAGCCAGTTGGTGAGGCGGGCAATGTCGACAAGGTGCTCAATCATCTCTCGGTCTCCCGCGAGAAGCTCTCGATCTTGCCGCGTATGCGGTTGAGCAGCGATGTCGCCGTGCGGACATCGTCCGCCTCGATATGCTGCATGAGTTTTCCGACGATCTGTCCAGCCCGGTCGTTGGCGAGAGCTTGGATTGCGCGTCCTGGCGCCGTTGCAACGAGAAGCATCGCCCGCTTATGATCGGGGTTCTCCGCCCATACGATCAGGCCGCGCGCTACCAGTTGGTTGGCGGCGCGCTGGATGACTTGGCGCGGATGCCCAAGGCTACGGCCGATCTGCGGCACGGTTGGCGGGGTCGCCGCGCCCACGACAGCGGTGAGCACGGTTAGTTCGATGTCCGGTAGGCCTGCGGCCGCTCCGACAGGCTCAAATACAGTGCGCATTCGCGACCGTGTGCGGATCATAGCATCGATGAGCAGAGCCAAGTCGGTATGCGGCACCTTCGTCATGGCACTTAAGTGCTACATCGACACCTGAGTGTCAAATGTGTCTAGCGGGAGGTCATGCTCCGGAACAGCGAGGTGGCCGACTGCCAATCGATTCGTACCATGCGGTGCGCAAACCGCCACCCGTCTGGCGTCTTGGTCAGTCGGTCCGAGTAGGTGCCGGCGTGATCGGGGCCGTTGTCACTGATAACCTGGAAATAGCTCCGCGCTGTCGCCGTCTCTCCGTCGACAGCGACGTCAATCAATGGCGCGGTGATATGATGGCGTACGAAGCTGATCGCCGGGTTGTGCCTTCCGCTGGTCAATGCCGCTGCGATCTCCACCGGGCCGGCACCGCTATTGCCGGGAAATTCCAGCACGCCGTCCTCGGCGAAACAGGCGGCAAGCGCGTCGACCCGACCACGGTCGCCGTTGTAGGTGTAGCTCGCCAGCAAATCGTAGATCGCCTCGCGATCGTTCATGCAATCTGCCGGTCATGCCCGGCCCAATAGCGGTCGCGGATCAGTCGTTTGTAGAGCTTGCCATTGTCGAGACGCGGCAGCGCCGCGTCGAAATCGATCGAGCGCGGGCATTTGATCGGCGACAGATGGGCGCGGCAATGCGCGATCAACTCGGCCGCAAATTCGGGCGTCGCATCGGTGGGATCGAGCGGCTGGACTACAGCCTTTACCGCCTCACCCATTTCCGCATCGGGGACCCCGACCACCGCCGCATCGGCGACCCGCGGGTGGGTGATGAGGAGGTTCTCCAGCTCCTGCGGATATATGTTCACGCCGCCCGAGATGATCATGAAGCTCTTGCGGTCGGTTAGGAACAGGTAACCATCCTCATCCAGATAGCCGACATCGCCGAGTGCCGACCAGGATGGGTGGACGGGGTTGCGCGAGTCCCGCGTCTTGTCCGGGTCACCGAGATATTGAAAATCCCAGCCGCCTTCGAAGTAGACCACCCCCGGTTCGCCCGCAGGTAATTCGTTGCCGGCGTCGTCGCAGATGTGAATCGTACCCCAATTGGCCTTGCCGACCGAGCCCGGCTTGCGCAGCCATTCTTCGGCGGTGATGAAGGTCGAGCCATTGCCTTCCGACCCGCCATAATATTCGAGGATAATCGGGCCGAGCCAGTCGATCATCGCGCGCTTGATGTCGACCGGGCAGGGCGCTGCGGCGTGCACGACGGTCTTCAGCGACAACAGGTTGTAACGCAGCCGTTCCGCCTCGGGCAGTTTCAGCATGCGCACGAACATCGTCGGGACCATCTGGGTGATGGTGATGCGATGTCGCTCGATCGCGGCGAGCGCTGCAATGGGATCGAACTTCGGCATCACGACCACCGTCGCACCCAGGCGGTGGCAGGACGTCGTGTAGGCGAGCGGTGCCGTGTGATAGAGCGGTGCGGGCGACAGATAGAGCGTGTCGGGCGTGACGCCGTAGATCGCTGCGGCCCGCTCCGCCAGCATATGCGGGTCTGTGGCGCTTCCTGCCGGAAGCGGCAGACGGATGCCCTTGGGCCGACCGGTCGTACCCGAGGAATAGACCATGTGGAAACCCGGCGACTCATCGGCGATCGGCCTCTCGGGCTGACCGGCGCAGCGCTGCCGCCATTCGTCGAGGGTCAGGATGTTCGAAAGGCTGGCCGGCGGCGTCAACGCGGCAAATCCGGGGATATCCACCGACCCTACCAGAAGCTTCGCGCCCGAATTTTCGAGGATAAACTGGCCCTCGTCGGCCGTCAGTGCCGTTGCGATCGGTGTGATGTAAATCCCGGTGCGCTGCCCGGCCCAATAGACTTCGAACACGCCCGGGCCATTGGGTAGCCAGAAGGCAATCGTGTCGCCCCGGCCGATGCCAAGGGCACGGAGCAGGTGCGCGCCCTGATTGGCGCGCGCCTCAAGTTCGCCATAAGACAGGCTCGCGCTGCCGTCGCTCATGACGACCGCCAGCTTATCCGGCGTGTGCCGAGCGTGGATCCGAGGATGCACCATGGCAGATGATTGCGGCCAGAAAGGAGATTTGGCAAGACCTATCGAACTAGGTATGCCATGTTGAACGGGCGCTGAGGACCCGCTTTGTCTTTCCGCTGGGGGAATGTTAGTGCCGAGCCTTGACCAGTTGGTGGTGAATCTCAGCAAGGCCCAGACTATGCCCTCCAACGACATCGCCGCGCGCGAAACGGCGGCTCCGACCGGCCGCATCCGGGTCCCCAAGACATCCGAGATCGTCGCTGACCATTTCCGCGGCCAAATCGTCCGCGGCGAGTTGCAGGAGGGCGATTTTCTGCCGCCCGAGGGGCAGCTGATGACGACGCTCGGTATCTCCCGGCCGACCCTGCGCGAGGCCTTCCGCATTCTCGAGGCCGAGAGCCTGATCAGCGTCGTGCGCGGCTCGCGCACCGGTGCGCGCGTCCACCAGCCCTCGGTCGAGCTTGTGTCGCGCTACGCCGGCTACACGCTGCAGTCGCAGCACACGACGATTGCCGATCTTTACGAGGCACGCCTGGCGATCGAGCCGCATGTGGTGCGCCGTCTCGCTGCGACGCCCGACCGGCTGGCGATTCGTCGGCTGCGCGAGGAAGTGGCCCGGCTGCACCTGCTCATCAAAGAAGTGCGCTACGTCGATTTCTATCACGGCGTGTCCGAATTCCACCGGGCGCTCGTCGATGTGACCGGCAACAAGACGCTGGCGTTCCTGAACCAGCTCATGCTGCACCTGTTGCGCGCGCATCAGGTCGACTTTGCCCGCCGCCATCCGCGCCCGCAGGAGGAGCAGCGCAAGAGCCTGCTGGTCGGCGTGCGATCCTACGAAAAGCTCATCGACCTCATCGAAGCGGGCAATGTCGACGGCGCAATCAAGCATTGGCGGCTGCATCTGCAGAATGCCAACCATGCCTGGACCGCTGGCGACGAAGGCGGACGCATCGTCGATTCCCTCATTGGCTGAACCGGCCCTCATTCAGGCGTTCATGGCCGCCGCGGCAGCCAGTCCGGCCGCGTCCTTTGTCGCGTCCTCAGAGATGCGACCTTGCGAAGACCGGCTGGATTCGATCGTCGCAGCCGGCCGCCGCGTCGGGACGCGGCTGTCCGGGATGGGCATCGGGCCGGGCGACGTCGTCGCGGTCATGCTGCCCAATTGGCGCGAGTGGCTGGTGGCCTGTGTTGCGACCCAGCAGGCCGGCGCCGTGATGCTGCCGATCGTCACCATCTATGGCGCGAAGGAATTGACCTTCATCCTGCGCCAGTCGGGGGCGAAGCTGATCGTGACGCCCGAACGGTGGCGCGACATCGACTATGCGGCGTTGATCGCGAATTGCGCGATTCCGGGCCTGGGGCTCGTCATCGTCGGCGAGGGGTTTTCAGCGCTCGAAGCCCCGATAGAGATTGGCGAACCCGTTGCACGCGATCCCAGTGATCTGGCCCTGCTCGTCTATACGTCGGGAACGACCGCCGACCCCAAAGGCGTGATGCATACGAGCCGGACCTTGCTCGCCGAACTGGCGGTGCAGGCCGAAGCGCGCAGCGATATCGCCAATGAGGTCATCCTGTCGCCATGGCCGCCGGGGCATGTCGCCGGCGCACTGTCGATGCTGCGCTTCCTCGTGCACGGGGTGCCGTTCGTCGCGATGGATCAGTGGGAGCCGGCCCTAGCGGCGCGGCTCATCGAACGGCATCGCGTGACCTCGTCGTCCGGAACGCCGTTTCATCTCGGCGGGATTATCGATGCCGCCGACCGCGACGGCCGCGACCTGACCTCGCTGCGCAACTATCTGGTCGGGGCCGCACCGGTGCCGCCGACACTTGTCGAACGCTGCGTCGCGCAGGGGCTGGCCGTCTATCATTGCTATGGGTCGAGCGAGCATCCAACCGTGACGTCAGGCACTGCCAGCGACCCGCTCGACAAGCAACTGCATACCGAGGGCCGGGCCATGGCGGGCAGCGAGATGCGCTTCGTCGATGACGACGGCAACGACGTGCCCGAGGGTTTTGAGGGCGAGCTCGCGACGCGCGGCCCCGAGCTGTTCACCGGTTATTTTGACGCGTCTCTCAACGCCGCCGCCTTCCTGCCCGGCGGCTGGTACCGGACCGGCGACATCGGGCGGCTGGACGCCGACGACTATCTGCTGATCACCGATCGCAAGAAGGACATCATCATCCGCGGCGGGGAGAATATCTCCTCGCGAGAAGTCGAGGATCTGTTGCTGCGTCATGAAGCCGTCGCGGATGTCGCGGTCGTCGCGGCTCCGGACGCGCGAATGGGGGAAGTCGTAATGGCCTGCGTCGTGCTGAGACCTGGCCACGATTTGTCGCTTAACGAGGTGCGAGCGTTTTTTGCCCAGGCCGGCATCGCGAGGCAGAAGACTCCGGAGCGGTTGGTGCTGGTCGAAGCGCTGCCACGCAATGCCTCGGGAAAGGTGCTGAAACACCAGCTTCGCGCGCAAGCATTGGCTGCCTGATGCACGACCGCGTCAGGCTATTCGAGGGCATCCACAATTTCCGCGACTATGGCGGCTATGCGGCGCGCGATGGACGGCGCGTTCGTTCGGGCTTGCTGTACCGGTCGGGACAGCATCTCGACGCGACAGGGGCAGATCTCGAAGCCATCGCCGAGCTCGATATTCGCACGGTAATCGACTTGCGCGGGGACAGCGAGCGGCGGCTCTATCCCTGCGCCCGCCCGACGGACTATGCCGGAACGGTCATATTCGCGGACGGGGAGACGGCAGGCAACGACCCTGCCGCGCCGCATGAGGAAGCGGCGCGCGACATCCGCACTGCTGCCGATGCGCATGCGCGTATGGCCGACCTGTACAAGGTCATGCCGTTCCGCGCGCCGCTAGTTGCGGCATTCCGTGTTTACTTCTCAGCGCTTGCCGACCGGGATGGTGCAAGCCTGCTGCATTGCCTCGCCGGCAAGGACCGCACGGGAATTGCGGTCGCCGTTTTGCAGAACCTGCTGGGGGTCCATCCCGACGATATTATGGCGGACTACATTCTGACCAACGTCGCCGGAAACATCGACCGGCGCATTGAAGCGGGAGCGCGAATGGTCCGCGCCAATTTGGGCCGCGACATGGACGATGCTGCTGTTCGCACCGTCATGTCGGTGCATCCCGACTACCTCACCAATGCCTTCGCCGCGATTCAGGACCGCCACGGCAGTGTTGCTGCCTATGCCGAAGACCTGCTCGGCGTGACGCCAGAGGTGTGCGCCCGGCTCGCCGGCCGCCTGCTGGACTAGCGTTCACAGCTGGGCGCGCCACTGTGCAAGCGAACCGATCACGCCTGCACCAGGCGATTGTGTCGACCAACTACAAGCAAAGGCAGATGATATGCTTAGAGACATAGTCTTGCTTCACGGCGGCGGACAAGCTGGATGGGTTTGGGCCGAGACCATTATGGCGATCCGGCTTGAGGCCGGCGGCGCGGCGGGTCGCATATTGACGCTGGATGTGCCGGGCTGCGGCGCGAAGCGGGCGCACGACACGAGGGAAATGAGCCTTCCGGAAGTGATCGCAGAGCTTGCAGAGGAATTGGATGCGAAAGACGTTTGCAACGCGCTGCTGGTCGGCCACTCGCAGGCCGGCACCCTGCTTCCCGGTCTCATCTTGTCACGGTCCGATCGTATCGCGCGCGCCGTGTATTTTACTTGCGCGGCGCCCAGCCAAGGCCAAACACTCGCGCAGATGATGGGTCATGGCTTGCACGGGAGCGCCGAAAATGAGGTCGGTTGGCCGCTGGATCCAGCTGTCACATCGCCGACGGACCTGTTCCGCGCCGCATTCTGCAATGATATGGACGAGGACCTGTCGCGCAGCTTCTTAGCCAAGCTAGGAAGCGACAACTGGCCCGCAGCTTGTGGCAACGCGTGGACAAGCTGGCCTTATGATGCGGCGCGCCATGTGCCGGCGACCTATGTGATTGCGCTGGCCGATCAAATCCTGCCGGTGGCTTGGCAGGAACGCTTTGCCGCGCGATTGAACGCTGACCGGTTGGTGCGCATAGATTCAGGACATCAGGGGATGAACACGCGACCCTTCTCGCTCGCCGAAATCCTGATTGCCGAGGCACGCTTGGATGGCTGACGGCTTGGACCAGGCAGCGATTTCATCTGTGCGATAGATCCGACAATTGATTGAGTTTGGACGCTAGTTTCGCATCACCCAGCCGCCGTCGATATTGAGCGCTTGGCCCGTCATCCAGCTGCCGGCCTCTGACACCAGCAGAAGCAGCGCACCGACCAGTTCTTCCGGGTCGGCGAAGCCGTGGATCGGTGTGCGGGCCTCGACATATTGCACCAGCGGGCTGTCGGGCGGTGTCAACGACAGGCCGGCAGCACTCGTAGTCATGCCCGGCGCAATGGCGTTGACGGTGATCTTGTCCTTGCCCAGCTCGGTCGCCAATGTCGTGGTCAGGCCGAGCAGCGCGATCTTTGTCACGCCGTACACGGTCTGGGCCGGGAAGGCCCCCGCCGACAGCTGGTTGACGATCCGCCCGCCGCCGCGCGCCGCCATGATCGGCACCACTGCCTGCGCGCAGTTGAGCGCGCCGAACAGATTGACCTTAAGCGCCCTGTCGAGCGCCTCGGGCGTTGTCTTGATCGCCGGCGTGCCGACGATCTCGACCATCAGCGCTGCATTGTTGACGAGGATATCAACACCGCCAAAGGCTGCGGTCGCGGATTTGACCATCGCTGCGACCGATGTGGGATCGGTGATATCGCACTGGACGCCGATCGCCTTCGCGCCGGTAGCCGTGATCTCGACAGCGACGCTGTCCGCGCCCTCGCCATTGATATCTGCGACGACGACCGCTGCGCCCGCATTGGCGAGGCCCATCGCATAGGCACGGCCGATCGAATTGCCGCGTCCGCCCGCGCCGGTGACGATGGCGACCTTGCCGTCCAAGCGGAATTTGTCGTTGGTGAATGCCATAATCTTGCCCCTCAGGCGATTGCGACGGTCTTGTATCGGAGGAATTCGTCGATTCCGGCGCGGCCGCCTTCCTTACCGAAGCCGGAAATGCCGATACCGCCGAACGGCGTGTGCGGATTGATCTGCATCGCGCCGTTGACATAGACGCCGCCGGCCTGGAGCCGTTCGGCGATCCGGTGCACGCGCTTCAGGTCATTCGACTGGATATAGGCGGCGAGGCCATATTCGCTGTTGTTGGCGATCGTGATCGCTTCGTCCTCATTATGGAACTTCAGCACGACGAGAGCCGGTCCGAAGATTTCGACCTGACAGATTTCGCTGTCGGGGTCGGCATCGACGATTAGCGTCGGTTCGATGAAATTGCCGCCCGCGAGCGCGCCGCCGCAACGGTTGCCGCCGACGGCGAAGCGGCCGCTGCCTTCGGCGCGCACCCGGTCGAACATGCCCATGACGCGGTCGCACGCGGCGGCGTTGATCAGCGGACCCACCTGCACACCGCCCTCGAAAGGATCGCCGACCTTGTAGGCCGATGCGATCGCGGTCAGCCTTGCGACTACCTCGTCATAAATGTCAGCATGGACGAGCAGCCGGGTCGGCAGCGCACAGCCCTGGCCTGACAAAATTCCGATCGACCAGAACACCGCCCGCTGGCAGGCCGCGTCGATATCGGCGTCGGGGAACATCAGGCTCGCCGACTTGCCGCCCAGTTCCATGACCGACGGCTTGATGCGCTCGGCGCAGGCCGCCATGATTTTTCGCGCCGTGATCGGCCCGCCGGTGAAGCTGATCAGCTCAACATCTTTGTGGCGGACGAGCGCTTCGCCCGCAGCGCCGGTGCCCGGCATGATTGTCAGCACACCGTCGGGGACGCCCGCCTCCCTTGCCAGCCGCGCGAATAGTTCGGGGGCGAAGGGTGTAATCTCGGCCGGCTTCACGATCACGCAATTACCGGCGGCGAGCGCGGGCCCGACCTTCATCCCGAGCGAGATCAGCGGCCCATTCCAGGTGATGATGATGCCGACGATGCCGACGGGTTCGGGGACCGTGTAGGCGAATTCGCCGCGGGTATCGAAGGTCGAGATCAGCTCGCCCGACAGCTTGTCGCACCAGCCGGCATAATAGCGTGTCCACGCGACCGCCGTGTCGACGCCGCGCTCGCCCGCGACCAGCGGCGTGCCGCCGTCGAGGGCTGCCGCCTCCGAAAGAGCGCCCTTATTGGCTTCCATCAGATTGGCGAGGCGGTTGAGGATATCGCGCCGCACTTCGGGACGGGTCTTGCGCCACTCTTCGCGCACCGCCTGCGCCACCACCACGGCGGCTTCGATTTCATCCGGCCCTGCGAGCGGGATGGTCGCCTGCACCTTCCCTGTTACGGGGCTGAGATGTGCATGCGTGCCGCCAGAGCCGCTGTCGTGCGGAATGCCACCGATGTGGAGCGAAACCTTTGGTGGGACGATACTCATGCGGCGGCTCCGGTTGTCAGGGGCGGTTTGGGGGTCCAGCCGAGCGGCAATGTCTCCATCGCCATCACTGAACCAGCGCGCATGCGCGGTTTCTCAGCGGTCCCGATCTGGTGGAAATGGCCAATCTTTTCGAACCAGACGCGGTAGAAAATCGCGAGCTCCATGCGCGCCAGGTGCAACCCGAGGCAGGTGTGGACGCCCGACCCGAAGCCGGCATGTTTGCACGTTGGCCGGTCGATCGACACGGTTTCGGGGTCGCTGGTCAACTTCTCGTCCCAGCCGACCATCGCGAGCGGCACGAGGATCGACTCCCCGGCCCTGAGCTTGATGCCGTCCAGCTCGGTGTCCTGGACGATGAAGCGCGGGGGTGCGACGAATGTGTAGCGCCGCATCAGCTCCTCGACGACGGCGGGGATACAGGCGGGGTCGTCGATGATCCGCTGCCGCAGCGCGTCATCATGCGCGAGATGGCGCATCCCGAAGGTCATCGCATTGGTCACGGTATCGAGTCCGGCGAGGAACATCAGGAAGCCGATCGACATCAGCTCGTGGAATTCGAGCTTGCGGCCTTCGAAATCGACCCCGATCAGCGTCGAGATCAGGTCCGATTTGGGCTCGGCCATGCGCGACTGGATGAGTTCGGCGATCGTTGCCTGAATCTGGCCGGCGATGCCCATCTTGGCCTCGCCCGGCACCGCGGCATCGAAGTAGCTGACGACGAGTGAGCGGAAATAGTCGAACTGCTCGAGCGGAAAGCCGAACATTTCCATGAACACCGACACCGGCAGCCGCGAGGCCAGCGCCTCGACGAATTCGCATTCGCCCTCCGCCGCGACCGCGTCGATCATCGTCTCGGTCCATTCGACGATGCGGGGCTCGAGCGGTGCGATCGCCTTGCTCTCGAAATAGGGACGCAGCAGTTGGCGGTAAGCGCGGTGCTCGGGTGGGTCGAGCGATTCCGGAATCATCTTCGGTTGCGCGGGGTTAGGCGGAATCGACAGATACTTGCTCGAGAATATCTCGGGGTGCCGCAGCACCTGCACCGCGTTGGCGGCCGTCGTTACGACCCAATGCCCGCCATGATGCGGGGTCCAGAACAGCGGCGGCGCAGTCTGCTTGAGGTACATGTACCCCGCATGCACGTCCTCGAGCAGTAGCGGGTCGAGCTGATAGTCGAAATCATAGACCGGGGCACGGCTCATGGGTTCGCTCCAAGCAGATGGGTGGCGGTGGCGGGCGCGATGAACTGCAGCAGGTGCGCGCGCTTCAGGAACAGGTGCGGATAGGCGTCGTCAGTCATGCCGATGCCGCCATGAATCTGGATGTTCATCCGGCTATTCTCGAGCGCCGCGCCATCGGCGAGCCGTTTGGCTGCCGCGACGTGAAAGCCGGCGTTGGCGGTATCGGCATCGAGCGCGCAGGCGGCATAGTAGAGTTGCGACCTTGCAACAGCGGCACGGACGGCCATGTCGGCGCAGGGGTGTTTGACCCCCTGGAACCAGCCGATCGGGCGATCGAACTGTTCGCGGACGCGCGCATAGCCGGCTGCCATGTCGCGCGCTCCGTCGGCAGCCCCGAGCGCATAGGCTGCGGCGAGTAATTGCAGGTGCAGTGCGGCACGCGGGTAATTGATGAGATCGGCTTGCGGGGCAGGGGTGACGACGGCGACACTGGCCGTTGGATCGAGTCCCGCCTCTGCGCAAAGATCGGTGGGCAGTGGCGCAACCCCGGCCTCGCCGTCCCAAAGTCCTAGTGCGGCGGTGGCATCTCCGGAATCGAACACCCTGAGTCCGCCGTTCGCGGGCAGTGCGAGGGCGACCTTCCGGTCTGACCCCGTCCAGCGCGCAGCGACGGCCGTTGAGATGGCACCGACCGGTGCGAGGAAACGGCCCAGCTCGGCAAACACCAACGCTTCGGTGGCATGATCGAGGTCCATGCCGGGGGCCGTCATGCCGAGCCAGCCCATTTCGGCCATTTTCGGCCAGAGGGCCGGGTCGCGCTTGCGAGCGCCTTCCAGCGGCAGGTTTGCTTCCAGCCAGTCGGACGTTGCTGTCCGCATCGCTGTCTGGTCGTCGTTCGGGGAGAGATCCATGGCGACGGCTCCTCAGCGCGATTTCGGCAGGCCGAGCAGCCGCTCGCCGATGATGTCGCGCTGGATCTGGCTTGCCCCGCCAGCGATCGTGGCGGCAAAGCCGCGCAGATAGTCCGCAACCGAATTGTTGTCGCCGTAGCGGAAATCGAGCACAGAAACGCCCATCAGCTGCACCGCCATGCGCTCGATGCGCTGGCCGAGTTCGGACGTGAACAGACGGATCACCGACGACTCCGGCCCGGGCTGGCCGTTGCGGATCACCTCGGAGATATTGCGATAGGTCATCGCGCGGAGCGCTGCGACCTCGGCGCGCATCTGGGCCAGATCTTCGGCGATCAGGTCGTCCTTGATCTGGCCGCCGGCGCGGGCTGCGTTGATCAATTCCTCGACCTCCTGCGCCTGCTTGACCTGGTCGGCGATAAAGCCGGTGCCGCGTTCGAACCCGAGCGTCGACATCGCGACCTTCCAGCCGTTGCCGAGCCCGCCGACGACATTGGCCAGCGGGATGCGGACATCGTCGTAGAAAACCTGCGCAAATTCGGTCTGGCCGCTCATCTTGCGGATCGGGCGAACGGTGATCCCGGGCGCGTGCATGTCGCAGATCACCCAGCTCAGCCCGGCGTGACGCTTCGAGCCCTCCTCGGTGCGGAGCACAAGCTCCTGCCAGTCGGCGACCATCGCGAAACTCGTCCAGATTTTGGTGCCGTTGACGACGAGTTCGTCGCCTTCAATGCGCCCGCGCATCTTGATGCCGGCCAGATCCGACCCCGCACCGGGCTCCGAAAATCCCTGACACCAGATCGCCTCGCCTTTGAGGATGCGCGGCAGATGATAGGCCTTCTGCGCCTCGCTGGCATTGGCGATCAGCGTCGGCCCGCCATGGTTCACACCAACGAAGTTCGCACCGATCCACGGCGCGTGCGCCTTGGCATATTCCTCGAGCCAGATGACCTGCTGCACGATCGACAGGCCGCGCCCGCCATAGTCGACCGGCCAGTTGATGCCGGCCCAACCGCCGTCGAACAGCCGGCTTTGCCAGGCCTTGTCGAATGCGATGGCATCGACGGCATCCATCAGCCGCCTTTCGGCGGGTACATTGGCGTGCAGCCAGTCGCGGCATTCGGCACGGAATTGCTGTTCCTCCGGGGAAAAGCCGATGTCCATCAGCTGTTCTTCCGCGCCGCGAACTTCGCACCGCGCGAAACCGCGCTCTTGTCGAACCCGGCGTTGCGCATGAGCTCATGGTTGAGGCCCTGCGCCAGCGGCAACCCATCGGTATCGTAGATCAGCCGCTTGTTCTCGGCATTGCTGTGCCAGCTATTGGCGAGGATCGTCGCGGCAAGCGCTGTCACATGCGCATCGAGCTCGGTATTGGGCACGCAGGCGTTGGCCAGCCCCATCGCAGCAGCTTCCGCACCGCTATAGGGACGGCAGGTCAGCATCATCTCGAGCGCCTTGGCCTGGCCGACCCGGCGCGGCAAACGTTGCGACAGGCCCCAGCCGGGAACGAGCCCCCATTTGCCATGCGTGTCGGCAAAGCGCGCGGACTCGGCGGCAATGATGAAATCGGCCGACAGCGCGAATTCGAGCCCGCCGGTGTAACAGGTGCCCTGCACCGCCGCGATCACCGGTTGCCGCAGCTTTGTCAGCCGCTCGAGGGTCAGCAACTCCTGTCGCAACCAGCCGAGGGCGTCGGCATGCGGCGGCGAAGTCAGGTCATGCCCGGCACAGAAATGCTCGCCAGCGCCCTTCAGGACGACCACTCCGACTTCGGTACCGTTCGTTTCAAGGTCGCGGACATGGGCGCGGAAGGCGCGGAACAGCTCGCGGATGACGGCATTGCGCTTCTCAGGCCGGTTCAGCGTCAGCGTACAGACGCCGCCGGCATCCTCGCGCAGCACGAGAGGTCTGTCGGTCATGCGTCGCTATCCCCGCGGCTTTTCGAAACGGCAGCGGCGGCCGTGCCGCGCGCTCGTGCCAATTTGCCGAACTGCTCACGGATCGGCACGAACTCCGGCATAACCAGCGACCGCCGCAGCCAGTTGGCTCCGTCGACGACGAGCGTATGTCCGGTGATGTAGGCTGCGAAAGGCGAGCAGAGGAAGGTCGCGGCCCAGGCGAGTTCGCGCACTTCGCCAACGCGCTGCGCGGGAATGGTACTGTCCGCCGACTCGCCGACGCGGTGCCGCGTCATATGGTCGGGCAGGTCCTTGTGCGGGAAGCGCCCAGGCGCGAGGCAATTGACGCGGATGTCGTCGGGCGCCCATTCGACCGCGAGCGACTGGGTAAGGTTCGTGACGCCCGCTTTCGCAGCCGCTGAATGCGCAGTGCCCGGACCGCCGGTCCAGCTATAGGTCGCGCCAATGTTCAGGATTGCGCCGCCCTTACCGAGTGCGAGACGGCGGACCGCAAATTCACGGCTGCAATTATAGGTGCCGTTGAGCACGATATCGACGACGGTCCGGAAGCCATTCGGCGTCATTTCCTCGGCAGGCGCAGGGAAGTTGCCGGCCGCATTGTTGATCAGCACATCGATCGAGCCAAGTTTCGCTTCGATTTCGTCGAACGCACGGGCGATTGCCTCGGGATCGCGCACATCGCAGGCCACGGCGATTGCTTTTGCGCCGACGGCTTCGATCGCCGCGATCCCTGCCGCCAGATGATCCGGCTTGCGCGACAGGATCGCGATGTTCGCGCCCAGCCGCGCGAACTCGACGGCGATACCTTTGCCGAGCCCAGTGCCGCCGCCGGTGACAGCGACGGTCATTCCGGAATAAGTCCCCGAAGGCAGCGCCGAGGTGCCGGGCGGCGGCGGAGCGGCAAGTGCCATGCTATCGGCCCCTGTACACAGGCGTCCGCTGCTCGCGGTGCGCGGCACGGGCCTCGGCATAATCCTCGGTCTTGAACAGCGCGGTCTGTGCCAGCAGCTCGGCACGCGTGCCGCTGCGGATCGCCGGGCCGTGCATGAGGTCGATCATCTGCTTGGCCATGGCGAGGTTGATCGGCGGCTTGGCGGCAAGCGAGCGGGAGATCGCCATCGCCCGCGACTCCAGTTCGTCCGGCTCGAAGAGGAAGTCGATCGCGCCCCAGGCGAGCGCAGTCGCGGCGTCGATCCGGTCGCCGCTCATCACCAGATATTTGGTCCGGGATGGGCCGATCAGCGCGGTCAGCATCTGCGTGCCGCCGGTGTCCGGTAGCAGGCCGTAGTTGATTTCAGGCAGGGACAGTTTGAGCGTAGTGTCGGCGACCCGGATATCTGCGGCTAGCGCCATCTCGCACCCTCCGCCGATTGCGCCACCCTTGAGTTCGGCGATGATCGGCTTCGTGGAATCCATCATCCGCAGCCGCGATTCCTGATGGCGGCGCACGAAATGATAGTCGCTCTCGTCGCGGACGCGGTGGCCGAGCACAGCGGTGTCGCGACCCGAACAGAAGGATTTGCCATTGGCCCTGAGCAGGATTGCGCGGCTGTCGCTGTCGTCGAGCGCATCGAACAGGATCGGCTGAAAAGCCTCCGACATCGCGTCGTTGAAGGCGTTGTGCCGCTCGGGCCGGTTGAACGTGATGATGCGCACGCCATCCACCAGCTCAGATAAGATTTCGTTCGCCATTTTCAGCGATCTCCCCAATGGCAGGGTTGCACTAGTTATCACACTAGGTCAATTAGGTGGACAAGCGCTTGGGGAGAAAATGCGCATGAACGATCTTTCGGGGAAGACAGCACTGGTCACGGGCGGGTCGCGCGGTATCGGGGCGGCGATCGTACGGCGGTTGGGGGCAGCGGGCGCGCATGTCGCGGTCAATTATGCCGGCAGCAAGGATGCGGCGGACGCGCTTGTCGCTGAGGCCATCGCGGCAGGTGGCAAGGCCTTTGCCGTTCAGGCCGATCTGGCTGCGCCCGGCGGAATTGCGGCGATGTTCGCCGCCTGCGACCGCGAATTCGGCGACGCACCCAACCTCGATATTCTGGTCAACAATGCGGGCTATGGCAGCGACGGCACCGACGCGAGCCTCAAGAATGAGAATGAGGCGCATTTTGACCGGCAGTTCGCGATCAACGTCAAGGCCCCGCACTTTGTCTGCCAACAGGCTCTGACCCGGCTTCGCGATCACGGCCGCGTCGTCAATATCGGTTCGATTTCGGGGCGCGTCGCGCAGCCGTTCGGGGCCGGCTATGCTATGACGAAACGTGCGCTGCAGAGTCTGACGCTGTCGATGGCGCAGCAGGTCGCGCTGCGGCAAATTACCTGCAACCTGATCGCGCCAGGGGCGGTCGACACCGACTTCATCAAGCATTTACGCGCCAAGCCCGGCTTCGACGATGCCGTAAAGCGCTCGACGCCGATGGGGCGCATGGGACAGCCGGCCGACATCGCAGGCGCGGTCATGATGCTAATGGGTACCGACGCGCGTTGGGTCACGGGCCAGATCATCGAAGCGACTGGGGGCGCGCAGCTCTAATGGCGCTCATCACCGACAAATTGCGGGCGATCATGGCTCTCGATCCCGCGGCGGCGCAGATCGATTTCAACGGGCAGGACTATAGCTGGGGCGAAATTGCCTCCGCCGTTCAAGCGATCGAGACCGCGCTCGACGGCATGGCGATGCCAGCCGAAACGCGCGTCGGCGTCATGCTGCGCAATCGTCCCGGCCATATCGCAGCGATCGTCGCCGTCCTGTCGACCGATCGCTGCCTGGTGACGCTGAACCCCATCCTGCCAGATGAAAAGCTGTTCGCCGATATCGAGGGGCTCGGTCTGCCCGTCATTGTCGGCGATAGCGGCGATCTGGCCCGCGACGGCATGGCGGAAGCGCTGCGCAGGGCTGGATCGGCGGTAATCGAGATTGGTGACCGGCTGGACGGCGTCCGGCTTTTCCCAAGATTCGAGGCGCCGCGGCCGGGCATGGAAATCCGGCGCTCCGAAGGCGTCGCGATCGAAATGCTGACCAGCGGCACCACCGGCGCGCCGAAGCGCGTGCCGCTGACCCGCGCGGCCTTTGACGCGAGTTTCGCGGGCTTCACGCGCTACGAACGCGGCCGCGACTTCGCCGACACGCCGCGATTGCGGTCCGGCGTGACAATGGTCGCCAACCCGCTCACCCATATCGGTGGAATCTACGGCTGCATCGGCGCGCTGATGTCGGGCCGCAAGATCGCTTTGCTTGAGAAATTCTCGGTCGAAAGCTGGGTCGCGGCGATCCGGCGCAACAAGCCGAAAGTGGCGCCTGCGGTGCCCTCGGCGTTGAAGATGATCCTCGACGCCAATGTCCCCGCCGAGGACCTGTCGAGCCTGTCCGCGCTGATCAGCGGGACCGCGCCGCTCGATCCCGCCATCGTCGATCTGTTCTATGCGCGCTACAACATCCCGATCCTCGCCAATTATGGCGCGACCGAATTTGCCGGCGCAGTCGCCGGCTGGAACATCGATGATTTCCGCGCCCATTGGACCCAAAAGCGTGGCGCGGCGGGTCGCCTCCACGCGGACATGCAGGCGCGCATCGTCGACCCGGAGACGGGGACGGTGCTCGCGCCGGGCGAGCAGGGCGTGCTCGAACTGAAGGGCGCGCAGCTCGGGAATGGCGGCGAATGGCTGCGGACCACCGATCTCGCGATCCTCGATGCGGACAATTTCCTGTTCATCCGGGGACGTGCCGACAATGCGATCATTCGGGGCGGCTTCAAGGTGCACCCCGATGATGTGGTGCGCGCGCTGCATCAGCATCCGGCGGTGCGGGAAGCCGCCGTGGTCGGCATTGCCGACGATCGGCTCGGCGCTGTGCCCGTCGCGGCGATCATTCTGAAGGACGGCGCCGCCGAACCTGCCGATCTGGTACCGTTCCTGCGGTCGAAACTCGCCGCCTATCAGGTGCCCGTGCAGTTTCGCTTCGTCGCGGACTTCCCGCGCACCCCATCGATGAAGCCGTCGACTCCCGGCCTCAAGGCAGTGTTTGGAGACGCTGCATGACCGAATCCTTTGCGGGCAAGACCGTCATCGTCACCGGCGCGGGGCGCGGCATCGGGCGCGGCATTGCCGAGGAGTTCGCGGCGGCGGGCGCGAACGTCATGATTGCCGCGCGCACCATGAGCTATGCCGAAGAGGCGCTCGCAGCGATCCGCGCGGCCGGAGGCACCGCCGATAGCTTCCAGATCGACGTCAAGAACAAGGCAGCCTGCATTGCCCTGATCGCCGAAACGGCGGCCCGCTTCGGCGGGATCGACGTCCTCATACACTGCGCGGCCGACATTCCGCATGGCGGCCTCGGCCATGTCAGCGACCCCGCGCTCGAAGCCGGGATTGCCAGTATTGCCAAGGCGGCCTGGTGGCTGCTCGAGGCGGCGCGGCCGCATCTCGCGAAGGCGCGGGACGGCGGCCGCTTCATCGCGATTGGCTCGGTCAACGGCCCTGTCACGATCGTGCCGGGCATGACGGCCTATGGCATGGCGAAATCGGCACTCGACGCCTTCGTACGCGGTGCCGCGCTCGATCTGGCACCCGAGCATATCACCGCCAATTCGATCGTGCCGGGCTTCATCGCCAGCGCCCGAGCGACGACGATCCTCGGCGAGGAAGGGGTTGAGCTCTACGGCAAGTCGAGCCCGGTCGGCCGTGCCGGCACCGCGGGCGATATCGCGCATGCCTGCCTGTTTCTCGCCTCGGTCCGCGCCTCCTACATCACCGGGACCAGCATAAAGATCGACGGCGGCTCGACCATCTCGACCGCCAGCCGCAGCGGTTTCCTCGATGAACAGTTGAAGAAGCAGCGGGACAAATAGTCGGTGGACCTCGGCATTTCCGGCAAGGTCGCGCTAGTCACGGGCGGCTCGAAGGGCATCGGTCTCGGTGTCGCGCGGCAGCTTGCGGCCGATGGCTGTCGCGTCATCGTGGCCGCGCGAACGCAGGCGACCATCGACGAAGCCGTGGCGGCGATTGCCGCCGAAGGCGGTCAGGTGGCGGGTGTCTCGGCAGATTGCACCGCGCGGGAGGGCATCTCAAAAGCCGTCGCGGCGTCCGTCGCGGCCTTCGGGCCACCTGATATCGCCGTGTTCAATGTCGACTCGGGGCCGAAAGGGGCCTTCCTCGAGGTCGACGACGACACCTTCGCTGCCGCCAACAACAACAATGTCATGGCCTTCCGCTGGTTCGTCCTCACCGTCATCCCGCACATGCAGGCGCAGCATTGGGGCCGCATCCTGACCATCGGCACGAATTCGGTGAAGCAGCCGCACCGCAAATTGCCGCGCGCCGCGCAAAATACCTACCGGGTTGGCGCACTCGCGCTGTCCAAGACGCTGTCGGCGGAGCTCGGTCGGTTCGGGATCACCGTCAACACGCTCGGAACCGGCGCGATCGCGACCCCGCAGTTCCGCGAAGTGTTCACAGCGATCGCCGCAGCGCAGGGCCAGACTTACGACGAGCATGTCGCGGCGCGTGTCGCATCATGGCCCGTACAGCGCATGGGCACGCCCGAAGACATGGCGGCCGCCGCTGCCTTCATGTGCTCCGCCCGTGCCGGCTATATCACCGGCCAGGTTCTCGTGGTCGACGGCGGCAATATCGAATCCCTTCAATAAGCAGCAAAGGTCAGCAGACATGCATTTCGACAGCTCAACGGCCGCAGTCGTCACCGGCGGCGCATCGGGCCTAGGGCGCGCCAGCGCGGAAGCGCTCGCCGCCAATGGCATCAAGGTCACCATCTTCGATCTCAATGCCGAGAAGGGCGAAGAGATCGCCAAATCGATCGGCGGCCTATTCGCCAAGGTCGATGTGACGAGTGAGGAGAGCGTCGTCGCAGGATTCGCCGCCGCGCGCGCCGCCCATGGCCAGGAGCGGATCTGCGTCCACTGCGCGCAAATCTCCAAGGGCGGCAAGACCCTCGGCCGCAACAAGGAAACCGGCGGCTTCACGCGCTATTCGACCGAGGATTATGAATTCTCAGCGCGCGGCATTCTGGTCGCCAGCTACCGCATCGCCTCGCTATCGGCGCTCGGCATGACGACGCTCAAGCCGCTCGAGGATGGCGAACGCGGCGTGATTACGCTGACCGCGTCGGCGGCGGCGCAGGATGCGCAGATCGGCCAGGTCGCCTACGGCTCGTGCAAGGCAGGCGTGAACGGCCTCGTGTTGCCGCTGGCGCGCGACCTTATGGACCTCGGTATCCGGGTCAATTCGATCATGCCCGGCATCTTCGCAACGCCGCCGATGCTCGCGGTGCAGGACCGTGCGCCGGCAATCTTTGCGGGACTTGCCGCCTCGGTGCCGTTCCCCAAACGTCTGGGTAAGCCCGAGGAGTTCGGCAGCCTCGTGATGGAGTTGGTTCGCAACAGCTATTTCAACGGTCAGAACTTGCGTTTGGACGGTGCAATCCGCATGCCGCCGAGATGACCGCTACTCCGAACCCGCCGCTGCAATTTCCGCTCGCGCGCTATGCCATCGGCCCTGCGCCGGTGCGGCGGCCGGGATCGGTGCGCCGCACCTCGACGATCGATACAGACTGGCCGGAGGGTTATGGCCAGCCGATGCGGATGCGTGGGCATGCGCGCGATGTCTGGACCCCGACCGGGGGTGGCGATCCCATTGTGCTCGACGAGGACAGCTACACCATCATTGCCTCGGCGCGGCGCGAAATCCTGTCGATCGAGGTGACGCCTGATCGCCCAGAGGCGCAGCATCTCGTCGGAATCCGCGCTGGGGGCGAGAGCCGCGCTGCCCTCACGCGCATCATGGTCGCCGATCGGGTCGCGGGCACGCCGCTCTATCTGATCCTCGACGACTTCGCCGGTGCGAGCCTTGTCGCCGGCTGGGTTTGGTCCCGCTGGGTCGATGATTGGGGCGTGCTCGCCGAAAAGGCCGGCCTTCGCAAAACCGCGGGCCGTGGCGGCAACATGGAAGGGGTCTGTACCGGCTTTTCGCCGGGTTCCTCCGCACTGATCAGGGACGGCCGCCGCGAGATACGCGACCAGAGCAGCACGCCGGTGCCGTCGCTGATCAATCCTGCCGACCCGCTCGGTTGGCACGCGCTCGGCGTGCAGGAGGGTATTGGCATGCGCCGTGCCCGCCGCATCGACGCGTGGTGCGACGGTGACGGCCTTGCCATCGATGTCGGCTTTCAGGACAGCGGCACGCAGCCCTCTGGCGGGGATCGCATCGCCATCCACGAATATCATGTCCGCGCGCAGGCCGTGGACGGCGTGCTCGGCGAGCTCAAGATCGATGCCCGCATCCTGCCGTTTCGCGAATGCCCGGGTGCGGTGGCCCATGCGCAGCGCATGCTCGGCACACCCCTCGGCGACCTCCGGGCGCAAGTACTGGAGACACTCCCGGGAACACTCGGCTGCACGCATCTGAACGACGTGCTGCGCTCGATGGCCGAAGTGCCTCAGCTGGCGGCTCGACTCGGCTGACCTTTCGGTAGCGCGAAGGACAGCAGCGCCGCCCCGAGCGACATCGTGCCGACGACGCCAATGGTCAGCAGGGCTGCCCCTCGACTCGGGAAAGGCGCGCCATCCTGCGCGACGGTTTCGGTCGCAAGCAGCACGGTGACGAACTGCGCGCCGATCGCCATGAACACGGCACGCACCACCGACAGCATGCCCGTCGCCTCGCTCGACCGATCTTTAGGAGCCGTCGCCAGCACCATCGTCGGCGCGGTCGCGAAGGTCAGCGTCGTGCCGAACGAGATGACGATCAGCACGGCTGCGACGATGAACACGGATTGGTTCAACACCGTCGCCAGATACCAGCCGCCCGCCGTGACCAACCCACCCCAGAACATTGCCACCCGTCCGCCGCGCTTCCCGATCGTCCAGCCGGCCAGCGGTGCCGCGAAAATCGACGCGATATTCGACGGCAGTTTGACGAGTCCCGACACCGTAGCGGACACGCCGAGTCCGATCCCGGTCCACACCGGCGATTGCAGGATCACCGAAAACACCAAGGTGATCTGGAGCGCGCTCAGGCCGTAAAGCGCTGTAATGGCGTTCGAGATGAGAATGGTGCGGTCGCCGAACAGTCGCACGTCGAGCAGCGGATTGGCGCTGCGCAGACTCTTCCAGATCCAGATGGCAAGGCAGGTGATGCTGGCGAGCGCCAGCGGAACCTGCCAGCCGCCGGTCCAGCCCGACAGCTTAATGCTGCTCATATACAGCAAGAGCCCGATGACGGCGGGTACGAAGATCAGTCCGTCCCAATAGTCCACATTGCGGGCCGCCGCATTGCCGCTGCGGCTCGGCACGAACAGCCAGCCAAGGATCAGCGCCAGAACGGCCAGCACAGCACTGGCGTAGAAGATCGCGTGCCAGCCATAATGATCGACGATCAGCCCGCCCGCGACGAGGCCGATGGCTGTCCCCATCGTCGCGCCGGTCAGCATGATGCCGGTGGCGAGCGGCATGCGCTCACCGCGCACCTCCTCGCGGACGATACCAAACGCCAGCGACAGCACCGCGCCGGTCAGTCCCTGCACCGCCCGCCCGGCGAGTATCAGTGCATAGCTGTCGCCCATCGCGCTCATCAGCGAGCCGATGGTGCCAATGCCGAGCATCGCCAGCATGACCTTCTTGCGTCCGAAGAGGTCGCCGATCCGCCCGACCACTGCCGTCGCGGCGGCGGCGACCAGCAGATAGGCAGTGACCAGCCAGCCGACCTTGACAGGATCGCCGAACGCCTCGGTCATTTTGCGTAGCGCCGCGTAGATCATCGCTGTCTCGAACGCGGCGCAGATTTCGCCGACCAGCAGCGCGAAGATCATCAGGCCGAGCGCGCGACGACTCATGTCAATCGGCCCGGCGGAGCAGCATCGCGCCCGCCAGCGGCCCGCCGCCCATGCCGCAGACGGCTGTTTCCGCGCGCGCTGCCTGCCGTTCGCCACCCTCGCGCCACAGCTGGATGCAGGCCTCGTGCAGTAACCCAAAGCCGTGCAACCGCCCTGCCGACAATTGCCCGCCGCCGGTGTTCGCCGGATGGCGGCCGGTGCGCAGGATATGTCCGTCGGCGATGAACCCCGGCGCTTCGCCGCGCCCGCAGAAGCCGAACGCTTCCAGCCACATCGGTACATAGATGCTGAAGCCGTCGTAGAGCGCCAAGATGTCGACGTCGGCGGGCTTGAAGTCGGTGCGCGTCCACATGTCGGCGGCGGCGTCGTGCGCGGCCATCGTGGTCATATCGGCGCGTTGGTCCCAGCTTTCTTGTTCGAACAGTCCGGCCCCCATCGCCTCGATCGCGAGCGGTGTTTTCCGGAGGTCGCGCGCGGCGTCCATTGCAGAGACGATGATTACGCAGGCCCCGTCGATCGGAATATCGCAATCAAACAGGCCGAGAGGTTCTGAGATCATCCGGGCCGCAAGATATTCGTCCATCGTCAGCGGTTTGCGAAACAGCGCGCGCGGATTGAGCAGGGCATTGTCGCGCTGGCTGACCGCGACTTTGCCCAGATGTTCGCGGGTCAGCCCGAACTCGTGCATGTAGCGGGCGGCGAACATCGCGGTCCAGTTCGACGCCGACAGCGCGTTCATCGGCAGCAGCCACGACAGCCAGCCACCGACGCGGTCACTCGTCCCGGTTGCGACGCTCGCGCGCTTCTCGGGCGTCTGCGACGAGGATTCAGTCAGCGCGCGGAAGCACAGCACATGTCGAGCCTGTCCGGTCGCGACCGCCATTGCGGCGATCATCAGCGGCGACATCTGTGCCGGCCCTTCGGCGCTACCCGAGTGCCAGCGCGTCTTCAGCCCGAGCGCGTTGCGCAGCTCGCCGACTCCGAGCGGCGACGTTCCCGGCGAATTGTTCGAGCGGCCGGGAAAGGTGGTGATGCCGTCGATCTGGTCGCGGGTCAGCCCGGCATCCGCGATGGCTTCGAGTGCCGCGTCGAGCAGATGGTCCATCGCCGGGCGGTGCGTCAGTCGCCCCACCTGTGACATCCCGACTCCGGTGATGGCCGCGCGGCCCGCAATACTGTTCATGCCGCAACCACCAAACCACTGGAAATCATTGTGTCGATCTCGCCCGCGCCGAACCCGAATTCCGCTAGAATTTCGCGGCTGTGCTCACCGAGCACCGGCGGCGCACGGTCGAACCGCGTGCCTAGGTCGCCGAAATCGAAGAATGTGCCGACCTGCTCGAACCGGCCCCAAAGTTTGTGCGGGTAGCTGACGGCGAGGTTCAGCGCACGATTTGCCGGATCGTTGAAAAACGCCTCGCGTTGGTTTTCGGCCGCGCGGACAGCCTGCCCGCCGGCCGAGCGCACGGTTGCGACCCCAGTCGAGACGCTCATGCCGGCGAACGCCGCTGCGAGATCGTCGCCGAGGTTCGCCCTTAGCGCCGTGAGCGCGCCCGCCGCTTCGGTCACCGTCATCATCCAGCCATCGGCACAACGAAACAGCCGCCGTGCCTCCGACACGCCGCATTGGTCCGCGTCGAGGCGGGGGAATGGCGACAGGCTGCCGTCAGGAAGCACCACTGTCTCGCGCAATGTCATCATGCCGGCGCCGAGCAGCGAAGCAGCGACAGCACTCCCCTCGCTAGTCTGGTCCCGTTTATTTAGTGCCAGAAGGGTGGCGACAGTCGATGCCATCGCGCATTGATGGTCCATCATGCCGAAGCGGTACCAGATCGGCGGATTGCCTGCGCCTGCGCCCTCATATTCCCAGCCGCAACTCGCCTGGAACAATTGGTCGAATCCCGGCCAGTCCTTGCGCGGCCCGACGGGGCCGTAGGAACTCACATGACAATAGACCAGGCCGGGGTTGATCGCTTTCAGGCTTAGATAGTCCAGCCCGAGCTTGGTCGCTGCCGGCATCCTGAGATTGTGGTGAACGACGTCAGCCCAGCGGACCAACCGTTCGAGGATGGCGCGGCCTGCCGGGTTCTTGAGATCGATCGCGATCGAGCGCTTGCCGCGCTGGCAGGCTGCAAAGGCCCATTCCGCGTGCCGCATCATGTCGCCGGAGGCGGCCTCGAGCTTGATGACCTCCGCGCCGAGCGACGATAGGATCATCGCAGCGAAGGGCCCGGCGAGAAAATTGCCGAGGTCGAGCACTTTCAGGCCTTCGAGCGGGAAAGCGAGATCGCTGCCGGCCGGCAGCGGACCTCTTGGCGTCCAGCCTGCAGCGACGGTCCGGCCGTCGTCGATGCGTGGGGCAGGGCGCATCACCCTGGCTGGCGGATCGATCTGCATCGGCGAGCCAGGCTGCAGCGTCTGGCCGAGCACCGGGTCGTCGACGGTCACGACATAGCCGTTTACGCGCGCCTGCTCGTCGTCATACAGCGCGCCCATCGGCAGCACCGGCTGTACGCTGACGTCGTGCGCCCAGAGTTCGTCGAGCCAATACTGGCGCGGATGCTGGCGAAACACGATCGCATTGGCCCCGAAGCTCGGTACGACCGGTGCGCCGCTCCGCTCCGCAATCGCCGCCGCGCGGACCTCAGGATCCAGCGCGTCCAGACCGGCGCGCATCGTCGGCGCGCGGTCGGGGTTGCTCATCACGTGGATCCAGCTGCCGTCGGCACATTCGAACTGATAGGCGCTGATCTTCTTGTCATAGCCGCGCGCAAGGCTCGGGGTCGGCGTCTCGGCGCGCGACCACAGCATGATCACAGAGGTCAATGCGCCCTGCAGCAGACTGGTGTCCGCGCGTCCGCCACGCCCGGTCTGCTTGCGTGCCAGAAGGCGGGCCAGCGCGGCGATCGCGGCTAGATAGGCGGCTCCCCCTTCGCCGAGCGGAAAACGCAAATAGATCGGGCCCTCGCGATCGACCGCGCGTTGCTCGTCGCAAATTCCGGCCTCGGCGAGTACCAGCGCGTCGTCCACCGGGGTTCCGGCATTGGGATGTCCCGAGGGCCAACCGCCGATCCGGCTCGCGATCAGATGCGGATGCCGCGCCGCCAGCCCGCTGCCACCGAGCATGCGGCCTAATGCGCCGTCCGGGCGGTCGTGAAATAAGATGTCGGCACCTGCGAGCAGGCGGTCTAGCTCGTTACGACCCGCCTCGCTTTCCAGCTCCAGCGCCAGCGAATATTTGCTGCGATTGTGGACGGCAAAGCCCGCCGTTCCGCGTCCCGGATCGCCCTGCAAATCCTCGACAAAGATCGTCTCGGCCCCCGCCTCGGCGAGGAGCATCGCGGCAAGCTGGCCGGCACGTCCCTGCGACAGGTCCACGACCCTGATGCCGTCCAGAATCACCCTATCCCCCTTCTTTTCAGCCATAGTCACGAAAATTGACATTACGTCAATTGCAGCCGATTGTCCTTGAAACTCATGGGGAGAGATCAATGCGGTTTGCGGGCAAAGTTGCGGTCGTCACAGGCGCGGGCCAGGGAATCGGCGAGACCTATGCGAAGCGGCTCGCGGCCGAAGGCGCTTCGGTGATCGTCGCCGAGATCAACGAGACGCAGGGCCAGCGAGTCGCCGACGAGATCGCAGCATCCGGCGGGAGGGCGCTGTTCGTGCGCTCCGATGTGTCGGACGAATCCTCCTGCCTCGCGCTTGCGGAGGCCGCCAAGGTCGCGTTCGGCGGAGTTGACTATCTCGTCAACAATGCCGCGATTTTTGCTGGCATGACCTACAGCTCGCTTATGGCTATCGATCATGATTATTACATGAAGTTCATGGCGGTGAACTTGCATGGCGCGCTGTGGATGACGCGCGCAATCGTGCCGCTGATGCTCGAGCGCGGCGGCGGAGCGATCGTCAATCAGTCATCGACGGCGGCTTACACGTCGGGCGGGCCGGCGGCGCACTATAGCATCTCGAAACTCGGGACCAACGGCCTGACCATGTCGCTCGCCGCCGAACTCGGGCCGAAGAATATCCGGGTAAACGGCGTTGCGCCGGGTCCGACGATGACGGGCGCGATGCAGCAGGTTGATCCCAAGATCATCGATGGCATTGTCGCGTCGATGCCCCTGGGCCGCATCGGCAGAACCGAGGATCAGGCCGATGCGGTGCTTTTCCTGCTGTCCGATTCTGCGGCGTTCATCACGGGCCAGACGCTCTGCGTCGATGGCGGCATGATCCGGAAACCCTGATGGCGCGCGTCCTGCCTGAGCTTACGCCCGAAAACACGCCCTTCTGGACAGGCGGGGGGCGCGGCGAACTGCTGATCGTGCACTGCGACGCCTGCGGCAAGTCGATCCACCCGCCGCAGTTGATTTGTCCTGCCTGCCTGTCGCGCAACGTCGCGCCGCGCCCCGCCAAAGGCACGGCAACGATCCACAGCTTCACCGTCAATCACCAGCCCTGGATGCCGGGCATCAAGGTGCCCTATGTCCTCGTCGTCGCCGATCTTGATGGCGAGCCGGGCGTCCGGCTGACCGCCGAACTGCTCGACGCCGATCCGGAGACCGTGGCGATCGGCCAGCCGCTCGCAGTCACCTTTACCGAGGATCGCGACTGCTGGATCCCGCAGTTCCGGCGGATTTAGGCTGCCGCGAACATGCGGATGATCTCGCCTGAGGTCACCGGACGTCGCGCCTTGCCGACGATATCCATGCTGTCGGTTTTCAAGCCGCCGAGGCCCACGCGCGGCGACACGTCGACATCCTTGCCGAGCACGCGCAGCGCGCCCACTGTGCAATTGTCCCGCCCGCCCATAGCGGCGAAGGGGTCGAAGTTGTATTCGCGCATGACGTTCAGGTGGGTGATCTTGTCGATTGTCGTCTTGGGCAATCCGTTGACCGACGCCCACAGATATTCCGGAACGTTCGGCCATACCGTATCGGAATGCGGATAGTCGCATTCATAGGCGACCATATTCTCGTTCAGATAGTCGAGGTTCTTGAGCCCGAACTGGTCGTCGATGAAACAGCAGATAATGTGCCGCTTGAAGACGTCGCTCGGCCGCTCCTTGCCAAAATCGCTGAACGTCCACTCATGATGATGTTCGTAGGTGAAATCGGCGCGTTCAAGGAAGTAGGGGACCCAGCCGATGCCGCCTTCGCTGAGCGCCATGCGCAATTCCGGATATCGCTTCCAGAAGGTCGCGAAGGTCCAGTCGGCCGCCGAATTGGAGATCGACATCGGCATCGTCGTGATCCACGCGTCGATCGGGCTTTCCTCCGACGCATGCGCAGCGCGCGCTCCAGTGCCGATATGGCAATTGAGGACCATCTTATAGTCAACGCAGGCCTTCCAGAACGGCTCCCAATATTCATTGTGGATACTCGGCAGTCCGACCAGCGCCGGATTGTCGGGAAAAGTCACGGCATGGACGCCGAGATCGCTCATCCGCTTCATCTCGGCGAGCGTCGCCGCCATGTCCCAGATCGGCATCATCACCAGCGGGATCAGCCGTCCGGGCGCTGCGCCGCACCAGTCATGCACATGCCAGTCGTTATAGGCGCGCACTGCCATCAGCGCCGCATCGGGTGCCTTGACGGCAGCCTGCACGAACACATTGCCCGCAAAGGACGGGAAGGTCGGGAAATTGAAGGCGGCGAGCAGGCCGTTGACGTTCATGTCGTCGATGCGCGCATTCGGGTCGTAGCAGCCCTTGCGAACCTGGTCGAAGCGTGTCGGCTCCATGCCATATTCGCTGCGCGGACGCCCGACCACGGCATTGAGGCCGATCGTCGGATACACGGTGTCGTTCCAGTACCAGACCTGCTTGTCGCCCTTGTCGATGATCTTCGGCGCGCGGTCCTTCATGGCGTCTGGATAATGGCGGATAAACGAGTCCGGCGCTTCGAGCACATGGTCGTCAATACTGACGAGAATCATGTCATCCATCTGCATCGCATCACTCCCCAAGAATTGATGAATCGTCAATTACAGAATACTGCCCGTTTTGCAAGCCTTAGTCGCGCGCCAGCAGGAAGCAGCCGGCCAGCGGCCCGCCCGCCGTCGACAGCGCTGCGACCTTCGGCTCGCCCCTTACCTGCCGCGCGCCGGCCTCGCCCCAGAGCTGGACGCACGCCTCATGCACCTGCCCATAGGCATGCATCCGCCCCGCCGACAGCGCGCCGCCATTGGTGTTGATCGGTAGTTCGCCCTCCAACGCGATGCGGCTGCCGTCGCCGATGAAGTCGCCGGCCTCGAAGCGTTTGCAGAAGCCGAAATTCTCCAGCCAGTTGATCGTGTGATAGCTGAACCCGTCATAGAGTTCGGCGACATCGACATCCTTGGGTTTGAGATCGGTGCGGCTCCACATCATCTCGGCGACCTTGGGCTGGGCCTGCGTTGCCAGCGCATCTAGCTGGGTCCAGCTGTTGCGATATTGCATCGAACTGCCCACCGCCTCGATCCAGGTCAGCGGGTTGGGACCGTCGCGCGCCGCGTCGATATGGCTGAGGATGATCGCGGTCGATCCGTCGATCGGCACGTCGCAGTCGTAGAGCCGGAGCGGCGTTGAGATGATCGGCGAGGCGAAATAGTCGTCGAGCGTGATCGGCGTCCGGTAGACCGCCGCCCGGTTCAGCGCGGCGTTGCGGCGGCCGTTGATTGCGATGCGTGCAACCTGCTCGGGCCGGATGCCCGACTCATGCACGTAACGCTGGAAGAACAGCGCCTGCTGCGTCGCTGCCGCATAGCAATGATAGGGCGAGTACCAGGCGAAGCCGCCGCGCACGCGGTCGCCGGGCCGGTTCAGCGCATTGGCGAACCCCGTCTTGCGCGCCGTTGCTTCGAACATCGTGCGGAACACCAGCACATGCCGGGCGAGACCGGCACTGATCGCGCCGATGGCGTTGAACAGTGCGCCGAACTGCCCGGAAGTTTCCGACGCATTGGAATACCAGTTGAGCTTCAGCCGCAGCGCATCCTGAAGCGCCGGGATGCCGACATCGGAAAAGCCCGATCCGTCGCCACGGTCGCCCGGCCAGGTCGCCATGCCGTCGATGTCGGCGCGGGTCAGCCCGGCATTGCGGATCGCGCCCATCGCGGCATCGATGCTGAGTGACAGCGCAGACCGGTCGCTGCCGCGTGAGATCGCCGACTGGCCGATGCCGCGGATCGCCGTGCGCTTCTCCGGGTAGGCAGTCATGCCACGGGCTCGAAAAGCGGCACCCAGACATCCTCGCGCTGCTCGAACAGCACGCGGACCTTCATGCCGATATGCACCGCGTCCGGCGCACAGTTGACGATATTGGTGGCGAGACGGACATCGTCCTGCTCGGCAATCGTGACGAGTGCCAGCACATAGGGCACCGGCAGGTCCGGCATCCATTGCTTGTGGTTGACGGTGAAGCTCTCGACCGTCGCGAGGCCCGACACCGGCTGCGGGACTACCGAACGCGCCTCGCAGCGCGGGCAGAAATCGATCGGCGGATGCACGCGGTAGCCGCAGTCGGCGCATTGCCCGATCAGCAGCTCGCCGCGCTGCCCGCCGGTCCAGAACGCACGATTGTCCCGGTCGATGGCCGGCAGCGGGGAGGGGGTCACCACACCAGCGGCAGGTTGCGGATCGACAGCAGCCCCGGCGTGACCGTCGTGTCGGCACCCGGCTTGATCCGGAATTCCGGAATCCGCATGAACCACTCATCGAGCAACACGCGCAGCTCGCGCCGCGCCAGATGCGCGCCGAGGCAGATATGCGAACCGCCGGCCAGCGTGAAATGCCGGTTGGCCTTGCGCTCGGGGTCAAAGTCACGCGGGCAGCCAAACTGCGCCGGATCGAAATTGCCCGATGTGTTCAGGCACTGCACCCAGTCGCCCTTCTTGATCTCGACGCCATGCCAAGTGAAATCCTTCTTCACCTTCCGGCTCGAATTGACGAGCGGCTGGGTGCGCAAGAACTCTTCGACGGCGCTCGGGATGATCTCGGGATTGTCGCGGATGCGGCGTTGCAGCGCCGGGTCATTGCCGAGCCGCCGGAACATCTGGCTGATCGTCGAAGCGACCGTGTCGAGGCCGCCGAGCCACAAGAACCAGATCGTGCCAAGAATCTCGTCGTCGGTCAGCGGCCGCCCATCGATCTGGCCATGGACGATTTTGCTGGCGAGTCCGTCGTCGGGGCTCGTCGTCTTCTCGGCGATGAAGGCTCGCAGATAGGCGACCACGCCGGCGACCGCCTTGCCGACTTTGGCATAATCGCCCGAGTGCAGGATCTCCCATTCCCAGGCGAGGAACTGCTCGAACATCGCGAAGGGGAAGCCCATCAGGTCCAGGAAGATCCGGACCGGATAGACCCGGCCGAAATCATAGGCGATATCGACTTCGCCCTTGTCGGCGAACCCGTCGATCATCTCGGCGACCACCGCGCGGATCTTCGGCTCCATCGCCGTCATCGCAACGGGGGTGAAATTGGGGTTCAGGAATTTGCGATATTTGGCATGTTCAGGCGGGTCGATCGCCAGCGGGATCGACTTGAATGTCTCGCCTGCCAGCCGCTGAAACTCGGCGACGCTCTCGGTCGAGAACAGCTCATTGTCCTCGTAGACCCGGCGGATGTCCCCATAATGCGAGACAGTCCACTGGCCGCCCGTCTGCCCCGCGAAATCGAACGGGCTGTACAGGATTCGCGGCACGTCGGGATCGCGGAGCCGGTCGCACAGCAGATAGGGATCGGGCAGGTTGTTCGGGGTGCCGCCATTGGCAAAGCGCACATCGACGACGAGGTCGCGCGGCACATGTGGGGGTGCCGGATGGTCGATCCGCTCGATGTCGATCCGGTTTGTGGCAGCGTCTAGCATCCGTGCCCCCAAAGTCGCTTATGCTTGCTTTGATGCGGATGCTCCCGCATAATTGATGGAATGTCAATTATGTTTGGGGGTGTTGCCGTGGGTTGGAACAGGGGCGTGGGCGATACGGTGACCAGCGTGCTGAAGCGCAGCGCCGCACGGCATCCGGAGACGATCTTCCTCGATTTCCAGGGAGAGATGCACAGTTATGGTGAGACCCTGCGCGAATCGCTGCGGTTGGCGCACGGCCTCGTCGCGCTGGGCGTGCTGCCCGGAGACACGGTCGTTTCGATTCTCGACAATAGCTTCGACGCTGTCGTGGCCTGGTTCGGCATAAACCTCGCCGGCGCGATCTCAGTCCCTGTCAATACCGCCTATAAAGGCGAGTTCCTGCGCCACCAGATCGCCGACGCAGGCGCATCGGTCGTGCTGTCGGAAAGCGACTATGCCGAGCGTGTCGTCGCGATCGGCGCTGGGCTGCCGAAGCTCAAAACGCTGCTGCATCGGGGCGCTGCACCTGCCGCGCAGCCCGGCTGGACGGTTGCTCCGCTCGAATCAGCCAAGCACGACGGAGATGACGCGACCCTGCCCGAGGCCAAGCCCGGCGATCTCGCGATGCTGATCTACACCTCAGGGACGACGGGGCCGTCGAAGGGCTGCATGATCAGCCATGGTTATGCCTGCAACATCGGCCGCCAGTCGATCCGCGGCACGATGCGCTCGCCCGAGGACATTTACTGGACCGCACTGCCGTTGTTCCATTTTAACGCGACGGCGACCGGCGTGCTCGCCACCGCGATGATTGGCGGCCGCTGCGTCGTCTATCCGCGCTTCTCGCTATCGGGCTTCTGGCCCGACATCCGTCGTTCCGGAGCGACGGTCGCCAGCCTGCTCGGCTCGATGCATCCGCTGATCGCCGAGGCTCCCGACAATCCCGATTCAATCGCGTGCTTCGGCCAACTCCGCACTGTCGGCGCCGCGCCATTTCCAAAGGATCTGCAGGAAAAGTGGCGCACCCGCTTCGGGACCCAGCTCATGGGGGCCGGCGGCTATGGCCTGACCGAAGCCGCGATGGTGGTAACCGGGCCGCTCAATGAGCGGCTTGATCCCAACAGTTCCGGTCCGCGCACCCCGGAATTTGAGGTGGTCATCGTCGACGACGACGAAAATCCGGTCCCTGACGGCACGCCTGGCGAGGTGCTCATTCGCCCTAACCAGCCGTTCGTGATGTTTGAAGGCTATTGGAACCGGCCGGCGGACACGCTGAAGGTCATGCGCAACCAGTGGTTCCACTCGGGCGACATCGGCAAATTTGGCGAGAATGGGGAATTCTATTTCCTCGACCGCAAAAAGGATTATCTGCGCCGCCGCGGCGAGAATATCTCGAGCTTCGAAATGGAATCGGCCTTTCAGAACCATCCCGACATCATGGACGTCGCGGTCCATGCGGTGTTCTCGGACGTTGGCGAGGACGATGTGAAGGTGACCTGCGTGCTGAAGGACGGCGCGACGGTCACCGAATATGCGCTGTGCGCCTGGGCACTTGACCACATCCCCTATTTTGCGATCCCGCGCTACATCGAGTTCCGCGCCGACCTGCCGCGCAATCCGATGGGCAAGGTCCTCAAATATCAGCTGCGCGACGAAGGCTGCACGCCCGCGACCTGGGATCGTGAGAAGGCCAATTTCGAAATGAAAAAGCGCTGACGCTTCTGTCCTGGCGAGTCAGCTCGGTCCGGCCAGTCGGTCGGCGACCACTAGAGCTGCCGCCTCGACGAGCTGTTTCGACGTCACCAGCTGGGAGTCGAGGTAGCCGTTGTAGATGGCGGACAGCCGTTCAAGCATCGCGGCAAGGATACCCGCCTGGGCATAGGCGGACACCTCGGGCTTGCCATGCTCGCGATCGTTGATCCGCCGGGCAATCGCACCGAGCAGTGGGCGGATCGCGTTTTCGCGCAATTTGTGAAACCGGTGGTCGCCTTCTTCACTGGCGAGGTTGCGGACGCGGAACACCACGCGGTGCTCCTGCCAATAGTCGACATAGGTTTGCACGAACCGGCGCGCGCGCTCGCGTGCCTCGGCGCGCGGCCACGGCATGGCCAGCAGGGCGACTAGCTCTTCGGGGCTTTGGTCGATCTCGGCGATGGCTGCGAGCACGGCATCCTGCACCGTGTCGAAATAGACGTAGAACGTCGCAGGCGACGATTTCGCCACCTTGGCGATCTGCGCCACGCGAATGTCGCGCAAGCTGGTGCCGTCCAGCAGCGACACCGTCGCATCGATGAGCCGGCGGCGGGTCCGCAAGCCCTTGGCCCCCATCGATTGCCCGATATTATTTTCAGCCAGCGCTGCGCCCGTCATGGGCCGTTTCTGCCGGAGGAGCCGTGTCACCGCAAGCGAACCTCAGCCGCCCTTGAAGCTGATCGTCTTGAGCGTCGTGAACTCGTTCAGGCCCTCGATGCCATATTCGCGGCCATAGCCCGAGCGCTTGATGCCGCCGAACGGCGCATGGCTCGACATGCGGCCGCCGCCGCCGTTGATCGACACGCCGCCGGTCCGCAGCTGCAGCGCCATCTCATAGGCTCGGCCGACATTGGCGGAGAAGATGCCGCCGGACAGGCCGAAAGCGCTGTCATTGGCCAAGGCGATCGCTTCCTCGTCGCTGTCATAGCCGATGATGATGCCGATCGGGCCGAACACCTCCTCCTGCGCGATGCGGTGGTGGTTCTCGACCGAGTCGAACAGCGTCGGTGCATAAAAGAAGCCCTTGTCGAGCCCGGCCGGGCGCTCGCCGCCGCTGACAAGGCGTCCGCCCTGCGATTTGGCGATTTCGACATAGCGTTCGGTCCGCTCGCGCGCGACCTCACGGATCAGCGGCCCCATGCCCGTCGCGGGATCGCCCGGATCGCCGACCTTCACATGGCCGACCATTGCCTTCAGCGTCTCGGTATATTGGGCGCGCACGCTGTTGTGCACGAGATGGCGGGTGAGCAGCGCGCAGCCCTGTCCGGCATGGATGGTAAAGCCCAACAGTCCGGCCATCGCGGCACCCTGGATGTCGGCGTCGGGCCGCACGATGAGCGCCGACTTGCCGCCGAGTTCGAGCAGCACCCGCTTCAAGGTTGGCGCGGACTGCGCCTGGATCGCCGACCCGACGGCGTCGGAGCCCGTGAAGCTGACTAGATCGACGCGCGGGTCGGTGGTCAGCGCCTCACCGACCTCTTTGCCGCCGGTGACGATATTGAACACGCCCTTCGGAATACCCGCTTCGTCGGCCATCTCGGCGAGGATCAATGCCTGATAGGGCGTGTAGGGGGAGGGCTTCAGCACCACGGTGCAGCCCATGAGCATCGCCGGGACGATCTTCCCGACATTGAGGAAGAAGGGGAAATTGTAGGGCGTGATCGCGGCGACGACTCCGGCCGGATCGCGGACCATGACGCCTGCGCCCAGCGTCAGCGTGCCCTGCGCGTTAGGGGTAGTTTCGACTGGTAAAGGTGTGATTGCGGGCCGTCCCGACAGTTCAACTGCCGCACGGGCGTGTTGCATCGGGATGCCATATTGCAGGAATCGCGCGAGCATCTCCGTCGCACCAGCCTCGGCGACGATCAGCGCGATGATCTCAGCCTGCCGCCGCTCGATCGCGTCGAGGAAGGCGGAAATCGTCGCCTGCCGCTGCTTCTGCGTCAGGCGCGGCCATGGCCCTGTGTCGAAGGCCGTTCGTGCCGCCGCGAGTGCGGCCTCAATATGCCCGCCGTCGCCGACCGGCGCATTGCCGATGACCGCCTCGGTCGCTGGATTGATGACGGGCTCGAACGCGGTCGCTGCCACCCAGTCGCCATCAATGTACAGTGCGTTCGGATGCTTGAGCATGACTGGCTCCGGCCAAAAGTTGACGATTCGACAATTCTTGACCATTGCTCGCGCCGCCAAGTCAAGCGAAGCCGCATATCGGGAGCCAGAAATGCTGGACGGCAAGGTCGCGATCGTCACCGGCGCATCGCGCGGCATGGGCCGCCATTTCGTCAACACGCTGGTCGGGGCCGGCGTCAGCGTCAGCTGTCTCGCTCGCGCCTCGGCTGACCTCGACGATCTCGCCGCCGCATTTGGCGACCGCGTCTATGTCCAGGCCTGCGATGTCGCCGAGCCGGCCGAGGTGAATGCCGCCGTCGCGGCAACCGCCGCTCACTTCGGCCGCCTCGATATCCTCGTCAACAACGCCGCGATCTTCCACCCCTTCCGGCTGGAGGACGCGACCGACGCGCAGGTTGAATGCCATGTTACGCTGAACCTGCTCGGACCAATCTGGTGCGTCCGCGCCGCGATCCCGCACCTGCGTGCGACACGCGGCCAGATCGTCTCGATCTCCAGCGAGTCGGTCCGCATGCCATTTCCGTTCCTGAGCATCTACGCGGCAACCAAGGGTGGGCTCGAAGTGCTGGGTGCGGCCTTGCGCGAGGAACTCCGCGAAGACGGCATTCGCGTCACCACGCTCCGCTCCGGGTCGGTCGAAGGTGGCACCGGCGGCCGCGACTGGGATATCGCAACGCGCGATGCCTTTTTCGCAACCATAGTCCGCACCGGCCATGCCGCATTCAGCGGGCAGCCAGCCAAGCCCCAGTCCATGGCGGAGGCGCTTCTCGCCGTCCTGTCCCTACCGGAGGACATAAATATCGACCTCGTTGAGGTGCGCGCTGCTCAGACCGGCGCGCCCACCGGCGCTGTGGCAAATTGAGCGCACTGCCTTTGGAAGCCGATTCATGTCTGCAACGAAGCTGACGATCCGCCAATAATCCATTTGTAAGTGATATAAGACCTAGTTATACAACTCCGCTGAAGAGCCTTAATGGCCTTGGGGGAGGAACCGAAATGATCTGCCGCACCGATTCTATGTCCGCGATCCGTTCCAACGCGCTGCTGGGAGCTTCGGCGGTTGCGCTCATGCTGGGGGGGCTGAGTGTTCCGGCCTATGCGCAGGGCGCTACAACCGTCGCCACGGCGGCTGCCGCGACTGCGTCAGATGAAGCGCAGCTCGATGAGATCATCGTAACCGCGCGGAAGGTCGCCGAGAATCTGCAGGACGTTCCGGTCGCCGTCACGGTGCTCACCGGGACCGAGCTCGAAAAGAAGGGCGTCGTCCGCTTTCAGGATATCGCGGCATTTACGCCGGGCCTGTACATGCGCTCGGGCTCGAACAGTCCGGCGGGCATCACCGTCTCGCTACGCGGCCAGTTCCAGAACGACACGTTGGCAACGCTCGATCCCTCGGTCGGCACCTATGTCGACGGCGTCTACTGGGCGCGCGCTTACGGCCTCAACACCACGCTGCTCGATGTCAGCTCGGTGCAGGTACTGAAAGGGCCGCAGGGCACACTGTTCGGGCGCAACACGACGGGCGGCGCGATCTTGATCAACTCGAACAATCCGACACTCGACGGTATCAGCGGCAAGGCTTCGGTCAGCTACGGCCGCTTCAACGAGTTCGAGCCCACCGCCGTGGTCAACCTACCGCTTGGCGACAAGGTTGCCATCCGCCTCGCCGGCAAGATCTTCACCCGCGATGGCTATACAATCAACAGCGTATCAGCCACGGCGGCCTCGGCCGTAGCGGCCGTAACCACCTCGGTGGCGCGTCGTCCGGTTTCCGGCAATCTAAATGGCCTAAAGCTCGATGATCGCGATCGCGTCCAAGCGCGCGCCAAGCTGCTGTTCCAGCCGACCGAAACGCTGAGCCTGATTTTCTCGGGCGAGTATTACAAACAGGATGAAGCCGCGCCGTCGCGTAACATCCTCTATCAAACAGCGACCTATACTGCTGCCAATTCGACTTACAGCACGGCCGGCACCGGCGGTACATTTGTTGGCATTCTTGCCGGCAATGCACCGGCGGCAGCGACCGCAGCGGGCATCACGCTCTTGAAGGCTGAAGCGGCCCGTCTGGCCGCTGGCGGGCGCATCACCGCGAACAACGAAATTCCGTATGTCTATGCGAAGACCATGACCTATGGCTTCACCGGCGCGCTCGATACGTCCTTCGGCGATGTGAAACTGATTGCCAGCCACCGCAAAGTCGATGCCTATGCCGGCTTCGATCTCGACGGCTCTGCCTCTGCGATCCACTTCACTGAGAGCCAGCAGTCGCTGAAGCAGGACTCAGCCGAACTCCAGACCACCGGTAAAGCCTTCAATGACTCGGTCGATTTCGCTGCGGGCGCATTTGTGTTCAAGGAAAAGGGCTTCGACCAATCGATTTCAATCACCGTCCCGACGCTCAATCCTGTCACGTCGCATTTCTACGGGATCATCGATAACGACAGCATCGGCGTATATGGTCAGGCGACCTGGCACATCACCGATCAGCTCGGCCTGACAGGCGGACTGCGCTACTCGGACGACAAGAAGGGCCTCGAAACCCGCAACAACAACTTTAACCGGACAAGTGGCGCGACGACCTGCGCCGTGGTTGCCGGTGTGGCAGCGTTCACCGTCGGAGAGGTCGCGAATCCGACCCAGTGCGCCTTCAGCCGCCGCGATAGTTTTTCTGGCGTCTCGTACACGGCCGGCCTCGACTACAAGCTAAGCGAAGATATCCTTCTCTACGCCAAGACCGCCAAGGGCTTCCGGTCCGGCGGGCAGAACCTGCGCGCGCCGAGCACGGCGGCTTTCCTGCCGTTCCAGCCGGAGACCGCTTATTCCTACGAACTCGGCTTCAAGGGCGAATTCCTTGATCGCCGCCTCCGCGTGAACCTCGCTGCCTATACCAGCAATGTGAAGAACATCCAGCGTTCGACACTGGTCTCGGTGCCGCCGGCGACGCCAGGCGGTGTCGCGGGTACCGCAACACTGTTGGGCAATGCCGGTAAGGCGCGCTTCAACGGTGTCGAGGTGGAAATCACCGCCGTGCTGGCGGAAGGCTTCTCCATTCAGGCGTCGGGCGCGCTCGTCGATCCCAAATACAAGACATACGCAGATTTGACCGGCGATCGGTCGTTCGAGCGTTTCAGCGGTGTTTTCAAGGAACAATTCTCGCTCGGTGCCGACTATAATACGAAGTTGACTGACTCGATGAAGCTAAACCTGCATGCCGACTATGCATGGCGCGGTAAGGTGCCGCTCGACATCTACAATTACACGCCGAACCCGGAGAATGCGGCGATCATCGCTGCAACCACCGCGCCGTCACTCGGCCTTCTCGGGGCTCGCGCTTCGGTCGAGTTCCGCGAGCGTTACGAGATCGGCGTATTCGGCCGCAATCTCGGCAATACGCACAAATATGTGCAGAACCAGCTGGTCGCGCCGATCGGCTACATCTCCGGCACCTACAATGAGCCGGTGACCTATGGTGTGACGGCATCGGTCAAATTCTGACCGCGCAGCAAACCGCACTGACCTGATCCGGGGGAGGGGCCACATGGCTCCTCCCAATTTTTTTGGGCCAAGCTGGCGCAGACCGGCTCGCCCGATGGGGAGAACGAAATGGACGCCGCCGTCGTATCGCGCAGCCGGGCCTATATAACGCTCGCCCTCGTCGTCTGCGTCTATGCGCTCAGTTATATCGACCGGCAGGTCTTCGCGGCCTTCATGACTGACATCAAGGCCGACCTGAGCCTGAACGACACTGAACTCGGTCTTCTCGCCGGGACGACCTTCTCGATCTTCTACTTGCTCGCGGCTTTCCCGATCGCCCGCTATTCCGACCGTGGCGACCGGCGGCTGGTCATTGCACTGTGCGTGAGTGTCTGGAGCCTCGCGGCGGCGGCCTGCGGCACAGCAGCAAACGGCATCCAGATGGCCTTCTACCGCATCGGCCTTGCGGCGGGAGAGGGCGGCGCAGGCCCGGCCGGCCAGTCGCTGCTGCTGCACCTGTTCCCAAAGCACCAGCGCACGCTCGTGCTGTCCTGCCTGCTCGCAGCGAGCTCGATCGGTCTTGGTTCCGGGCTCGTCATCTCGGGCTTCCTGTCGCAATCCTATGACTGGCGGCAGTCGATGATCATCGTCGGCCTGCCCGGATTGCTCGTCGGCCTCGCGGTCTGGCTGTTCGCGGCCGAGCCGCGCCGAAAGGCCGGGTCGGTCCTCGTGCCGCCGCCGCAGGTGCCGCTGGCGGAGGTCTTCCGCAGCCTCGGCCGCTCGCCGTCGCTGCGCTGGGTGGCGCTGACCATCGTCAGCGTGTCGATGACGGGCTTTCCGTTCATCATCTGGTCGAGCCATTTCTACCAGACCGTGCATCACATGACCGTCAAAGAGTCGGGCGAGGCCTTGTTCATTCCGATCACCGGCGGGCTCGTTGCCGGCAATCTGCTCGCCGGCTGGCTGGGCGACCGCTTCGGCAAAGGCGATCCGCGCTTTTACGGCCGTCTCGCCAGCGCCGGCCTCGTTGCGGCCTTCCCGTTTGGGCTGGCGGTGGCGCTGCTCCCTGACGCGCGCGCCTCGCTTGCCTGCTTCTTCATCTTCCATGTGCTCATCACCATCCACCTCGCGCCGATGCAGGCATTGGCGTTCGCGCAGGTGCCGATCGCGATGCGCGCGATGCTCGGCGCGACGATCAACATGATCATTACGCTCTGCGGGATCGGCATCGGCACCTTCATGGTCGGCGCGCTGAGCGACATTTACGTTGCGCGCTTTGGCGAACTGTCGCTGCGCTATGCGCTGTTGACCGTGTGCTTCAGCATGCTGGTCGGTGCGGCTTCGGCGATCATGGCCGCACGCTCGGCGAAACTGCTCCCCGGCGAGGGCTGACAAGAAATGACCGGCCGTACAGGTCCGGCCGGCCAGTCGAGGTACCGTTTTCGGGTTAGGCGGCGAGCTTGAGCCGCTCCGCCCGCGCCGCGACCGCTGCACCCAGATTGGCGCGCTTGAACAGGCGCGCGGCGTTGCCGCCCAGAACTGCGACGAAATCGTCGATTGTCGCATCGGGATGCTCCGCCATCATCCGGTCGACGACAGCGCGCGAGAAGGGGAATGTCCCTTCCGAATGCGGATAGTCGGTCGCGAACAGCAGCGCCCCGATGCCGACGCCGCGCCGCGTCGCGATCGAACCGGTGTCGTTCTGCAGCGCGCAGTGCACCTGGTCGCGTACGATCTGGCTCGGCAGGCGGCTGAGCTTCGGGAAGATCGCTGGGGCATGGCCGTGGTAGACCTCGTCCATCCGCTCGGCGAGGCCCCACAGCCAGCCCGCCGAATGTTCGGCGAACAGGATATGCGCGCCGGGATTGCGGTCGAGCACGCCGCCCGCCACGAGTTGCGTGATGATATCGACCGCGTCATTCATCTGCCGCGTATAGTTGAACAGTGCGCCGCCCGGTCCTCGTAGCGCACGGATCGCGATGTCGCCGACTCCGGTGTGAAAGACGATCGGGATCTCTTTTTCCGCGGCCAACGCGAAGATCGGGTCCCAGCGGGCATCATTATAATTGTTGAGGCCCTCCCACAGGCAGAAGGCGGCATAGCCCTTTGCGGCCGTGCGTTGGCACTCGGCGAGTGCATCCTCGAAATCGATGCAGGGGATCATCGCCGCCGGGATCAGCCGGTCGCGGACTGGCCCGGTATAGTCCCACGCCCAGTCATTCCAGATCGTACAGGCGACGCGTTGTGCCTCACGGTCGGCGATGCGCGGCAGCATGAGGCCGAGCGACGGAAACACCAGCTCGGCATCGACTCCGTCGCGGTCCATATCCTTCAGCCGCAGCTCAAGGTCCCGCGCGCCGCGCCGCTTGGTATCGACGGCGCAGTCGCTGACGAAATTGGCGGCGGAGTCGGTGCAGGACCGGTCGGGGGCCACGGCCTTCTCGCTGCCGTCGTCGCCCTGGCCAGTCTTGTGCGCATGGAAATCGGTCTGGATCTTCAGGATGACCTGCTCGCCGATCTTGGTGATCCGGATGCCGCCCTGCGCTTCGCCATGGATTGCAAAGTCTTTCAGATGATCGGGCATATTGTCGAGAAACAGCGTTGGCGGCTCGGCGATATGGGCGTCGCAGCTGAACACAAATGGGCGCATGGCGTGGTCCTCCCCCTGAGATCCGGTTGCCGGGCGACCTGCCCGGACGACAGAAGGAGGGGTAACTTAAGAGTTATCTAAGGACTTTGATTTCGATCAAAACAGCACGAAAAAGGCAGCCAAAGCGAAAAAAACAAATATCTATTAGAGCAATTATCCGACCAGCGCCTTTGCCACCCGCACCGGGATATCGAGCATCTGTTGCGCCTTGCCCTTGGCGAGCGGGTCCAGCCGCAGGCTGGCGAATTGCCCGCCACCCAGTGCGTCGAGGAAATGCACGTTGATCGCATTGAGGCCCGGCACCTCATAGCGCTTCACTGCCGGGTTGGCCCCACCTTCGAACTCATGGGCGAACCAATGGCGCATCCGGTCCTCGGTCAGTGCGGCGCGGATCCACGGCAGGTAGGCGGGCTTGCGGGCAATGACGCCGATGTTGAAAGCGTCGCCCTTGTCGCCGCTGCGTGCCCAGGCGAGTTCGATCAGTGGCACCTCGATGGTTTCCGCGGCCTGGTCGCATTGTTCGTCAGAAGGCTCGGCCCGCGCGATCGCCGCCGGGTCGAATGGCATGGCGGGTGCATCGAGCATCATTGTCTCGGTCTGTTCACCGAGCGAGATAGTGACCGGCACGCTGGCGCAGTCGATCAGCGTCGAGAACACCCGCATTACCGGCTTGACCTCGGCGCGGCCGCCGAACCAGCCGGTCGTGCCGACCGCCATCGATGTGGTCGGAGAATCGAACTCGCGCAGCAAGGGCCCAAAGGCGGCGGGGTCGTCATGCTCCACGGCGAGCTTGTAGATGACCTCGCGACTCTCCTGCGCCCGCGCATGCGCGCCATAGCTCGCCTCGGCCCCAAGGATTTCGATGCGGGAGGCGCGCCAAGGGCCGATGTTGCGGGCGCGCAGCATTTCCCCGGTGCGCTCCAGCATGGCCTCGGCCTGACGCTGCGCCTTGCGGGCCGCGTCGCGGCCGACCACCGGCATGAACGCGAGCGTGCGATAGCCATCGGCCCAGGTCACGCAAACCTTGTAGCGACCACTCGGCGACTGGCCTGTCGCGCCGGTGACCCGCACCCGGTTGTCGCCGACCTGCTCTACACGGACCTTCGCGAAGTCGCAGGCGACGTCGGGCAGGAGATAAGCCTGCGGATCGCCGACCTCGTAAAGGATCTGCTCCGCGACCACCGCCTCGCTGACCAGACCACCGGTCCCCTCGGGTTTTGCGACGATGAAGCTGCCGTCGCTGGCGCATTCGACGATCGGATAGCCGATATGGGCCCAGTCGGGCACATCCTCCCAGTCGGTAAACAGCCTGCCTGACCCCTGCGCGCCACACTCGATGACATGGCCGGCGAGCGACCCTTGCGCGAGCTTGTCATGATCGTCGGCCGACCAATCAAACTCATGTACAAGAATACCGAGCGTCAGTGCGGAATCGACACAGCGGCCGGTGATGACAATGTCCGCCCCCAACGCGAGCGCCCGCGCAATCGGCGTGGCCCCCAGATAGGCATTGGTCGTGATGATCTTGTCGGCAGGCGGGAAGGGAGTTCCGGTGAACAGTTCGCCGTCGCCCGAAATATTGTCGAGCCGGTCGAGCAAATCGTCGCCTTCGACGACGGCGATGCGGAACGACAGCCCGGCCTCGGCAGCGAGCTTCTCCATACGGGCGCGGCAGGCTTGCGGATTGACGCCGCCGGCATTGGTCACCATGCGCGTGCCGGTGGCCTTCAGCCGCTGCAGATTATCCTTCCACACCCATTCGGTGAAGTCGGTCGCGTATCCGAGCGTATCGCGGTGGCGGCGCATCGAGCCGAGCGCCGGCATCGTCGCCTCGGCGAGATAGTCGAGGATCAGATAGTCGACGCCCGCGTCGATGAGTTGCGGCGGCGCGACACTGGAATCGCCATAGAAGGCGCAGGCGCCGCCGATGCGTACGATCTTGGTCATGGTCGCCTGTGCCTTTGCCGTACGAGGAAGCGCCACCTGCCTGCCATTTGGCCGGCTGATGGGCAACCGGTCAGGCGGCGAGCCGGGTCGGGCTGGTCGATACGATCGGGTCAATGCGGAACAGCCGCGCGCCGTTCAGGCCGAGAATGTCGCGCTTGGCCGCCTCCGACACATTTAGGCCCTCGAACAGCGTTTCGGTGATCGGCCGGGACGAGGGAAAAGTCCCTTCCGCATGCGGATAGTCCGAGCCCCACATCACGTTGCGCCCGCCGGGCAGGCGGGAGGACAGGATGCAGCCGCGGTCGTGCTGGAAGCTCGCCCAAACCTGGTCGTCGATGATCTCCGACGGTTTGCGCGAAAGCTTGGGGTGCACGAATTTCTCATGCGCCTCGGCAACCTCGTCGAGCCGTTCGGCGAGCGCCACCAGCCACGATGCACCCGATTCGATGAAGGCGACCTTCGCCTTCGGGTTGCGGTCGAGCACGCCGCCCGAGACGAGATACATCGCCGAGCGCATCGCATCGTTCATCTGCAGCGTGTAATTGATGATCGCAGCACCCGGCCCGCGCTCCTGCACCACCGAGACAAGTCCGGTGCCGGTATGCATGACGAACACGATCCCAAGTTCGCCAGCGAGCGCGAACACCGGGTCCCATTTCTCGTCATTATATTTCGGCAAGTTAGGTGGCGTGACCGCCGGAAGCATCGCCGCAGTGAAGCCCTTCGACGCGAGATAACGCAGCTCGGCCAGCGTGTGGGAGAAGTCGTTGACCGGCAGCATGCCACAACGCACGAAGCGGGTCGGGTTGCCGCGCAGGAATTCGTCGTTCCAGTCGTTGTAAAGGCGCGCCGAAGCCGCTTCGGCGTCGGCATTGTCGAGCGCGTAGAGCCAGAGACCGAGCGACGGGAAACAAATTTCGGCGTCGATGCCTTCCAGCTCCATATCCTCGAGCCGTCCGGGGATCTCGCGGATGCCCTTGCGCTGCGGATTGCCGAGTGCCTTCTCGCTGTGCGCACCGACACGCAGACGGTAGATCATCTTGTCCTTGGTGCCGGTGACCAGATAGTCGCCCTCCTTGCGCGCGTGGATCGCATGGTCCTTGAGCGACGCGGGCAGGCCATCGAGAAAGATCCATGCCGGCTCCATGACATGACTGTCAGCGCTGAACACGAAAGGCTTCATGGTGGTCTCCCTCGATTTGTTTCGTGAAAGATACCTAGTTATACAAGTATGGGCAAGCGTAAATGCTCCCCAGCTTGACAAATCCTCCTAACAGGCATCTTTTTGAACGATGGATCGCCCGCTCAGCAATCTCCGCGTCGACCGCACCGCCACCGCGCTCGCCGACCTCAGCCTCGCTGCGGTCCCCGGTGACCATCTCGGCTCCGAAGACGAACTGATCGGGAAACTCGGGGTCAGCCGACCAACCTTGCGGCAGGCGGCGAAGATCGTCGAGGCGGACCGGTTGCTGTCGGTCCGGCGCGGCACACGCGGTGGCTTCTACGCGGCGCGTCCCGATGCCGCCGACGTGATCCGGGCACCAGCACGCTACCTCCGCCTGAATGGCGCGACGCTGGCCGACGTGCATGCCGTCGCCTCATCGATTACCGAGGGGGTCGGCGAGTCGGCGGCGCGCTGCACGGACCCGGACCTTCGGCAACGGCTTACAGACTTCCGCGACCGGATCGCCAGCAACGACAGCGTCGCCGACCT
>CALRQP020000019.1:0-70820 GCA_943370355.1 Sphingomonas paucimobilis
TCCGCGTCCGGCCTGACCTGCGACCGGCAGGCCTTCCGCTGGTGGCGCATGTTTGCGCAGGTCATGGGCCTCGCGATCTGGATTTCGGCGGGCCGCGAGGTCGCGAGCGGCCGCAACGGCGACCCCGTCAACATCTTCGCCGCGCTCTATCCTTACCGCTTCCACAACCGCTCGCTGGCGCGGACGCTGCGGGACCTCGCCGCATGAGCCTCGCCCCCGCCCAGATGCTCGCTGCGCTCGGCATGGCGCAGATGACTACCGTCGCGCCGGCGCTGGAGGGCCGCTACGAGGGCGGCAGTGCGGGGACGATCGGCCTGCTACTGATCCTGCTGGCGCAGGATGCGGCGACGGCGGGCGCGCGGGAGGCGGCGGAGATTGCGAGGATGCGGTCGCTGCTGGGGCGGACGGACGGGACGCATGCTGAGCTGCTGATATCGTTGACGGAAGTACATACAACGGCGGACGCTCAGTTGAACCGCCAGATTCTCAGTTTTCTGAGCGAGATGGCGGACGCGGCGTTCGTCGCGCCGCCTATGGCTCAGTAGGGTCCTCGCGCGCTTGTCGCTTCGCATGCAAATAGTTGATAATCCATCGAACGACGAAACCGACCGACCCTCCAATCAACAGTGTGGGTAGAACAACCGCTAGCAAGACACTCGGCTTGCATGGGATGTCCGGCATGCAGTCGCCGAGAGTGTTAACGAGCACCAGAAACATGTACAGCGGGATACCTACAAGAGCGCCAATAGCGCATCCCCACCGTCCTCCGATGGTCCCTCCTGATTGGAATCCGGGATCGCTCATTGCTTAGATAACCGCCACTACCGCCGACTACTTAGGCGCGTCGCATCCTCGCGGGTCAGCCACGGGCTGACCACCCCATCTGCCAAGCACCTTGTGCACGAACAATGTCGAGCCAACGCGGCAATGCGCATCCTTGGGAAGGTGAAAGGTCGCGTATCCACCAGTTTCCAGCTTAACGTACGCATATACCAAACGGCCTTCCTTCCCGCCGTTAACGAGCCAAAGGCGTTCCACGCGAGCAGCAAAAGGCTTGGTGGGAGTAAAGCTCATACTGGACACGAAAATCGCGGCCAAGAGACCGGTCACCGCGACAAAAGCTAACCCATTCTCGCGAGCCACACGGCCAAGATCGGTAAGTGTCATCGGTCAGATTAGTATCACCGCCGCTGCCAGTGCCAATCCCAACGCTAGCAGCGTGCACACCGCCACCACCAGCAACGGCTTCAACCCCTGCGTCAGCAATTCCTGCATCGGCGAGCGGATGCCCGTTGCGGTCACGGCGGCGGCGAGGAGCCAGCTGGCGGTTTTGGCTGACGCATCGCCGACTGCCGCGGGCACGACCCCCGTCGAATTGATCGCAGCAAACAGGAAGAAGCCGGCGACGAACCAGGGCAGGCCGACGCCCTTGGCTTTGCCCTCGGCGGGGAAGAACCACAGGATCGCCGCGAGCGCCGGGGCGAGCATCGCGACGCGGGTCAGCTTGACGATCGCGGCGGTCTCGCCCGCGTGCGGGCCGATGGCATAGCCCGCGCCCAGTGCCTGCGCGACATCGTGGATCGACGCGCCGACGAGGAATCCGGCCTGGCTCTGGTTCAGTCCCAGCGCATGCGCGAGGATCGGGTAGCTGAACATTGCGAAGGCCGAAAAGGCGGCGATGCCGACGAGGACGAGCGCCAGCTGCGCGCGGTCGATGCGTTTTTCGCCGAGCACGGCGCTGAAGGCGAGCGCGGCGCTCGCGCCGCAGATTGCCACCGATCCGCCGGCGAGCACGCCGAAGGCCGCGCCGAAGCCCATGAGCCGCGACAGCCCTGCGCCCGCCGCGATGGTCAGGGCGACGATCACTGCGAGACTGCCGAGCGCCGGCAGGCCGAGATCGGCCATCTGGCCAAGCGTAACCTTGAACCCGACCAGCACGATTCCGATGCGCAGCAACGTCCGCGATGCGAAGGCGAGGCCGGGTCCGAGCTTCGGATCGGCGTTGAGGAAGTTGAGCGCGAGGCCGACGAGCAGTCCCATCAGCGTCAGAGGTGCGCCATAATGGTCGGACAGATAGCCCGCCGCGAGCGTCGCCAGCAGCGTGACGACCAGCCCCGGCACATGCACACGCCAGCCGAGCGATGTGGGCGTCGCTTCGAGCAAATCGCCATAGAGATCGGCGGCTGCGGGAAGCGGGCGGTCCGGCGTCATACCGTCACCCTCGGCAGGCGGCGGAGCAGCGCCAGCGCCATGAGTCCGATCAGCGCCGCGACGACAAAGGCCGCGCCATCGAAGCGAACCGGCGCGTCGGGGCGGGTAAACCATGCGAGGGTTTGGGTGAGCGCCAGCGGGGCAATCACCGAGCCGATGCCCATTGCCATCGACGCAATGCCTTGCACCTCCCCTTGCGTCTCGGGCGTGGCGCGCCGCGACAGCATCGCCATCAGGCTGGGCTGGACGAAGGACTGGCCCGCGATGAAAACCATCGCCAGAAAGGCGGTGAGCGTGGTCGGCGCGACGGCATAGGCGATAAAGCCGCTGATCGCTGCAATCAGGCCGACGGTCGCTGCGTCGCGCTCGCCCAGGCGTTTGACGACGCGGCCGGTGAGCAGCACCTGGCTGATCGCGATGGTGATGCCGACGGCGGCGAGGCTCAATCCGATCATCGCGTTCGACCAGCCGAAGCGCGCGATGACGTAGAAGCTCCAGGTCATCGGATAGACGAGGCTGGCGATCTGCCAGAGCACGAGCACGGCTGCGGCGCCGCCCATGCCAGGACTCGCACGCATCGCCCGCCATGCGCCGAGCGGATTGGCGCGCTGCCATTGGAATTCGCGCCGCCGTTCGGGTGGCAGGGTCTCGGGGAACAGTGTCAGGCCGTAAAGCAGATTGGCCGCCGCGAGGGCCGAGGCGGCGTAAAAGGGCGCGCGGATACCGAATTCACCGAGCAGGCCGCCGAGCGCGGGGCCTAGCACAAAGCCGACGCCGAACGCCGCGCTGACCAGCCCGAAAGTGCGGGCACGCTGGTCAGGTGTCGTGATGTCGGCGATGGCGGCCTGAGCGGGGGCGTAGCTGCCGCCGAACACGCCCGACAGCACTCGACCGACGAAGATCAGCGGCAGCGTGTGCGCCACCGCGAGCAGCAGATAGTCGAAACTGAGCCCGCCGAGCGCCAACAGCAGCACCGGGCGGCGGCCGAAGCGGTCGCTCAGGTTTCCGAGTACCGGGGCGGAGAAAAACGCGCCGACCGCAATGGCGAGGCCCATCCACGCGCCGATGCCGATCGCCTGCGACAGGCCAAGGCCGCCGACCTCCATCAGCAGCCGCGGCAGCACGGGCATGATCAGCCCGAAGCCGATGGCATCGATGAAGATGGTGACGAGGACGAACGGGACGCTATGGCGGCGCATCGGCTTCCCATACACGACGGGCGGCGGCGGGATAGTCTCCCGTCGCCGCCCGCGAAACGCCTGACGATCAGCCGCCGAAGTTCACGCGCAGGGTCACGCCATAATATTGGTCGGCCTCGCGCGGGATCTGGTAGCGATAGCTGCCGCCGGGTCCGCCATTCTGGATCGCCGCGGCAAAGCTGCGGTCGAACAGATTGCGCACCAGAGCGGTCAGCTTCCAGCGGTCGTTCTTGTCGATCAGCGACGCCTGGATGTCGGTGATCATATAGCTCTGGATCGCTGCCGACGCGCGGACCACCGGATCTGGCGACAGCTGCGACAGCTGATCGCTCTGGTAGGAGGTCGTGGCGCCGAGGCCGATGTCGAAGGAGCCGCCCAGCTCGACGCGCTTGTCGAGCGTGAGGCTGCCCTTCAGCTTCGGCGCACTGGTCAGCTGCGTACCCGACGGAATGAGCGTCGAAGCGGCAGCACCGGGCGCGGTCTTGAACTGGTCGATATGCGCGTCGGTATAGGCCAGGCCACCGATGATGCTGAAGGTCGGCGACGGCCGGGCGATCATGTCGAGTTCGATGCCGCGCGTCGATACCGTGCCGGCGTTGGTCAGGCGGGTGGTCACCACACCAGCCACGAGATCGGGGTTGTTCGCCTGGAAATTCTTATACTTGGCGTAGAAGCCCGCGATGTTCAGGACCAGCCGGCCGTCGGCAAAGGTGTTCTTCAGGCCGATTTCGTAACTGTCCGCCGTCTCCGCCTCAATGAGGTTGGTGCTCGGCGTCGTCATGTTGAAGAAGATGTTATAGGCCGGGCCCTTATAGCCCCGCGCATAGGTCGCATAGGCTGTGTTGTTGTGCGTCACGTCATATTGGACGCCAGCGCGGCCCGACAGGTTGTTCTTCTTGTTGCTCGCGGTGAACGGGACGCCGTTGGAAACGCCAGCAATGAACGCCCCCGTTGCCGGGTTGATCGCGCCGTTGTTGTAGACGCCGGCGTCGAAATTGCCGTTGATGCCGGGGCCGGCGAGCGTCGTGACGCGCTTGTGGAACACGTCCAGCTCGTCATGGGTGTAGCGGAGGCCGCCGATCAGCCGGAACTCGTCGCTGATGTTGATCGTCGCCTGACCGAACAGCGAGGCGTTCTTGAACACCGAGCCAAAGCTGGCGGTTCCCGACGGGAAGGTCGACGGCGCGGCCAGCGGGCTCGTGCAGGGCGTCAGCGTTGCTGGTGCCGGTGCGACCAGCGCGCTGCACACGATATCGTTACGTGTGAAGGTCCGCTTGTTGTCGGCATGCGAATAATAGGCACCGACGACATATTCGAAGAACTGATGATCGGGCGAGGTCAGCCGCAGTTCCTGCGTGAAGGTCTTCGAGGTCTGCGGGCCGACGTCGTGCAGCTGGTTGATCCCGATATAGGCGGCCGGCAGGAAGTCGCCGTCACGGATCTCGGTATTGTCCCATTTGCGGTAAGAGGTGATCGAGGTCACCGTACCGGCTGCACCGACGTCATAATCGGCCTGGCCTGACACGCCCCAGCTGCGCTCCTTCGTCGCCGTGACGAGGTTCTGTGAGATCGTCCGCGACTGGTCGCGGTTGGGAGACGGCAGCACCGCTGCCGCGAGGTTCGTCGCTGCCGTGCCGATCACCTCGGCGCAGCAATCGTCATTGGCATGACGATAGTCGGCGATGAAGGTCAGCTTCAGCTTCTCGGTCGCATCCGCCTCGACGACGCCGCGCGCGCCATAATGTTTATAGCCGTTGACCCGGCTGTTCACGTTCGGCGCGACGTTGCGGATATTGCCATCATAATCGCCGTAGAAGCCGGTGAAGCGACCGCGGACATTCGCCGAGAAGGGCACGTTGACCATGCCGCGGACGCGATATTCCTGGCCGTTGCCCCCGAAATAGCTGCCCTCGCCATAACCTTCGAAGTCGTTGGTCGGGCGCTTCGAGACGATGTTGATGACACCGGCCGAGGCGTTCTTGCCGAACAGCGTGCCCTGCGGTCCGCGCAACACTTCGATGCGCTCGACATCGACGAGGTCGCCGAAGGCTTCACCGGCGTTGGCGAGCACCACGCCGTCGAGCACCGTCGAGACCGACGGCTCGGCCGCGATCGAGAAGTTCGCGGTGCCGATGCCGCGCAGGAACAGGAACTGGTTGAGCGTCGTGCCCGACTTGCGGAAGTTCAGGGTCGGGACGAGATATTGGACATTCTCGATATTGACGCCGCCCTGGTTGGCGATGGTGTCGCCCGAGACAACCGACACAGCAACCGGCACGTCCTGCAGGCGCTCGGTGCGCTTCTGCGCCGTGACCACGATCTCGGTGGGTTCATCGGCGGTCGCAGCGGCGGCGGTCTGTGCCGGTGCTGGCGCGGCCTGCGCGAAGGCGGCTGCCGGGATCGCCAGCGCGGCAAAGGCTGCGCCGGTCCGCAGGATGGTCTTGAATGTCGTCGTCATAGGTGGCCCCCAATGGTGTCTGCCGCACTGTTGTTGTCCGGAATGGCCGCTGCGGTCGAACGGCCTTTCCTGTTGCGCGTGAAAGTTCAGCTTCTCAAAATCCGAGTTCCGTCATCTCGACCGCGCGCTTCTCCCGCGCGCTGAGTTCGGCGGCGGCACCGATGGCGACCGCGCGCAGCCCGTCCTCGGCTGTCACTTCGACCGGCCCCTCGCCGCGCACCGCTGCGATGAATTTCTGATGTTCGTAGAAGGTCGCGCCGTGGTGACTGCCGGCCATCAATGCGGCTTCGTCGACCGCGACATGGCTGCGCTCGACGCGCTTCGGGTTCCTGAAACCGACGCGCGGGCTGTAGACTAGCGACCCTTCGGGGATCAGGCAGTCGAGCCGTGCGGTATCGCCGACCGCGGTGATCTCTTCCTGGTTTTCCGCGCCATCGGCGAACATCGACAGGTCGAGCATCGCGCGCACGCCATTGGCGAAATCGACGGTGGTATAGCTATTGTCGATGATGTCGGGCTGGCGGCCGTCATAACGTTCGTCGAGATGGTTTACGTCCATCCCGCCCGAGCAATAGACGCGCACGGCCTCCGACCCGGCGATGAGGCGCATCAGGTCGAAGAAGTGGCAGCATTTCTCGACCATCGTGCCACCGGTGTTGGCCGCGAAGCGGTTCCAATCGCCGACCTTGACGAGGAACGGAAAGCGATGCTCGCGGATCGCCAGCATCTTCAGCGCGCCGATGCGGCCCGCCTTGATCTGCGCGATGAACTCGGCCGCGGGCGGCATGTAGCGATATTCCATCGCCGTCCAGAATATGCCCTTCGCGGCAGCGGCCCGCTCGACGATCCAGCGCGCGTCATCGATCGTCGTGGCGACGGGTTTTTCGCACAGAATATTGAGCCCCGCGTCGAACAGCGGCGCGAGCACATCGCGGTGCGTGTAGTTGGGCGATGCAACGATGACCGCGTCGGCCACGCCCGATTTGACCAGAGCGGCGGGCGAGTCGAACCTCTTGAGACCCTGCTTGCCGGCGGCAGCCGTCGCGCCCGCTGCCGACGAGTCGACGGGGTCGACAAGCGCTACAAGTTCGGCTCCGGGCGTGATGGCGAGATTGCGGATATGCTCCACACCCATCATGCCCGCGCCGACCAGCGCATAGCGGACCCTGCTGCTCACTCCCCGACGTCCTCGTGCATCTCGTTTATGACAACGATGTCTTATTCCCGCCGTTTGTCATGGAATGTTGCGGTTCCGCAAGACCCGCCCGCCATTGCCGCGCCATGCGTTGCAGCGTTACAACAGCGGCGGGGAGGCGCGCGTGGCACCGAGGACGACGATCAAGGACGTGTCGCGCGTCGCGGGCGTGTCGATCAAAACCGTGTCGCGTGTCCTCAACAAGGAACGTTACGTCAAGGAGGAGACGCGCCGCCGTGTCGAAGAAGCGGTCGCATCGCTATCGTTCAGCCCGAGCCTTGCGGCGCGTTCGCTCGCCGGCAAACGATCGTTCCAGATTGCGCTGATCTACGACAACCACAGCCCCTTCTACATCCACCAGATCCAGGACGGCGTTTGGGCGAGGTGTCGCGAGGAGGGTGTGCGGATGCTGGCGCAGCCCGCCGACGTCGCGTCGGCGACACTCGCTGCAGAGGTCGGGGGCCTGATCGACGAGACGCATGTCGATGGGATCATCCTGTCCTCGCCCGTTACCGACTCCCCCGAGGTCCTTGGTGAACTGGAGCGGCGCGGCATCCCGTTCGTGCGCATCTCGCCAGGCACAAATCATGCGATGACCTCGTCGGTGTTCATGGACGATGTGCAGGCCGCCGACGACATGACCACGCATCTGATCAACGAAGGGCATCGCCGCATCGGCTTCATCGTCGGCCATCCCAATCATATGGCAAGCGACCAGCGGCTGTTCGGCTATCGCCGTGCGCTGGATCGCGCCGGGATCGCGTTCGAGCCCGGCCTCGTCCGTCCGGGCCTCTTCGATTTCGCGAGCGGCACCGAGGCCGCGGAGTCATTGCTCGATGAGCCCGACCGTCCGACTGCGATCTTCGCCTCCAACGACGATATGGCAGCCGGAGTCCTCGCCGTCGCGCATCGGCGGGACATCGCGGTGCCGGGCGAATTATCGGTCGCCGGGTTCGACGATACCGAATTGGCCAGCGCGGTCTGGCCGCCGTTGACCACAATCCGCCAGCCAACCCGCGATCTCGCCTACACCGCCGCCGCACTGCTGTTCGAGGGGGAGGGCGCTGTCGCACATCGCCGTTTGCAGCACGATCTCATCGTGCGCGGATCGACCACGAAACGCCGGTAGCTTGACCAATCGCCCCCAGCTCGTGCAATTTCAGACAACGTTATCATAAATCGAGGCCCGATGTCCGTATTGCCCAAACCGCCCGCCACGCGACCGCTCGGCAAGTCGGGACTCGAGGTCAGTTCACTCGCTTGGGGCATGTGGCGCTTTGCCGGCGACGATCTCAAGGCAGCACGAGCGCGGGTCGATGCGGCGCTCGACATCGGCATCACGCTGTTCGACACGGCCGATATCTACGGTCCTGACAATGGCGAGCCGTTCGGGGCGGCCGAGGTGCTGCTCGGGCGGCTGTTCGCTGAGGACAAGGGTCTTCGCGCCCGCATGGTGCTGGCGTCGAAGGGCGGCATCGTCATCGGCACACCTTATGATTCGTCGCCCGCCTATCTGGCGAGCGCCATCGACGCCTCGCTGAGCCGGCTCGGGGTCGATCAGCTCGACCTCTGGCAGATTCACCGCCCCGACATGCTGACACATCCGCAGGAGGTGGCGCGCTCGCTCGAAAATGCGATGGCCGCCGGCAAGATCCGCAGCATCGGCGTATCGAACTTTACCGTGCCGCAGACGCGGGCGCTGATGAAGTTCATGGGTCAGCCGCTCGTGTCGACCCAGCCCGAATTTTCACCGCTGGCGCTCGATCCGCTCAGCGACGGCACCTTCGATCTCGCCATGCAGCGCGATCTCGCTGTGCTCGCATGGTCGCCACTGGGACAGGGCCGTCTCGGCAATCCACAGGACGAGTGGGCCCGCGCGGTCGCGGTCGCGCTCGATGCCGTTGCCGCCGACTTCGGGGTCTCTCGCACCGCCGCGACTTACAGCTGGATCATGGCGCATCCGGCGCGGCCGATCCCGATCGTCGGCACGCAGACGCCGGACCGAATCCGCGAGGCCGCCGACGCCTATAAGATCGAATGGACCCGCGCCCGCTGGTACGAGGTGCTGGTCGCTGCGCGAGGGGAGAGACTGCCATGACCGTCGAAGTCAGCTGGTTTTCGGCGCTGTGCGACGACGATTATGAGTTCCTCGGCGTGCCGGACTCGATGCTCAAGTCGAGCTGGGAGCATTGCCGCGACATCGTGATGACCGCCGACACGGGCGGCTTCGACAATGTGCTGCTGCCGTCGGGCTATGCGCTGGGCGTCGATACGACGATTTTCGCCGCCGCGATCGCGACCTTGGTCAAACGCATCCGGCTGCTGATGGCGGTGCGCATCGGCGAAACCTGGCCGCCGCAGCTGGCGCGGCAAATCGCGACGCTCGACCGGATTTTGGGCGGGCGGCTGACGGTGAACATCATCTCCTCCGACATGCCCGGCGAAACGCTGGCCTCCGCGCCGCGCTATCGCCGCACCGCCGAAGCGATGGCGATCCTGAAGACGCTGCTCAACGGCGAGACGCTCGATCATGACGGCGAATTCTGGAAGCTGAAGCTTGAACCGGCCCGCATCGCCACCGTCTCGGGCAAATGCCCGCCGCTCTATTTCGGCGGTCTCAGCCCCGACGCGCGCGACGCCGCCGCGAAGGGCTGCGACGTCTATCTGATGTGGCCGGATACGATGCCCGCGGTGAAGGAGGTCATCGCTGACATGACTGCGCGTGCCGCTGCCTATGGCCGCAAGTTGAAATTCGGCTACCGCGCCCATGTCATCGTCCGCGACACCGAGGCGGAGGCGCGCGCCTATGCGACGCGGCTGCTGTCGAAGCTCGACGATGCCGAGGGTGCTGCGATCCGTGCCAAGTCGCTCGATTCGACAAGCGTCGGCGTGCAGCGGCAGGCGGCGCTGCGCGAAGCTGCCGGCAATGAAGGCTATGTTGAGGACAATCTGTGGACGGGCATCGGTCGCGCCCGTTCAGGCTGCGGCGCAGCGATCGTCGGCGATCCCGATCAGGTCCTCACGAAGCTGCAGGCCTATCAGGACGCGGGCATCGAAGCCTTCATCCTGTCGGGCTATCCGCATGCCGCCGAAGCCGACCTGTTCGCACGCCACGTCCTGCCGCGCCTCGACCACGGCCCGCTGACGCTCTGACACAAAAGGGGCGCTCCCTCGCGGAAGCGCCCCAGATAGTCAGGACTTCGTTTCGCCCGGGCTTACTTGCCCTTGGCGGCATCCTTGGCGGTTTCTGCCGAAGTCGGCAGACCCGACTGCTTCTCGACGGCCATCGCCGTTCCGGCGGGGCTGTCGGTCTTGATGTCGGCATTGTCGATGGCGTCTTCGGCTTTCTTGCCGGCGTCGCGCGTCGCATCGGCCTGCGCGTTCATCGCGTCGGCAGCCGGCTGGTTCCCAGCATCGGCGGTCGCGTCGGCCTGATTTTCCATCTTGTCGGCGGCGGCATCGGCGTCCGAGGCAACCTTGTCGCCTGCGGCGTCATCGCCCTTGCCGCCACAAGCGGCGAGCGTTGCGAAACTGGCGACGGCGAGCAGCGTGTAAATTTTTCTCACGGATAAAATCCCTTCCCTGAATAACCTTCGGGCGCACGGCGGCGCTGGCTTGCCGCAGTCGCGCCACCGGTTCAGAACGTGCCAAGGCCGGTCTGGTTCACTGAACGCTGGATTAATTATTGCGATGACGCCACGACTTCGCATCAATGCGCGGCTGTACCGGGACGGCGAGATCGCAATCGGCCCCGGCAAGGCGGATCTGCTTGACGCCATCGTCAAGACGGGGTCGATTTCGGCAGCGGCGCGGCAGATGGGGCTCAGCTACCGCCGCGCCTGGCTGCTCGCCGACACGATGAACCGCTGCTTTGGCGAGCCGCTGATCGTCACGGCTGCCGGCGGCAAATCGGGCGGCGGGGCTTCGCTCAGTGCGCTCGGCCAGCGCATCCTCGCCGATTACCGCGCGATGGAATCGGCACTCGAGGCGGCTGCCGCGCCCTTCGCCGCAACCATCAGTCGATCGCTGGCCTAGACAGGCGCTATATCCCATCGCATACAGCGCAAATGCGCAAACTGCTCCTCATCATTCTTGCCGCGTTGCTTTCAGCGCAGCCTGCGCAGGCTGCCGTCCGCATCTATGCCGCGTCGAGCCTGACCGAGGCGGTGACCGACCTTGCGGCGCTTTACGCGAGGGCCGGGCATGACAAGCCACTGCTGGTGTTCGGCGCGTCCTCGGCGCTGGCCCGGCAGATCGAGCAAGGCGCGCCTGCCGACATCTTCCTGTCCGCCGACGGCGAATGGATGGATTATCTCGCGAAGAGGTCACTGATCCAGACCGCCAGCCGCCGCGACCTGCTGTCGAACCGGCTGGTCCTGATCGTGCCCGCCGACCGGCCCACGAAGATCGCCATCCGCAAAGGATTCCCCTTCGCCAAATTGGTCGGCGACGGCCATTGGGTGACGGGTGATCCCGCATCCGTCCCGGTCGGCAAATATGCGAAGGCGGCACTGACGAGCCTCGGCGTTTGGGCGGAAGCAGAGCCCCGGCTGGCCCGCGCCGAGAACGTCCGCTCGGCGCTGGCCTTTGTCGAACGCGGCGATGCGGTTGCCGGCATTGTCTATGCGACCGACGCGCAAGCGAGCGGTAAGGTCGCCGTCGCGGGCATCTTCCCAGCCGCCTCGCACCCGCCCATCGTCTATCCGGTCGCGCTGACCGCCACGGCAGGCAAGGACGCGGCCGATTTCGCGGCCTTTCTGCGCAGCCGCGCGGCGCGGGCCGTGTTCGTGAAGCGCGGGTTCATCGTCAAATGATCGCGCTCGCCCTGCTAGCCGCATTGGCGATCGAAGGCAGCGGCCTGCACGCCCTGACCGATGCCGAATTCGCCGCTGTTCCGCGTGAGCCCGTCACGCTCGATGTCCATGGCAAATGGTCTGATTGTTCGGGACCGCGCCTGATCGACCTGCTCGCCGCTGCGGGGCTGCCCACCGGCGAGGCCGTCCGTGGCGATCGCCTCGCAACGGTCATCGTGGCGGAAGCCGCCGATGGCTACCGCGTCGCATTCGGGCTTGGAGAAGTTGAACGCACGCTCGGCAATGCCCGCATCGTCGTTGCCGACCGCTGTGACGGCAAGCCGCTCGACGCCAAGACGGGCCCATACCGGCTCGTCGCGGGGGGCGACAAACGCCCCGCGCGTTCGGCGCGGCAGCTCGTCCGGATCGTCGTCCGCTGACTCTCACACCCGACGAGATCGAGGCGCTCGTCCTCAGCCTGCGCGTCGGCCTGACCGCCACGCTCGCGACACTGCCGCTCGCCTTCGCGCTCGCCTATGCGCTGGCGCGCGGGCGTTTCTGGGGGCGTGGTGTGCTGGATGCCGCCGTGCATCTGCCGCTGGTCCTGCCGCCCGTCGTCACCGGCTATCTGCTGCTGATCGCCTTCGGCCAGCATGGCCCACTCGGCCAGCTGCTGGCGGGGATAGGCGTCAGCGTGATCTTCCGCTGGACGGGTGCAGCGATTGCGGCTGGCGTCATGGCGTTGCCGCTCATGGTCCGCGCGATCCGCCTGTCGATCGAGGCGGTCGATCCGCGCCTTGAGGCTGCTGCGCGCACGCTCGGCGCCAGCCGTTGGCGCGCGTTCCGCACCATCACCCTGCCGCTGAGCCTTCCGGGCCTGCTCGCCGGAGCGGTGCTCGGCTTCGCCAAGGCAATGGGTGAGTTCGGTGCAACAATCACCTTTGTATCGAGCATCCCCGGCGAAACCCGCACCCTGCCACTCGCCATCTACGGCGTTTTGCAGACCCCGGGCGGGGAGGATGCGGCGCTGCGCCTGTCGCTGATCGCTGTCGCATTGTCGGTCGGTGCGCTCGCGATGTCCGAATGGCTCGCCCGCCGCGCTAGGGCACACGCTTTATGATCGCCTTTAGGCTTTCGAAGCGTATCGGCGACCGCCGCATCGACATCGCCGTCGAAGCGCAGCCCGGCATCACCGCGCTGTTCGGCCCTTCGGGCACGGGCAAGACCAGCCTTCTCAACATGGTCGCGGGGCTGCTGCGCCCCGATGCCGGGCGGATTGCGATTGACGGCGACGTCCTGTTCGATTCCGACGCTGATATCGACCGGCCGCCCGAGGAGCGCCACCTCGGCTATGTATTTCAGGATCGACGGCTATTCCCGCACCTGAGCGTGCGCGGCAATCTGGCCTATGGCGGCCCGCTCGACGCCCATATCGTCGATCTGCTCGGCCTTGGGGGCCTGCTCGACCGCTGGCCGCGCCACCTTTCGGGCGGCGAGGCGCAGCGTGTCGCACTCGGCCGGGCGCTGCTGTCGAAACCCCGCGCTCTACTGCTCGACGAGCCGCTGTCGCACCTCGACCGTGCACGCGCCGAGGAGATCACCGCGCTGATCCTGCGCCTGCGCGACGAGCTGGCGCTACCGATGCTATACGTGACCCATGACGCCGATGAGATCGCCGCACTCGGTGCGCGGCGCATCGATCTCGCTCAGGCGTAACCGGGCACACGTGTCGCCGCCGCAATGCGGGTCAGCACGCCCGGCCAGATCTGTGCCGCGCGGATCGCCAGCGCCTGCATCGGGTTCGGCGCTGTCATGCGGTAGAGCCGGTCGGCGAGCGCGACCTGCGGCCCGAGCTCGTGCCGGCGTGCCGCATGATAATCTGCAGCACTCACGCCGCTCAGCACTGCCTTGGCGGCAGCGCGTCCCGAGTGCATCGCCATCGACATGCCGTCCCCGGAAAAGGAGGGAATCACCGCGAACTGGTCGCCGAGCCGGTATATGCCGTCGCCGCTGTCGCGGTGCAGATAGCCGTAAGGCACGCCCGAGATGGTGATCGGCCGCTCCAGCAGTTCCTCGGCCCCGGCCAGCCGGTCGTCGAGATGCCCGCAGGCGGCGCGCAGTACCGCCAGCAGCCCCGGCCATTTGCCGCCCGCCGCCGTCAACGTTTCGCTGGTCACTAACAGGCACAGGTTGGCGATCCCGTCCTCGACATGCTGCAGACCCGCATAACCGCCGGAGAACATCAGCACCTCGATATGGTCGCGTAACTGTGCGTCTTGCGCCCGTGCGAGGCGGAAGTAGCTTTTGAACCCGATCAGCCCGGCAACCGTCCCATCGGCGGGCCGCTGCACCCCGCGCACCTCATGCTTGCCGCTCGCAAGTAGCAGCGTCGCTGCGTCGAGAGTTCGGCCGCCGTCCAGAACCACTCGGCCTCTCGTGATCTCGCGAACTGCAACCCCGCGCTCAACCCGTGCGCCGGCCGCCTCCGCGCGGGCCAACAATTCCTCGTCCAGCCGCTTCCGTGTAAGCCCCGCCGCGCGAAACGGTAGCGCTGCCTCGGCCACACGCCGCCCGCGCACCAGTCGCAGCCGGGAAATCGGCGCGGCACCCATCGCCAGCACATCGAGTCCCGCCGCGTGCAGGCAGGCCTGTGCTTCGATGCTCAGAAACTCCCCGCAGATCTTGTGGCGCGCCGCCTTGTCGCGCTCGACCACCAAGGGTCGCGCGCCTGCCTCGGCCAATGCCAGCGCCGCCGTCGCCCCCGCCGGTCCACCGCCGACAATGACCAGCGGCTCGCTCATTTGATGTGGCCGACGCAGAGCCGGAAGGGCAGCTTCCACTCGACGGTGACGCCCTTGTCGGTCAGTCCCGCGTCTGCGAGCAGGCGCGCCCAGTCGGCACGGCGGAAGCTACGTGCCACCGATAACATCCCGTCATGCCGCACGAACGGATGCCAGCGCATCACATTGGCGAGCAGCCCGAACCCCCAATAAGCGAGCGCATGCCGGTGCAGATCGTTGATCAGCCAGCCCTTCGCCGCTGTCACCTCCATCCAGGTCAGGAAGCGCAGGATCATCGGATCGGTCATGTGATGCGCGACGAGCGAACTCACGATGAAGTCGGGCGGCTGCGCCGGCGCATAGTCGAACACGTCACCCGTGCGGTACTCGATCGCCATATCCGCAGTCGTCGCCGCCTTTGCGGCAGGCTCGCTCCAGGGGCTCAGGTCGATTCCCGTCAATTGCGGCACCAGCCCCCGCGCGGTTGCCCAGCGGTGGATCGCGCGCAGCATGTCGCCCTGCCCCGATCCGACGTCGATCAGTGTGAACGCCCGGCCGCGCTCCCAGCCCTGCGTTGCCTTCGCGAGCCAGTTCAGCGTGGGCGGCCGCGCCAATGTCCAGCTGTTGACCGTCGCGAGGCCCGCCAGCACCGCCTCGAACGTCGCGAAGTCGACGGTCTCATCGTCCATCCACTCCGCTTCGAGCGAACGGACGCTGAGATCAGGCACGGGCAAAGCGGAAAGTTTCGCAGGCCAGGCCGGGGCCGAACGCCATCGCCATGCCCGCCGTCGCCGGTTCGTCGCTCGCAAGAATGCGATTGAGCACGAACATCAGCGTCGCCGACGACATATTGCCGAAGTCGCGCAACACGCCGCGCGACCATTTGAGCGTATCGGCCGGCAGTTCGAACCCAGTCTCGACCGCATCGAGGATCGACCGGCCCCCGGCATGCACGGCATAAATGTCATAGTCGGTGGGTCGCTTGCCGCGCAGGATGCCGTCCGGCGCATTGCGCTCCAATTCGGCGGTCAGCGCCTTGCCGATGCGGATCGGCACTTCGCCCGACAGCTTCATGTCGAAACCCTGATCGCCGATGCGCCAAGTGATGAGCTCGCCCGACTCGTCGATCGCCGCCGACTTGAAGTCCTGCAGCGCGAAGCCCGTCTCGTCCGCCGTAACCAGCGACGCCGCACAGCCGTCGCCGAACAGCAGCATCGACAGAAGTTTTTCGAGATCGCCCGTCTCCTGGAAATGCAGCGAGCAGAGTTCGAGGTTGACGACCAGCGCACGCGCCGTCGGCTCCGACCGGACGATGTGATGCGCGAGCCGCAGGGAATTGACCGCCGCATAGCAGCCCATGAAGCCGACGACGGTCCGCTCGACACTCGGGTCGAGCCCGGCGCGCTTGACGATGATCTGGTCGAGCCCCGGCGCAACAAATCCTGTGCAGGATCCGACAATCAGATGGGTGATTCCGCTGCGGTCGAAATCGCCGAGCGCATCGATCGCCTGAATCGCGAGGTCGGGCGCATGCTGCTCGTAACGCGCCATCCGGGCAGAGGTCGGCGGGAAATTGCCACGCGTGTAGAACCCGTCCTCCGTCGTTGCGCCACCCTCGGCGGGGCGGAAATAGCTGTACCGATGGGCAATGTCAGACCGGCCGACCATGCGCTTGAAGATCAGCTGCTCGCGCCGCTCGGGCAGATAGCCTTCGACGAATTTGACGAATGCGTCATGCACGTCGTTGGGCGGGACGGCGGTGCCGATGCGGTTGATGTGCGCGACTGCCATGAAATCTGCCTGCCAGGGTGAGGGCCTATGCTGCCCGCTTTGCCCAACGCTGGATACGGACAAAAGTGTGCGGCGGTTGCCGGGAAAGTCGTCTCGGACGACTTTTGCGGCGTGTCTTACTTCGCGCCGTACCCGTCCGCTGCCGCCTTGTGTTGCGCGCGTAGCGCTTCGACCTTGCCGATCAGCGCACCGAGCTCGCGCAGTTCTCCCGCCGCATTGCTGCCCGACGCCGCCGACACCGCAAGGTCACCACCGATCGAATCGAGCCGGACCCGGAGGTCGCCGATCTGCGCACCGACACGCTCGAAACGCGACAGCTCGAGCTGCGCCTTGGTTGCCGGCACGCTGCCCTCCGCCGATCCCTTCGCCGCTGCAACCGCTGCGCCTGTCGCGCTGTTCTGCTGTTCCCAACGCTTCTCGATCGCCGCGAAATCGCGTGTCGCCTCGGCAAGCCGGCCCGACACCACAGGCGCACTCGTGCTCGACACATCGGCGGGCGCGGCCGGCGCAGTCGCCGGTGCCGCCTCCGGCAATGGCGCGCTTTCCCCCGGCCGCCGCGCCAGACTGGGCCAATCGCCGCCGGCAGCGCAGGCAGTGAGCAACAGGGTCAGGGCAAGGATCGGGATACGCATGGCGGCGGACCCTAGTGCTGGCACTCGCGCTTGCCAAGCCGCCCGCCTGCCACTATGTCCGGCCCCGGTGCGCGCCCGTAGCTCAGCTGGATAGAGCATCAGACTACGAATCTGAGGGTCGGACGTTCGAATCGTTCCGGGCGCGCCAATTTCCCAAGAAACTCCGGATATGCATGTTTCGGCACCAGCGGGCTAACTAGCCCGCGACGCAATCCATGCGCTTGCTGTCGTGAGGCAGGGGTCTCGTCCCGCCGCGATATCCGCCACGCTCGGCCGCACTGCGACATCGGGCAGGACTCCGCGATCCGGCTGCGGGGTTATCGCGAAATTCCCGACGATCGGCAGGTCGAATTCCAGCCCGCTGCCCGGCAGGCGCACGAAGAAATAACCGTTGCCATTGATGCCGCGCAGGTTGCCGCCGCTCGTTTCGCCGAATAGCCGCACCAGCCCCGATTCCTGAGCGCGGCGCGCGAAGGAGAAGGTCGCCGAGCTGCACACGGGTCCGATTAAAGCAGCGACGGGCAGATCGAGCCGTGGCCCAACAGCCGGGATCGTGTCGCTCTCTTCCTGTCCGAGCTCGAAAAAGCCGTTGCCGGCGTCTGCTGCCGTCGCCCCAATCGTCCGGAAGCTGTCGTCCCAGGTGTCGAGGAAGCGGTCCAGATCGGCGGGCGTGCGACGGTAGCGCACCAGCTGGCGATAGCCTTGGAACTGGATGTCCTTGCCGCTCAGTCGCGCCAGGATTTCATTGCCGCATTCATTGCCGCCTTCATTCTCGCGCAGGTCAATAATGAGCCCCTTCGCGTCCTTGAGGCTGTCGAGCCGCTCCTTGAGCCACGGCTCCCATTTCCAGCTGCTGTTGTACATCACCCAGCTCGGCATGGTCAGCAGTGCCACACCATCGGTCATCGTCCAGTCCCAGAAGGGTTCGGAAGTGCCGTCTGTTTCCCGCGTGTGCCGCGTTGCGCGGCGCTGCTCCGCCGTCAGCGGCGCGAACTCGCTCTCGCCAGTGCGCCCATCCGGCGTCCAGAAGCGCAGCCGGAATCGGCCACCCTGCGGCGGCTGGATCAGGCCCTGATAAATGTCAAAGGCCTCGAACCGATCGATGTTTCGCATCGCCATCTGTGCGACCCGCTTGGCATCGTTGCTGCCGTCAGCGCGCGCATAGTCGATGAGGCGCTTGAGCAGGCCCGCCACCGGTGCGCCGTCGATTGACAGGATTTCGGTACCACGCGGCAACAGCCCGGTGCCGCTGCGATCCGCCAGCACCACCATGCGTCCGCCGACCCAGTCGAACTCGAACGGCAGCCGGGTCGGCCGCTCGAACAGCGCGGCGACGACCGCCTTGCGCTGGTTGTAGGGATTGCACTGGCTGTGCCCGCAGCGGATTGCCGCCATGAAGCGCGACAGGATCAAGAACCGCTCGTCAAGGTTCGCGGCCGCCACATAGTCCGCTTCGAACCGCCGCATGCGCGCTTCGAATTGGCGCGGCGTCTGATAGCGGTACAGCCCCGGATGCAGCGCCAGCGCACGGCGCACGATCTCGGCATCCTGCCGGTATTCGCCCGCGGAGGGCGCGGCGCGAAGGCCGGTGGTGGTGGTCAGCAGCGCCGCGCCACCAAGCGTGAGGGCCGTTCGTCTGTCGATCTGGTTCATGCCGTGAAGGATGCGGCAATTCGCTGAAGCGAGCGCTTCCAATCGCAAATTTGGGTCAGTTTTTCGAAATTGAGGCGTGGTGCCGCCGATAGGCGGAAGGGCTGCAGCCATAGCTTGCCTTAAACGCCCGATTGAAACTGGCCTTCGAACTGAACCCGCAATCGAGCGCGAGGTCGAGCAGGTCGCCCGCGAACCCCTCATCCAGCCGCTTCGCCATCTCCTCGCAGCGCAGCCGGTTGATGAAGCCGGAGAAGCTCTGCCCCAGCCCTTCGTTGAACGCGCGCGACACATAGGCGCTGTTGGTGCCGAGCAGGCGCGCCAATCTCGGGACGCTGAGCTCAGGTTCGGCATAGAGCCGCTCGCGGCGCACGCGGCCCACCCATTCGTCGACCTTGGCTGCCCAGACGGGCGGCGAGGCCGCCGTGGCTGCCTCAAGCGTTGCAAGATCCGGAAACGCCATCGCGGCGTGCCGCCACCCCTCGATGCCGAGGAACAGCGCGAACAGGCCGATCGCCAGATACAGCCCCATGAGCCCGCGATAGCCAAGCGGCGAGATCACGTCGGCCACACCATAGCCGGTCCAGATCGCCAGCAGCACGAACAGCGCGGCGACTGCCCGCTCGAGCCAGGCCAATGCATAGCGATGATCGTCGCTGCGCTGCCCGCGCAGGTCTGCGCGATAGCGGCGGATCAGCTGCCGCCCCGCAACGCCATAGGCCGCCATCCCGCCGATAACGCCAGCCCCGGTGATCAGGTCGTAGGCGAGCGCCGACTCGACGAGCCAATCATTCTTGAACGGCTGCCGCAGCAGCAGGAACGCGCCGGTCAGATAGGCGAATTGCAGCCCGGCGGGCGCGAGGTGATGCCAGCCGCGCTCCGGCCATCGACCCTGTGTCAGCGCGACGACATAAAGATATGTCAGCGGCGCAATCGCCAGCGAGATCGCAAACGGCGCGAAGCTCAGCCAGCGCCACCGGTCGTAGAAGCCCGCAAAGCCGATCATCCACGGCGTGATCATGCCCGCCAACACGACGAGCAACATCGCCAGTGTTCGGTTCGCCACCCGATTGCGCAGCGGCCGTGTCAGCGCGATGGCGAGGAGGATCAGCTGCGCGAACATGATCGACAGAATGGCGGTGCGCCATCCGAACACGAGCTGGGATTCCATTGTCGATATCTAGCATGAAGCCAATCACGGCAAACGGCGATCCTATCCGATTGACGCCCCCGCCTCTGGGGCGCAAATCCGGCGCATGACCGACCCTCGCTCCATCGTCCCGGTGTCGCTTACGCGTTACGACTCGGACTTCACCGGCTTCGCGAGCGATCTCGCAGCCTCGTTCCGCCGCACTGGCTTCGCCGTCGTTGCCGATCACGGCATCGATCAGGCGCTCATCGACGCAGCGATTGCCGACACCAAGGCCTTTTTCGCGCTGCCCGAGGATGTGAAGCGCCGTTATCACCAGCCGGGAACTGGCGGGGCGCGTGGGCTTACGCCGTTCGGGGTCGAGGCGGCGAAGGACGCGAAGACCTCGGACCTCAAGGAATTCTGGCACACCGGCCGCGACTTGCCGCCCGGCCACCGTTATCGCACGACGATGCCTGACAATGTCTGGCCTGCCGAAGTGCCGGGTTTCCAGGATCATATCGGCGCGCTTTACGCCGCGCTCGATGCGATGGGCGCGAAGCTTCTCGAGGCGATTGCGCATCATCTCGACCTCCCGCGCCACTGGTTTGCCGACAAGGTCGATCTCGGCAATTCGGTGCTGCGCCTGCTCCACTATCCACCGATCGCCGCCGATGCGCCGGGCGTGCGCGCCGGGGCGCATGAGGACATCAATGTCATCACGCTGCTGCTGGGGGCGGAGGAAGCGGGTCTGGAAGTAAAGACGCGCGACGGCGACTGGCTGGCGATCACGCCGCCGGATGGCGCGCTCGTCGTCAATGTCGGCGACATGCTGCAGCGGCTGACCAACCACGCGCTGCCCTCAACGACGCACCGCGTCGTCAACCCGCCGCCCGAACGCCGGGGCACCCCGCGCTATTCGACGCCCTTCTTCCTGCACTTCAACCCGGATTTCCGCATCGAAACGCTACCGGGTTGCGTGTCAGCCGAGCACCCCGACCGCTATCCCGACGGCATTACGGCGGACGAATATCTCCAAGAACGGCTGCGCGAGATCAAGCTGCTGTGAGCTGACTCAGAGATCCGCAGCGATATTCAGGGAGAACCGTCGGGGCAGATTGTAAACGAAGGAGCCTGAGCCGCCGACGCCCCAGCCGTAGTTGTTGAACACATTGCCGATCTGGCCGCGGACCGTCATCGGCGTGTCGCCCGCCTTGAAGCGGTAGCGCGCGCCGAGTGCCAGCACGGCGCGCGGCGGCACGACGAGCGGCGTCGTCGCGCTGGCGTAGCGGTCGCCCGTCGATTCGGCGAAGGCGTCGACCGACAGGCCCTTTACGGCGGCGATGTCATAGTTGAGGCTCAGGATCGAATAGCGGGTGATCACGCCGACCGGCCGCTTGCGGATCAGCCCCGCGTCGACCTCAACCCCGCTGACCTCGGCATCGAGCAGCACGGTCCCGGCGACGACGTTCAGCCCCTTGGCGATTTGCCCGGCGAGGCTGAGTTCGAGGCCGCGGTGCCGTACGTCGCCGAGCTTGGTGAACAGGTTTGCGGCGTTCAGATTATAATAGGGCTTCTCGACCTGGAATGCCCCGACCACGAGCTTCAGGTCCGGATCGATTGCCCAGCGCACGCCCGCATCGACCTGCCGCGTGCGGATGGCGGGCGGCGCTTCGTCTTTGTTGGTCGCATTGTTCGGCGCAGTCGAGCTTTCCTCCAGCCCGCGCGTGTAGCCACCGTAGATCACGACCGATTTGCTCAGGTAGAGCGCGGCCGTGCCATTGAACAGCAGCGGCTTGCCTTGGGACGTCGGCAGCGCGCCCGAGGGGGCGAGCGTCGACTTCTCATAATCGGTCTTCTGCACGCCGAAGCTCAGTTCGCCGACGCCCTTCCACTGGCCCTGATAGCTGATGCCGGCGGTCTTCTGCTGAACGGTGTCGCGGGTTTGCGGACCGAAATTGAAGCTCGGCTTCGGAACGAAGTCAGGAACGCCAATTTGATCCGCGCCAAGCGCGATCACATCTGCGCCACCGAACCGCCGCTTCTGTTCGCGCGCCCGCGCCGACAGCGTCAGGGTATGGCGACGTGGGCCTTCGATCAGCGAGCGCTGAACTCGGACTTCGCCCGAGGTCGAGGCAAACTTCTGCGGCGCGTCGGCGACGATCAGATGCGTCGCCGACAGGCCGTTCTGGTCGGTGTCGAAGAACAGGTCGGAGAAGCCGGTCTTGGAAATCACCTCCGAGCGAAACAGCCCGCCGCGCAGCGTCCAGCCGCTGATGTCGGCGCTGGCGAGGACGCCATAATTGTTGTTGTGACCGCTGTTGTCTGCCCAAGGCTGTCCGAAGAAGCGACGGCGCTTGATCTTGGGCGGCAGATAGGCACCCGCCGTGAAAATGATCGGTTGGGCCTCCTCCTCGGAGGCATTGACCCGGCTCCAGAAGGGCAGGATTTCGATGCCCGGCGCAGGCCGCCAGCGCGGCAGCAGGGCAAAGGACTCATATTTCGGCGAGCCGCCGAAATGTTCGTGACTTCGGTAGATCCCGGCACCGCCCGCGATCCCGAATGTGTCCTTGATCAGCGAGAGCTTGCCATCGGCTTCCGCTTCCCAGCCACCGTAGGGACCATATCCGGCCGCGAGACTCAGCACATTCTCATTGCCGGCACGGCGGATATCAAAGTCAGCGATCCCCGTAGGTGCGGGGAAGGGGTAGCTCTGCGCCGACAGGCCGACGCGCACCGTGCTGCCTTCGATAAGGCGGTCGGAGATATTCGCCTGCTGGTCGAAATAGAGACCATCAATGCGCACATTGCCAGCGTCCACGGGCGAAAAGCCACGCACGTTGTACGGGTTGTACAGGCCGACGCTTTCATTGCCGACCGTCGTGCCGAACGCGTCGTCGGCGCTTGTGTTGGCATTGTCGTCGGTGCGCTGCGCCAGCGCAGGCACGGAACAACCGAGCGCCAGAAGCGCAAGCCACGAACGCCGCATGAGAACCTCCCCGAAATTTTCAGGCACGGTAGCGGCGGGTGTGGCAGCGGTCTATGACACCGGCCTGCCGTTCGTCGCGCGGGGCTGGCGGTTGGTTGCAACGCTTGACCCGTGCGGGGTGGTTCGCTACACGGCCACGCTTTCCGGCAAGACCGACCGAACACAAGGAACGACACGATGTCGCGCGTTTGCGAGCTGACCGCCAAGGGCCGTCAGGTGGGCCACAATGTTTCCCACGCCAACAATAAGACCAAGCGGACCTTTCTGCCGAATCTGCAGAATGTGTCGCTGATCTCCGACGCGCTGCAGCGCTCGGTGCGCCTCAAGGTATCGATGAACGGCCTGCGCTCGGTCGAGCATGTCGGCGGCCTCGACAATTGGGTACTGAAGACCTCGGACGACATGCTGAGCCTCAAGGTTCGCCGTCTGAAGCGTGAGATCGCCAAGAAGGTCGGGGAGCAGCAGGCCGCCGCCTGATCTCAGCGACAACGCATTACGAAAGCGGCCGGGGCACCCCCGGCCGTTTTGCTGTTCAGGGCAGCAGTTCGAATTTCATGAGCAGTGTGCGCTGCGCCCTCGACTGATTGTCGTCGCTGATCAGGTAGACGAACGTGCGCCCGCCTTCGCGGCGCGTTGCGATGCCTTCCATATTGTCAACGGTCAGCGGCGGCGCGAGCCGGGCGATTTCGCGCGGCACGACGACCTGGCCGGGCTTCACATTGGCGAAGTCGGCGAGTCCGACGATCGCGGCAGGACCGTCGGCCTTGGTGAAATGCCGGTGCAGAACCAGCGCCCTCCCATTGCCGATGCCGACCGCATCGGTCGGCGCGAAGCCCGGCGGCGCGCGGTAGCCGAAGCGGATGACCTGACCGTCGAAAGTCACCACGGCGTCATGGACATCGGGCGCAATCAATTCGTCTTCGGAGATGACCAGTTCGGCATCCGGCGCAATCGCGGCAAAGGCTTCCGCGCCACCATTTTTCGGCCAGCCGTGCATGAAGTCCGGACGCGCAACACTTTGCGGCCGGGCGGCGAAGCTCATGCTATGTGCCGGGTCGATGCCCGCATAGGTTTCGAATCGGTGGTCCTGCTCGAAGCCAACCGTAGCGGTGCCGTCTGCCGCCCACTCGACCGATTCGGCATCAGCCGCATCCTTCGAGGCCGGCGGCGCTCCTGCCGCATCGAACATCGGCGCGATGTGGAAGTCCGACACGCCGATGAGCCGCCCGTTCCGCTCGACGAGGCGGAATCCGGCCCATTCGCCCAGGTCGGATACCGACAACGCCCATCCATCGTCCCGGACACGAAGCCCGGAAAAACCGCCAAAACGCGGGTCGGGGCTGGCGATGACCAATCCGCCCAGATAGCGCAGCGATCCTGCCGTCGAGACGCCGGGATCGGATGACAACGGGATTGCGGTTGTCGCGATCCTGACCGAGTCGCTGGCCGGTGGCGCGGTCGTGCAGGCCGCAACCGCCAATGCCAAGGTGAACAGGAAGCGTTTCACGGTAGCAGTTCAAACTTCAGCAGCAACGTGCGCTGCAAGGGCGAGAAATTGTCGTCGCTGACCAGATAGACGAAGGTCCGGCTGCCTTCCCGGCGCACCGTGAGGCCCTCCATATTGTCGACGGCCAGCGGTGCCTCAAGCCGCGCTACCTCTTCCGGCCGGCCGAGCGTCAATCGGCCGGGATCCAGTGGAATGATCTGTACGCTTGCCCCGTCGCCGCTGATCGGCCCGCGCCGCCTCGACAGCAGCAGGATATGCGCTGCATCGAGTGCCTGCGCATCGGTCGGGCGAAACCCTTCCGGCACTGGTACGGACACGTGCGCAAAGGTGCGTGTCATGCCGTGTAGCGCCGCGAAAACCGCGTCCTGCCGGCCGTTCGCCAGCGTGGCCTCTGCTGCGAAGAACTGCCAGTCGCGGCCCCAGCGTGCCATCGCTTCGATCCCGGAATTGGCAGGTAGCTGCTTCAGCCACGCCTCGTCGGGGAAGGGCTCGGCCCAGGCCGCATCGTTCGGGTTGCGATAGTGCCAGATCCGGTGATCGCGCTCGAACGCCACCGATAGGCCCGTCTCGTCAGCCTCCAACCCTTCGGCGTCGGCATGCGCTTTGCCTTTGAGCGGCTCGCGTTGCGGGCCGCGGATAAGGCCAATCCGCGTGGCATTGAGGCCCGTCAGGCGGTCCCCCGCCTCCGCCACGTCGAACGCCACCCAGTTTCCGCCGTCGGTGACGGCGAGCAGCCCGCCGCCAGTCCAGCGCAGGCCGGACAGTCCGCCGAACCGCGCATCGCGCGAACTGAGGGCGAGCCCGCCAAGGTAGCGCAGCCGCCCCACCCGATCGCGCGCCGGGTCGCTGCTATCGAGCGGGACGGGGGATGCCGTGACCTCGACTGCCATGAGACCCGGCCCGCTGGTGATTGTCGCAGGCGGCGCGGCAGCCGGCAGAAGCAACAGCAACGACAGTGTGAGCCAACGCATGCTGCGCGGCATAGCAGAAGCCCCCGTGCCCCGCTATCTGTGCGCCGATGCGTGACCCGCTCCAGATTCTCCACGATGTTTTCGGCTATTCGAGCTTCCGCGGCGTGCAGGGCGAGATCGTCCGCGACGTCTGTGCGGGGCTCGACGCGCTGGCAATCATGCCGACCGGGGCGGGCAAATCGCTCTGCTATCAGGTGCCTGCGCTCGCGCGTGACGGCACCGGCCTCGTCATCTCGCCGCTGATCGCACTCATGCACGATCAGGTGCGGGCGCTCAGGGAAAATGGGTTGCGCGCGGCAGCGATTACCAGCGCCGAGGATGGCCGCACGCAAGACGCGACGATGGCCGCACTGGCAGCCGGCCAACTCGATCTCCTCTATGTCGCGCCGGAGCGGGCGACGATGCCGTGGTTTCAGGACCGGCTAGCCGCGGCCAAGCTGTCGCTGATCGCCATCGACGAGGCGCACTGCGTCAGCCAGTGGGGACATGATTTCCGGCCCGATTACCGGAAGCTGCGGGCGCTCTGCGGCCGCTTCCCCGGTGTTCCGCGCCTCGGGCTCACGGCCACTGCCGACGAGCTGACCCGCGCCGACATTCTCGATCAGCTCGGCATCGCGCATGACCGGATGACTGTCGCCGGATTTGACCGGCCCAACATCCGCTATGAAGTGACGCCGCGCACCGAGGCGAAGCGCCAGTTGAAGGCATTCCTCGACAGCCAGGGCGGCCAACCCGGCATCATCTATGCGCGCACTCGCGATCGCGTCGAAAAGACCGCCGAATGGGCAAAGGCGCAGGGGTTCAACGCGCTCGCTTATCATGCCGGGATGGACGTTGGCGTACGTGCTGCTAATCAGGCCGCGTTCGTGCGCTCCGAGGATATGGTGATGATCGCGACGATCGCGTTCGGGATGGGCATCGACAAGCCCGACGTGCGCTTCGTCGCGCATCTCGGCCTGCCGGATTCGATCGAGCAATATTATCAGGAGACTGGCCGCGCCGGGCGCGACGGCGAACCGTCGGTCGCGCATCTTCTGTACGGTGCCGACGACATCGCGCGGGCGCGGCAGTTCATTGATGCGGGGGGTGCGCCGGCCGAGCGCAAGCGGCTCGAACATCAGCGGCTGAACGCGCTGATCGGCTTCTGCGAGGTCAGCAGCTGCCGGCGCGGGCCGCTGCTCAGCTATTTCGGTGAGCCGGCCCCGCCGCCGTGCGGCAATTGCGACAATTGCCTCAATCCGCCTGAGACACGCGACGCGACCGAGGCGGCGCGCAAGCTGCTGTCAGCGGTCTATCGGACCGGACAGCGGTTCGGCACGGCTTATGTCGTCGATGTGCTGCTCGGAAAGGCCGACGAGCGCATGGCGCGGCTGGGCCATGACAGTCTGTCGGTGTTCGGCATCGGCAAGGATCTCGATGCCGACGCGTGGCGGGCGCTGTCGCGGCAACTTGTGGCGAGCGATGCGCTGCGGCTGGACGCCGAACATGGCGGCATGAGTCTCGGCCCGGCGGCGCGCGCGATCCTTAAGGGCGAGCAGGCGGTAACGCTCCGGGTCATGCCGGAAAGGGTGCGTCGGCGGCGGGTGCGCCCCGGCGACCGCGCGGTGTCGGCGATCGACGATCCGCTGTTCGAGACGTTGCGCGCCGTTCGGCGCAAGCTTGCGGCAGAGGCCGGTGTCCCGCCCTATGTGATCTTCCACGATGCGACGTTACGGGAGATGGCAGCGGCACGACCGGCCAGTCTCGCTGCGCTCGCCGAAATCGGCGGCGTCGGCGCCCGCAAGCTTGAAGCCTATGGTGCCGCGTTCCTGGAAGCAGTCGCCGCGGCGGCCTGAGGCGCGCCGCGGCGTTTAACAGCTTATTTCAGATGCTTGGCGAGATGCTTGTTCATCTCGAACATCGTGACCTTCTTCGCGCCGAAGATCGGCTCGAGCTTGGCGTCAGCGAGAATCTCGCGCTTGTTCGCCGGGTTCTGCAGATTGTTCTTCTTGATATATTCCCACATCTTGCTGACGACCTGACCGCGAGCGATCTTGTCGCTGCCAACGATGGCAGCAAGTTGCGGCGACGGCGTGAGCGGCTGTTGAAGTGCGTTCGGCTTGGCAGTCGTCGCCATAGGAAAATCCCTCCCCTGATACATTAGGCCGACAGTGGCTGGCGCGGACTGTAACGAAGCGGCAGCGAAAGAAAAGGCCCGGCGGTGTTATGGAGTTAGAGCCCATTTCAGCCTATCGCGCCCAAAACTCGCCAATGTGGCCAGGAATCAACTGACCTTGGCCTGAAAGGTCTCGGCTTCGGCAACATTCAAGTCGCCACCGCTCAACGCTTGTGCAAGCCGGCTTCGGTCAAGCTCGCCCTCCCATCGGGCGACAACCAGCGCGGCCACAGCATTGCCGATAAAGTTGGTCAGCGCGCGGCATTCCGACATGAACCGGTCGACGCCGAGGATCAGCGCGAGCCCGGCGACCGGCAGCGACGGAACGACGGACAGGGTCGCGGCAAGCGTGACGAACCCCGATCCCGTCACGCCCGCGGCCCCCTTCGAGCTCAGCATCGCGACGCCGAGCAACAGGAGCTGTTGCCCGAAAGTGAGCGGCGTATCCGTCGCCTGCGCGATGAACAGTGCGGCGAGCGTCATATAGATGTTCGTACCGTCGAGGTTGAAGGAATAGCCGGTCGGCACCACGATGCCGACCACCGGCCGCGAGGCTCCTGCCCGCTCGAGCTTCTCGATCAGCAGCGGCAGCGCGGACTCGGAGCTGCTGGTGCCGAGGATTAGCAATAGTTCGGACTTCAGATAACGGATCAGCGCGAAGATCGAAAAGCCATTGGCTCGCGCGATCAGTCCGAGCACGACGATCACGAACAGCAGCGAGGTGCCGTAGAAGGTCGCAACCAGCGCCGCGAGATTGGCGATGGCCCCGATGCCATATTTTCCGATCGTGAACGCCATTGCACCGAATGCTCCGATCGGCGCTGCCTTCATCAGGATGTGCACAACGCCGAAGATCACTGCCGACGCGCGGCGGATGGCTTCCGATATCGGTTTGCCCGCGTCTCCCATCATCGCCAGCGCGCTGCCGGTCAGCAGCGACACGAACAGCGCCTGCAGGATCGAACCCGACGTGAAGGCGGACACGAAAGTGTCGGGGATGATGTCCAGCAGGAAGCCGGTGACCGTCGTCGACTCCGCCTTGGTCGCATATTCGCTGACCTTGCCGGCATCGAGGCTGGCGACCGCGACATGCAGCCCGGCACCCGGTTGCACGAGATTGCCGACGAGCAGTCCGACCGCAAGCGCCAGCGTCGACACAACGAGGAAGTAGCCGAGCGCTTTCAGGCCAACCCGGCCCAGTCGGCCGATATCGCCAATGCTGCCCACACCCGCGACGACGGTGCAAAAGATCACCGGCGCGATGATCATCTTGACCAGTTTGACGAAGGCATCGCCGAGCGGCTTCAGGCTTGCCGCGAAGTCAGGCGCGAAAGCCCCAAGCGCGACACCGAACGCGATGGCGATCAGCACCTGCGCATAGAGATGCGCATAAAATGGCTTGCGCGTGACTGGCACGATGTTCCCCCGGACCGACCCCCGTCATCCTGACGAGATGCCAAGACTCCCTCCGGCCTAGCCGCAACCTGAGGGACTTCGACTTTCGTCAGGATGGTGGGCTATGACAAGGGCAGAGATGGATCAGGCCTTCTCGTGCAGCAGTCTCTGGACCGTCGCGTCGAACTCGCGCTTGGCTTTGGCGTTTAGGGGGCCGGTCGCGGGGCCCGCCCAGCCAACATGGATTTCGCGCAACCGCCCGTCGCGGCCGATGAAGAGAGTCGACGGATAAACGCGCACGCCGCCGATCGAGGGCAGGGCTGCCTTGCTGCTCTCCGCCGTCGGTTGGCCGGCGAGCAGCAACGGGTAGCGCAGGCCATAGCGCGCGCCGAACCGGTCGATCTGCGCGAAAGCGCGCGCGGCGTCGTCGCCGACTTCGAACTGCAGGCCGATCACTTCGAGCCCTTCTGACTTATGCGCCGCGGCATAGGGTCCGATGAAGCGGGCTTCGTCATGGCAGTTGGGGCACCAAGCCCCGCCAAGCGTCACGACGACGACCTTGCCCTTGAACCGTGCGTCCGACAGCGACACGCGATTGCCGCTGCTGTCAGGGAAGCTGAAGGCGATGCGGTCGACGGGCGGCTTTTGAACCTCGATAGCCTCGACACTGTCGGTGCCGGCGCGGCGCGCGGTCCAGGGCGTTCCCGCGGTACTGCGCGCGCCAAAATTCTCGCCGGTGAGTTGCCCGTTCGCCAACGTGCCGCGCCACAGCGCCGTTGAATTGCCGTCGAACATCGACAGCAGCAGCGTGCTGCCGGAGATGTCACCGGCAAGGTAGCGGGTGTCGCCGCTCGGGAATTGCACCGATCCCGTCACATGACTGCCAGTCTGGCGGAACTGGGCGAGGCCGCGTTCGGGTTTCGACCCGGCACTATCGACAATCCAGCGCCCATTCAGGTTCGCAGCCGGAGGGGCAGGCTTGGCGAAGAAGCGAAAGGCCGCCCGCGTTCCGGTGAGCGCGAGGGTCGCCGGCCCGGCACGGCGCTGGAGCGACGCGCTGCCGGTCAACTGGCCGTCCGGCCCCAGCGTCGCAACAACCCGCGAGCCGTAGGAGGGAAAATCCAGAACGAGCTGATTGCCATCAATCTCGACTTTCTCGGCGCGGAGCCGTTCGGGCGGATTGAGCAGCCATGCGGCGGGCTTGCCACGCTCCCGCCCGACCTCGAGGCCGAAGGGCAGTTCGCCGCCGGGGTGCACGAGCGTCACGCGCCAGACGCCGACGAAGGATCCAGTTGCCGCATGCACAGGCGGTACGAACATCAGCGCGATCACGGCTGCGAAGGCGAGCAGAGTCAGGCCGCGCCAGAACAGCGCCTCGGCCCGTGTCCGCAGCGCTGTGGTGCGCGCGAGTGCCATCTGCCTCTCCTTGTCTTGGGAGAGGCACGCTAGTCAGATCGTCGGACGCGGCAATCGAGGCTTTCTTGCCCGCGCGAAAGCTGGCCTATCGCCGGACTAGGGTATGGCCTAGTCGCGCAGTAGCTCGTTGATGCCGGTCTTGCTGCGGGTTTGCGCGTCGACTGTCTTGACGATGACGGCGCAGTAGAGGCTCGGGCCCGGCGATCCATCGGGCAGCGGCTTGCCGGGCAGGCTACCGGGGACGACGACCGAATAGGCCGGCACACGGCCCATATAGGTCTGCCCCGAAGCGCGATCGACGATCTTGGTCGAGGCGCCGAGGAACACGCCCATTGAGATGACTGCGCCGGTCTCGACGACGACGCCCTCGGCGACTTCGGACCGAGCGCCGATGAACGCGTTATCCTCGATGATCACGGGGCCCGCCTGCAGCGGCTCGAGTACGCCACCGATGCCGGTGCCGCCTGAGATATGCACGTTCGCGCCGATCTGCGCGCAGGAGCCGACGGTCGCCCAGGTATCGATCATCGTATTTTCGCCCACGCGTGCGCCGAGGTTAACGAAGCTGGGCATCAGTACGGCGCCGGGGGCGATATAGGCCCCGCGCCGGACGATCGCGCCAGGAACGGCCCGGAATCCGGCGGCGCGGAAGCGGTTTTCGCCCCAGCCGTCGAATTTCGATGGCACCTTGTCCCACCAGTGGGCCGCACCCGGGCCACCCGAGATCGACGCCATGTCGTTCAAACGGAAAGACAGCAGCACCGCTTTCTTGAGCCACTGATTGACCTGCCAGCCGTCACCGCTCTTTTCCGCGACACGCAGCGAGCCGTCGTCGAGGCCGGCGATTGCCGCCTCGACCGCGTCGCGCAGTTCGCCCTTGGTCGCGGACGACACGCCGTCGCGGGCGTCCCATCCGGTTTCGATGATGTTTTGCAGGCTCATGCGGCAATCCTTTGGTCGAGCGAGTCCAGCCATTCGCCGACGTCGGCGATCTCGATGTCGATATAGTCGGGCGAAGCCTCATGCCCGCCGCGCTCCGAGCCATTGTTGACCCAGACCGTGGTCATGCCGAGCGCCTTGGCGGGCTTCAGGTTGCGCGCCATATCCTCGACGAACAACGCCGTCGTGGGATCGATCTGATAGGCCGAACATAGGCCGGCATAGGCGGATGCTTCGGGCTTGGGCACGTAGTTGGTGGCATGGATATCGTGCACCGCCTCGAAGGCATCATCGAGACCGAGCGCTGCGAGCACGCGGCTCGCATAGGCGAGATCGCCATTGGTGAACACGAGCTTGCGGCCCGGCAGTTTGGCGATTCCGCCGATCACCTTAGCGTCCTGCACGACATGCGACAGGTCGACATCGTGGACGAAATCGAGAAATTCATGGGGGTCGATATCGTGGCTCCGCATCAGGCCGCTGAGCGTCGTCCCGTGGGCGTGGAACAGGTCCTTCTGCACCCGCCGCGCCTCGACTGCGTCGACGCCGAGCAGGCGGGCGATATACTCACCCATCTTCGCATCGATCTGCGCGAACAGGTCGATGCGCGGATGGTAGAGCGTGTTGTCGAGATCGAAGATCCAGGTGCGGATGCGGGACAGGTCGGGGGACATACAGCCGCCCGTATCGCGGTTATTCATTTAAGGTCAACGCGGGCTGTGTTAGCGACAGCTGTCGTGACAGGGGGGCGGGTTGAATTCCCGCATGTGTGCCGATGAACGAAGCGGGTGTCGGGAGCCGGATAGCCAGCGCAAGCTCGGTCGGGATTGCCGCTTTGCTTCTGACGGCCTGCGGGGGTGGTGGGACCTCCGTCGCTTCGACGCCCTCAGCACCCGCCGTGGCCGCGACGACGCCGGTCGTGACGCCGACGCCGACGCCTGTCGTCAATTACAATACCGCCGAATATGCGCGCTCGGGCGGTGCGGTGCAGATGCAGGCCATCTCCGCCTACCAGAAGGGTGCAACCGGCTCGGGCATCACCATCGCGATCACCGATAGCGGCGTCGACATTCAGAGTTCGGAATTCGCCGGACGCATTTCCCCGGCGAGCCAGGACGTGGTTGGCGGCCGTAGCGTCGATGACGATTCGGGACATGGCACCAGCGTCGCTGCCGTTGCGCTTGCTGCCAAGGACGACGTCAATATCCACGGCGTTGCGTTCAATGCGACGCTACTCGCGCTCCGAACCGATACCCCTGGCAGTTGCAGCGGCACCGATGGCTGTTCGCACGCCGACAGTGCGCTGGCCCGCGCGGTCGATATCGCCGTCGCCAACGGCGCGCGCATCGTCAACATGTCGCTGGGCGGGTCAGGCGCCAACCTGACCCTGCGCAACGCGATCGCACGGGCAACCCGGGCGGGCGTGATCTTTGTGATCTCGGCGGGCAATGACGCAACTGCCGATCCCGATCCGCTCGCGCTTGTCGCCAATGACGCGCCGACGGCGAACGGCCTCGTCGTCATCGCCGGTTCGGTCGGCACGGCCTCCGACCCCAATGCGATCTCGACCTTCAGTGACCGCGCGGGAAGCGGAGCGGCGCATTATGTAGCGGCGCTCGGCTACCGGGTCCGAAGCTTCGACCATACCGGCACCAACTTCCTGTTCAGCGGCACCTCTTATTCGGCTCCGAATGTCTCAGGGGCGCTGGCGCTGATACTTCAGGCCTTTCCGACGATGACCTCGGCACAGGCGGTCAACATCCTGTTCAGCACGGCCGACGACGCCGGCGCGACAGGGGTCGATCCGATTTATGGCAACGGCATCGTCAATCTGGCACGCGCCTTCCAGCCAATCGGCAGCACCTCACTTGCCGGGAGCGCGATCCCGATTTCGACGACCGACAATGCAACGCTCGGCGGCGCGATGGGCGACGGCGGGCAATTGGGCGCATCGCTCGGCGGTGCTGTAATCCTCGACGGCTATGGCCGCGCCTTTGCCGTGCAGCTTGCGCAGACGATCAATGTGACGCCGACGCCGCTTTTGCTTGGCAGCCGTCTTGCCGACCGGTCGCACAATGCGAGTTTCGGCAATGGCGCCCGGGTTGTCAGTTTCACGATCACGCCTCCGACGTCGACACGGCCGTGGGTTGGCCTCGCCCAGAGCGGGCGTGACCTGCATGCGGGCGACGAGAACCGGGTGACGCACGGCTTTGCTGCAAGCCGGACCGATCCGCGCACGATGACCGGCTTCGCTTATGGCTATAGCGCTGACGTGTTAGCCGGCGTGCTTGCGGGCCGCGAATCGCCCGCCTATTTGACCAGCGGTCCGATGGGCGACTCGCCGCTTGTCCAGTCCGGCGGTGTGGCCGGCGCGGTGCTTCGCGACGCGGGCAAGTGGCGCTTCGGCCTCTCGGCGGGCAGTGCCGATGTTTCGCGCCTCGCCCGGCTGTCGCCGTTCGAGCCGACAGGGTTGCGCAGCGGCGCCATCGGCACGGTGGGCGTAACGGCGAGCCGCCTGTTCGGTCGCGCCGCGCTCACCGCCGGCCTGTCGCAGATGACCGAGAGCGATACGGTATTGGGCGCCCAAGCGAAGGGCGCGCTTGGCCTGGCGGGCGCAACGACGACGTTCGCGACGCTGGAAGCGCGGGCCCGCTTTGGCCGCTGGTCGCTGGCCGCAGGCACGCGCAGCGGCTGGACGACGGCGCGTCTGACCGGCGGTCTGGTCAGCAGGCTCGGATCCCTCCGCAGCACGGCGTGGGAGGGTGAAGTCTCACGAGCGGGACTGTTCGGCAATGACCGGCTGTCGTTCCGTCTTGCGCAGCCGCTACGCGTCGAAGGCGGCCTCGCCAGCCTGTCGGTGCCGGTCGATTATGACTATGCGACCGGCCTCACCAGTTTCGAGCAGCGCAGCGTCAACCTGACGCCGAGCGGTCGAGAGATCGACGCCGAGGCGGCGTACAGCGTCGCGGCGTTCGGCGGTTCGCTTGATGCCAATCTCTACCTGCGCCGCGAGCCCGGCCATGTTGCCGCGCGGCCCGACGATGTCGGGGCAGCGCTACGCTACGCCGTCGCCTTTTAGGCGAAAATCTCCGCGAGGAAGTCGGCCATCGCGCGCCACGACCGCTTGTCGGCATTTTCGTTGTAGGCGAGGCCGCGCTCGGGCGCGTTCATGCCCTTCGCCGTGAAGGCGTGCATGGCATGGCCATAGGCATGTAGCTGCCAGTCGGCCCCCGCATCCGTCAATTCCTTGGCAACGCCAACCACCGAGTCGGGCGTCGCCATCGGATCGTCCCAGCCGTGCAGGATCAGCACCTTGGTCTGAATCGGCACCTGTGCGCCGAGGCCGGGTGGCGGGAAGATGCCATGGATGCTGACCGCGCCCTTGACGTCCGACGTGCCGCTCCGCGCGACATCGAGCGCGCACAGGCCGCCGAAACAATAGCCGGTAATGGCGACCTTCGATGGATCAACGTCCGGGTGACCCTTCGCGAATTCGACGGCGGCGAGCAGGCGCTGACGCAGCATCGCGCGGTCGCCGACGAAGGGCGACATCAGCGACGTGTTGTCGCCGCCTGCGTCGCCGCGATTGCCTTTGCCATATACGTCAATGGCGATACCAGTGTAGCCGAGCTTGGCCATCTCGCGGGCGGTGGTGCGCTCATGATCGGTCTGGCCAGCCCATTGGTGTGCGACGAGTACGCAGGGGCGTTTGCCGCCGCCGTCTGCCGTCGCGACAAATGCTTCGCAAACGGTGTCGCCGTCGCGATAGTCCTGAAGTGTTTCCGTCATTGCCTCGTCCCCGGATCATCGAGCCGCAACCGCACCGACTCGCCATGTGCATGAAGCCCTTCGGCGGTGGCCAACGCAACCGCAGACGGGCCGACCGCTGCCATGCCTTGCGGCGAGCAGTCGAGAAAGGTCGTGCGCTTCATGAAATCGGCGACCGACAGGCCCGATGCGAAGCGCGCGCGGCGGCCGGTCGGCAGCACATGATTGGGGCCGCCGATATAGTCGCCGATCGCCTCGGGCGTGTGCCGGCCGAGGAAGACCGAGCCGGCGTGGCGGACCTTGGCGAACAGCGCCTGCGGGTCGGCTGTTGCGATTTCGAGATGCTCGGGCGCCAGCGTGTTAATGAGGCCGGGTGAGTCGTCGAGCGCGCCGAGCAGGATGACCGCGCCATGATCGTCCCAGCTTTGCCGCGCGATGGCACCGGTTGGCAAGCGCGCGATCAGGTCTTCGACGGCAGCGCAGACCGCATCGGCGAAGGCCGCATCGTCGGTGATCAGGATCGACTGGGCGACCGGGTCATGCTCGGCCTGGCTCATCAGGTCGGCGGCGATCCAGGCGGGATCGTTGGCGGCGTCGGCGACGACGAGGATTTCCGAAGGTCCAGCGACCATGTCGATGCCGACGCGACCGTAGAGTTGCCGCTTTGCTTCGGCGACCCAGGCATTGCCGGGGCCGACGATCTTGTCGACGGGCGCGATGGTGGCGGTGCCGAAGGCCAGCGCGGCGACGGCCTGCGCGCCGCCGATGCGGTAGACGACATCGACGCCGGCAAGCCGCGCGGCGGCGAGGACCAGCGGGTTCAGGCGGCCGCCCGGCGTCGGGGTGACCATAACGAGCCGTCCGACTCCGGCGACCTTGGCGGGGATCGCGTTCATCAGCACCGAGGAGGGGTAGCTGGCGAGGCCGCCGGGAACGTAAAGCCCTGCCGCATCGACAGGCGACCAGCGCCAGCCGGCACGGATCCCGGTGGCGTCGGTGGCGTCCTGATCGACGGGCCGCTGCAGCTCGTGGAAGGCGCGGATGCGGTCGGCAGCAAGGGTGAGCGCGGCCATCAGTTCGGGCGCGACTTCGGCGCAGGCGGCGTCGATCTCGCGCTCGCTGACCGCCATGCCGGTGGCGGCAAGGTCGATGCGGTCGAAGCGTTCGGTCAGCTCGAACAGCGCGGCGTCGCCGCGGATGCGCACGTCGGTAATAATCGCGGCGGTGTCGTTCGCGACTCCGGAATCGGTGTCGCGGGCGGACTCGACGAGGCGCGCGAAGGCGGCGGCAAAGCCGGGGTCGCGGCTATCCAGCCTGAGCGGCACTGGCGGCCTCCCGGAACCGCTCGATCCACGGCGCGATCTCGGCGGCGCGGGTCTTGAACGCCGCGCGATTGACGATGAGTCGCGAGCTAACCTGCGCAATTTGCTCGACTTCTACGAGTCCATTCTCCGCGAGGGTGCGGCCCGACGACACAAGATCGACGATCCGGCTGGTCAGCCCGAGCGCGGGCGCGAGCTCCATCGCGCCGTTCAATTTCACGCATTCGGCCTGCACGCCGCGCGCCGCGAAATGCTTGCGCGCGACGTTCGGATACTTCGTCGCGACGCGGACATGGCTCCAGGCGCGCGGATCGTCGGTCGCGGCCTGCTCGGCCGGTTCGGCAACGGACAGGCGGCACTTGCCGATGCCGAGATCGACGGGCGCGTAAATCTCGGAAAAATCGAACTCCATGAGCACGTCATTGCCGGCGACGCCGAGCTGCGCTGCCCCAAATGCGACGAATGTCGCGACATCGAAGGAGCGCACGCGGATCAATGACAGGTTCGGCACGTTGGTGGCGAACTGGAGCGCCCGCGAGTCTTCGTCGGCAAACGCCGCTTCGGGTTCGATGCCGCAGGCACGCAGCAAGGGCAGCGCCTCCTTCAGGATTCGCCCCTTGGGTAGTGCAATGATGAGTTGGCCGTTCACGCGGGCAGCGTGTAGACAAGCGTCGTGGGCGCGGCAACCGCCGCTTCCGCGCATGACAAGGCGAGTGCCGATGTTCGGAATGATGCTCAAGGCGCAGCGGGAAGCCATGGACTTGTGGCGCAAGTCTGCCGAGACGGCGACCGCCTCGGCTTATGTCGTGCAGAAACGCGTCAGCATGATGGGCAATCCGTCCGCATCGGATGTCGCCGAACTGAGCCGGATGATCCCCGAGAAGATGGCGGCCTTCGGTCTTGCCAATATGGCGATGGCACAGGCCCTGCTGTCCGGCGAGAGCATGGCAGCCGGTATGTCCGCCGGCCTGAAGCCGATCCACGCGCGGGCGACCGCCAACGCCAAGCGGCTGCGCAAGACGCGGTGAGCGAGGCCGCCGTCCGGTCGGCGTTCAAGCAGCAGGCGCATTGGAGCGAGCGTCTGGGATCGCCCTTTATGGCGGCGCTGTGCAGCGGGCTTGCGGATGCGCTGAACCGCGACAGCCGGACGGGCCGGCGGCTGCTCGACTGGCCGGGCGACCCGAATGCCGCCGCAGTACAGATGCGGATGACCGGCGGGCTCAATGCGCTGGTGCGGCGCGGGGCTGTTCCCGATCTGGCAGGCCTTTACCCGCCGAACCCGACCCCAGACCCGGCGACACTTGCCGCAGCAGCGCTTGCGGCAATCGCCGCGCATGATGATTTCCTGCACGATTGGCTCGATTCGCCGCCGCAGACCAACGAGGTCATGCGCTCAGCCGTGCTGATGCCGGGTCTGCTGACCGTCGCCGCCGAAACGGGCCTGCCGCTGGCGCTGCGCGAACTTGGCGCAAGCGGCGGGCTGAATTTGCGGCTCGATCACTATGCCTACCGGCTCGGCGGCCTCGTCATCGATCCGCCCGGTGCGCCGGTCATGATCGAACCGCGCTGGGAGGGCGATTCACCGCCAGCCGCCACGGTGCGTGTCGCCAGCCGGCGCGGCGTCGATATCCAGCCGCTCGATGTGCGCGATGCGGCGACACGCGAACGGCTGCTCGCCTTTGTCTGGCCCGATCAACTCGAGCGCGTCGCGCGGCTGTCGGCGGCGCTCGAGGCGGCAGCGGCCGATCCACCGCCGCTCGATCAGGGGGACGCTGCCGAATGGGCCGAAACCCATGCCGTGCCGACGCCCGGTGTCGCGACGGTCGTCTTCCACTCGATCGCCCACCAATATTTCCCGCAGGCGACCAAGGACCGCCTCGCCGCTCATATGGAGCGGGCAGGCGCGGCTGCGACGCGCGAGTCGCCGCTAGCATGGCTCCGGTTCGAACTCGACGATCCCGTCGCGCTGGGACCACCGCCGACGCTGCGGCTGCGCATGTGGCCCGGCGGCGAGGACCGGTTGCTAGCGCATGTTCATCCGCATGGCTCGCAGGTGCGCTGGGTCGGATCGTAGAATGTCCGCTAGCGACTCCATTGCAGACTTTGCCCAGTGCCAGAAAGCGCCCGCCAGGGCGTTCTGTGTTTTTGTGTATGTTGGACTGTATGTTGCTCGCTAAATCCGTTCTGGCGCTTCTTGGAGCCGTTGCACTGATGTCCGCCGCAGAGGCCGAGTTTCCAGCTACCGCGCTTTTGTCCATTGGCTTCGCAGAGGTTCGATTGGATGACTTGCGAGACACGCAAACCTACGCCCAGCGGACGGCTCAGTCCCATGGCTACCTCAAGGTCAGCGCGGACCTAAATGGGGACGGCTCCCTCGACGAGGTCAGGATCTTGCAAAACGTCGAGCGCAATATTGCCTATGTGGCGGCGGCAATAATGACGCCGGATAAACTCGACACCTACATCCTGAAGAGCGTGCCGCTTTCCGATGTTCCCTTCGTCGCTATTGAAGTCGCTGAGGCACAGGCTGACCTTACCAAGAGAGCGAAAGGGCATGGCGTGGCCATGTTCGACCTTAGAACCGGTCGTGGGGAAGCCGTATTTTTCGATGGTGAAGAGTTCCGGCTTAGCTCGCCTTTTGCTCAACCAACTCAGCCAAGCTGATTGTCCGCTTCCCACCCACAACCATACATTCAAACCGAGACACTGCGCTGGGTCGGCTGAGGTTGCGCATCGCGCAGGCTTGCCGCACAGCGCGAGGCCTATGACGTCGCTTGTCCTTGCTTCCTCCTCGCCGCGCCGGCTGGCGCTGCTCGCGCAGATCGGTGTGACGCCGTCGCGGGTGACGTCGCCCGATATCGATGAGAGCGCGCTGAAGCGCGAACTGCCGCGCGTCTATGCGCTGCGGCTGGCCGAGGCGAAGGCGCGGGCGGTGGCGCGCGGCGAGGGCGAGGTGGTTCTGGCGGGGGACACTGCCGTCGCCGTCGGCCGCCGCATCCTGCCGCCGGCCGACAGCGAGGCGGTGCAGCGCGCGCTGCTGGCGTTGCTGTCTGGGCGGCGGCAGCAGGTGATTTCGGCGGTCGCGACCATCGACGCGCAGGGCAGATTGCGATCGCGCATCTCGGTCTCGACGCTGACCTTCAAGCGGCTGACGGCCGCGGAGATCGACGCCTATGTCGCGTGCGGCGAAGGGCTCGGCAAGGCGGGCGGCTATGCGATCCAGGGCCGCGCGGCCGCGTTCATCCGCGCGCTGTCGGGCAGCTATTCGGGGGTCGTGGGCCTGCCGCTGTTCGAGACGGCGGCTTTGCTCCGCGCGGCGGGAATCGATGCCGGCTGAGTGGCTGATCGAGCGCGGGATCGGCGAGGCCCGCGCGGCGCTGGTCGATGACGGCAATATCCTTGAGTTGCGGATCGAGCGCGAGGGTGGGCTGAAGGCTGGTGCGATCCGGCAGGGGCGGCTCACCTCGATCCTCGTGCCCGGCAAGCGTAGCATTGTTGTCATTGACGGCGCGGAAGCGCTGCTCGAGCCGTTGCCGCCCGGTGTTACGCAAGGGGCGACGCTGTTCGTCGAGATCGTGCGCGAGGCGATTCCTGAAAGCGGCCGCCCGCGCTTGCCCAAGGCCGTGCCGAGCGCCGCGACTGCCGAATCGCAGCCGCCCGCGCTCAAGGGGCGCGAACTGCGCGCGCATGAGCCCGATCTTCTCGAAGCGGCAGGCTGGTCGGAGGTGATTGAGGAGGCGCGGTCGGGTGTCGTGCCGTTCGACGGCGGCACACTGGCGATTGCGCTGACTCCGGCGATGACGCTCATCGACATCGATGGCGCGCTGCCGCCCGGAGAGCTTGCCGCCGCCGGTGCGAAGGCCGCCGCCCTCGCAATCCGCCGCCACGGTATCGGCGGCAGCATCGGCATCGATTTTCCGACATTGAAGGACAAGGCGGCACGCACGGCGGTCGCCGAAATTATCGACGCCCACTTGTCGCAACCGTTCGAGCGCACCGCCGTCAACGGCTTCGGTTTCCTGCAGATCGTGCGTCGCCGCAGCCGTGCGTCGATGTTCGAGCTCGTGCAGGGTGCACCGGTCGAGACGGCGGCGCTGGCGCTGCTGCGGCAGGCCGAGCGGGCAACGGGCGCGGGGGTGCGCGAGTTGACCGCTGCACCCGCCGTCATCGACTGGCTGGCTGTCAGACCGGCACTGACAGCCGAACTCGAGCGCCGCATCGGTGCCGCCGTCCGGTTGAACCCCGACCCCGCACGCGCCATATCGGCGGGGCATGTCCACTCCCGCTCCCGTTAAGGCGAAATGCCCGCTCTGCCGCCGGCCGGCGTCGGTCGAGCACGACCCCTTCTGCTCGCCGCGCTGCCGCGACCGCGACCTGCTGAACTGGCTCGGCGAAGCCTATGCGGTGCCCGGCGAGCCGGTCGATGAAACGGCGCTGGACAAGGAATAGGCCGCTTGCCTATACCCCGCCGCTCGCCGCGAGGCGTGCCCGGGTAGCTCAGTTGGTAGAGCACGTGACTGAAAATCACGGTGTCGGCGGTTCAATTCCGTCCCCGGGCACCATTTCCCGCCCGCAGCGCTACTTTTTCCCCGTCAGGCTGATGTGCACGAGCTCCACAAACTGTGCGGGCTTCATGAAGCCGCCGCCCCATTTGGCGTCGTAAGCGGCGGTGGGCTTCGAGGCCTGGATCGCCTCCAGCGACTTGCCGGCCTTGATCCCGGCGCGGACATTGGCGACCACGGCGCTGATCATCGCGCGATATTCGCGCAGTTCGGCGGGGCCGGTGGTCGGGCCATGTCCGGCGATGTAGCGGGTGTTGGCATTGCCGAGCGCCAGCGCTTTGTCGCAGGCCGCGATGACCCCGAGGATCGAACCGCCCGACGAAATGTCGAAAAAGGGATAGCCGCCCGAGAAATAGGTGTCGCCCATGTGGATGGCGTTCGCCTTGGTGAAAATGACGAAGCTGTCGCCGTCGGTGTGGGCCGGCGCGACGTGGAGCGCGCGAATCGTCTCGCCGTTCAGGTGGAAGGTGACGCCGTCTGCAAAGGTCACGACGGGCAGCGCGATGGCCGGCGATGCTTTCACCGTGCTCTTGAAGGCCGCGATGAACTGGTCGGTCGACATGCGCAGCCGGACATTGTCCTGCGCGACGATGACGGCACCAGCGTTGCCGAAATTCTCGTTCCCGCCGGTGTGGTCGCCGTGCCAGTGCGTGTTGAATACGAACCGGATCGGCTTGGGGGACAGTTTCGCGACCGCCGCCTGGATCTTGGGCGTCAGCGGCGCGAACTGGTCGTCGATGATGAACACGCCGTCCGGACCCGATGACACGCCGATATTGCCGCCCGCGCCGAACAGCACGTCGAGGCCAGGTGCGATATTCTCGGTCCTGATCTCGACCTTGGAATAATCGTCCTGCGCAAAGGCAGGCGCGGCAAGGGCGGCGAGGGCAAGGACGAGTCGTTTCATCGGGGGTCTCCGGCGGGTTCGAGCGCGAGATTGATGAGGCGTCCGGCCGCCGTCAAGCGGGCGCGGACTTGCATCGGGCGGCTGCGGAGTTGCGCCTCCAGCGCGGGCGCACTTGCTTCCGATACGAACAATCGCGCGAACACCGCGAGCGGCTGGCCGCCGCCGCCGAATTCGGGGGCGTAAGTTGCGGCGAGGCGGCTTTCGGCGAGGTCGATCTTCGCGGGGCAGCTGGCCGATTTGGCGACAACGCGGACGGCGCGGCCGCCGTCTTCGAGGCAGAGCGCGCAGCTATTGGCGCGGCACAGCTGCGGTTGGCCGCGCACGGTCCAGGCGTAGCGGAAGGCGACATAATGACCGCGCACCGGATCGCGCGGATCGTAACCGGCGACGGGGATGCGCCATTCGGTGGCCCCACGTCCCTCGGTTCCGCGCCAGGCGATATTGGCGGCGAGGCCCGCGACAGGCAGCGCGAGGGCAGCAGCGAGCAGCCAGCGGGTCATGGGCGGGCCTTCCGGACAAGACGCGACCAGCCGACCGCGAGCAGGATCAGCAGCACGCCGCCGCCGACGAGGCCGAAACCGGTGGTCGCGAGGCCGCCGAAAAGCTCAAAATAGATGATGAGGATGCGCAGCGCGATCGCGGCGATGGCAATGCCGAAAAGCGTCGTCCAGCCGTCGCGGTCGGCGGCCACGGCGATAGCGCCCCACATGGCGAGGAAGGACAGCGCGCCGACCAAGCGGGGCAGCAGCGCATCGGGGTGGGGGATCAGCAGGAGAAGCAGCGCGGCGACCGTTGCGGCGAGGATGGTACGGATCACCCGGACGTCCTCTGTCACCATCGCGAACGCCGTCGCCGCTGCAGCGAGCGGGAGGGGCGCGTCGGCGAGCAGGCGGAGCGATTCGGTGCTGGTGATGGGTGCTGCCCAAGCGAAATGCGCGAGGCTCGCGCCGCCAAGCAGAATCAGCAGGCCCGCTTCGCGCAGTCCGCCGCGGAAGGATTGCGGGAGCGGCTTGCGGGACGCGAGCGCGATCAGGGCGAAGGGCAGCGCAACGGGCAGACCTTCGATGAGCATCTGGCCGCGCGTGTCAGTCGCAAAGGTGACCGAAAGCGCTGCGAGCATTGCGGTCCACAGATAGGCAGTCAGGCGGGTCGAACCGGTGAACAGTATCGCCGGTGACATCAGCAGCGCCCACCAGCCGAGGAGTTGCCACAGGGGACCGGTCAGTTGCCAGACCTGCGCATGCAGCGCGAGACCGGCGAGCACCAGCGCCGCGAGCATGACGAGCGCGCCTTCGGTGAGCCAGCCGCCGCGCGGGGCGCGGAACACGGTGAGGGCGGCGGCGATGACCAGCAGCAGGTTGCCGCCGAGTTTGATCGCCGCAGGGATGCGGTCCCAGCCCGCCGCGACGATGAGGACGATGCCAAGCGCCAGCGCGAGCAGGCCGAGGCCGATGGCCGCCCAGAGCGCGACGGGGCGGCTCTCCCGCGCTTCGTGGGCGCGGATCGCGGCGACGGCCTGCGCGTCGATCAGGCCGGCCGCCTGCCAATCATCGAGCTTGCGATTCAACGACATGGGCAGAGTTTTGACGACGGTCGCGCGCCGTGTCGAGCAAAGACCCTAGCGACTCCAGCTGTCGCCACGGCTGCCGCGCCGCTTTAAGCTGCCCCCAAACGGGGAGAATTGCATGGGCGTTTGGCGCAAGGCCGGAATCGGCACGCTGGTGATTGTTGCGGGCGCATTGGTTGGCCTCGCCATCTGGGAGCCGATGGGCATCGAGACGCCTGCCCCGCCGCCCGCGATCAAGCGCGACGTGCGGATCGTGCGCGACACTTGGGGTGTGCCGCACATCTTCGGCAAGACCGACGCCGATGTCGCCTATGGGCTCGCCTATGCCGAATCGGAGGATGATTTCCCGACGATCGCTGGGGTGCTCGCCAGCGTGCGCGGCCGGTCGGGGGCGATGCTCGGCGCGGACGGTGCGAAGATCGATTTCGCAAGCCATTTGCTCGGCATCTGGAAGACCACCGACCGGGATTATATGACGCTCGCGCCGGACACGCGGCGGCTGCTCGATGGCTATGCGGCGGGGCTCAACCATTATGCGGAGAAGCACCCGGCCGAGGTGCCCCTGCGCAACCTGTTCCCGGTCAGCGGCAAGGACATTGCGGCGGGGTTCGTGCTGCGCTCGCCGTTTTTCTACGGTCTCGACAAGACACTGGGCGCGATCGTCGCCGACAAGCCGATCCCGCGCGACGGCGGGCTGAAGGAGGAGCGCGGCTCGAACGCCTTTGCGATTGCGCCGGGGCGGTCGTCGGACGGCGTGACGCGGCTCGTGTCCAACTCGCATCAGCCCTGGGAGGGGCCGGTGTCCTGGTATGAGGTCGCGGTGCATTCGGAGGAGGGCTGGGACTTCGCGGGTGCGCTGTTCCCCGGGGCGCCCTATCCGCTCCTCGGCCGCAACAAGACGCTGGGCTGGACGAACACCGTCAACCGGCCCGATCTCGTCGATACCTACAAGCTGGTGCCGGACAGCGACGGCACGCATTACCGGTACGACGGGAAATGGCTGCCGCTCGAGGCGAAGCGAGTGTGGCTGCGCGTGAAGTTCGGGCCGTTCGTGCTGCCGGTGCCGCGCACGATCTACCGCTCGGTGCAGGGGCCGGTGCTGATCAACAAGTCGGGGGCCTATGCGCTGCGCTATGCCGGCATCGACGATTTGCGCAGCGTCGAGCAATATTACCGGCTCAACAAGGCGAAGGACTTCGCCGAGTGGCGCGGCATCATGGCGACGCAGGGCGTCGTCGGCACCAACTTCATCTATGGCGATGCCGCCGGGCATATCGGCATGTTCTACAATGCGCGCTTCCCGAAGCGCCCGGCCGGTTACGACTGGCGCGGCGTGCTGCCGGGCGACACGTCCAAAGCGCTGTGGACGAGCTATGAGCCCTTCTCGGCTGATCCGCAGATCATCGATCCACCGTCAGGCTGGGTTGCCAATTCGAACAACACGCCGTTCGTCGCAACGGGGGCCGCCGACAATCTCGATCGCGCGAAATTCTCCGAGCGGCTCGGCATCGAGACGATCATGTCGAACCGCGCACATCGCTTTGCCGAGCTGTTCGCCGAAATGGGCGACAGGAAGATCAGCCGCGCCGACCTGATGCGCATCAAGTTCGACAAGGGCTATTCGACGGCTGGGTGGGCCGGGAAATGGATGGCGCTGGTGCTGCAGGCCGACACCAAGGACGCGCCCGACCTCGCCAAGGCGCAGGCGCTGCTGAAGACCTGGGACTGGAAGCAGGACGGTGTCGGTGCGGCGGATGCACTTGCGGCGACGGTGCTCGGGTCAGGCGCGCGCGCCGGCTATCTCGGCGAACCGTTCGACGATGCGAAAACCGCGCTTGCCGAAGATGTCGCGTTCCTGATGACGCACTATGGCCGGATCGATCCGCCGCTGATCGACGTGCTGCGCGTCGTGCGTGGCACAGTGAGCGTGCCATCGCTGGGTGGCCCCGACGCGCTGCGGGCCTTCTATGCCCACCGCGACGACAAGACGGGCAAGCTGGTCGGCTTCAACGGCGACAGCTTCATCATGTGGACCGAGTGGGACAAGACGGGCGCGGCCAAAAGCTGGAGCATCCAGCCATGGGGCGCAGCGGTGGTCCGCACGGACTCCAAACATTATGCGGATCAGGCCCCGCTGTTCGCTGCGGAGAAGTTCAAGCCGGTGCTGTTCAGCGAGGCCGAGCTGAAGGGTCATATCGAGCGGGAGTATCGCCCCTAAAAGCGCAGTTCCTTGGCGATGGCGGATACGACCGCCATCGACGCGGTCAGCGTCAGGATCGCGCGCAGCCAGTTGGTGCGGACGGTCGCGACGAGGTCGTTTGGCGGCGCATCGGTTCGGCCGGTGAGCATCGGCGTGATGAGGTTGGTCCGGCGGCGGATCAGGTAATAGAGGATCGCCGCGATGTGCAGCGCGACGAGCGCCAAAATCCCGTTGAACAGCAGTTCGTGCAGTTCGGCTGCCGCCCGCCCGGTCTCGAAGCTGACGAAGCGGCTGAGCGGACCGGACTCGAGGCCGTCGATATCGACCGCGAACAGACCGAGCGATACCTGGCCGACCAGCGCGGCGAACATCGCGAGGACGCTCCAGCCGCCGAGCGGGTTATGGCCGAAGCCATTGTGCGGCGCACCGCGTAGATAGGCGAGCACCGCTGCCGGGGCGCGAACGAACCCGGCGAAGCGCGCGGTCGGGCTGCCGGCGAAGCCCCAGATCAGCCGGAACAGCAGCAGCGTCAGGATCATCAATCCTGAGGCACGGTGCTTGTCGAGCATGTCATTTTCGGCCGTCCACCACGACCAAGGGATCAGCACGACCAGTCCCCAATGGACGATGCGAACCGGCCAGTCCCAGACGGCAACGCGCGCCGTCATGGGAGTCAGGAGTCCTTTTCGCGGAACACTTTGTGGCAGGCGCCGCATGCCGCACCGGTCGCCTTGAGCTGCGCGCCGAAGGCTGCCGTGTCGCCGGCCTTGGCGGCGGCAACGAGCTTGACGCTTTCGGTCTTCAGCGCTTCGGCGTCCTTCTGGAATTCCGGCCACTGCGTCCAGATTTCCGCCTTCGCGGCAGTCTTCTGACCCGACTCCGGACCGCTGCCCTTGGGGAACCAGCCGACAATCTTTGGCGCGGTCGCCGCGACGACCTGCGAGCCTGCCAGCAGCTTCGCCTGATCCGGCTTGTCGGCCTTCATCTCCTCGAACAGGCCCTTGAAGGCCTTGCCCATGGCTTCGAAGCCATCGTGGCGGGTGCGCTGGATCGTACCGGGCGCGCCATGGGCGATCGAGGTACCCGCAAGGGCGAGCAGGCTGGCGGCGGCGATTAGTTGCAAACGCATCGTCAAAGTCCTCCGGATGAAGCTATACGATGCCGTGTAGAAACGCGGCTGGCAACCTCGCCGAACCGACATCTGCTGGAAACGCACCTGATGACCAACGCCATCCCCGCCGTCCCCGAGCCGACCTTTGCGACCGTCAAATCGGGCGGTCGGTTTCCAGTGCGCCGTGTCTTCTGCATTGGCCAAAATTACGCGGCGCATGCGCGGGAGATGGGCGCGGTCCCGTCGCGCGATGCGCCGTTCTTCTTCACCAAATGGGCGGAAGCTGTTGTCCCGACCGGCTCGACCATCGCCTATCCGCCAGGAACGTCCGACTTCCAGCATGAGGCCGAACTGGTCGTCGCGATCGGGCGAGGCGGGCGCGCAATCCCGGTCGATCGCGCGCTCGATCATGTCTTTGGCTATGCCGCCGGTCTCGACATGACCCGCCGTGACCTGCAAGCCAAGGCAAAGGCGACTGGCCGACCTTGGGATGTGTCAAAGAATTTCGAACAGTCCGCGCCGCTTGGGACGATCCATGAGGTCGCGGATTGCGGTCACCTCGGCACGGGCCGGATTTCGCTGACGGTGAACGATGCCGTTCGTCAGGACGGGGATCTTGCCGACATGATCTGGTCCGTCTCCGAACTCATCTCGTTTTTGTCGGGCCTCTACCGGCTTGAGCCCGGCGACCTGATCTTCACGGGCACGCCGGCCGGCGTATCGCCCGTCGTCGTGGGCGATCGGCTGCGCGTGTCGATCGGGGGCCTGACCCCGCTCGAGATCAGCATCGGACAGCCTGCGTCGGACTAGCTGTACAGCGCCAGCTTGGGCATGCCTTCGAGCTCGCGGCGGCCTGCGATGGAGAGCCGCATTACCGGGGCGCTCTCGACCGCAAATTTGTTCGGCGTCATGCCGACGAATTGCTTGAACTCGCGGATGAAGTGGGACTGGTCATAGAAATGTTCGCCCGCCGCGTCCGACCAGTCGGCAGCAGCGCCCGTGCCCATCCGGACCGCCGCCTGCAGTGCGCGATATTTGCGGGCCAGCAGCTTGGGTGATGCGCCATAATAGCGTTTGGCGAGCCGTTCGATCTGACGCGCCGACACGCCGGTTTCCGCAACCAGATCGTCGATCTGCGGCGATGGCGAGGCGGTCAGCCAATCGTCGGTGGCGCGGATGAACCATAGCGGCACGCTGCGCGCGCGCTCGGCAAGCGTCAGGAACAGTCCGTCGAGCGCCGAAGGCACGCCGTCCGGGCAGCCGCTCGATTGCAGGCGTGAGAGCGTGCGCGCGGCAATGGCGCCTGCGACGTCATCGAAAGGCAGCACGGTGTCGGCAAGCTCGTCGGCGTCGCAGCCAATCAGCGCCGCCCAGCCCGCTGGCATCAGCCCCGCGCCCGCGCAGACGAACGGCCCGTCGCCTTCAAAGGTCAGCGATGTCGAGGTTGCGCCGATGAGCATCGCGGGCGGGCACTGCACCTTGGCGCCTTCCGGGAAGCACAGCCGCGCGGCACCGCGGATGACGAATCGCGCCTGCGCCAACTCGGCGCGCAGCACGTCGCTGACTTGGGGCTGGTCGGTTTCGAACAGATAGTAAGAGGAGATGAGTCCGTGCAGCCGGGCGTCCGGCGCGAAGTAGCGCAGCGAAACCAAGTGCGAACCCTTCCCTGTCTGCCACGACAGCTACGAACGACGGTAGGCCTCAGTTGCAGCAATGGGAAGTGCGAGGTGCCTCCGTAACAAAAACGCCCGGTCCGCTGGGTCGGCGGGCCGGGCGATGAGGTTTGGAACGGAGAACCGCTCCATGGGTCGCAGCGGCGGTTTAAGGCGGGCCGGCCGCAGCGGTATTGTAGCAATCCGACGCGGCTTGCCGTAAGCGGGGTGGCCATGTCGCTCGCCTATGCCCTTGCCCGCCCGCTGCTGTTTGCGCTCGACGCCGAGCGCGCGCATGGGCTGACGATTGCTGCGCTGAAGACGGGACTGGTCCCGGCCGCGCCGCCGCCGGATCCGATCCTGCGGACGCGGCTTGCCAGGATCGACCTGCCGTCGCCGCTCGGCCTTGCGGCGGGCTTCGATAAAAATGCCGAAGTGCCGGATGCGATGCTGCGCATGGGCTTCGGCTTTGCCGAGGTCGGCACGATCACGCCGTTGCCGCAGGCGGGAAATCCAAAGCCGCGCATGTTCCGCCTCGTCGAGGACGGCGCGGTGATCAACCGGCTCGGCTTCAACAATGGCGGGCTTGTCGAGGCACTGGCGCGGTTGCAGGCGCGGCGACGGACGGGCGTCGTTGGCGTCAATGTCGGGGCGAATAAGGACAGCGACGATCGCATCGCCGACTATGTCGCGGGCGTGCGCGCGGTGCGTGAGGTCACAGACTATGTCACCGTCAACATCTCATCGCCCAACACATCGGGCTTGCGGGCGTTGCAATCGAAGGACGCGCTCGCCGAGTTGATCGGTCGCTGCCTTGAGGCGCGCGGCGAGGGGCCGCCACTGTTCGTAAAGGTTGCGCCGGACCTGACGGGGGACGACATCGCGGACATCGCCGAGGTCGCGCTGTCGTCGGGGATCGACGGTCTGATCGTGTCGAATACGACGATCGCACGGCCAGACTTGGTGAGCGGCAACCGCAGCGAAACGGGGGGATTGTCGGGCAGGCCGCTGTTCGCGCCATCGACCGAAGTGCTTCGGCAGATCTACCGCGCGACCGGGGGAAAGCTGCTGCTGATTGGTGTGGGAGGCGTTTCGTCGGCGGCGGACGCTTATGTGAAGCTGCGGGCGGGTGCGTCGGCGGTGCAGTTTTACACGGCACTCGCCTATGCCGGGCCAGGCCTGCCGGCGCGGATCAATGCTGAGCTGGCCGCGCTGTTGAGGCGAGATGGCCTGACGAGCGTTGCGGGTGCAGTAGGCCTCGACGCCTAGCGTCCCCTCCCCGTGGAGAGGGGCAGGGGTGGGTAGCTCTGTAAAGTAATGTTTGGGCTGAGTGCTTGCTGGTGGTCCCCACCCCTACCCCTCCCCAAGGGGAGGGGACGTGACAGTAGCCACACCCTACTTGGCGTCGCGCATTTTCAACGCCTATGGTGTCCGGATGAAAAAACTGATCCTCGCTGCCGCGCTATCGCTGCTGTCCACCACTGCGCTGGCTCGCGAAAAGAGCGACGAGCAGTTCCTGTACGGTTCGACGACCCCGATGACCGGCGCGCCGGTCAGCCAAGACATATTTCGCGCTGCCGTCTCTGCCGCCGACCCGCGTGCAGCTGCGGCTGGGCGTTGGGCGCTCGCGCGTGGCGGGACGGCGGCGGATGCCGCGATGGCGATCATGATCGCGCTGACGGTCGTCGAACCGCAATCGTCGGGCATCGGCGGCGGCGGCTTCCTGATGTATCATGACGCGAAGTCAGGCCTCGCCAGCTACGACGGGCGTGAGAAGGCACCGGCAGGCGCGACGCCCGCCTATTGGCTGGGGGCGGATGGCAAGCCGCTGAGCTTCCCGCAGGCCGTGCAGGGCGGCAAGAGCGTCGGCGTTCCCGGCAATCTCGCGCTGGCGGCGATGGTCAACGCGCGCCACGGCAAACTCAAATGGGCGGAGCTATTCACCCCAGCGATCACGCTCGCGAAGAACGGTTTTGTGGTGAGCGGACGGCTGCACGAGATGCTGCTGATGAAACAGGCCTATCTCGCTGACAATGCGGCGGCGCGCTCGCTTTATTATCAGCCGGACGGCAGCCCGCTGCCAGTCGGCGCGACGGTGCGTAATCCGGCGCTGGCAGCGACGCTGACCGATCTCGCCAAGCGCGGCCCCAATGCCTTCTACAAGGGCCACTATGCGAAGCGCCTCGTCGCGACCGTACGTGGTGCCGCCCGCAACCCGTCGCCAATGACTGAAGCCGATCTTGCGGCCTATCGCGTCGAAGTGCGCCAGCCGGTCTGCGGGACTTACCGCGTCTACAAAATCTGCGGCATGCCACCGCCAGGGTCCGGCGGGGTCGGTGTGCTCGCGATCCTGAAACAGATCGAGCGGTTCGACATGGCCGGGTTTGGCAAGGAGTCGCCGACCGCCTGGCATCTGATCGCGGAATCGATGCGCCTCGCCTATGCCGACCGCGCGCAATTCATTGCCGACCCCGCGTTCGTCGCGGTGCCGACCGCCGGGCTTGCCAGTGCCGATTATCTGAACGGCCGCTCGGCGCTGATCGCTGCCGACAAGTCGATGACCAGCGTCGCGCCCGGCAATCCGCCGGCGGCGCCGAAATTCGCGTCAGTGCCCGATACCGAGGTCGCCGGCACCTCCGACTTCGCCGTCGCTGATGCACAGGGCAATGTCGCGTCGATGACGTCGACGATCGAGTCGGTGTTCGGATCGGGGCTCATCGTCGACGGCTACGCGCTGAACAATGAGCTGACCGATTTCAATTTCGTGCCGGCGGAGGGCGGTCTGCCCGCTGCGAACCGCGTCGAAGGCGGGAAGCGGCCGCGCAGCACCATGTCCCCGGCGATCGTCTATGGCCCCGACGGCAAGGTTGTCGTTGCGGTCGGCGCGGCGGGCGGGCCGACGATCATGGCGCAGGTCGCCAAAGCGCTGATCGGCGTGCTCGATTGGAAGTTGACGCTGCAACAGGCGATCGCGCTGCCGCAGATCATGGGGGTCGGGAATGATGTCCGCACCGAAAAGGGCACGGCGCTCGATGCAATGGGTCCGGCACTCACAGCACTCGGCCACAATGTCATCGCGGGGGGCTTTCCATTGAAGGCAAATGGCGTGCAGGCAGTACCGGGCGGCTGGACGGGCGGGGCCGATCCGCGCAGCGAGGGCGTTGTCGTCGGGATCAAATAGATAAATTCGGGGAGAGCAATCATGGAGACAGCGGAGACGTGGCCAAACCTCGTCGCGATGTTCTTCGATCAGGCCGCGGCGAAGGGCGACAGGCCGTTCCTGTGGCGGCGGATCGACCGGCACTGGCAGTCGATATCCTGGGCGGATGCGGCACGACAGGTTGCGAGCCTTGCGACCGCCCTGAAGGCGCATGGCATCAAGCCGGGGGACCGCGTCGCGCTGGTGTCGGAGAACCGGCCGGAGTGGTGCATCGCCGATCTCGCGGTCATGGCCGCGGGCGGCGTCACGGTGCCGACCTATGTGACCAACACCGAACGCGACCATGTCCATATCCTCGAGAATTCGGGCGCGAAGGCGGCCATCGTTTCGACCGCGAAGCTCGCCAAGACGCTGCTGCCGGCCGTCTACCGTTCGAATAGCTGCAAGACCGTCATTGGTATCGATCCCTTGCGCATCGGCCAGTCGTCGGGGGCTCAGTTGTTGCAGTGGGAGGCGATGCTCGCCGAACATCCGGGCGACGTTGCCGCCGTTCGCGCCAGCGCAAAGATGCAGCGGTCGGACCTCGCCTGCCTGATCTACACCTCGGGGACCGGCGGGGCGCCGCGTGGCGTGCGGCAGCATCATGGCGCGATCCTGACCAACCTCGCGGGCTGTGTTGATATCATCGACAATGATTTCCCCAAGGACGAGAGCGAGGTGTTCTTGTCCTTCCTGCCGCTGAGCCACGCCTATGAACATTCGGCAGGCCAGTTCCTGCCGATCGCGATGGGCGGGGAGATTTACTACAGCGAGGGCCTCGACAAGCTCGCGTCCAATATCGAGGAGGTGCGGCCGACGATCATGGTCGTGGTGCCGCGGCTGTTCGAGGTGCTCAAGCAGCGGATGCAGAAGACGATCGAGAAGCAGGGCGGTGCAGCGGTCGCGCTGTTGCAGCGCGCGCTCAATCTCGGCCGTAAGCGCTATGAGCGCGGCGGCAGCCTGCCGATCTGGGACAGGCCGCTCGACCTCGTGCTTGACCGGACGATCCGCAAGAAGGTGCAGGGGCGGTTCGGCGGGCGGCTGAAGGCGATGGTGGCGGGCGGCGCGCCGCTCAATCCCGAAGTGGGGCTGTTCTTCGCATCACTCAACATCACGCTGCTGCAAGGCTATGGCCAGACCGAGGCTGCGCCGGTGATCTCGTGCAACCGCCCGGCCCGCCGCATCAAGATGCATACGGTTGGCCCGCCGCTCAAAGGCGTCGAGGTGCGCATCGCGCCTGACGGCGAAATCTGCGTGCGCGGCGAGCTGGTCATGCATGGCTATTGGCAGAATGACGCCGAGTCCGCGCGGGTACTCGATGCCGAGGGCTGGCTGATGACCGGCGACATCGGCCACATCGACGAAGACGGCCATATCGTCATCACCGACCGCAAGAAGGACATCATCGTCAACGACAAGGGCGACAATGTCGCGCCGCAGCGCGTCGAGGGCATGCTGACGCTACAGCCGGAAATCCTGCAGGCGATGGTCAGCGGCGACAAGCGGCCCTATCTCGTCGGCCTCGTCGTTCCCGACCCCGAATGGGCGCTCGAATGGGCGCAGGAGAAAGGGTTCCCGACCGACCTCGCTGTGCTCAAAGGCATGCCGGACTTCGTGCGGGCGGTGAATGCGGCGGTTGATCGCGTCAATGTCCAGCTGTCGACGGTCGAAAAAGTCCGCCGCGTCATTCTCGCTGATGAGCCATTCACGGTGGAGAATGAGCAGATGACGCCATCGCTCAAAATCCGCCGGCATGTGCTGAAGGGCCTTTATGGCCCACGGCTGGACGCGCTGTACGTCTAGGCGGGAACGGGAACGTCGCGCTCCCACGGCGCGCCATGAAATGCAGCGGCAAGATGCTCCGCAAGCGCCCGCACCTTGGCGGAGCGCTGGCGACCGGGCGGATGGACGAGCCACATCTCGCCGCGTGGCAGCGCCTGATCGGGCAGCACGACTTCGAGACGCCCCGCGCATAGCGCCGGCCCGACAATGAACAGCGGCAGCAGCGTCAGGCCAAAGCCCGCGACGGCGGCATCGGCCAGCACGGTGCCATTGTCCGCGCGTAGCCGCTCCGCGCCGCGCACTACCTTCGGACCGTCGGGCGTATCGAACCGCCATTGCTCGTCGGCCGGGCGGTTCGCATAGACGAGGCAGGGAAAGCGGGCGAGATCGTCGAGCGTCTGCGGCCGCCCGAGCCGGTCGAGCAACGCCGGCGCGCCGACGATTGCCGAACGGGTTTCGGCGAGCTTGCGGACAATGAGACCTGAATCCGCCATGCGCGGCCCCATGCGGATCGCGAGGTCGAAACCCCCGGCGACCAGATCGATCCGCCGGTCGTCGAAGCCCGCATCGACCGAGACCCCCGGATTTGCGGCCATGAAGGCGAGCAGCTGCGGCGCGACATGATCGAGGCCGAAGGTCAGGGGCGCGGCGATGCGGATCGTGCCCGACAGCGCGCCGCCCAAGGAGCTGACGGCCTCCTCGGCCTCGGCGGCGTCTTCGAGCAACCGGGTCGCTCGGGCGAGATAGGCGGCACCCGCCTCGGTCAGTGCAATGGCGCGCGTCGTGCGGTGGAGCAGTTTGACGCCGAGGCGCGTCTCGAGATCCGACACGCGGCGCGACAGCCGCGACTTGGAGGTGTCGAGCCGCTTCGCTGCTGCCGTGAACCCGCCGGCCTGCGCAACAGCGGCAAAGGCTTCCATATCTTCCAGGCGACTCGCCATTGTTGTCTGTTCCGCAACAGAATGTTCCAGGTGCCTATCTTTATCTCCTTGATCGCAACAACGATAGTCTGTCCCACAGATCGGGAGACATGAGATGACGAAGGTTCTGGTTCTCTATTATTCGAGCTACGGCCACATCGAGACGATGGCGAATGCTGTCGCCGAGGGCGCGCGCGGCGTCGAGGGCGTCGAAGTCGTGGTCAAGCGCGTCCCGGAAACGGTGCCAGCCGAGATCGCTACGGCGTCGCACTTCAAGACCGAGCAGGCCGCCGACATCGCGACCGTCGCGGAACTGCCCGACTATGACGCGATCATCATTGGCACCCCGACGCGTTTCGGCAACATGGCCGCGCAGATGAAGACCTTCCTCGACCAGACCGGCCAGCTCTGGTTCACCGGCGCGCTGATCGGCAAGGTCGGCGGCGTCTTCACCTCGTCGGCGACGCAGCATGGCGGGCAGGAGTCGACGATCCTGTCGACACATACGGTGCTGCTGCACCACGGCATGCTGATCGCCGGTCTGCCCTATAGTTTCCAGGGGCAGATGGACAATTCGGCGATCACCGGCGGATCGCCTTATGGCGCGTCGACAATCGCCAATGGCGACGGCTCGCGCCAGCCGAGCGCCAACGAACTCGATGGCGCGCGTTTCCAGGGCCGCCACATCGCCGAAACGGCGGCTGCGCTGAAGCGCGGCCGGGAGAAATGAGATGCTGACTGTTCGGAAATCGGAAGACCGCGGCAGGGGTGAGCATGGCTGGCTGTCGGCTCGCCACAGCTTCTCCTTCGCCAACTATCATGATCCGCGCTTCCGGGGCTTTCGCGACCTGCTCGTGATCAACGAGGATCGCGTTGCGCCCGGTGCGGGGTTCCCGACGCACGGCCACGACAATATGGAGATTGTGACCTACATCGTCGACGGCGCGCTCGAGCATAAGGATTCGACGGGGACCGGCGCGATCATCCGGCCCGGCGACGCCCAGCGCATGTCGGCCGGGACGGGCATCCGTCACAGCGAGTTCAACGCCAGCAAGACCGACCCCGTCCACCTGCTGCAGATCTGGATTGCGCCGGGACGTCAGGGGCTACCGCCGGGCTATGAACAGGCGGCGCTGCCGCCGCTGACCGGCAAGCCGCAGCTCGATCTGGTCGGTGCACCGGACGGCGGGGCGGTGACCGTGCACCAAGACGTGAAGCTGTGGCGTGCGATCGTGCCGGCAGGTGAGAGCCTCGCCACGCAACTGGCCGAGGGCCGTCACGCCTGGGTGCAGGTCGTACGCGGCAGCGGTACACTCAACGGTACGTCATTCGGCCCCGGCGACGGCATCGCCACCGTCGGCGAGACCGCGCTGGAGATCAAGGCAACCGAGCCGGTCGAAGCTCTATTGTTCGATCTCCGCTGAGGCTGACCTACTCGGCCGCCATCGCGAACGCCTGTCCGCCCCACAGGTGGTCGCGGTAGCGGCCGAAACAGCGTGCGCCGCAGGTCAGGCGCATCAGCGCGCCCTCGGCAATGTAGCGCGCGCAACCGGGATCGCGTTCAACGAGCGGGCGCAGCACTTCACGGTTCCAATCAGCGCTGTGCTTCAGATCGAGCACGGCGTGCAGATCGAAGTACAGCCGCTCCTTATTGGAGAGGCCGAGCCGCTTCAGTCCCTGGGCAACCATCGCCGACCGGCCCGGCGCGGTAAGCTCGACGACGCCAAGTGCCCCGATCGCATGATAGGCGTAGCGGCGTGACGTGGCGAAGGCGACCATTGTGTTGGCAAGCGCAAGGCTCTCGGCAACCGTCGTTTCGATCACCGGGTTGAGCGAGAGTCGCTCCGCCAACGCATCGAGCAGCGGGCCGTGCATGCCACGGATGTTGCCGCGGCCCATCTCGTCCCAATAATTGTTGGCGAGCTCTATCTTGGCCTGCGCCGGCATCTTGACCTGGCTCATCGCCACCAGATCGTCGAAGCCCGCTTCGCCCGCGACTTCCTGCTGAAGGAACCACTGGAATTGTTGGAGGTCGGCGACCTCTGCCAGCCAGGGGAACAGCGGATCACCCTGTCCGGGGCCATCCTGCTTCAGCTGCTCGAACCAGGCGACAAACCCATCCGCATCGGACGGCGACTGCGCGGCCCAGTTGCTGACGATCTGCCGCTCGTTCTCGATCCACTCGCCCTCGAGGCGGCGCATGTCCATTTCATAGTCGAGATCAACGAGCCAGCTTGCTCTTGGCACGCCGACCGCCAGCCGCTGCCGGTTGAAATGGCTCAGCTGCTGCTGGAACTTGTCAGGGTCGGCCATGAAGGCGGGGAGGCTTCGGACCCGTTCAAAGGCCGGCCGGGCAATATTGTCCTGATACATGAAACACCTGCTCGCTCGCGTCGGGCTTTAGCCCATTCATCGCGGATTAACGGAGCAAAGCGGCAGCAAGTTCCGAGTCTTAGGCTATAGTTCGATGAGCCGGTCTGGAAGTTCGTTGGGATTGTCGGCGCGCGGCGGAAAATGCTCGGCGAGCACTTTTCCGGCGATCCCAATAGCGGACACGAAACCCCCGGAGACATCGCCCTTAGCTGCCCCGGCAACGAGCGCCCCGACGGTATCGTCCCACACCTTGGCATCGACCTTGGTGTAGATGCCTTCGTCTGCAATGACCTCGGCCAGATGGTCGGGCAGCGACAGGAACAGCAGCACGCCGGTGCGCTCCGCCGTGACATGAACGCCGCGCGCGAGGAATTGCGCCATCGCCACACGCCGGACGCGCTCTTGCCGGATCGCACGCGGCGTGAGTTTGCGGCCGAGCGGCGTCCAGCCGACGAGGCCGAGCGTCACGACGAAAATCACCGCCTGCACGGCGGCATAGGCTTCGATTGCGCGGCGGATATCGGTGGTCGTGTCGCCGCTCGACCAGCCGCTTTCGAACGCCACGCGGGGGTCGAGGCCAGCGAGCAGGACCGCGACGAAGGGCAGCGCGAAAGACAGGAGTACGGACACCGTAAAGGCAGTCTGCGGATAGGGTGTCGGTCGCGATTCGACGACCGTGAAGATTTCGCCGGATGTCCGGGATTCCGCGGCAGCTGTGGCTGCCGCGATACGATCATGATCCGCTGCACTGATCTGCATCACCAGCTCCCCGACGATCCGCCGCCGCCGAACGAGCCGCCGCCGCCCGAGAAGCCGCCACCGCCGCCACCCCAGCCGCCGCCACGACCGCTGCCGGAATTGAGCATCGAGCCGAGAATGAACCAGCCAAGGCCGCCCATGCCGCTGCGCCGCCCGCGCCGCGATCCCATCGCGAAGATCCAGAACAGGATGATGAGAATCCAGACGAAGCCGCCGATCCCGGGGCCGCTGTCGCGATGCCGCTCACGCGGCTGTTCGGCGGCTTGTGCCGCGATCTGCGCTGCCTGTTCGGGCGGCAGTCCGAGCTGTTCGATGATCGCATCGGCGCCTGCCTCGATACCCCCCGGCAGGTCGCCGGCCCGGAAAGCGGGCAGGATTTTCGACTGGATGATGACGCTGGTCAGCGCATCGGTCAGCACGGGTTCGAGGCCGTAACCAACCTCGATGCGCACCTTCCGGTCGTTCGGCGCGACCAGCAGGATGACGCCGGTGTTGACCTTCTTCTGACCGATCCCCCACGTCCGGCCAAGCTGATAGCCATAATCCTCGATCGCATAGCCCTGCAGGTCGGGGACGGTCGCGACGACGAGCTGCTTGCCCGTCTGCTGCTCTAGCGCGGCGAGTTTCGCGTCCAGCGATGTCACCACCGCAGGCGTCAGCACATGCGCCTCGTCAACCACACGGCCGCTGAGTTTGGGGAAGTCGGGCGCTGCTGCGTGCGCGACGAACGCAAACAGCAGCGCGAAGAGGAGGGTCAAGACCCGCTTGGCGGGCACTGACTAGAACTTCACCGTCGGGGCTTTGTCCGCGTTGGGGGTCGTTGCCTGGAACGGGGACAGCGGCTTCGCGCCATAGACGAACTTGGCAGCGACGAGGCTCGGGAAGGTGCGGATCGTCGTGTTATAATCCTGCACCGCGCCATTGTAATCGCGACGGGCGATGGCGATGCGGTTCTCGGTGCCCTCAAGCTGCGACTGCAGCGCGAGGAAATTCTGGTCCGACTTCAGGTCCGGGTATTTTTCGACGGTAACCAGCAGGCGGCCGAGCGACGACGACAGGCCATCCTGCGCCTTCTGGAACTGCGCGACGGCGGCCGGATCGGTCAGCTTCGACGGATCGACGGTCACCTGAGTCGCCTTGGCCCGCGCTTCGGTCACTCCGACGAGCACGTCCTTTTCCTGCTTGGCATAGCCCTGCACGGTCGCGACGAGGTTCGGAATCAGGTCGGAGCGGCGCTGATATTGGTTCTGCACTTCGCCCCAGGCCGACTTGGCAGCCTCTTCCTTTGTCGGCACGGTGTTGACGCCGCAGGCTGAGACCGACAGCGCAAGCGCGGCGGGAAGCAGAACGCGGATCAGACGGGTCGCGACGGACATGGATGGGTCTCCGAGGGTTGAACGGTGTTAGTCATATAATACAGTTTCACCCTACGACAAGGGCTAGGCACGCATAATCTCTCGGACGCGCGTTACATAGGTACGACCGACGCGAACGGTATTGCCGGTCGAGAGTTGCACGCGGATCGCGCCATAGCCCGCCTGCTGGACGGCGACGATGCAATCGCGGCGCACCAGTGCCGAGCGGTGCACGCGCACGAAGTCGGCGGGATCGAGCCGGTCTTCCATGCGGCTGATCGGTTCGCGCAGAAGGTAGCTGTCGCCCGCCGCGTGCAGGCGGACATAGTCGCGTTCGGCTTCGATCCAGTCGATCAGCGAGACGGGCACGCGGCGGAACTCGGCGCGCTTCTGCACCCAGATTTCGCGTTCATAAGCTGGGCCGACCTGTGCCGCGGGTTCGCTGTCTCGGATCGCAGCCAACACGCTTTCCACTTCGGCGAGCCGCGCGGCAATGTCGCCTGCAGCAAGGGCGTGCCTTGCTTTGTCGAGTGCTGCTGCCAGCCGGTCGAACGCGACGGGTTTCAATACATAATCGACCGCGCTGACTTCGAACGCCTTGACGGCATAGTGGTTGAACGCGGTCACGAAAATCACGATTGGCGCACTTGGGCCTTTGAGCGCGTCGAGCACGTCGAAGCCGGTCAGCCCGGGCATTTTGACGTCGAGCAGCACGACATTGGGTTTCAGCGCGCTGATCAGCGTCACGGCCTCGTCGCCGTCCTCGGCCTCGCCGGCGAGCTTCACGCCCGGCAGTTCGCGCAGGATCGTCGTCAGCCGCCGCCGCGCCAGCGGCTCGTCGTCGACGACGAGAACCGACAGCGGGGTCATGCCGGGATCGTCAGCGGCATGCCCAGCCGCACCCGGAAGCCGCCCGGCGTTCCTGCCACGGCAAGGAAGCTCGACAGCGCACCGAAGCGCGTCGACAACCGCTGCCGGACATTTTCGAGGCCGATGCCGGCCCCATGCGGACCGTCCTGCTTGAGCCCGGCACCATTGTCCTCGACTTCCAGCACCAGTCCGCGTGCATCGGCATGCGCCGAAATGCGTACCATGGTTTCCCGCTTCGACGGGCCGACGCCGTAGCGGATGGCATTTTCGACGAGCGGCTGCAGGATCAGGCTCGGCACGCGCGCCTCGGCGAGCTCGGGCGGTACGTCGATCTCGACCTTCAGGCGCTTCGCATAGCGGACCTGTTCGATGTCGAGATACAGCCGCTGCAGCGCGATCTCCTGCTCAAGCGTCACATCCTCGAGCGGATCATTTTCGAGGCTGGAGCGCAGGAAGCCCGACAGCGCCACCAGCATCGCCTCGGCGCGGGTCAGGTCCTTTTCCCAGATCAGCGAGGAGATGCTGTTGAGCGTGTTGAACAGGAAGTGCGGATTGACCTGATAGCGCAGCGCCTTGAGCTGCGCGCTGTGCGCGAGCGCCTGCGCCTGCGCCAGCCGCCGCTCGCGGTCGCGCGCCTCGGCATTGTAGCTGATCGCCAGCAGCACAGCGGCCCAGGCGAAGAAGGACCCCGTCCAGGTGATGCCGTCCACGACGAACATGTTGAAGCTATAAGGGTCCTTCTCGGGCGTGATCTGGATCGGGCCATAGTAGAACAACCAGCTGCCCGCCGCGCCGTATAGCAGGGCAGGCGGAATGGTCAGCAGTCCGGCGAGCAACACGCGCCGTCCTAGTGGCCAGTGGCGAAAGCGGTGCAGCACGACATAGATCGCCCAGCAGGACGCCCCGGCGAGCACAGTCAGCGGGATGCGGCGCAGGCTGACGCGCACCGTCTCTTCGGGCCAGGTGAGCGCCATGCGCAGCGTCAGCAGGCTGAAATGCAGCGCCCAGAACAGCACGATCGACAGCAGGATCGTGCGGCGGAGCGCGCGGTCGTCTTCGGTCCCGGTCACGCCGAGGGTGTCCCATATTGGCCGAAACAAGTCGACTGCCGCTCGTCGGGCGAAAACTGTCCCCGGTCGAATTGTTGCGCCGCCGTCGCGCCGCCGGAGGTGCCCGTCGCACGCGCGCTGCATCGCCGATCTGCAGCAGATAGTCAGTTGCAACCAAGGGGAGATGGCGATGCAGGCAGCGGTGGTGGACGGGCGATTGAGCGACGGCATGATCGCGGCACTGCCGCTCCGGCGGCGCGGGGCATCGCGAGCGCGCATTCTCGCCGCGACACGCGAACTGCTGCGCAGCCGGTCCTATGACGTGCTGACAATGGACGCCGTCGCCGATGCGGCACGGCTGACGCGGCGGACGATCTACCACCAGTTTATCGGCCGCCAGTCGCTGTACCGGGCCTCGCGCGAATCGTTGGCGAGTAGCGTGGCCGCGGGCCTGAACTTCGGCGCGGTCGACGAGAGTTCGGCGCATGTCGCGCTGATCCACATCGGTCGGATCGCACTTGCTGCCCTCAGCGGCCCCGATGGCAGTGAACTGCTGCTGTCGATGGTCCGGGACACCGAAGACCACGACTGGCTGGTTGCACTGTTCCAGTCGCGCTGCCGTGCGCCGGTGGTCGCTGCCGCGACACCCTGGCTCAGTGAGCGGAGCGCGCACTTCGCGGCGCTGCTGGAAACGCTCGCGCTCGCGCCTTGTCTGGCCGATCCGGCGATGCGGACCGCGCTTGCGCCAGAACAACGGCTACCGGCGCTGGTCGATAGCATCCTCGGTTAGGCTGGGCTCGTCCGATGGTCAGAGCAAAGAACGGCCGATAAACCAGCTCGTGCCGACCAGCGCGAGCCCGGCGGTGGTGAAGGCGAAGGCGCGCTCGCGGATTGTCGGCGACAGACGCGCGATCGCCAATGACGCCACCCACATTGCCGACAGCGCGGCCAACTGCGCAAGCTCGACGCCGACGTTGAAGCCAAGCAGCGCGGGCAACAGCCGGTCGCGGCCAATGTCGAGTTCGATCAGCGCTCCCGCAAAGCCAGCGCCGTGCACAAGGCCGAACCCGGCGGCGAGCACAACCGCAGTCCAGCCGCGCGCGCCGACCTGGCTCATACAGGCTGCGAATAGCGCGATACCGACATAGACCGGCCAGGGCGGCGTCGCCCAGCCGGCGAGCGTCGCGACGAACGGCAGTGCTGCGACCATTGCGGCTGCGACCAGCAACCCCCGCGTGCCGCCCGGCTGCCGCGCCGCCAGCGCTTCCCACGCCGCATAGGCAACCGTGAAGCCGATCAGCGCCTCAACCGCGCCGGAATCGGGATGCAGCCGGCCCGCAGCGGTCAACCCCAGCGTGATCGAATGACCCAAGGTAAAGCCCGTCGCCGCTAGCGCCGCACGCATCGGCCGCCCTGCAAGCAGCGCGAGCGCCAACAGAAACGCCAGATGGTCGGCACCCGACAGCACATGCGTAAGGCCGAGCAACACATAGCCCGTGAAATCGCCGGGCGCGTCGGATGCTGCCCCGCCAATCAGCGCATCAGTGCGCCCGCTGCTGAGCAGAATCTCGCGCCGCTCCCCGCCGGGCGCGGTGACCACGGCATAATGCACATGCGACGGCGATCCCGCGCGGAAGGCGGATATGGTGAGCGTTGCCGGGTCGGCCTCCATTGGTTTGGCGCAGCGGAAGCGGAGTTCAACGCGCAACTGGCCGGGCTCAGCGGTCAGGGGCCGCGGCTTCGTCGCTGCGCATCGTTTGCCGTCCTGTGCCAGCGTCACCGTCTCGGCGACATGGCGCGTGAGCAGAATCTGCAAATCGGTCTGCCGCTCATCCTCGATCAGCTGTGTCGCCCGCAGCGAGGCGACTTGAAATACCCCGGCTACGTCGCGCCCCTCGACGGTCCAGGTCGAAAAGGATTCACTGCGCGTATGCGCCGCCGCCGGCAGGGCGAGCAGCGCCGCCAGCATCACAAATAACCAGCCCCCGAACCGCATATCGTCCTTATGTCCGCCATCCAGAGGAATGTCAGGATGCAATCGAACGAGCCTTTAGCCGACGGGGGCTCTGACTTGCGTGATGCTTAGACGAGGCTTGGCAGCGTTTGCCGCCCTGTCCCCCAATCTGCGAGCGCCTTCGACTTCGCACGTTTCAGCAGCGCCGTCGCATCGGCGGTGGTAAAGGCATTGCCACTCGCAAGTGTCTCAAGTTCGCTCCAAGCCACCGGTGCTGCGACCGGGGCACGCTCGCGGGCGCGGGTCGAATAGGGGATGACGGCTGTCGCGCCGCGCTGGTTGCGGAGCCAATCGACGAAAATTTTGCCGGCGCGGCCCGCTTTCGACATTTTCGAGGTGAAGCGATCGGGCTCGTCAGCGGCGAGGCGTTCGGCAAAGGCTTTGGCGAACGCCTTGACCTCGGGCCACTCGGCACTGGCGTCGAGCGGCGCGACGATGTGCAGGCCCTTGCCGCCGGTGACCATCGGCCAGCTTTCCAGCCCCGCCGCCTTCAGCCGTTTGCGCACGTCGATCGCTGCCGCCTTCACGGCCTCGAACCCCAGCCCCTCGTCGGGATCGAGGTCGATGACGAGCCGGTCGGGCTTCTCCACATCGGCGATGCGCGAGCCCCAGCCGTGGAACTCGAGCGCGCCCATCTGCACCGCGCCGATGAGGCCATCGAGCGTGTCGATATAGAGATATTGCTCGACCGATCCGTCTTTCTCGGTGATCGGCACGTCTTTGACCGCTTCGGGCATGCCGCCGCTGTCATGTTTCTGGAAAAAGCAGAATTTGCCACGCCCCTGCGGGCAGCGGACAAGGCTGACCGGCCGGTTGGCGAGATGCGGCTCCATGATCGGCCAGATCGTCTCATAATAGTCGGCGAGCTGCTGCTTGGTCAGCCCGACTTCGGGGAAGACGACGCGGTCGCCGCTGGTGATGACGATCGTGGATTTGGACGCGGCCCGTTTGGCGGGTTCGACATGGATCGGCACTTCAGGCACGACCTTGTTCGCCGGCTTGTCCTCGCGCAGGCCGATGAAGCTTGGATGCCGCAGCACGCCGGTCGGGGTCATCTCGGTAAAGGCGATTTCGGCGACCAGTTCGGGCCGGATCCAGGTCGCGCCTTTGCGCGCCTCGGCCGGGACGGGGTGGAAGGGCGGCTTGTCGGTCTGCAGCGGCTTCATCCGTGCCGACAGGTCGTCGATCATTTGCGTATCGAAACCCGTGCCGACACGGCCGGCATATGTCCAGGCGTCGCCGTCGCGCACCGTGAGGATCAGCGAGGCGAAGCCGGCGCGGCGATCCGACTTGCTCCATCCAGCAATGACGAACTCCTGCCGCCGCGTGCATTTGATTTTGAGCCAGTTGGTCGAGCGCTTGCCCGCATATTTGGAATCGGCGCGCTTCGAGATGATGCCTTCGCCGCCCGATTTGCAGATGAGCTCCAGCGTGCGTTCGCCGTCGCCCTTGCTATGCTCCGAATAGGCGAGCGGCGCGCCAATGTCCGCGATGAGCGGCTCAAGCTCGCGCTTGCGATCGACGAGGGGCAGGCCGGTGAGGTCGGTGCCGTCGAGTTCGAGCAGGTCGAATGCATAGAAGCCGAGCGGAGTCCGGCTTTCGCCGCTGAGCGCAGCCTGCAGTTCGGAGAAGCTGGTCATGCCGTTTGCGCCGATCGCGACGACCTCGCCATCGATCGCAAAGGACTGCGCCTTCGACCGCTTTGCCGCCGCGACGATGGGGGCGAACTTGGGGCTCCAGTCCAAGCCGTTCCGAGACCAGCCGATCACGTCATCGCCCGACTTGACGAGCAGGCAGCGATAGCCATCGAATTTGAGTTCATGCACCCAGGCCGAACCGGGCGGCACATGGTCGGCCAATGTCGCCAGCTGCAGTGGGCGGAATGCGGGCGGCACCGCTTTCGCGGGGGCCGCTTTGGCCTTGCGTGCCTTGCCGCCCGTCCATGCCAGGTCGCCCGCCGCGATGTCTGCCATGGCGCGGCCGCTCGCAACGCTCGCGACATGGGTGTCAGTCAGAGCGTCCTTGCCGCCCGAATGGGTGTCCTCGACCTTGCGCAGCAGCCAGTTCTCGCGCTTCTCGCCAGGTCGGGGATGCAGGCGGACCAGCACCCATTCGCCCTTCATGCGTTCGCCGTGCAGCGTGAAATGCAGCTTGCCCTTGTCCAGCCCTTCACGCGGATCGCCCTCGGGCTCCCACCGGCCATGGTCCCACAGCATGACGGTGCCGCCGCCGTAGCTGCCGGCGGGGATGGTGCCCTCGAAGCTGCCATAGTCGAGCGGATGGTCTTCGGTCCGCACCGCGAGCCGCTTCTCCTGCGGATCGTTGCTCGGGCCGCGCGTCACTGCCCAGCTCAGCAGCACGCCGTCGAGTTCGAGCCGGAAATCATAATGTAGTCGGGTCGCGGCATGTTTCTGTACGACGAAACTGTCGCCCTTGGCGCGCCCCGCCTTGCCCTGCGGCTCAGCGGTTTTCGCAAAGTCGCGCTTGGCATTGTAGGTCGCGAGCGAACGGGCGGCCATATTACCCGGCCTTGCGCCGTTTCTCGGGGGCCGCACGGGAGACAGGCTTCTTCGCAGCGGCCTTCGGCGCAGCCTTCGCAGCCGGCGACTTTTCGACCGACTGGCGCAGCGCCGCCATCAGATCGACGACGTTGGAAGGCCGTACGCTCGGCTCGTCGTCGGCGTCTGGTTTCGCCTTGCTGCCCTTGGCCTTGCGGCTCTCGATCAGCGCGCGCAGCGATTCCTCATAGCGGTCGTGGAATTTGGCCGGATCGAACGGCGCGCTGCGCTTGTCGATGATCGCCGTGGCGAGATCGAGCAGCTCAGAGGGCGACTCGCCCTCGCCGATCTCGCGGAAGAAACCCGAGGCTTTGTTGACCTCGCTCGCATAGCGCAGCGTCTCCATGACCATGCCGCGCCCGCAGGGTTTCAGCGCAATCAGCGTTTCGCGGCCGCGGATCGCCAGCTGGCCGAGGCCGATCTTCTTCGCCTTCTTCAGCGCGTCGCGCACGACGCGGAATGCCTCTTCGGCGAGGTCGTCCTGCGGCACGACGAAGAAGGGCTTGTCGAAATAGATCGGGTCGATCTCGGTCGCATCGACGAACTGGGCAAGATCGATGGTTTTCTTGCTCTCCAGCTTGACCGCCTCGAGGTCCTTGTCCTCAAGCAGGACATAGCGGCCCTTCTCATATTCATAGCCCTTAACGATATCGTCGGGATCGACCGCGCCGAGGCCCGGTACGGTCTTTTCATATTTGACGCGTTTGCCTGAGGGTTCGTGGATCTGGTGGAAGGCAATGCCGCCCGACGATCGTGCCGCTGAATAGATTTCGACGGGGATCGACACCAGCGCCAGCCGCAGCTGGCCCGACCAATAGGCGCGTGGAGCAGCCATGAACTTGCTTTCGCTTTCGTTATGATGCCGATTCAACCGGGCGCGCGGCGAGTCGTTCCGGCGGATGCGCAATTCTTTTTGGGGAGGGCGGTTGTCATGAAGCTCAAATGGGGCGCTGTGGCTTTACTGGCGCTCGGCGCTCAGGCAGCGCTGGCGGGCGGCGCGGGCGACACCGCTCGGCAGTTTCTCGCCGCGATGCAGGCGAAGGACCGGCCTGCCGTCGACAAGTTGCTCGCCGACCCCGTGGTTGCGGAGTATCCGTTCGACCGTTCGGGCCGCACTGCGGCGGGTTCATGGCGGGTATACACGGGCAAGCCGGCGGTGATGGCCGGCTATGTCGACAGCGCTTTCTCGCGCATCCCGAAGCTTGCGTTCCGCGATCTCGACGTGACGGAATCGCGCGATGGCCACACGGCTTTCGTCGAGGCGATGGGCGACATGGAACTGGCCGGGGGCAAGCCATACCGCAACCGCTATGTGCTGCGCTTCGATACCGACAGGCAGGGCCGGATCACCCACTACAAGGAATATCTGAACCCGGTGACCTCCGCGCTCGCCGCTGGCCTGCCGCTTGGCGACGAGGCGCTGCCGAAGGATCCGGGCCGGTGTGCGGCGGCCACCCCTTCAGCACCGGCCTCGCCGCCCGCGGCACCCTGCTAGATGAGCAGCAGCGCGACGCTCGCGACGGTGAGCAGGGCGGCGAACCCGGCCATCACGGCCTGACCCGGGAAACGTGGTGCATCGTCCTTGGCCGGGACCGCCGTCACTTCGCGGAAAGTCTGGGCATAATGCGGATGCTCGGTGCCCATGAGCCGGTCCCAGAAGGTGAAGTAGAAGCCGTAATTGTGCCGAAAGCTGCCGCTGTGGTGCATGTCGTGATGGGTCGTCGTGCTGATCCACTGCAGCACGGGGTGATCGACCCAGCCGCGGCCGTGCAGCTCGAGCCCGGCATGCTGCATGCAATTGCGCAGGATCATGATCGCGAGAAAGGCGAAGGTCACGCCGTCGGGTGTTGGAACCAACGCTAGCCAGAGCGGCATGAACAGCGTCATCACGAACGCCTCAGGCACCGCGAAGGCGTAGGCGGCGAACGGGGTCGGGGTGATCGTGCGGTGATGCTGGCGGTGGAAGAGTTTGAACAGCCGCCGGTGATGCATCGCGCGGTGCGTCCAGTAGAAATAGGCGTCGTGCGCGATGAGGATCGCCGCGAGCGTCCCCAGGAATTGCAGCGCGCCGACGTCACCGTGCACGCGCGGCATATAGCCGTTGCGGATCGCCCAGACCGTGAACACGCCGACGACCGAATAGACGACGACACTCTGCATCGAGGTCAGGATTTCGCGGCGATAATCGGCAGAGCTGGCGCGGCGCGGCTGGATTCGGCGGGTCCGCCAGCTGGTGCGGTCGAGCAGCCAGACGATGCCGGCGATCAGGCAGGCGGCAATCAGATAGCGGGCGGTATCGAACATCAGCGCGTGGGGCGTGACGTGCAGGGCGATGTCGATCAGTCGCGTCGATTCGTGCATGGCAGTCTCCGGTCAATTGGCCGGTCCCGGATGCCCTCGCCACGCTGCCACGGCTGCGCCAGCTTCGAACACGGCTGATCGTTTCCGAAAAGGATCAGGCCGCACCGAGCGCGCGCTGACGAAATTCGGTCGGCGTCACGCCCTCCCGGTCGCGAAACGCGCGGTTGAACGGTGCCAGCGACCCGAAGCCCGCGTCGAGCGCGATCGTGACGATCGGCACCTCGCGCTGTTCCGGGTCGGCCAGCGCCGCGCGCACCTCGTCGAGCCGGAAGCCGTTCAGATAGGCAGCAAAGTTCCGGTGACCGAGATGGCCGTTGACGAGCCGCCGCAGCCGGTATTCCGGAACGCCCAGCCGCGTGGCGAGCGCGCCGACGCTCAGTGTCTCGTCCCGCCAAGGCTTTTCCGCCGCCATCAGCGCTGCGAGCCGCGCCGCGAGCGCCAGCGACTCCGGATCGTCGCGAACCGGCTCATCCTCGCGCCGTGCCAGCGGCGGGCCGAACAGGCTCGCATCACGCAGATCGAGCACCGCCGCGCACAAGGCGAAGGTCACGACCGCGATGCCGAACTCGACGACCGATCGCCAGCCATAGGCGGCACCGAATTGGTAGATGGCAATCTCGACGACATTGACCAGCACGACATAGAGGCCGACCGACCAGACCAGCCCGGTGCGGATCCGCCGCCGTAACTCGACAAGGTCATTGTCGCGCCCCTGCCAGGCGATGCGCAGCCCGTCGAACGCGAACAGGAACGACACCAGCCGCCACAGCCCGCCCGCTGCAAACATCACCGGGCCGCCGCCGCGTGCCTCGAGATAGATGTTCACCAAGGGCAGCAACGCCGACGCCGCGACGAGCAGCTGCGGCCAGCGTTTTGGCCGCTGTTCGTCGCCGAACCAGCTGCGAGCGACGAGCCAGAAGACCCCGGACGTAATCCCCGAGCCGACCTCGATGAGCAACCCGATCGCCGGGAAGCCCGACGGGGCGCCCGGCATCACTGCGATCAGGTGACAGGCCACCGTCACGCACAGCAACACGACATAGCGCGCCGCCGGCAGCCGCCAGTGCCGCCGCACGATGATCAGCGACCACAGCGCGAGCAGCGTCAGCGCCCCGCCGCGCGCCATGGCCTCGATATGCGTGACCCACCCCATACGACGAACGCTGCCTCAGCCGTAACGGCGTGGCAATGGGGGTTCCGACCGCTGCCTTGACCCCGCTTCCCCCGCCCGGCTAGGACCGCGCGAGCTTTTTCCGCACCCGCGAAGGACCCCGCTTGCCGCTCTCGTTCCAGTCGATGATCCTGACCTTGCAGGCGTACTGGGCGAAGCAGGGCTGCGTCGTCTTGCAGCCCTATGACGTCGAGATGGGCGCGGGCACTTTCCATCCGGCGACGACGCTGCGCGCACTGGGGCCGAAGGACTGGCGCGCTGCCTATGTGCAGCCGTCGCGCCGCCCGTCCGACGGCCGCTATGGCGAGAACCCGAACCGGCTGCAGCATTATTACCAGTTTCAGGTCATCCTGAAGCCGTCGCCCGACGACATTCTCGACCTCTATCTCGGCAGCTTGCGCGAAATCGGCATCGATACAGCGAAGCATGACATCCGCTTCGTCGAGGACGATTGGGAAAGCCCGACGCTCGGCGCCTGGGGCCTCGGCTGGGAGGTGTGGTGCGACGGCATGGAGGTGACGCAGTTCACCTATTTCCAGCAGGTCGGCGGCATCGAATGCGCGCCGGTTTCGGGCGAGATCACCTACGGGCTGGAGCGCCTGGCGACGTACATTCAGGGCAAGGACAGCGTCTACGACCTCGCCTACAACGACAGCGGCGTCACCTATGGCGACGTGTTCCTCGAGAATGAGAAGCAATTCAGCGCCTATAATTTCGAACGTGCCAACACAGAGGTGCTGTTCCGCCAGTTCGGCGAAGCGCAGGCCGAGTGCAAGGCGCTGACCGAAGCGAAGCTGCCGCTCCCCGCCTATGACCAAGCGATCAAGGCCAGCCACATCTTCAACCTCTTGAACGCGCGCGGCGTGATCTCGGTCGCCGAGCGGCAGGCCTATATCGGCCGGGTGCGGGAGTTGACCAAGGGTGTCGCCGAAGCGTGGGTGGCGCATGGCTGACTTCCTGCTCGAACTCTTCTCCGAGGAAATCCCGGCGCGCATGCAGCGGCAGGCGGCGGCGGATCTGGCGCGGCTGTTCGGTGCGGCGCTGACCGAGGCAGGCGTCACCGCCGAGACGACGGAGAGTTTCGTCACCCCGCGCCGTCTCGCACTGATCGCGCGCGGGCTGCCGGTGGCGACCGCGCGGGTGTCGGAAGAGCGGCGCGGTCCGCGCGCCGATGCGCCGGCGCAGGCGGTCGAGGGCTTCCTGAAATCGACGGGACTGACCCGCGAGCAGCTCGAGGAACGCGAAGACCCCAAGGGCCGGTTCCTCTATGCGGTCATCGAAAAGCCGGGCCAGGCGACTGCCGATGTGATCGGCCGGATCGTGCCGGCGATCATCCGCGATTTCCCCTGGCCGAAGTCGATGCGCTGGGGGCGCGGGACCCTGCGCTGGGTGCGGCCGCTGCATTCGATCGTGGCGTTGCTGGACGGCGACATCGTGCCGGTCGAGGTGGACGGCATCAAATCCGGTCGCACCACCAAGGGCCACCGCTTTCTGTCCAGCGGCGCCATCGAGATCGGCTCCGCCGCGACCTATGCCGAGCAACTACGCGCCGCCCATGTCATCCTGTCGTCGGAGGACCGCGCCGCGCTGATCAAGACGCGCGCCGAAGCCGCTGCAGGGGCGGCCGGACTGGCGCTGATCCCCGACGAGGGGTTGCTCGTCGAAAATGCCGGCCTGACCGAATGGCCGGTGCCGCTGATCGGCGAATTCGACCCAGCCTTCCTCGACGTGCCGCCCGAGGTGATCCAGCTCACCATGCGCGTGAACCAGAAATATTTCGCCTGCGGGGACCCGGCGACCGGCAAGCTCGCGCCCGCCTTTGTTTGTGTCGCGAACACCGAAGCGTCAGACGGCGGCGCGGCGATTGTCGCCGGCAACCGTAAGGTGCTGGCGGCGCGCCTCAGCGACGCGAAATTCTTCTGGGAGCAGGACCGGAAGACGACGCTGGAGTCGCGGCTGCCGAAGCTCGCGGACATCGTGTTCCATGAGAAGCTGGGAACGGTCGCCGACAAGGTTGAGCGTGTTGCAAAGCTGGCACGCTGGCTGGTGGAAAGCGGGGCCATTCCCTCTCTCCCCACCGGGGAGAGAGCCGGAGACAGGGGGCGCGGCT
>CALRQP020000020.1:0-70128 GCA_943370355.1 Sphingomonas paucimobilis
TCGCGCGATGCAGCCTCCAAGGTCGCCGGTGCCAAGGAGACTGCGGCCGAAAGCGGCACGGTCGCCCAGCAGACCATCGACGCCATCGCCCGCATCCAGGCCTCGCAGCGCGAGATCGGTTCGATCGTCGGCGTGATGCAGGAGATCGCCTACCAGACCAACATCCTCGCGCTGAACGCAGGGGTCGAGGCCGCACGGGCCGGCGATGCAGGCCGCGGCTTCATGGTCGTCGCCAACGAAGTGCGGCTGCTCGCACAGCGCTCCTCGGAAGCCGCCAAGGACATCCAGCGGCTGATCGGCAGCTCGAACGAGCAGGTCGATGGCGGCGTGACCCTCGTAAACCGCTCGGCCGACATGCTGAAGCGCATCGTCGACGATGTGATGAGCGTCAACGAGCTCATCGCCGACATTGCATCGGCTTCCGAACGGCAGGCCATGGGCGTCAACCAGATGGACTCGACCACCCAGCAGAATGCCGCGATGGTCGAACAGACCACCGCTGCCGCCCGCTCGCTGGCCAGCGAAACCGAAGCGCTCACCGCGCAGATCGGCTTCTTCCGGATCGGCCGCAGCTCGCAGGCCTACACGCCCGCACCCGTCGCCGAGCCCCGCCCGGTCCGCGCACCGCTGCGCCTCGCATCCGGTGGCGACTTCACACCTGCGTCGAGCAACGACGACTGGAACAGGTTCTAAACCATGACCACCATCGCGCTTCCCTCGGTCGTACATGCGGCTGCGGCTGCCGCCCTGCTCCCAGAGCTTGTGGCTGCCGCACCCGCAGGCGACGCCGTGCGCCTCGATGGCTCGGCCGTCGATCGCATCGGCTTTGCCGGCGTCCAGCTGCTCATGTCAGCCAGCCTCTCGCGGCCGGTTGAGATCGTCGATGCAAGCCCCTCGCTTGTCGAAACGCTTCGCCTGTGCGGCGCGGCAGATCAATTCGGAGTGTCAGCATGACGACGCCCACGATCATGACCGTCGACGATTCGAAGACGATCCTCACGCTGCTGGACCGCACCCTCCGGCAGCGCGGCTTCAACGTCATCCAGGCGGAAGACGGCATTGCGGCGCTCGAACGGCTTGAGTCCGAGGAGCCGCACGTGCTGATCACCGACATCAATATGCCGCGCCTCGACGGTTTCGGCCTCATCGAACGGGTACGCGCGCAGTCGCGATTCGAGGGGCTACCGATCCTCGTACTCACGACCGAAGCGACGCCCGAAAAACGCGAGCGCGCCCGCTCGGGCGGCGCGACCGGCTGGATCATCAAGCCCTTCGATGCCGACAGGCTCGAAGCCGCCATTCGCCGCGTCGTCGGTTGAGGTCATCATGGAACAGGACGATATCCTCGCCATCTTCTATCAGGAGTGCGACGAAGGCCTCGCAACCGCCGAGCAGGGCCTTGGCGCGCTCGCCGGTGGCAGCGCTGATGCCGAAGAACTCAACGCCGTGTTCCGCGCTGTGCACTCGATCAAGGGCGGCGCCGGTGCGTTCGGCCTCGATGCGCTGGTTGCCTATGCGCACTGCCTGGAGACCGTCCTCGACCATCTTCGTGCCGGCCGCCTGACGATTACGCCGGACCTCGTCCGCCTGCTCCAGCGCAGCCGCGACCTGCTCGACGACCATGTCCAGAGCGCGCAGGACGGCTCTCCGCCACCGCACGACGCAGCCATCGAGAGCGAGCTTGCCGCACTGGCTGCGGATCCGCGTTCGCCTGGTGCCGCCAGCCCTGCGGCTTTAGCGCCCATCGTCGAGGCAGCCGATGATTTCGGATTCGTGCCCGTCACCATCGATCTCGACGCACTCGACACCCCGTCTGTGGACGCCGATTGGGTCGTTCGTTTCTTCCCGGGTCCCGGCGCGCTTTGCCATGGCAATGAGCCGGTTCTGCTCCTGCGCGAGCTCGATCGGCTCGGCACGCTGTCGGTTACGCCGGACTGCAGCCGCCTTGCTCCGCTTGAGGCCCTCGACACCGGTGCGGCGCTGCTCGGCTGGACGATCCGTCTGCCCGGTGCGACCGACGAGATGGCAATCCGTGATATCTTCGACTTCGTCGCCGACGATTGCGAACTCGGGATTTCGCGCGACATTCCCGCAGTCGCCGAACCGGTCGTGATCACCCCGCAACCAATAGCCGAGCCCGGGGCGACGCCCGCGGCCGCAGCAGCTGCCGACCCGGCGGCGCGCGAAACACCGGTCCATACAACCGAGCGCCCCACGATCCGCGTCGATCTCGACAAGGTCGATCAGCTCGTCAATCTCGTCGGCGAGCTGGTGATCACCCAGTCGATGATGGTCCAGCGCTTTAAGGATCTGCACCTCGACCTGCGCGAAGAGCTTGATGACCTGTCCAACCTGACCCGCGAAATGCAGGACGCCGTCATGTCGATGCGTGCCCAGCCGGTGCGCACCGCCTTCGCCCGCGTGCCGCGGCTGCTGCGCGATCTTGAAATCGAGACGGGCAAGTCGGTGGCGCTCGATGTGACCGGCGAGACGACCGAGGTCGACAAAACCGTCGTCGACCGCATCGGGGAACCGCTCGTGCATCTGATCCGCAACGCTGTCGATCACGGCATGGAGACGCCGGCCGAGCGCCTGGCTGCCGGCAAGCCCGCCAAGGGGCTGATCCGGCTGTCCGCCGAACATCGCAGCGGCCGAATCGTCATCAGCGTCTCGGACGACGGGCGCGGCATCAATCGCGACAAGGTTCGTGCCAAAGCCATCGAGCGCGGTGTCATCGCCGCCGATGCGACGCTGTCCGACGAAGATGTCGACAATCTGATCTTCGCACCCGGCTTCTCTACGGCCGACACGGTGTCGAACATCTCCGGTCGCGGCGTCGGGCTCGATGTCGTCCGGCGCAATGTGGCTTCTTTCGGTGGCCGCGTCGCGCTGACCTCGCTGCCCGGCGAAGGATCCACCTTCCGGCTGACACTGCCGCTGACGCTCGCGGTGCTCGACGGCATGGTCGTGAAGGCCGGCGACGACACCTATGTTATCCCGCTCGCCAATATCGTCGAGTGCATCCGGCCGCAGACAAACCAGGTTCGGTCGCTGGGTCCGGGCAGCGAATTGCTCGAGTTGCGTGGCACACATCTGCCGATCGTTGACCTGAGCACGTTGCTGCTTGGCGACGCGCCCAAGGCGACAGCCTCCGAAACCGCCTATGTCATCGTTGACTGCGAGCATCTCGGTCGCGCTGCGCTGCGCGTCGATTCGATCGACGATCAGCGTCAGGTCGTCATCAAGAGCCTCGAGGCGAATTTCCGTGCCGTAGCCGGACTCGCCGGTGCGACCATATTGGGCGACGGCAAGGTCGCCCTCATCCTCGACCCGGAATCGCTGATCGCGCTGTCCCGCCAGCGTCCGTCCGCCGCCCTTCCCGCTCTCGCTGCCTGAGGTCCCTATGTCCGACATCACCACAAACCACAGACAGGTCATCGTCTTCGAAATCGGCGATCACCGGCTGGCCATCGACATCATGGCCGTGCGCGAAATCCGCCCCTGGTCGGCGAGCACGCCGCTCCCCGGTGTCCCCGCCTATGTGCGCGGCGTCGTCAATCTGCGCGGCATCGTGCTCCCTGTTTGCGATCTCGGCGAGCGCCTCGGCTGGGGCCGCAGCGAGCCGACCGAGCGGCATGTCATCATCGTCGCAACGATTGAGGGCCAGCTCGTGGGTCTGATGGCCGACGGCGTATCCGACATTCTCACCTTCGATCGCGCGCTGGTCCAATCGGCCGGCGACCTTGGCGTCGAGGCGGTCAGCTTCCTCGAGGGATTGGTCCCACAGGAGGGCCATATGCTGCTCCTCCTCGCACTCGACCGGCTCGGCCTCGCCGAAGCCGTGGCGGAGGCCGCATAATGGGCATCCACACGCAAGTCGCTACGCCGCAGGAAATCGAGCTGGGGTTCAAGGACCGCCATTTCGATGCGATCTCGGAGATGGTCCGGCGCGAGGCCGGCATCAGCTTTTCGACGGGCAAGAGCAACCTCGTCTTCAACCGCCTCGCCAAGCGGTTGAAGGCCAAAGGCGTCGGCAATTTCGACAATTATTGCCGCCTGCTTGAGAACGACAATGCCGAACGTGCCGCCGTCGTCGAAGCACTGACTACAAACCACACGCACTTCTGCCGCGAGCCGCATCATTTCGAGTTTCTTGAGGCCGACGTTCTGCCAAAGCTCTTGGAGGCTGCTCGGGGCGGCAAGCGCGTGCGCTTCTGGTCGGCGGGCTGCTCGTCCGGCGAGGAGCCTTACACGCTCGCGCTGAGCATCGCCAAAGCCGCCGAGCGGATGGAGCCGTTCAACCCGAACTGGTTCCTGAAGACCGATCTCGCAATTCTCGCCACCGACATCGCGACCGGCATGGTCGAGATCGGCCGCACCGGTGCCTATGATGCCGAACGCGTCGAGCCGATCGACGCACAGCTGCGCAAGCGCTGGATGGTCCCGCACCCCAAGGGTTTCCAGTTCTCAGAGTCACTCCGGTCGCTGATCACCTATCGCCAGCTCAACCTGTTCGACAGCTGGCCGATGCAGGGCAGCTTCGATGTTATCATCTGCCGCAACGTCATGATCTATTTCGGGCCAGACGAACGCGCGTCGCTGGAAGCGCGGTTCGCGAATGCCCTCAAAGCAGGCGGTCATCTAATCATCGGGCACTCCGAGCGTCTCGCAACCACCACCCGCGACCGGTTCACCTCACGCGGTCAGACCATCTATCAACTCGCCGGAGACAAGGCATGACTCGGATTCGCGTTCTGGTTGTCGACGATTCGCCGACCATGCGGGCGTTTCTGTCGTCCATGCTCAAGCGCGATCCCGGCATCGAGGTCGTCGGCAGCGCGGCAGACGCCAATAGCGCGCGAGAGATGATCAAGGCACTCGATCCTGATGTCGTCACGCTCGATGTCGAGATGCCGGGGATGAACGGCCTGGCGTTCCTCGACAAGATCATGACACTGCGGCCGACCCCGGTGATCATGGTGTCTGCGGCGACCCAGTCCGGGTCAGCGGCGGCGGTCGAGGCGATGCGCCTCGGCGCCGTCGGCTGTTTCGCCAAGCCGGCTGACGGCCGCGGCGCCAGCTTCGAAAAGGAGCTGCCGATCTTGCTCGATCTCATTCGCGAAGCGGCCGAATCCAAAGCGATGCCGGCTCAGATCGGCGGCAGTCAGCCGATGCGCCAGGAATTCCGCTGGAACGGCGCGCTGGTCGTCGTTGGCGCATCTACCGGCGGCGTCGAGGCGCTGTTTGAGCTACTCAAGGTGTTCCCGGAGAATTGCCCCCCGACGCTTATCGTCCAGCATATGCCGCCCGCGTTCACCGCCAGTCTCGCGGGACGGCTCGACCGCCTGCTCGCACCGCACATCGTCGAAGCACGCGACGGCATGTCCGTGCAGCAGGGTTGCGTCTACATCGCGCCCGGCGGCGACAAACATATGGAGATCAGCGGCTGGCCGCGCGGCCGCATCCGCCTCGTCGATGGTCCCTTAATGTCGGGGCACAAACCCGCCGTTGACCGGCTGTTCAACACCGCCGTGCGCGCCGGTGGCCATGGCGTCGGGGTCATCCTGACCGGGATGGGTGCCGACGGTGCCGCCGGTCTGCTCGCGATGCGCGAGGCCGGCGCACGCACACTCGGTCAGGACGAGGCGAGCTGCGTTGTCTACGGCATGCCACGCGCCGCCAAGGCGATCGGTGCCGTCGAGCAGGAATTGTCGATCGGCCGGCTCGGGGCCGCGGTACTCGACCTCAGCAGCGAGATCCGCATGGCGACTGCGCCCCGTTCACACCTCGGTCAAGGGAGCCCGCTCCATGCCCGCAGCTAACCGCCTTCGCGTTTTCGTCGTCGACGACCAGCTCGCGATGCGCGCGCTGGTCCGGCAGGCGCTGCAATCCTTCGGGGTTCAGGATGTGCGCGACAATGGCTCGGCCGAGGCAGCCCTCGCCGACCTGCGGGCCGACAAGCCGCATCTGATCATCTCGGACCTCAACATGCCGGGGATGGACGGGCTGCAGCTGCTTGCCGCGGTTCGCGCCGATCCAGTCCTTGCGGGCGTTCCGTTCATCATGCTGACCGGTTCTGCCGAGCGCGATGTCGTCCAGAAGGCCGCGGCGCTCAAGGTCAACAATTATGTCGTGAAGCCTTTCACGCAGGCGACGCTTCGCCAGAAGATCGAGGCGGTGTTTGGAGCGCTGACATGACCGGCTGGCGAAAGACTGTCGTCCAAGGCGACTTCGTGGTCAGCTCCGATGGCGACGCGACCTTTACGACCGTGCTTGGGTCCTGCGTAGCCGTGTGCCTGCACGATCCGGTCGCCCGCATCGGCGGCATGAACCATTTCCTGCTGCCGTCACCGCCGCAGGGGCAGAGCGCAACGACGACAGTGCTGAGCGCCGGTCGCTATGGTTCGGAGTCTATCCCGGCGCTGATCCGCATGCTCGTCAAACGGGGGGCCGAGCCGCACCGGCTGCGCGCCCGCATCTACGGCGGTGCCGAGGATCCGTCGCGCAGCTGGCAGGCCGGGCGCGACAATATCGCCAGCGCCCGCGCCGAACTGGCAAGCCGCGCGATCACCGTGATCGCCGAAGACACCGGCGGCGATTGTGCGCGCCGCGTCGATTTTTCGCCGGCTGGGGACCGCGTCGCGGTCCAGCGCGTCGCGCATGTGTCAGCAGGACTCGCGGCATGAAGGGTCTCGACAGCGATTGCAGCACCGATGACGTGCTGGGCGCGGTCGCAATGGAATTGCTGCACCTTGCCGACATGACCGAGGATGTTGGCGCGGCGATCGCAGCAGCCATCGACTTCACGCCGGAGAATCTCAATCGCCTGCAGGCGATTGACGTCGCTGCGCAGACGCAGCGGCTGCTGTCAGGCCTGATCTCGGGTCTTCAGGAACGCCGGCCGGTGGAAGAATGCATCGACCGCATCGGCATGGAGACGCTGCGCCGCCGCCTCATCGCGGCGATGAACCCGGTGGCGATCGAAATCGCGGCCTGAGCGGCGGGCAATCGTTAGAAATTGCCTTGCATCCGTTCAAGCGCCCACCAGCCCGCTCGTCCTGAGCGGGCTTTGTGACTTGATCAAACCGAAGCAGAGAATAACTCTACGCCAAACCGCCTACGCTGCCGCTTGAACAGTCGGCCGCAAACCCTCCATGATCGTGCGATTGATCGCGATCAGGTCGCCGATCGCCTCCTCGCCGCGCACCACGGCGCTGCTGTGCCGGTCGACCCAAAGAGCCAACGATATGATCCCGGCACGGAGTTCGTTGCCGAGACGGTTGGCCGGCGAGCGGCAATCGTCGGCTAGGGTACTCCAGAGTTCGCGGTTGCGGTGCAAGACATCGACGAGAGCAGGCCCCGTCAACCCGCGCGTCTCGGCATCGAGCATTGTCGTCGTGATCTGGGAGAATAACCGATGCTCGGTCTGGCGCGGGCTGGCAGCGACTTGCTGGGTACGGCGATAGGCTGCGAGCGACATGCGGCTGATCCTCCATCCGCAGCATCTGCGCTGCGGGCTTGTTGAGCCGCATGCCTAGCAGTTCGCCGATTGCCGCGATGTTAAACCCTGAACCGCTAGCCCGATGCCCATGAACGCTATCGGATATATCGTCGTGCTGGTTGCCGTATTCGGCAGCTATCTCATGTCGGGCGGCAACATGGCCCCCATTCTCGAGGCCTTGCCGCACGAGATGATGGCGATTCTCGGCGCCGCGATCGGTGCCTTCATCGTCGCCAACTCGATGGGCGTCCTGAAAGGCACACCCAAGGCAATGGCGCGGGCGTTCAAGGGGTCTAAATGGAAGCGCGATGATTATCGGGACGTGCTTTGCCTGCTCTATTCGCTGCTCGACATGCTGCGCGGCGGCGGAATGCGCCAGCTAGAGGAGCAGATCGAATCGCCGGAAGGCTCGCCGGTGTTCCAGCGCTACCCGCGGCTGATGGCCGATCACCATATCTCCGACTTCGTCCGCGATTATCTGCGGCTGTTCCTGATGAACATGAACGACCCGCATCAAGCCGAGGACGCCATGGAAGCCGATGTAGACCGGCATCATGAGGAAGAACTGCAAACGCAGCGTGCGATCATCCAGCTTGGCGAAGGCCTGCCCGCCATCGGCATCGTCGCCGCCGTGCTCGGCGTCATCAAGACAATGGCATCGATCGATCAGCCGACCGAGATTCTCGGCGCGATGATCGGCGGGGCGCTGACCGGCACCTTCCTCGGCGTGCTGCTGTCCTATTGCTTCATCGCACCCGTCGCCGGCCGACTCGAACAGGTCATCGACGAGGATGGCAAAATCTATAATGTGATCCGCAAGACGCTCGTCGCGCATCTGCATGGCCATTCGCCGGCCGTCGCAGTCGAGCTGGCCCGCCGCGCCGCGCCGTCACCGGTGCAACCAAGTTTCGCCGATCTGGAAGCGGCGATTGCCGACCTGCCAAAGGGCCCAGTCACGCTCGCCAAGGCCGCCTGAGATGGCTGCGCCCTCGGCCAACATGCGGCCGATCATCATCAAGAAGAAGAAAAAGGGCCACGGACACGGCCATCACGGCGGCGCGTGGAAGATCGCCTACGCGGACTTCACGACTGCGATGATGGCCTTCTTCCTGATGCTCTGGCTCGTATCAAACCCGGAGAAGGCGGCGCTTCGCGGTCTTGCCGATTACTTCGAGGGCAGTGCGCCGTCGCCCCTTTCGGGGGGAAATGGCGGCGCGGGAAGCGGCAGCGGCGGCAATGGGTCGGTCAATGGCGAAACCGGGTCACCGGTTGCTGGCGGTCCGCCCGCACCCGGCAGCCAGGGCGCAAGGCTGGCCAATGGCGCGGAGGCTCGCGTCCCCGACGCAACCCAGCGCATCCGCGCTGATGAGCTCAAAATCGCATTGGAAGCCGTCGCGGTGCAGGCGGGAGCCAAAGACTCGGTGTCCGTAACGAGCCGCGAGGACGGAATCCGCATCGAACTCATGGACACGGCACAGCGCCCGATGTTTCGCGCCGGGACCGCCGAGCTTTTTCCCTATGCCCGCGCGCTGATCGCCGGAACTGCCAAAAAGCTTGGCGGCGATGCGCAGCGCATGGCGGTGGAAGGACATACCGATTCGCTTGGCGGATATGCGCCGTTAAACTGGCGCATTTCCGGCGAACGGGCCTTAGCAGCGATGCAGGTGCTTACCAGCGCCGGCATCCGCGCCGACCGGATCCAGTCGGTTGCCGGCCGGGCCGGAACTGAGCCGGCCTTTCCGGATCAGCCCGACCGCGCCGAGAATCGCCGCATCACGATCATCCTGATCGCCGAAGCGCCAGCCACGCCGCGCACCGTCGGCTTCGGGCACTGACATGGCCAGCAAGCCCTCCAAGCCTGCCAAACAGGGTGGCGCGCTGGCAGCGCTCGGCCTCATCATCGGCGGCCTTGTTATCGGCGGCGGCGCAGGTGTCGCGGCCGATTTGGGCTATGCGCGCTGGACGGCGATGCAGGAGGCTTCGGCCAAGGCCGAGCCAGCCCCGCCGCCCGAATATGTGAAGCTCGGTCCTGCCCTCATTCCGCTCGCTGATGCCGACGGGCGGCTGGCCGGCTATGCCCGCATCGACATCGACCTCGAAGTCGCCGGCGGACAGGCCGAACATCTGCAGGACCTGGTTCCGCTGGTACGCCACGAAATTAATATGGTGGCGTGGCAGACGCCACTTGCTGCCGGACCCGATGGCCGCCTCATCGCACTCGACCGGCTCCGAATGCTCGTCGCAGGTGCTGCAGATCGGGCACTCGGCCCCCACGCCGCCAAGCGCGTGCTGGTCCAAGCCGTCGCCCCCGCCTGACACCAAAAGGCCGCCCATCCCGCGAGGGATGGACGGCCCGGTTGCCCGACCTGACGCCTAGGTCAGCCGTAGCTGCGGATCAGCGACGCCGCGACAAGATGCCAACCGTCCACAAGGACGAAGAAGATCAACTTCATCGGCAAAGAGATTGTCGCTGGCGGCAGCATCATCATGCCCATCGCCATCAGGATCGCCGACACAACAAGGTCGATGATCACGAAGGGCAGGAACAGCATGAAGCCGATCTCGAACGCGCGGCGCAGTTCGGAGATCATGAATGCCGGTGCTGCCGTCATCAGTGACACCTCCGACCATTTCGCCGGCCGCGCGTCGTGCGACAGCTCGATGAACAGCTTCAGATCGTCGGCGCGCGTGTGTTTGAGCATGAACGACTTGAGTGGCGCGGCAATGCGAACAGCTGCCTCCTGCTCAGTGATGACGCCGCGGTTAAGTGGATCGACACCCTGCGCCCACGCCGCATCAAAGGTCGGCTTCATGATGAAGAAGCTCAGGAACATCGCGAGGCTGATCAGCACGGCATTGGGCGGCGTCGCCTGTGTGCCGAGGCCGTTGCGCAGCAATGAAAGCACAACAACGACCCGCGTGAAAGACGTCATCATCATGAGCAGGCCGGGCGCGAGGCTGAGCACCGTTAGCATCAGCACAAGCTGGATGGTCTTGCCCGACAGCGACGTCGCGCCAAGGTCGAGGTTGACTGACTGCGCGAACACGGGTCCGGCGGCAGTCAACGCCAAGGTCGCAAGCGCGAGCTTCGCGATGCGCTTCGATCGATCAGTCATGGCTATGCAGCTCCAGGGGCGAGATGCCGGCTTCGACGACGGTCGCGCCGTCACCGGTCAGAAGGATGAGATGTTCGACGCCGTCGCGGCGCACGAGGAGAAGGCGGCGGCGCGGGTCGATCGCGAGCTGTTCGCTGACAGAAAGACGGCGCAGCTGCGGCGCGGTACCCATTGGGATCAGCTTGCCGCCCCAGCGCCGCAGCGCCCACACCCCGAACACCGCGAGGCCCAAGACCATCGCCAGCGCCGCAACCATGCGCAGAAGATCGAGAATGTCCATCAGCGCGGCCGCCGCTGCGGCGCGAGGCGCTGTACGCAGACCTGGATGCGGTCGTCATCGACGACAACATCGCCGAGCGCGATCGGCAGATCGCGATAGGTGATCGAAATGGCGTCGGTCTGTTTGGTATCGAGCGCGATTACCGCGCCGCGGCCGAGCCGCAGGAACGCGCCGAGCGTGATGTCGGCCGCGCCGACCACGGCGGTCAGTTCCAGCTCGACATCGTCGAGAATGTCCATCGTTTCGCTCCTTACCCGGCAACTTCTGCCGAGCCCGGTAGCGATCCGGTGGTTTACTAGGCTTTAAATGCCGGGTGCCTAGATGCCTCGTCCATCGAACGGAGGAAGTCCCGATGGATCTCGGCAAGGCAATTGACGTTTCGGCGTCCGGACTGCGCGCGCAATCGCTGCGCATGCGGATTATCGCCGAAAATCTCGCGAACCAGGACTCGGTTGCGGCGGCACCGGGGCAGAATCCCTACACGCGCAAGATCGTGACCTTTCAGCCGACCACGGGGCCGGCCAGCGGCATGACCGAAGTGAAGGTCGCCCGCGTGACGACCGACAGCTCGCAATATCGCCGCGAATATCAGCCGGGACACCCGGCCGCCGACAAGCAGGGCTATGTGCAGCTGCCGAACGTCAACGGCCTTGTCGAAGCCGCCGACATGCAGTCGGCACAGCGCTCCTATGAAGCCAATCTCAACGCCATCGAAGCGGCCCGCTCGCTGACGATGCGCACCCTAGATCTGCTGCGCTGATCATGGCCCTCGCTGTCTCCTCCTTCGACGCGATGTCGGCCTATTCGCGGGTCCTGAACCAGCCGGGTCGCGCAGCGCCGAAACCCGCCGAAACCGGTCAGCCGACGCCCGGCTTCGCCGACATGCTCGGCGATCTGGTCGGCGATGCCGCCAAGGCCACGCGCGCGTCCGAAATGACGACGGCCAAGGCCGTCGCAGGCAAGGCCGAACTGGTCGATGTCGTAACCTCGGTGTCCGCCGCCGAAACCTCCCTCGAAACGATGGTCGCCGTCCGCGACCGCATGGTGTCCGCCTATCAGGATGTCATGCGGATGCAGATCTGACCCGGAGACAGATGATGAACCCCTCCGACGCCATGGAAATGGGCCGCTTGGCCCTGACAACGCTGACCCTGCTGTGCGCCCCTGCCCTGCTGGTGTCGCTCGTAGTCGGCTTTGCCATCTCGCTGTTTCAGGCTCTGACCCAGATTCAGGAGGCAACGCTCACCTTCGTGCCGAAGCTCATCGCCCTGTCGCTCGTGCTGCTGCTCGCGCTGCCCATGATGGGCCGCAGCCTCGGCTCGCTGATGACGCTGATCGCCGATCGTATCGCCAGCGGCGGCTGATCGATGACCTTCGGCTATGGCCCCGATGAAGTCGGACGATTCATGATCGCCTTCGCGCGCGTCGGCGGGATCGTCATGGTGCTGCCGGGCGTCGGCGATGAAACCGTGCCGCCGCGCCAGCGGCTAATCATCGCGCTGCTGCTGACCTTGGCCTTGCTGCCGGTTGCGACCGTGAGCTTGCCACCAACCCCGGGCGGTGCGCCGATCGGCCTGCTGTTTCGCGAGACCGTGCTCGGAGTCGCGCTCGGCCTGCTCGCGCGGATTTTCTTCCTAGGCCTCGCCTCTGCAGGCAGCATCATCGCGCTGCAGAGCGGCCTCGGCTCGGCGACAATGTTCGATCCGGCCGCCGGAGCGCAGAATCCGGTGGTCGGGCGGCTGCTGTCGCTTGCCGGAGTCGTAGCACTCTTCTTCGCAGGGCTGCATCACGGTGCGATTGCGGCTATCGCCCAATCCTACAAACTGTTCCCCCCAGATGCGCCGCTCGCGACGAACGATCTGGTTCAGGCGGGGATCGGTGCCGTGGCGGGCTCCTTCGCGATCGCGGTGCGGCTGGCAGGGCCCTTCTTACTGTTTGGCCTCGTATTCAACGTCGGGCTCGGCTTCATCTCGCGGCTCACCCCGTCGATCCAGGTTTTTTTCATCGCCCAGCCGCTATCGATCCTGCTCGCGTTCGCGCTGCTCGCCGCGACCTTTGGCATGACCTTGTCGCTGTTCATTTCGGCAGCCTCCAACGGCCTTTCACAGGTCCTAGGCTAGTCCATGTCGGAGGCGCCCGAAGACGACCAGAAGACCGAAGCGCCGTCGCAGAAGCGGCTCGACGAGGCACGTCAGCGCGGCGACGTCGCGAGCGCCCCGGAAATGCGGCATGCGGCGATGTTCGCGGCTGCCATCGCGATTGGCGGTATTCTTGCCGGTGCCGGAACGCAGCTGACCGGAAAGCTCGCCGGTCTTCTCTCGAAAGCGGGAGATGCGCCGGTCGATGTCGCGTCGGCGAGGTCGGCAGGGCTGGATCTGGCCATTACAGCCGCCGTCACGCTGGCCGTTCCGTTCGCGATCCTCGTCACGGCTGCCGTGCTGGGCAATCTGGCCGGAGGCCTGCCAGTCATTTCGTGGAGCCGCGTCGCACCGAAATTCTCGAAAATCTCGCCGGCGCAAGGCCTGAAGCGCATGCTCGGCTTTGCTGAATTCGCAAAGACACTCGCAAAATTCGTCGCGGTCGGTATCGCCGCAGCCTGGGTACTCACACCGCATATCGGCGCGCTCGCAACTGCCGGCCAGACCGATGCCGGAGGGCTGGCCCGGCTGGCCGGCGCGCTCCTGTTCCGGCTGACCTCGGCGATTGCAGTCATCGTCGGTGCGATCGCGCTGGCCGATGCGCTGCAGCAGCGGCTCGCCTTCATGAAACGCATGCGTATGACCAAGCAGGAGCTGAAAGACGAGCATGCCAACAGCGAGGGCGATCCGCACATCAAGGCCAAGCAGCGCGCGATCCGCATGGAACGCTCCCGCCGCCGCATGATGGCGGATGTGCCCAAGGCGACCGTCGTGATCGCCAACCCGACCCACTTTGCGGTCGCACTCCGCTACGATCATGGCGTGACGGCAGCGCCTGTCGTGGTCGCCAAGGGTGTCGATGCCGTCGCGCTGCGCATCAGGAAAGTCGCCGAAGACGCACATGTCGCGGTCGTCGAGAACAAGCCGCTTGCTCGCGCGCTGCATGCGACCTGCGAAATTGGCAAGCCGATCCCGCCCGAACATTATGCGGGCGTAGCTGAAGTCATCGGGTTCGTGATGGGTCTGATGGGTCGCGCGCCAGCGCGGAGCTGAGCCGCCTGAGAGCCGGATGTTTCCGGCTCTCGATACCCGCCTAGCGGGTCAGCTTGGCGAGTTCGACGGCAACGCGGAGCTGGATATCGGCTTGGATGGCGGCAAGGCGGGGATCGTCCGGGATCTCGGCGGCGTCCAGTTTGGCGGCCATGCCCGCAAGGTGCGATCTGTCGATGCGGCCGGACAGGATCGCGCCCTGCAATTGCTCAAGGTCGCCGAGCATATCCTCAGCCTGCTGAATTCCGCGCGAGCGCCGCGCCATCGACGCATCTTCGGCATCGATCTGAAACAGCGACCCGATCAACGCTGTCGGACCGGCCGTGGCTGCCTGCCCAGACGCGCGAACGCCGGCAGGTCCGCTCGTCGGCATGAAGGCCGGGCCGGATACGCCGGGGCGGGAGGCGACAGGTCGCAGGCGAGGAAGGCCGGAATCGATGCGCATGACAGGTCGAATAGCCGCGCGCGGGTTTCCAAGGCGGAAACCATCGGCGCGTTAGGGAGCGCGGCAACAGCCCTTGTCATTGGAACCACCGATGCGCCGTGCGCGCCTGATCCTGCTGACCGCCGCAACCTCCTTCGCCGCCCTGACGGGGCCGGCGGAGGCGGCGTCGCGGATCAAGGATATTGTGAATATCGAGAATGTCCGGGAGAACCAGTTGATCGGCTATGGGCTGGTCGTGGGTCTAAACGGCACGGGCGACAATCCGCGCAATTCGCCGTTCACGACGCAGGCGCTCGCCTCGATGCTGGAGCGGCTCGGCGTCAGCGTGAAACCGGGCGACATGAAGCCTGCCAATGTCGCGGCCGTCTCGGTCATCGCCAACCTGCCTCCTTATGCGCGCAAGGGATCGCGCATCGACGTGCAAATCGCCGCGATGGGCGACGCCACCTCGCTCCAGGGTGGGACGTTGCTCGTGACCCCGCTGCTCGGGCTCGATGGCGAGGCCTATGCGGCAGCGCAGGGCACCGTCCAGGTATCCGGCTTTGCCGCGAAAGGCGCGGCCGCCAGCGTCAGCCGCGGCAGCACGACCTCGGCGCGCGTGCCCGGTGGCGCAATTGTCGAGCGCGAAGTCGCCTTTGGCTTTGCCGACCAGAACAATGTGAAGCTCGCGCTCAAGAATCCCGACTTCACGACCGCCCAGCATATCGCCCAGACGATCAATGCCGCACTCAGCGCCCATGCCGCGACCGTTCTCGACCCAGCGACTGTGCAACTCTCGGTGCCCGCTTCCTACCGCGACGGCATGATCGCGCTGATCACGCGGATCGAGCGTCTGCCGGTAGATGTCGACGAAACCGCGCGAATCGTCATCGACGAAGCATCCGGCACCGTTGTCATGGGGGCCGATGTTCGCATCTCGAAGGTCGCGATCGCACAGGGCAATCTGACGATCAGCGTGGCCGAGGCCCCGCAGGCGTCTCAACCCAACCCGCTGTCGAAAGGCGGTGAGACGGTTGTGCTACCACGCAGTGCCATCAACATCGACGACGGCTCGGGCAAGTCGATGGCCGTCATCGACGGCAGTGCGTCACTCAAGGATCTGGTCGGCGGATTGAATGCCCTCGGCGTCGCGCCGCGCGACCTGATTACTATTCTGCAATCGCTGCGCGCAGCTGGTGCCCTTCAGGCCGAAATCGAGGTGTTCTGATGTCCGATCCCATCGCACCCGTTTCACGGCTTCCCATCCCGCCCGCACCGGCGACGCCAGGCACCAAGGCGGCGCATGAGTTTGAGGCTGTCCTTGCCGGGCAGCTCGTCAAACATATGTTCGAGAGCATGCCGCAAAGCGACAGCTTCGGCGGCGGCCCGGGCGAAGACATCTACCGGGGCATGCTCGCCGAGCGCGTCGGCGACATGATCGGCCGCAATGGCGGCATCGGCATCGCAAAATCGGTCGAGGCCGAGATTGCGCGCATGGCAGGACAACGCCCATGAGCCTCTACAACGAAACCATGGGACTGGTCGGCGATCTCGCGACCACGATGCGGCGGGAAGCGGAAGCGCTGGCGGCCGGGACACCGGCTGCTGCGATGCGTTCGCTGGCTGCGGAAAAGGCGCGACTTGCCGACCGGCTGACCGCCGCGACCCGCGCCGTGCGCGACGCGGGGTCGCTCGATGGCGATCCGGCGGCGCTCGCCGACGCGCTGCGCATGCTCGCCGATGTCGCCGATGCGAGCGCACGCCAGCTAGAGCACCGTCGCCGGGCGGTCGAGGACCTGCTGGGCACGATTGCCCGCGCGTCCGAGCCCGCCAATCCCTATGGCCGCGGCGGCGTCGTGCCGTTCCGTCGCCCAGGCTCGTTGGTTATCAACTCAAGGGTTTAAGCACCGCCCTTGCCGAGCGCGATTTTCAGCAGGCCGACACTCTTCTTGTAGAGGCTCGATGCCGTCGCATAGTCGCTCTGGACGCGGCCAAGCGCGAGCATTTCATCTTCCAGCGACACGCTGTTGCCGTTCGGCTTGACGTCCGACGAGCCGAACTTCACCCCGCTGCCAATGCTGGCAATCGGCTTGGCGCCCAAGGCGACCATCCGGTCGGACAGCGCGACACCCGGCCCCGGCAGCTTCGAGGCGAAGTCGTCCGGAACGACGCGCGCGCGGTAGCCGGGCGTATCCGCATTCGCGATATTCTCAGCGATGACCGACTGGCGCTTGACCAGGGTCTGCATCGACGCAGCCAGCGAATCCAGCAACCCAATTCCACTGTTTTTCATAGACTTGTTCCTGTGTTCATGGCGGTCAGCCGCGCGAGCGCCTGCTGATAATTTTTGAGCTTGGCCGACGCGCCGGGCGGGGCGCTTCCCGACCGGTGCAGCGCGGCGTCGTTGACGATCTGCGCCTTGGTGTCGCTCCAGTAGAGCGAGCGCGCCGCGCTCTGGATCGTCGACATCGCGGCCTCGATCCGGGTTTGTGCGAACGTCGCGTCACTCACCTTGCCGAGCGACAGCGCGCGGTCGAGATCGAGGCTGAACGTGCCGCCGGGTGTTACGATGGGCGTCTTCCCGCCTGCCGATATCTTCGGCTGTTCGAGCTGGGCGGGGGCAAGGCCCAGTTTCGACAGTGCATCCTGGCCATCGGGGCCGGCGCGCACTTCGATCCGTGCGGTCTTCGACGCTTCGATTTTGAGCGTCGTGCCCGCGGACAGCGAAAGCGCGGTCGCTTTACCTGCCGTGCCGAGCAGCAGCGACACCTTCTTGGCGAGGCTCGCCATCGTCTCATTTTCGGCAATGGTGACGGTGCGGAGGGCGCCCGTGCCGACGCGCAGGCGGAAGCTGTCCCCGGTGCGGACATTCGTCTGGGCGGTCAGCGCCATCGACTCAGGCGCGTTCAATGCGCCGCGATGCAGGCCGATCGCCCCGAGTACCGCTGCCCCTTTGGGCGCTGCCGCGACCGTGACCGGCTCGGTCCGGCCGCCGATCGTACCAAATCGTTGGATGTCTCCGACCGCCCCATCGCTGCCGATCCTCGCAACAAATCCGTCGGTCGCGCCGATCGCATTGCCGCCCAGATCGCCACTGCTCCGCCCGGCCGCAAACAACTCGCCGTCAAGCCAGGTCAGGCTGTCGACCCGATCGTCCTTGGCCGAAGCGAGCAGGCTTTTGTTCAGGACCGAAAGTTGCGCATCGAGCTGCGTGACCGTGCCGTCACCAGCCGAAGAGCCGCCAATGGCGATGGCCCCGCTCGCGGCATCGACAGCAATCGATGCTGCACGACCAGCACCCAGTGAAACAACGTCGCCAATCGCCAGCGTAGCCGGGTCGGCGCCGCGCAACATGGCTTGCCCATCCTCATTGGATGCGATGAGTACAGTCCCATCCGCCCCGATTGCCAAAGCGGCGACGCCGTCCTTGCCGGACCCGCCGAACTGGGCGCGTGCCAAGATTTTTCCGTCGGCATTGAGTCGTGTGACGAAGCCATCCTGGGCCCCGGCACCCGTCTGGCCCGGCAAAGCCCCGCTGACCGTTCCGCCGACATAGATGCTGCCGTCGCCTCCGACCGCGAGCGCCGTCGCGCCGTCCTCGGCGCGGCTGTCGAGCTGCGTCGTGAAGCGCGGTGTACCGTCTACGGCGAAGCCAGCAACGAAGGCATCCTTGCCGTTCAGCTGGTCGAGCGAGGTCAGTTTCGCGGTGGTCGATCCGGCCACGATCACGCCGCCGTCGGGCGCAAGCGCCACCGATGCGCCATCGGTGGGACCCGTGCCGCCGAGCGTCCGCTGCCAAAGCGTCCGACCTTCGCTGTCGAGCTTGGTCAGCACCAGCCGGTCGCGGCCATCGGATAAATGCGCGCCCATGTCGCCGGCACTCGTCCCAATGACGAAGCTCGACCCGTCGGGCGAGACCACGACGCTCGATGCACGGGTTGCTGCCATCACGGGCGCAGGAGCCGTCTTCGCCGTCGATTGGAGCTTGGCCCGCGCCGACGCATCGCGGTCTGTCGCATTGATCGTTGCCATGGCATGCGGCTGCAATTTGTCGTCGCCGACATCGAACCGCAGCACACGTGCCCTGCCCGGCGCGTCGAGCATCGTCGTACCCGTTGCGACGACGACGGCGTTCCCCGCATCGGGTTGATCGAGGCTGACGGTCTCGGTCGAGACTCCCGACAGCGACAGGCCCCATTTGCCGTCGGGCTGCTTCTCGACCGCGAATTGCGAGAGATAACGGGCAATGGGGAGACCGTCCGGGGTGGTCTGTGGCGTCCCATCTGCTTTAGTCAGCTGGATCGAGGACATCGCACTGTTGAGGGCTGCGGCCACTCGGTCGAGCGTGGGCGCACCGCCGTCAAGCGGCACGATGACCGTGTCGGTCCGACCGCTCTTGGTCAGCTTCACGCTGAGCGACGTCACCCCGATCAGACCGGTCAGCGCGCTCTCGCGGGCATCGGCAACGCCCTTGCCCTTCACCGATGCGGCGGTCTTCGGAAGCGCCACCGACTGCAGGTTCCATTGCGGACTGCCAAATCCCAGCCGCAGCTTTTCGACATCGGCCCCGGCGATGAAGCCCTGCACTTCCGCGAGGCCGCTCGTGAAGCGCGCCGCCATCGCCGCGCGGCTGCCGTCTGAAAGGCCCGCCTTCGCCGCGCCGGCCGCGAGCGTGTGCAGCCGGTCGAGCGCCTTGTAGAGCGCGAAGGTCGCGGCAAGATCCTTGTTCGCCGAGTCGGGCGGATCGATCAGGCTTTTGAGCTTGAGAACGGTATCGGCGCGGGCCGAGGGTTGGGTCGTTTCCCAGGGTGCTGTTGCGGCCGGCGTCGTGAACTGCGCCTTGGCGATCCCGACCGCCGCGGTCAGGATGTCGCCGCTGTCCGTCGTAGCCACGGAGCTGCTCGACGACAAAGCGCCGCCCAGCAGCACATAGGCCGCACTTCCCGACAGGACATTCATCGTCATGACCGCAGCGCATCTAGCGGTTCGGGAGCTAACCCGGCGTAAACCGGCGGGCAGGCAGGAAGCGGGCAATAACTGCCTAGCTGGATGCTCGCATGAAACTGCCTCTCGCCGAACCGCCCGAACTGCGCCGCTATACCGGCATGCAGCGCGCTGCTGCGCTGATGCTCGCGCTTGGCGAAGAGCATGGCGGGCCGATCTGGGCGCAGCTCGCCGAGGATGAGGTCAAGGAACTCTCGGCCGCCATCTCATCGCTGGGCCGCACACCCGGCCCCGTCGCCGAATATCTGTGCAGTCAGTTCAGCGCCGAACTCGGCGGTGTGTCCAATTTCAACGGCTCCTTCGAGACGACCGAACGGCTGCTGCTCGCGGCGCTGCCGCCCGAGAAGGTCAAGTCGATCATGGAAGACGTGCGCGGCCCCTATGGCCGTACGATGTGGGACAAGCTCGGCAATGTGAACGAGGCGGTGCTCGCCTCCTATCTGCGCAATGAATATCCGCAGACCGTTGCGGTCATCCTGCACAAGCTGAAGGCGGATCATGCCGCGCGCGTGCTGACCGAACTGCCCAACGAACTGGCGATCGAAGTCATCGCGCGGATGCTGAAACTGGAAACGGTGCAGAAGGACGTGCTCAACGAGATCGAGCAAACACTTCGCGCCGAATTCATGACCAATCTCGCCCGCACGCAGAAGCGCGATCCGCATGAGGCGATGGCTGAAGTATTCAACGCGTTCAGCCGCTCGACCGAAGAGTCCTTGCTCACCGCGCTCGAAGGCCGTGCGCCCGAATCGGCGGAGAAAATCCGTGCGCTGATGTTCACGTTCGAGGACCTGTCGCGGCTCACGCCGCAGGCGATCCAGTCGGTGCTTCGCGATGCCGATCGCGCCGATCTCAAGCTGGCGCTGCGCGGTGCACCCGAAGAGCTCAAGGATCTGTTCTTCTCGGGCATGTCCGAACGGTCGGGCAAGCTGCTGCGCGAGGAGATGGCCGCACTCGGCCCGGTCCGGCTGCGCGACGTCGAGGACGCCCAGTCAAACCTCGTTCGCGTCGCCAAATCGCTGGCGGATCGCGGCGAAATCGCGCTCGCCGACAGCGGCGATGGCGATGAAGTGCTGATCTGATGGCCGGTGCCGTCAGCCAGCTGCAGTGGCTCGACCTTGCCGCGCCCGCCCCGGCGGTCGCGATCGATCCGCAGCATGAGGCCGATGTCGCAATCGCCCGCGCCGAGGGGTTCGATGCCGGCTATGCGGCCGCACGAGCCGAAGCAGACGCCGCACACGCCGCTGCGACGCGCGCGATCGAGACGGCGCTGCGCGACTCAGGCGCACAGATCGACCGACTGATCGCCGAGCTTTCGGCCGAAGCTGCGAATCTGGCTCTGGCGATCGGCGACCATCTCGCCGGTCACACACGCGACACTGACGCAGCGCTTGCCAAGCTGATTGGCGACGCTGTGCGCCAGGCGGTTGGCCAGCCGGTACTCCGCCTCACCGTCGCACCCGAAAGGGTCGAGGCCGTTCGGACCCTCGCCAGCGCGGCCGTCGACCGGATCGGCGCCGGCATCCGCGTCGATGTCGAAGGCGAAGCCGGGCTTCAGCCCGGTGACATTCGCGCCGACTGGCAGACGGGGGGACTTCAGGCCTCTGCCGAGGAACGGCGCAGCGCCATTCTGACCAGCCTTGCCTCGGCGGGCCTTTGACGCCCGCCCAACCCGGCAATTACTGCCGATCTGGTGGGTAATTGCTGCCCCCGATTAAACCCCACTTCACTGCCCGGTCCCTACCCACTCGCCAGCCCCGCACGCTGGGAATCGTAGGAAAGACCGCAGTTGGAACCTGTAAAAGCCTTTGTCCGCCAAATGGGTTGGGCGCGGATCGCCGCCATGGCGGGAGTCGCAGCACTGCTCGTCGCCGGCTTCGCCGCACTGGCGATGCGCGAGACGACCGGGCCGATGGGCTATCTGTTCACCGAGCTCGACCCGGCCAGTGCGCAATCGATCGCCGAAAAGCTCGCCGGTCAGGGTGTCCCCTACCAGCTGTCGCCGGACGGCACCGCAGTGCTCGCGCCGGCCGACCAGCTCGCCTCGCTCCGTATGACGCTCGCGGCCGACCGCGTCGCGGGGAAGATCGGTTATGAAGTGCTTGATGCGGAAGCGCCCTTCGGGCTCTCGGCATCGCGCGAGAAGATCGATCAGACCCGCGCCATCGAAGGCGAACTGTCGAAATCCATCGAGAGCCTTGAGCGCGTGAGCAAGGCGCGTGTGCATGTCGTAATGCCCGACCGCCCCTTGTTCGCAACCGAAGCGCGTCCGGCAACCGCATCGGTGCAGCTGCGCACGCAGGGCCGGCTTGGCGCAACGCAGGTCGAGGCGATCCGTTACCTCGTGTCGTCGGCGGTCCCCGACCTCGCGCCCGAGCGTATTTCGGTCATCGACCAGACCGGCGCGCTGCTCGCCCGCGCCGGTGACCCCGCCGATGGCGGCGCCGGCGCCTCGGACGAGCGCCGTACGGCGCTGCAGAACCAGCTGCGCGAAAATGTCGAAACGCTGCTCGAGCGTGCCGTCGGTACCGGGCTTGTACGTGCCGAGGTCGCCGTCGATCTCGATCCCGACCAGATTCGTGAGGAACAACAGATTTTCGATCCCGAAGGCCAGGTGATCGCCAAGACGACCTCGGTCGAGAACACCGACAATTCGGACGAAACCAATGGCGTGCTTGGGGGCGCTGCGTCGGTGTCGTCGCAGCTGCCTGAGAACAAGCAGCCGGGTGTCGGCGGCGATGCGCGCAAGAGCCAGGCCAACCAGCGCTCCGAGGAAACCAGCTATGACAACAGCAAGACCGACCGCACACGCATCCGGCCTGCCGGTGCCATTCGCAAGCTGAGCGTCTCGGTGATGGTCGATGGCATCCGTGACGGCGAAACCTGGAAGCCGCGGACGCCTGCGGAAATCCAGCGCCTGCAGCGGCTCGTCGAGACGGCGGTCGGCTTCGATGCCGCGCGCGGCGACCGGATCACCGTCGACAGCATGAAATTCGCAACGCCGACCGACCTTGACGCGTCGGCAGGCTGGTCGGTCCCCACCGGCGAGCTGTTCAGCCTCGCCCGCGTGCTGATGATGGGCGGCCTGCTGCTCGCCGGCATCTGGATGATCACCCGCCTGCTGCGCGACCGCCTGCCCTCGCCCGCGGCATCCAGCTCCGAACCGATCCAGCTGACCGGCAGCCCCGTGCCGACCCCGCAATCGGTCGCCGCGCTTGAACAGGCCGTCGATGCCGAACGCGAGTCCGGCAACCTGCGCGCCACGATCGTGCGCAAGGCCGGTGAGCTTGCCTCCGACAATGCCGCCGAAGCGGCGACGCTGGTTCGCCAGTGGATGACCGCGTGAAGGATTTGAATGCCATGACCGACTTCCCCGCGCTCGAGCAGATGGACGGCATCGAACCCCTGCCGGTCGATTTCGCACCCGTTGAAGCCCCCATGCTCGGCATCGGCCCGCTGCTCGACGTCCCCGTCCATGTCCGGGCCGTGCTCGGCCGCGCGGTCATGGACGTCGGCACGCTCAAGCAATTGCAGCGCGGTGCCGTCGTCGAACTCGACCGGCGCATCGGCGAACTTGTCGATGTCTATGTCAACGACCGGCTCGTGGCGCGGGGCGAACTCGTCCTCGTCGATGACCAGCTCGGCGTCTCGATGACCGAGATCGTCAAGTCGACGCGCGCCTGACCGGCCCCTTGAAGGAATGACCCGCATGTCCGTTCGCCTGCTCATCGTCGGCCGCCTCGGCACCGAACTCGCCGAGGCCTCGCGTCTTGCGGCCCAGGCCGGTGCGCGCATCAATCATGCGCCCGATGGGGAAACCGCGCTCGGCATGCTGCGCCGCGCGGGTGCCGACCTCGTCATGATCGACGTGCGGCTGCCGATCGCGGACTTCATCCGCCAGCTCCGGTCGGAGCGCATCGCTGCCGAAGTTGTCGCCTGCGGTGTCGAGAATGACCGCGACGCAGCGGTCGCCGCGATCCGCGCCGGGGCGCGCGAATATGTGCCGCTGCCGCCCAACGCCGAAATGATCGCGGCGGTCATCGCGGCCTTCGCCGAGGAAGAGGCCGAACTCGTCGCAGCCGACCCGGCAATGCTGCGCGCGCTCGAACTGGCGCGCGCCGTCGCCAAGTCGGAAGCGTCGATCCTGATTACCGGCGAGAGCGGCACCGGCAAGGAAGTGATTGCCCGCGAGATCCACCTGCGCTCGCCGCGCGCTGCCAAACCGATGGTCGCCGTCAACTGCGCGGCGATCCCCGAAGCGCTGCTCGAATCCGAACTCTTCGGTCATGAGAAGGGCGCGTTCACCGGAGCTGTTGCCCGCCGCGTCGGCCGCTTCGAGGAAGCCAGCGGCGGCACACTGCTGCTCGACGAAATCAGCGAAATGGACGTGCGCCTGCAGGCCAAACTGCTGCGTGCACTGCAGGAGCGCCGCATCGACCGGGTTGGCGGCACCGCCTCGGTCCCCGTCGATATTCGCGTCCTGGCGACCTCGAACCGCGACCTGGCCGAGGCCGTGCGCGCGGGCACATTCCGCGAGGACCTTCTGTACCGGCTGAACGTCGTCAACGTGAAGATGCCCGCGCTTCGCGATCGGCCCGGCGACATTCGCCCGCTGGCGATGCACTTCGCGAAGAAATTCGCCGACCTGAACCATCTGCCGTTCCGCACGCTCGATGATAGCGCGCTGACCGCGCTTCGCGCCCATCCCTGGCCAGGCAATGTCCGCGAGCTGGAGAATTCGATGCACCGCGCGGTGCTGCTCGCGGCCGGGAACTCGATCGCCGCAAGCGACATCATGCTGGCCGACGGCACGCCGCTGTCGGGCCGCACGGCAAGCAACGAAGCCGGGGCCAACGTCGCCCAGCTCGTCGGCCGCACGGTTGCCGATGTCGAACGCGACCTGATCATCGACACGCTCAAGCATTGCGCGGGCAATCGCACCCATGCCGCGCGTCTGCTCGGCATCTCGATCCGCACCATGCGCAACAAGCTCAACGAATATTGCGCCTCGGGCGTCAACGTGCCCGCCCCGGGCGGCAATGACATGCTCGCGATGGCGATGTGACGATGGGGACTGCTGCCCTCCCCGCCCCCGCCGGCAAAGTCACCTTCGGGCGCGCGTCGCTGCGCGATCTCGGCCTCGCCGGATCGGTGGTCGCGATCATCGTCATGCTGATCGTGCCGTTACCCGGCTGGCTGCTCGATTTCGGGCTCGCGCTGTCGATCACCTTCTCGGTGATGATCCTGATGACGGCGCTGTTCATCGAAAAGCCGCTGCAGCTGTCGGCCTTCCCGACGATCCTGCTCATCGCGACGATGCTGCGGCTCGGCCTCAACCTTGCTTCGACACGGTTAATCCTCGGCCACGGTCATGAAGGCACGCATGCGGCCGGCGGCATCATCGCGGCCTTCGGCGAGTTCCTGATGGGCGGCGACACCGTGATCGGCCTGACGATCTTCGCGATTCTCGTCATCATCAACTTCATCGTCATCACCAAGGGCGCGGGCCGCATCGCCGAAGTCGCCGCGCGGTTCAGCCTTGATGCGATGCCCGGCAAGCAGATGGCGATCGACGCCGACCTGGGTTCGGGCCTGATCAACGAGGCGCAGGCGCGCGAGCGCCGCACCGAGCTCGAAGCCGAGAGCGGCTTTTTCGGCGCAATGGACGGCGCCTCGAAGTTCGTACGCGGCGACGCCGTGGCAAGCTTGCTGATCACCGGCATCAACATCGTCGTCGGACTGATCGTCGGCGTCGCGGTGCACGGCGTTGATGTCGGCACGGCCTTCCACAGCTACACGATCCTGACCGTCGGCGACGGCCTCGTCAGCCAGATCCCGGCGCTCGTCGTCTCGGTTGCTGCCGGTATGCTGGTGACCAAGGGCGGCGTCGCAGGGCGCGCCGAAGCGGCGATCGCGCAGCAGCTGTCGCGCGAGCCGAAGGCCATCGCGATGTCGGGCGGCCTGCTGCTGACGCTGGGGCTGCTGCCCGGCCTGCCGATGCTGCCGTTTGCGACGCTGGGTGTCGCCTGCATGGCGCTTGCCTATCGTCTCGCGAAGAGCCGCGACGGGGCTGCCAGCGCTGCCGCCCATGCCGAACAGCAGTCCGTCACGGTCGAGGAAGAGCCATTGTCGGCCGCGATGGCTGTCGATCCGATGCGTATCGAAATCGGCTATGCGCTGCTGCCGCTGGTCAGCGATGCCAAGGCCGAACACAGGCTTGAAGACCAGGTTCGCGCGCTGCGCAAGCAGCTCGCGCTCGATCTGGGCTTCGTGCTGCCGTCGACCCGCATCCTCGACAATCTCGCGCTGCAGCCCGAGGAATATATCATCTACCTGAAGGAGACGGAGGTCGGTCGCGGCGAACTTCGAGCCGACCGGCTCATGGTCCTGCAGTCGGGCGATGACCAGACCGACCTGCCCGGCGAAGAGACGCGCGAACCGGCCTTCGGCCTCCCCGCGCTTTGGATCGACCCGTCGCTGCGCGAGGAGGCCGGATTCCGCGGCCTCACCGTCGTCGATGCCTCGACGGTCATCGCCACGCATCTCGTCGAGGTCGTCAAAGACAATATCGCCGACCTGCTGTCCTATGCCGACACGCAGACGCTGCTCGCCGATCAGTCGAAAGAAATGCAGAAGCTCATCGCCGACCTCGTGCCGCAGCGCATCGCCGTGTCCGGTATCCAGCGGGTTCTGCAGCGGCTGCTCACCGAAGGAGTCTCGATCCGCGACCTGCCGACCATTCTCGAAGGCATCGCCGAAGGGTTGGGTCACACCCAGAACCCGATTCACCTCGTCGAGCATGTGCGCAGCCGCCTTGCCCGGCAGATTTCAATGTCCTGCGCCCGTGACGGGATGATCCCGATCGTGACGCTGTCTCCCGAATGGGAGGACCGCTTCGCCGACAGCATCGTCGGCAATGGCGACGACCGGCAGCTCGTCATGGCCCCGACCGTCTTGCAGGCCTTCGTCGGCGCGGTCCGCGAAACCTTCGACCGGCTCGCTGCGCAAGGCGAAACCCCCTGCCTGCTGACCAGCCCCTCCAGCCGCGTCTACGTCCGCCTGATCATGGAGCGCATCCGCCCGACGACGACCGTGCTGTCGCAAAGCGAAATCCATCCACGCGCCAAGGTGCGCGCGATGGGAATTGTGTGACCAAACCCCGGCCAAAAGGACGGGTTGCAAAAGATATGACAACGTTGGACAGTCGCACTTGTTCCCGAGTTTGTGTAAGTGGGAACCAATCGCGCGGAAGCTGCCGGTGAACAGGCCGCACGCGTGGGGGAGATGTGTTGTGGCTTTCGCCTTGAACACGAGCCGTCGCGCGCTGCTGGCGCTTGGACTGGCCCTTCTCCTCACCATTTTGGCGGGCGGCTTTTGGTATGCCAAACACAGGCGGGTAGAGCAGAGCCACAACCTGACCTCCGGTGCCGGTTCCGACTCCCTGGAAGTCTTCTCGCTCGACGTCGCGTTCCCGACGACGGTCGAGGATATTTGGCCCGGCATCGCCACCTGCCTTACGCCCAACCAGCTTGAAGATCGCGGCCTGCTCTCCGCGCTCGACGATCAAAGCGTGTTGTCGCCGCATATTTCCGCACGCATCCGTGGCTTCGATTTCGACCGGCAACCGCAAGTTTTGGTGGACGCCTTCGCACGGCTCACGCGGGACATGCCCGGAAACGCCGACCACCGCAAACCAAGCTGCGGGTCGGTTGCCTGTGCCGCCGACGAGGTGTTCGGCTCCGGCATCGGTGTGCGGCTGCTGTATCTGATCGTCCGCTACCAGTTCAACGCCTCCTATTTTGCATCTCCCGGCACGACGCCGTGGACCGCCTCGGAACTCGACGTCGTCATTGCCGCCTTGCATGACTTTCCGCCAGCGCTGCTCCCGTTCCAGCCGGGCCTCTATCGACCCCTGCTTCGGGACGGTCGCGTCGAACGCTTCGCCGGTTTGCTCAGCGTACCGCAGACGTCGCTCGTGGCGATCAGCGCCCCCGACCGCAAAGTGGGCATCCGGGTCGGCGGTCTCTGGGAAGAACGCTATCGCCCGTTCCGTCGCGTGGCGATTTTTCACGAACTCGCCCATGATTTCATGCGGTCGCAGCAGGATCTGTTTGATGCCAGGAGCACTTGGCAGAATGCCATTTGGGCCGACGCCCGGCTGGGCACGAACGAGACCGTGAAGCACCGCAGTGTGTCGCAATATGCGACGACCAACCTTGACGAGGATTTCGCCGAAAGCGCCACCGCCTATCGCTACCTGCCGGTCCTGTTAAAGGCCCGCGCGCCGCACCGCTACCGGCTGCTGCAATTCTGGATGTTCGACGGGCTGGATTATATGGACGCCGCGACATGCGCCGATGCGCGCTCGCTCTCCAGCCGGGCGTCGATCGTCACGATGGACGAAATGATGGCGGTGCATGGGACGCAGCCGCAATTCGCAGCGATGATGGTTGAATGCCGCTCCGCCGCCGTCGGCCCGCCCAGCCCTGCGCGCAGCTCTGAAATGCGGCAATGTATGATCGCCAAGCTGTTTCCCGGCAAATTCGGCGGTGCGATCGTTCGCACCGCACCGCTGTCAGGCCTCTCGCCGATCGCCGGTGCGATCGTGGCCTCACGGACGCGCAACGCCCAGTTCGACATCGAAGAAGCGACATCGCTCGGCCCGGACAAATCGCTGGAACTGACCAACCAGATGCGGCGGCGCGGCTGCGGTGGCAGCTGCCACATGCCGCCGATGCAGCCAGAGCCCCCAGGCGCGATGCAAACCGCAGCGCACTGATCGGTCGATGCGCCTTCGCGTCAGGCGTCGGACGGGTCGTTGACGTAGGACCAGACGGTCGAGATCACGACGGACCCTTCTCCGACCGACGACGCGACGCGTTTCACCGACCCCGCGCGCACGTCGCCCACTGCAAAAATCCCCGGGCAGGACGTGGCATAAGGCGAAGTCGCGCCGGCGTCGCGGCCCGTCACCACGAAACCCTTTGAGTCCAGGGTGACGAGGTCGGTCAGCCAGTCAGTGTTGGGCGCTGCGCCGACCATCACGAACAGCGCGCGCGTTTTGATATCTCGCGTCTCCCCGGTCGCGATCGAGCGGATCGTCACCCCTTCCAGGTGCTCGCTGCCATGCAGCGCCGATACCTCGGACTCATATTCGATCGAGATGGCAGGGTCCGCTTCGAGGCGGCTCGACAGATAGCTGGACATCGAGGTGGCCAGCGACGGTCCGCGCACCAGCAGGCGAACGCATTTCGCCGACCGGCTCAGATACATCGCTGCCTGACCCGCCGAATTGCCGCCGCCGATGATGATCGCCTCGGTACCCCGGCAATAGCGCGACTCGACTTCGGTCGCGGCATAATAGACCCCTGCGCCTTCGAAGCGCGCGAGCCCGGCGATCGGCAGGCGGCGGTACTGCACCCCTGTCGCGACGACCACGGCATTGGCCCGCACCCGCTCGCCGATGTCGAAGGTCGCGCAGAAGCTGCCGTCCTCGAGTTTTTCCAGCGCGGTGACGCGGCGCGGCATGGCAAAGCGCGTGCCGAACTTCATCGCCTGGACTTCGCCGCGCCACACCAGGTCGGCCCCGGAGATCCCGGTCGGGAAGCCCATGTAATTTTCGATGCGGCTTGAGGTGCCCGCCTGGCCGCCGACTGCAACGTCCTCGACGACGAGCGCGCAGAGGCCCTCCGCACCGGCATAGACACCGGCTGCGACCCCCGCCGGACCGCCGCCGACGATTAAGACGTCGAACCGTTCATTGTCGACGAGATCGCGATTGAGGCCGAGGAGGCGCGCGACCTTGTCAGGCGTCGGGTCGGTGACGACATTGTCGCGGCCGAAAATGACCGCTGGTTCGGCCGCCGAGATCGAGCAGCTGGCTGCTGTCTCGTCGGCCTCGGCGCTGCCGAGCGGCAGCGAGGTGAACGGGATCCGGTTGCGGCTTGCGAACTCAGCAATGCGCCGCACTTCACGGCTTTCCTCTTCGCCGATCAGCCGCAGGCTGCTGTCGCGGTCGTCAAGCTGGCGGCGGCGGCGGGCCGAGAACACCGTGATGATGATGTCGGACATCTCGGGGATCTGCGCCATCAGCGTCAGCATCGCCTCGCGCGGCACTTCGATAACATGCGTGTCGCGCGCCGCGCGCATCTGCAGCGACCAGGCACCGCCGTCGAGAAAAGAGATTTCGCCCATGAACTGGGTCGGTCCCAGCGTCGACGGCAAATGCCGCTCGTCGGTGAATGGATTGACGACTTCGATCTCGCCGTCCTCGACATAGGTGAAGCGGTCCATCGGATCGCCCGTGCGCGCAAGGGTCTCGCCCTTCGCATAGAACACCGCCTTCCCTGCCTCCCGCAGCGCTTCGACATGCGACGCGTGCAGCGGCGTACGCTGCATTTCGCGAAGATCACCACCGATGGTTTCCATGCCTGCCGATCCTCAGTGCGGAATGTTTCCCCAAAGTGACTCGCGCGGTCTCAAAGCGCGATTCGGGGTGTTCAGGGTAGCATCACTCCCACTCGATCGTGCCCGGCGGCTTCGACGTATAGTCGTACACCACCCGGTTGATGCCCTTCACTTCATTGACGATCCGCGTGGCGACCGCGCTCAGGAAGCTCGCGTCATAGGGGTAGATGTCTGCCGTCATGCCGTCGACCGAGGTCACGGCGCGCAGGGCGCAGACGAAGTCGTAGGTGCGGCCGTCGCCCATCACGCCGACGGTCTTGACGGGCAGCAGCACGGCAAACGCCTGCCAGATCGCATCGTACAGGCCCGCCTTGCGGATTTCCTCCAGATAGATGCGGTCGGCCTTGCGCAGGATATCGCATTTGTCGCGCGTGACCTCGCCGGGGATGCGGATCGCGAGGCCTGGCCCGGGGAACGGGTGGCGGCCGACGAAGGCCTCGGGCAGCCCGAGCTCGCGGCCGAGCACACGCACCTCGTCCTTGAAGAGTTCGCGCAGAGGTTCGACGAGCTGCATGTTCATGCGCTCGGGCAGGCCGCCGACATTGTGGTGGCTCTTGATTGTCACCGACGGGCCGCCAGTGAACGACACGCTTTCGATGACGTCGGGATAGAGGGTGCCCTGCGCGAGAAAATCCGCGCCGCCGATCTTCTTCGCCTCGGCCTCGAACAGCTCGATGAACGCGCCGCCGATGAATTTGCGCTTGGCCTCGGGATCGGTGACCCCGGCGAGGCCACCCAGAAACAGGTCGCTTGCCTCCACATGGACGAGCGGGATGTTGTAGCTGTCGCGAAACAGCGTCACGACCTCTTCGGCCTCGCCGTGCCGCATCAGGCCATGGTCGACGAACACGCAGGTCAGCTGCTCGCCGATCGCCTCATGGATCAGCACGGCGGCAACCGCCGAATCGACTCCGCCCGACAGGCCGCAGATAACCTTGCCCTTGCCGACCTGCTTGCGGATTTCGGCGATCTTCGCCTCGCGGAACCCCGCCATCGACCAGTCGGCCGGGCAGCTGGCGATCCGCCGTACGAAATTGGCGATGAGCTTGCCGCCGTCGGGCGTGTGCGCGACCTCGGCATGGAACTGGATGCCGTAAAAACGCCGCGCCTCGTCAGCGATGGCCGCGAAGGGCGCGCCTTCGGTGCGCGCGGTGACCTTGAACCCCTCGGGCATCGATTCGATCCGGTCGCCGTGGCTCATCCACACCTGATGGCTCTCGCCGGGCGACCAGACCCCGTCAAACAGCGCCGACGGCTCGACGACATCGACGAAAGCGCGTCCGAACTCACGGTGGTCGGACGGCGTTACCGTCGCGCCGAGCTGCGCGCACATTGTCTGCTCGCCGTAGCAGATGCCAAGCACCGGAACGCCCGCATCGAACACCGCCTGCGGCGCGCGCGGCGAGAAATCCTCGCTGACCGAGGCGGGGCTTCCCGACAGGATCACGCCGCGCGGTTTCAGCCGCTCGAGCGCCGCCTCGCCGCTGCTGAACGGCACGATTTCGCAATAGACCCCGGCCTCGCGCACCCGCCTTGCAATAAGCTGGGTGACCTGGCTGCCGAAGTCGAGAATGAGGATGGCGTTTTGGGGAGCGACTGACATGCGCCCCTCTGCCAAAAATCCGGCGCGGGGTCCAGCGACCCCGGCCAATTCAGCGGGCGAGTCGGTAGCGGCGGCGCAAACCGACGCCCGCGAGGCCCAGGCCGAACAGCGCAAGCGCAGCCGGTTCGGGTGCCGGGGCCGGCTGCTGACCGAAGCCGAGCGCATAGTTGAAGCCGTTGCTGCCGATCAAGCTGAGGCCAGTGAAGGCCTGGCCATTCTGGTTCAGCGACGCGACGACGCCGCCCCAGGTGATCGTGTGGGTCGCATCGCACTTGCTGCCGTCGCTGGGGTTGATCGGCACCCCGAAACCGTAGTGCGAGCGACATTTGGCAAAGGCGTCGAAGGACAGAGCGCCGTCGGCAGCGACAAACGGCACGGTCACCGTCCATGTCGCAAACAGGTCGGCAGCCGACTGGATCGCCACATTCTGGCCATTGCGCTGGACCGAGAAATTGTCGAACGGGCTGTCGAGCGACAATGGCCCAACCGTAAGCCGGTCGCGCGATGCGCTGAACGACCCGATTTCGCTGCCATTCTGCGAAATCGACAGGTCGAACCGGAATTCGCCAGCCGACTCGCCGATATCGCTGGCATCGCCGTATTCGGTTCCGTCGATCGTAAAGGAGAAGGTCAGAAAGCCGCCCGACACAACCGGAGGCGCAGCGAACAGGGCCGAGTCGGCAAAGCGGGCGGTCGCCACCTGGGTACCGACATTCTGGCTGATAACGGGGCCGTCGATGGTGTCGGCGATCGTCCCGACCTTCAGCTGGCCATAGTTGGCGCCCGCAAAGCCACCATCGACAGGGCTGCCAAGCGGAAAGTTGAAACCGCCTTTGAAGCCGGGATCGTCCGACGTGATCGGCCCCGTTGCGGCCGACTTGCTGAAATGAAGGTCGGTCGAGGACAGCGAAATGTCCAGCTGCCCGGCCGCCGCACGGCCCGGCATCATCGCTGCACACAAGAGCAGCACAGTCAGTTTGCGCATTGGAGCCCCCATCACGCACCGCCCTGCCCCCAGGGCGGCTATCGATCGTCTTTCGGACCAATGCGGGAGAAAATCAACCTGATGCGAGGCTCCAGCCGCCACACAAAAAGACGGCGCGCGGTTCGGGGGAACCGCACGCCGCCATTCAGGCTTGGGTGAACTTAATAGCGGGACGCGTAGCCGAAGCCGTCGTCGAAGATGAACCCGGTCACCCGGCCATATTCGGCGGTGCAGGTGAACCGCGCGCTGTCATGGCGTCCGCCACCACTGTAACCATCGTCAGCAACCTCGACGCGGCCGGTGAAGCGGGTGTTGCGGCCGCTGTTGTCGACCGCCCGGATATCGACGACGCGGGCATTGTCGCGGGTATAGCGCTGGGCTTCCCGCTCGGCGGTCGCGGCGCAGGCCGTCAGGCCGTTGTCGTCGTCGCCAAAGCTCTCGTTATAGCCATAGCCGGGCGGGGGCGGCGGATAGCTGCGGTCGTAGCCGCGATCCTTGCGCGCCGCCGAGGAGGCGATGGCCGCAACCGTGCCGACGACCAGCGCGCCGGCAAGGAAGTTGCCGAAACCGCTGCCGTGGTGATGGCCACCATAATAGCGCCCGCCAAAATCGCGCGCTGATGCCGGTGCGGCCATGCCGGTTGCCAGCGTCGCTGCCGCTGCAGTCGCAAGAATTGTTTTGGTCAAACGGCGCATCGGGCCACTCCCTTGATAAACTCCGGGAGCTGTTGTCGCCGATTCGACTTGTATGCGCGATGAACCGAACCGGCAGCCGCCGTTCAGCTATCAGGCCGCCTTGGCGAGCGCCGGCAGCGTGACCCCGAACACCAGCACACCGTCGCTCGGCTGGCGCACCACCAGTGTCGCGCCCGCATCGTCGGCGAGACAGTGGACGAGATAGGCGGCTGCCGCGCGCGGCGACAGGCTCGCGAGCTGCGCTTTCCCTTCCATTGCCGCCTGCAGCTCGGCATCGAGCAGCAACCGCGGCCCTTCGGCGCGGACAACGAGTTCGACAGCCTCCCCGCGCGTCTCGGCTGCCACATTCAGCGTCCCGCCGCGCAGCAACGCGTCACCCGCCGCCATCGCCAGATTGAGCAGCAGCTTGACCGCACTCTTCGGCAGCGCGCCCGGCGCAACCAGCCATTCGACAGCGACACGCCGGTCGGCGAACAGCCCCTCCAGCGCCGCTTGCGCCTCGCGGGTGTCCACCTCGTCGCCGAAGCCGCCTGCGGCTCCAAAGGCAAGGCGGAAAAATTTCAGTTTGTTGGCGGTCTGACGCGCGCTTTCAGCCAGCAGTTCGAGGCAGCGTTGCTGCATCTCGGGATCGGTCTCATCAGCAAGCAGCTCAACGCCGTTGTAAAGCGCGCCGACCGGGCTGACGAGATCGTGACACAGACGCGAGCACAGAAGACTGGCGAAATCGGTTTTACTCATGCGCCGACCTTTCGACCCCATCCCCTAAAAATATGGTTAATGCGGCAGTTAGCGCGATCAATCGGCCACGGCATTGTTTTCGATCAACCGAAGCCCCAGCGCGGAGAGCCGACCGTCGGCGGTCTGCGTGAGCTCGAATTCGACGCGCTGGCCGTCGTCGAGAAACTCCATGCCCGACCGCTGGATCGCCGAAATATGCACGAACACGTCGCGCGGGCCGGTGTCGGGGCGGATGAACCCGAACCCCTTCTTCCGATTGAACCACCGCACTTCACCCGTTGCCATCGGATTGTTATGCGGGCCGCAGCGGCGGCTGTCGAGCGGCGGGTCGCCGCAGCTCACAGCTGCTCATATTCGCGCTCGACCAATTTGATCCGGTCGACGATCGAAATGAAGAAGGCTGTCGACCAGCCGAGCAGGATAATGCCATTCGCTCCCTCGATCGCGCCGAGGATGCGCCAGGCGCGCGGCAGCACGATGTCGCCATAGCCGATCGTCGAATAGGTTACCGTCGAGAAATAGAGCGCGTCCTCGAAGCCCGCGACGGCACCCAGCCGCCAGTAGAGAAAGGCATAGCTCCAGATTTCCACCGAGTGCAGCGCGAACAGGCCGAAGGCCGCGACGAGGATCGCCACCGCCTGGTGCACCAGCATCTCGCGCGGCACCCGTTGCCGGTGCCGGCGCAGAATCGCGACGAGCACCGCGAGCCCGGCGAGATGGATCAGCACCGTCAGGGCGACCATCAATGTTGCGACGACCAATTGCATCCGCGACCTTCCCGGCAAGGCCTCCAGATGCGCCCGCCGCCGGGGCCGCGCATTGACCGGCATCAAGCGCGCCGGGGCGCGTGGACTCAGTCGTTGCCGCCGATCAGGTCGCCGAGTCCGCCGAGCACCGAGCCTTCGCCGCGGTTGCTGCCGCCGCGCGATCCTGCCGCCGCGAGCATGCGTCCGGCCAACCGCGAGAAGGGCAGCGACTGGATCCACACTTTCCCCGGCCCGGTCAGCTGCGCGAAGAACAGCCCTTCCCCGCCGAACAGCACGCTGCGCACGCCGCCAGCCGTGATCAGGTCGAAATCGACGCTCGGCGTGTAGGCGGCGAGACAGCCGGTATCGACATGCAGCTGCTCCCCGGGCGCCAGCTCGCGCTCGACAACGGTGCCGCCCATCTGCACGAACACCCACCCGTCGCCGTCGAGCTTCTGCATGATGAAACCCTCGCCGCCGAACAGGCCGGTCATCACCTTGCGCTGGAACTGCACACCGATCGACACGCCCTTCGCCGCAGCAAGGAAGCTGTCCTTCTGGCAGATCAGCGTGCCGCCATAGTCGGACAGCTTCAGCGGCAGGATCGCCCCCGGCGTCGGCGACGCGAACGCGACGCGGGCCTTGCCGCTGCCCTGATGCGTGAACACGGTGGTGAACAGGCTCTCACCAGTGACGAGGCGTTTGCCGGCCCCGAGCAGCTTGCCCATGAAGCTGCCGTCGCCACCGCCGCTGCCGTCGCCGAACACCGTCGTCATGCCGATGCTGGCGTCCTTCCAGACCAGCGCGCCGGCGTCGGCGACCGCGCTCTCGCCGGGATCGAGCTCGATTTCGACGAATTGCAGCTCCTGACCCTTGATCTCGAAGTCGATATCATCGGCAATGCTGGCGCTGCGGTGATGCGCCCAAGGGCTGGGATTGGTCATCGGCGGGGGCTCCTGCTGGATAGGTCCGCTATTCTACCTGCGAGCGCTACAGATTCGCTACTCTCGGTCGGCGCGATACCGGCCGACCCATGCGCTGGCGAAGCCGTCCAGCCGCCCGTCCCCAATCGCATCGCGCAACCCCTGCATGAGCTGCTGGTAGAAGCAGATATTATGCTCGGTCATCAGCATCGCGCCGAGGATCTCCTCGGACTTGATCAGATGATGCAGATAGGCGCGGCTCCACGTCGCACAGACCGGGCAGGCGCAATCGGAATCGAGCGGCCCGGCATCGTCCTTGTGCCGCGCATTCTTGATGTTGACCGGGCCGTCATGCGTGAACGCCTGCCCGTTGCGGCCCGACCGGGTCGGCAGCACGCAGTCGAACATGTCGATGCCTCGCTGCACCGCGCCGACGATGTCGTCGGGCTTGCCGACCCCCATCAGATAGCGCGGGCAGTCGGCGGGCAGCATTGCCGGTGCGAAATCGAGCACCGCGAACATTGCCTCCTGCCCTTCGCCGACCGCGAGGCCGCCAATTGCATAACCGTCGAAGCCGATGTCAATGAGCTGGTCCGCTGACACCCGGCGCAAATCCTCAAACATCGAGCCCTGCTGGATGCCGAACAGCGCCGAGCGTTCGGCATGCGCTTCACCGCTGTCGAACCCGTCGCGCGAGCGCTTGGCCCAGCGCATCGACCGCTCCATCGACGCAGCCGCAACGTCATGCGTCGCCGGGAAGGGCGTGCACTCGTCAAACGCCATGACGATGTCCGACCCCAGCCGCCGCTGGATTTCCATCGACCGCTCGGGCGTCAGCATGTGCCGCGACCCGTCGAGATGCGACGCGAAGCTGACCCCCTCCTCGCTCATCTTGCGCAGTTCGCTGAGCGACATCACCTGATAGCCTCCCGAGTCGGTCAGGATCGGCCGGTCCCAGCCCATGAAATGATGCAGGCCGCCCAGCCGCTCGACGCGCTCGTCGCCGGGCCGCAGCATCAGATGATAGGTGTTGCCGAGGATGATGTCGGCGCCCGCCGCACGCACTTCCGCCGGACGCATCGCCTTGACCGTCGCGGCGGTGCCCACCGGCATGAACGCCGGCGTGCGGATGTCGCCGCGCCGCATGCGGATGGCACCGGTGCGCGCTGCGCCATCGGTTGCGTGAATGTCGAACTGGAAGCGGGGGGCCGTCATCGGCGCGTGCTGTAGCGGCGGCGGCGTTCGAAGGCCATAGAAGGCGCGATGCAACCTGCCCTGCCCCACCGCGCCATCTGGTCGATCGCCCTGCCGGCGATGCTGACCAATCTCGCCACCGCCTTGTTCGGCATCGCCGACCTGTGGGTGATCGGACGGCTCGGCGATGCACCGGCGCAGGGTGCGGTCGAAATCGGCGCAAAGCTCATGATGGGCATCCTCGTCGCGTTCAACTTCCTGCGCACCGCAAGTGTCGGACTGACGGCGCAGGCGGCCGGGCGTGGGGAGATGGCGGCGCAGACGGCGACGCTCGTGCGCGCCGTCGCGCTCGCGCTGACGATCGGGTTGGCGCTGCTGCTGCTCTGGCCGGTCGCGGTGCCGCTCGGCGTGCGCTGGCTCGGCGGGGACGGCCAGACCGGTGACTTTGCGCGGCTCTACGCCAACATCCGCTATCCCGGCGGCATCCTGTGGCTCGTCAATGCGGCGCTGGCCGGCTGGCTGATCGGGCTGCGACAAGTCCGGGCGGTGCTCGTTATCGAAGTCGGGGCGAATATCGCGCATGTCGCGCTCGACCTGACACTGGTGCTGGGCTTGCATTGGGGTGTCGCCGGTGTGGCGACGGCGACGCTCTGCTCCGAAGCGCTGAAACTCGGTGCGACCGCGTTTATGGTGTCGCGCCAGCCTGCGGCACGGCTCGCACTTGCGACCGTCCGCGACCCTGCGACCTGGGCGGTCAGTGCTGTCGCGAAGCTGCTGCGCGTGAACCGCGACCTGTTCATCCGCACGCTGATCCTGACCTTCGCACTGCTGCTGTTCACGCGCTTGGGGGCTGATCAGGGTGCGGTCACGCTCGCCGCCAATGGCATTCTCTATCAGCTGTTCATGGTCACCGTGCTGATGCTCGACGGCTTCGAGAGCGCGGCGCAAGTGCTGGCGGGCGAAGCCGTCGGCGCGAACGACCGTGTCCGCTTTGAAACGGTAACGCGCGCCATCTTCGGCTGGGGGCTGGCAACCGCCGTGCTGCTCGCCGCCGTCATGCTCGTCGGCGGCCGCGTGATGGCCGCGAATTTCTCGACCGACCCGCAGGTCATCGCCGCCGTCGCCCTCTACTGGCCGTGGCTCGTCCTGCTGCCGGTGCTCGGCGTGGTGCCCTTCGTGTTCGACGGGCTGTTCATCGGCGCGACCTGGACGCGGGCGATGCTGACGACGATGGCGTCGGCGTTCGCGGCCTATGCTGCGGCGCTGTGGCTGACGACGCCGCTTGGCAACACTGGTCTGTGGCTGTCGCTCGCCGTGTTCACGGTCGTGCGGGCCGGCGCACAGGCGTGGGTCTTGCCCCGCCTGAAGCGCCGGACTTTCGCTTATTGATGCGGGGCGATATCGAGCAGTTCGACGTCGAAGGTCAGCGTCGAATTGGCCGGGATCACGCCGCCGCCCATGTCCTTGTCGCCATAGGCGAGCGCGGGCGGGACGATGAAGCGGGCCTTGCCGCCCTTGCGCATGAGCTGGAGCCCTTCGGTCCAGCCCGGAATGACCTGATCGAGCCGGAACGCAGCGGGCTGGTGCCGCTGATAGCTCGAATCGAAAACCTTGCCGTCGGCCAGACGGCCTTCATAATTGACGAGCACCGTGTCGGTCGCCAGCGGATGCTCGCCGGTGCCTTCCTTGAGCATCTGATACTGAAGGCCGCTCGCGGTCTGTTGCATGATCAGCCTCTTGGTCCCGGCAAAGGCGACGCCGACGGACACGACCATCGCCAGCAGAATGACGAGCAGCCATTTGGCGAGCCCTGCGGACCCACCAGCCGACGCGCTGCCTGTGGACATCTGCTTACCGGGCGGTGTCGCGCTCGGCGCGCTTGCGCTCGAGCTTGCGGGCACGGCGGATCGCGGCAGCCTTTTCACGGGCGCGCTTTTCCGACGGCTTCTCATAGTGACGGCGGAGCTTCATCTCGCGGTACACGCCTTCGCGCTGCAGCTTCTTCTTCAGAGCGCGCAGCGCCTGGTCGACATTGTTCTCGCGTACGATGATTTGCATGTAGGCCTTGCCGCTCCGTTCACGTAACGCGCCTCAGCATCGCGCGCACTTGTCATAGGTTATGGGACGGCAGGCGCATGGGCGACTGCCGCGAAAGCGTGGCCCCTAGCAGAGTTCACGGCGCGCCTCAAGCGAACTTGCGGCGCGCCGGCGTCGGTCGGGATTATTGAGCGGCGGTCGTCGTGGAGGTGCCGGCCGCCGAAGCATTGCAAGCCGCGAGATCATCGGCAGCGAAGGCCTTGCCCTGCGCGGTGAAGGCCGAGAGCGGGCCGACTTCCTTCACGAGACGCGAGCAAATGCGCTTGGCCGGACTGGTCGCCTCGCCGCCTGCAGCGCAGGTCGTCCCCGCGCAGCTCCAGAGCCGCTCCGAGGAGATCAGCTGCGCCGACTTGGTTGGCGATTGCAGGCTGGCGACATAGTTGGACGCGAAGGCCGGCGTGGCGACGGCGAACAGGGCAGCAGCGGCGAGAGTGAGGCGGATCGACATGGCGAGTCCTTTCAGGTGGTCTAAAGCAACTTATATTGCGTTGCTTAAGACTACCTGATAGCGGGTGGCAAGCAAAAAGGTTGCGTGTCGCAACGAACCTCGTAAATTGACGAGGCAGCCCTGGGGAGGATGTGAGAAATGCCGAAGCGCGCCACCGCGCCCGACTATTGCATGGTCGCGAGAACGATCGACGTGATCGGCGAGCAGTGGACACTGCTGATCATCCGCGACGCCTTTTTCGGCGTGCGCCATTTCGATGAATTCCAGCGCAATCTCGGCATCGCACGCAACGTGCTCGCGACACGGCTCGCCAAGCTGGTCGAAGAGGATATCCTGACGCGCCAGGCGCATCCCGATGATCGCCGCAAGGTCGAATATCGGCTGACCGAGCGCGGTCGCGATCTGCTGCCCGTCATCATCTCGCTGACGCAGTGGGGCGGCAAGTGGAAGCGCAAGGCGGAAGAACTGCCTCCCTTCCGCATGGTCGACCGCGAGACGGGCACCCCGCTGGCGCGGATCGAGGTCCGGTCGGCCGATGGACGCGTGCTGCAGGCGCGCGATCTCGAAATCGTCGCCGGACCCGGCATCACCGACGAAATCCGTCAGACGGTTCCCGCGCTGCGCAAGTCGGCGTAGAAGGACGGGATGACCAGCCTTCCCGTCACCGAACTCACGCTCGAGGAACTTCGTCCGCTGCTGATCGACGCCGTCGTGCCGCATGTGCCGTTCGACGGCTGGAGCGACACCGCCATCGAACAAGCCGGCGCCGACCTCGGCCTGCCGCCCGGCCGGGCGCGGCTTGCCTTTTCCGAAGGCTCGGCGGCGATGGTCGATGCCTATATCCGCCGCGCCGATGCGGGCATGCTCGCTGCCATCGACATGACCGGCCTCAAGATCCGCGACCGGATCCGGCTGGCGCTGCGCACGCGCTTCGAGCAGGCCGCCAGCGAACGGGAGGCGGTGCGCCGCGCCGTCGCGCTGCTTGCCATGCCGCAGAATGCCTCGCTCGCCGCCCGCACGCTGTGGCGGACGACCGACACGATCTGGCGCGCCGCCGGCGACACCGCGACCGATTACAACCACTACAGCAAGCGGATGATCCTGGGCGGCGTCTATACCGCGACGCTGCTGGTCTGGCTGTCCGACGAGAGCGAGGACTTCGCCGACACCTGGGAGTTTCTCGACCGCCGCATTGACGGCATCATGCGCTTTGAAAAGGGCAAGGCGCAGCTCCTGAAGGGCAGCGACCGCCTGCCGAGCATGTCGCGCTTCCTGGGGCGCTTGCGCTACCCGGCAATCTGACCGGCATGGCCGATACCCCCGTCGCGCGCCGCGCGCCGCAGACGATCTGGTCGATCCAATATCTGCGGGCGATCTCCGCCCTCGGCGTCGTGCTGTTCCATTCGCTCGACAATACGCCTTATGCCTGGGAATTTGGCGCGATCGGCATCCATATCTTTTTCGGGATCAGCGGCTTCCTGATCTACCATATCGCCGGGACGCAGGCGATTTCGCCGGGCAAATTTCTGTCGCAGCGCATCCGCCGCATCGCCCCGCCCTATTGGATCGCGACGGTCGGCGTGCTCGTCGCGATGCGCATTGTGCCGGGCTTCTTCTGGCAGGCCTCTGCGGACCCGGTGCATGTGCTCAAATCGCTGTTCTTCATCCCGCAGACCGGCGTCGACGGCGGCATCTATCCGATCCTCTACCAGGGCTGGACGCTCGACTATGAGATGTTCTTCTACGCGACCTTCGCGCTGTGCCTGTTCCTGCCGATCGGCCGGCGGCTCTGGGCGCTGACTGCGGTCATCGTGCTGCTGTCCTGTATCGGCCTCGCCGACGCGCCCGCCGCCAATCCGCTCATCGCCACCTACACCGCGCCGATCTGCCTCGCCTTCGTCGGCGGCGCGTGGGTCGCCAAGCTTTATGAGCGCGCGGCCCTGCCCGGCTTTGCGACGAGCGCGACGCTGTTCGCTGCCGGCTGGGCCTGCCTGTGGCTCAGTTGGCGGAGCGAGGCGGCGAGCGTCTGGTTGCCGCCCTTCGCGATCGCCGCGTCGGTCGCCGCCATCCTGTTCGGCGCGGTGGCGCTGGAGCGCGGCGGCCATGTCCCGAAGTGGCGCGCGCCGCGCCTGCTCGGCGAGGCCTCCTATTCGATCTACCTGTTCCAGACCTATGGCTTCGCGACCGTCGCACGGCTCACGCTTCACCTCGGCACCGGCCTGCGCGTCGCCGCCTATGCAACGGCGGCAACACTCTGGGGCCTCGCGATGTATGCGTTCGTCGAAATGCCATTACAACGCTGGCTGCGTCCCGCATCGCGGGCGGTCGCCTGATGGTGGGCGCTGACGGGCTCGAACCGCCGACCCTCTCGGTGTAAACGAGATGCTCTACCAACTGAGCTAAGCGCCCCATCCGGGTGCGGCGCTCCTAGCGGCCTTGCGCGCCGCGCTGCAAGCTGAAATCATCGCGGGGGTGAACCGGGGGGCTGGGGCATGAAGCGAATATTGGCGATCGTGGCGCTGACCGCGCTGTCGGGCTGTGCGGGCATGGGCGCGGCGAACAGCGTCTCGGCGCGCAACTGCGGCGATTTCAACACCGTCGCCTCGGTGCCCGGGAAGGCGTGGCTTGCCGAGCAGCGCTGGCGCTTCAAGACCGACGATGACGCAGCCGCCGCCTATGCCACGCTCGCCAAGGGCGCCTCGCCCTGGCCCGACTGGTTTGCCCCGCCCGAGGCGGTGCTGCAGCCCGGTACGCGCTTCCAGATGGCGCTCGGCGTCGGCCAGCCTACCGACTCGCCCGGATCGTTCGGCACCTTCGACTTCATCCGCCGCGTCGAGGATGTGCGCGACAGCCTTGCGGTCCGGCAGGAATGGAAGCCGAAGATCGACCGCGTCGCGACCTATGAGGTGGTCAAGCCTATCAACGTGAAGCTCGGCCCAGTCGGCCCGCAGGTCGATGGCCAGCTGTGCAAGCTGCTTCCCGGCCGCTGGTCGCAGTTCCAGATGCTGGTGCCGCGCGGCACGGCGATGGAGTATCTAGCGCTCGTCGAGGTCCGCCCGATCCGCTGAAGCTCAGGCGGGCGGCCGCGCGTCTTCCAGCGGGCGGATATAGAGCCGCAGCACATGCGGCCAGGTCTTGCGGACCTCGCTCTCAATCTCCGCGACGATGCGCTCGACATCGCCTGCCCCCATGCGATTGTCGAAATCAACACTCATCGCCGCGACGATCTGGTCAGGCGCATCATGGATGGTGATGATCTCCCCCACGCCCATCACGCCCGGCGTGTTGGTTGCGGCAGCGCGCAGGCCCGCGACCAGCTCCGGGTCCGCTGCCTCGCCGATCAACAGCCCCTTGGCTTCGGCGGCGAGAAACAGCGCCACGACCGCGAGAATGAGCCCGATGACCACCGAAGCCGCACCGTCATAAACCGGGTTCCCCGTCAGCTGCGACACGCCGAGGCCCACGGCAGCGACGAGAATGCCCGCCATTGCTGCCCCATTCTCCAGCAGCACGATGACCGTCGTCGCGTCCTTTGTGTCGCGCAACGCCGCATACCAGCCCTTGCCGCCGCGCGACGCGTCGAACGCCTTGAACGCGCTCCACGTCGACCCGCCCTCCAGCGCGAAGGCCACCGCGAGCACGATATATCCGAGCAGTGGCGACACGGCCGGCTCGGGCTCAAGAATGTGCAGCACGCCCTCGTAGATCGACACGCCCGCGCCGAGCGCGAACACGAGGATCGCGACAACGAAGCTCCAGAAATAGAGTTCGCGGCCATATCCCGACGGATGCAGCGCGTCGGCCGGCCGGCGCGACCGCTTCTGGCCATACATGAGCAGCAACTGGTTGGTGGAATCGACGAGGCTGTGCACCCCCTCGGTCAACATTGCCGAGGAGCCGCTGATCCCAGCCGCGATGAATTTCGCGACCGCAATCCCGACGTTCGCGGCGAGCGCGATGATCAGGACGCGGTTCGACTCGGCCTTCACTCGTCGGCCGGTGCGTCGCTCTTGAACCAGGGCTCGACGGTCCCCTTGAGCTTGATCGTCATCGGATTGCCGAACCGGTCCTTGCTGTGCCCGGCGGACACGCGGACCCAGCCTTCCGATACGCAATATTCCTCGACCGTTGTCCGCTCGACGCCGTTGAAGCGGATACCGATGCCGCGCAGCAGCGTCGGCTCGTCGAAAAACGGGCTGGACGGGTTGTTCGAGAGGCGATCGGGCGGCGTGTCGGTCATCTGAAGGGCTCTCGAATCGCGGGGGAAACCGCCGGACGTGGTGGGCGCGGCAAGGATTGAACTTGCGACCCCCGCGGTGTGAACACGGTGCTCTACCACTGAGCTACGCGCCCACGTCCGGCAAGGCCACGCGACTTAGGCAAACACCGCCCCGCTGTCCAGTGCGACGCTGCGTTCCGGGAACCTTCCCTATCGTATCGGGGTTCAAATGGTCGCCAACGGGAATAGTAGGAGTAAACCCGATGAAGCCCATTTACCTTGGAGCCGCCGTGGCGGCCGCCCTTGTCGGTGTCGTGGCGATCGCCCAGACCGACAGCAAGCCGGCTGCGGCGCCAGCTGCCACCGTCGCCGCTGTTAAGGCGATCAGCGCCGAACAATTCGCGCTGAAGGCCGCCGCCTCCGACAAGTTCGAGATCGAGGCGTCGAAGGCGGTCAGCACGACCGCAACGGGTGAAAATACCAAGAATTTCGCCCGCATGATGATCAACGAGCACACCAAGTCGACCGAGAAGCTCATCGAGATCGCCAAGTCTGTGAAGCCTGCCATCGCGCTTCGCGCCGAGTCGGACCCGATGCAGCGCAAGATGCTCGACGAGATCCGCACCGCCACGGGCAGCGGCGTCGACAAGGTCTATCTCGACAGCCAGATCATGGCGCACAGCGCCACGCTGGCAACGATCAAGGCCTATGCCGCCAACGGCACCGAGCCGAAGCTCGTCGCCTTCGCCAAGCAGCTGATCCCGACGGTGTCGGACCATCTCGAAATGGCGAAGAAGCTGCGCGCGCAGGCTTAAGCTGTAGTTGACCCCTCTCGCTCCGGCGGGAGGGGATCAGCCGTTGCAGGCGTCTTTCAACCCCTTGCCGGCCCGGAACTTCGGCTGGCTGCTCGCCTGGATATGCATCTCCTCCCCGGTGCGCGGATTGCGCCCGGTGGAGGCCGCGCGCCGCCCCACGCTGAAATTCCCGAAGCCGACAAGCCGCACCGATTCGTTGCGGCGCAGGCTTTCCGTGATGATCTCGAGCATGGATTCGACGGCACGGCCGGCGTCGCCACGGCTCAGCCCCGTGGAAGCGGCGACTTCGCCGATCAGATCCTGTTTATTCATTGCAAGCCCCTGAAACCATTTGGCGGTTTGCCCGCCGCCCCATTTCAGGTTGTAAAAGTCGCGCGCGACGCCTGTCAAAAAGAAATCCGCTCAACTGAGCGAATTTCTCCTTGATTCAGAAATACTTGTATCAGTGTCGCAACGAGTTCTCGACCGCTGGCGGTTCGGTCGCCAGCGTTTCGGGCTCGACCCACTCGATCGGCACCAGCGGTGCGGTGAGCGCCACCGACAGCACCTCGTCAACATGGCTGACGGGAATGATTGTCAGCCCCTGCGTCACGTTCGCCGGAATGTCGGCGAGGTCCTTTTCATTCTCGGCCGGGATGAACACCGTGGTGATGCCACCGCGCAGCGCCGCGAGCAGCTTCTCCTTGAGCCCGCCGATCGGCAGCACGCGGCCGCGCAGCGTGACCTCGCCGGTCATCGCCACGTCGCGGCGCACCGATACGCCGGTCAGTGTCGAGACGATCGCCGTGACCATGCCGACACCCGCCGACGGGCCGTCTTTGGGCGTCGCGCCTTCGGGAACATGGACGTGGATGTCCTTCTTCTCGAAGATCGACGGCTTGATGCCATAATGCGTCGAACGCGCCTTGACGAAGCTCAGCGCCGCTGAGATCGACTCCTGCATCACGTCGCCGAGCTTGCCGGTCGTCTTGATCAGCCCCTTGCCGGGCACCGTCACGGCCTCCAGCGTCAGCAGCTCGCCGCCGACCTCGGTCCAGGCCAGACCCGTCACCGCGCCGACCTGATCCTCGACCTCGCCGACGCCGTAGCGGAACTTCCGCACCCCGGCATAATCGCCAAGCGTTTCCGGCGTGATCACCACATGCGGGACCTTGCCTTCGAGAATCTTGCGCAGCGACTTGCGCGCCAGCTTGGACAGTTCGCGCTCAAGCGTGCGGACACCCGCCTCCCGCGTGTAATAGCGGATGACGTCGCGCAGGCCCTCGTCGGTAACGACGAACTCCTCGATTTTCAGCCCGTGCGCCTCGAGCACCTTGGGCAGCAGATGCCGCTTGGCGATCTCCAGCTTCTCGTCCTCGGTGTAGCCCGACAGGTTGATGATCTCCATGCGGTCCATCAGCGGCTGCGGCATGTTGAGGCTGTTCGCGGTCGTCACGAACATCACATCGCTCAGGTCATAATCGACCTCGAGATAATGGTCGTTGAACCGGACATTCTGTTCCGGATCGAGCACCTCGAGCAGCGCCGATGACGGATCGCCGCGGAAATCCTGGCCGAGCTTGTCGATCTCGTCGAGCAGGAACAGCGGATTCGACGTGCCAGCCTTCTTAAGGTTCTGCACGATCTTGCCGGGCAGCGAGCCGATGTAGGTGCGGCGGTGGCCGCGGATCTCGGCTTCGTCGCGCACGCCGCCCAGCGACTGGCGCACGAACTCGCGGCCCGTCGCCTTGGCGATTGAACGTCCGAGCGAGGTCTTGCCGACGCCCGGCGGGCCGACGAGGCACAGGATCGGCCCCTTCAGCTTGTTGGTGCGTGCCTGCACCGCCAGATATTCGACGATGCGGTCCTTGACCTTCTCAAGGCCGAAATGGTCGGCGTCGAGCACGGCCTGCGCCGCGACAATGTCCTTCTTGACCTTTGACTTCTTGCCCCAAGGCAGGCCGAGCAGCGTGTCGAGATAGTTGCGCACGACGGTGGCTTCCGCCGACATCGGCGACATGGTCTTGAGCTTCTTGACCTCGGAAATCGCCTTTTCGCGGGCTTCCTTCGACAGCTTGGTCTTGGCGATCTTCTCTTCGAGCTCGCCGACCTCATTCTTCTCCTCGTCGCCCTCGTTGCCAAGTTCGCGCTGGATCGCCTTCAGCTGCTCGTTCAGATAATATTCGCGCTGGGTCTTCTCCATCTGGCGCTTCACGCGGCTGCGGATCTTCTTCTCGACCTGCAGGACACCGAGCTCGCCTTCCATGAAACCGAACACCATCTCCAGCCGCTTGGCCGGATTGATCTCGCTGAGCAGCGCCTGCTTGTCGGCGATTTTCAGATTGAGGTTCGACGCGATCGTATCGGCGAGCCGCGCCGGATCCTCGATCTGGCCGATCTGCACGACGACTTCCGGCGCGACCTTCTTGTTCATGCGCACATAGGATTCGAACTGCTTGGCCGCCGAGCGCTGCAACGCCTCGACATTGGCATCGCCGATCGGCGCGTCTTCGAGCAAGTCGACCGACGCGCTCAGATGGTCGCCGCTCTCGTCGAGCACGACGATGCGCCCGCGCTGCTGGCCTTCGACAAGCACCTTCACGGTGCCGTCGGGCAACTTCAGCAGCTGCAGCACGCTCGCGAGTGTGCCGACCTCATAAAGGCCTTCCCGGCCGGGGTCCTCATCGGCGGGATCGAGCTGCGACAGCAGGAAAATCCGCTTGTCGCCCTGCATGACGGCTTCCAGCGCCTTCACCGACTTTTCGCGGCCAACAAACAGCGGCACGATCATCTGCGGAAACACCACGATGTCGCGAAGGGGAAGGACTGGGAAATTCTCGGACATATACGCTCCTGATACCGAACCGCGGCCACCCCCCGGTGAGCGCCGATTGGGCTGTACGCCGTCCATATGGGAACGGCACCGGCCCGCATCAACTTAGCCCGTTCGGCGATAATGTCAGGTTATCAGATGCGCGGGGGCACGAAAGCAAAAACACGGCCTTTTCGGCCGCCCGGATTCGCCATAGCCTGTCGTCTGGCGGGGGAATTTCATGGCAGACGGTGCGGAGCTGATTTGGGGTTACGACCTCACGCCCGAGGGCGTCGTACCTTTCGACGACACAGGCGTGCCAAGGGCACGTGGCGCGCTCCGCTGGATGCACGCCAATTTGTCCGATCTGCGTGTGCAGCGCTGGGTCCACGACACCGGCGGATGGCCGCAGGAGGCCCGTGAACTGCTGCTGTCGAAGGAAGATGCGCCGCGCGCACTCGTGCTTGAGCGCTGGGTCGCCTGCGTCCTGCCGGACGTGGCCCGCCGCTTCGACGACGACGACGATTTCGAAATTGGCAGCATCCGTTGCCTCGTCGGCCCGGCTTTGGTGTTCACCTGCCGCTATCACCCCGTGCGCTGCGCCGACCGGGTCCGTACGGCCATCGATCGGGGCGCGCGCCCCGTGACGCAGGGTGCGGCGCTCGACCTGCTGGTCAGCTCAATCATCGAGATTGCGGCGACGACGGCCCGCGACCTCAATGCCAATGTCCAGCGTATCGAGGACGCGCTCCTCGACCAAGGCCGCCAGCCCAATCCTCGCGCCTTGATTGCCGTCCGGCGGCGGGGCGTGCAGCTGCACCGGCAGATCGACGGCCTGCGCGGCGTGTTGCACCGGTTGGAAGAGGACGAAGATCTGTCCGACGCGCTGCTGCCGACCGTCGAGAAGCTTGCGCAGCGCGCCGCCGGCCTGAACGGCGAAATCCTGACGATCCAGTCGAACACTCGTCAACTGCGCGACGAGCTCGACCTGCAAACGACGCAGCGGACCAACCAGAACCTCTATATTCTTTCGATCTTGAGCGCGTTGCTGCTCCCGGCAACGCTCGTAACCGGCATTTTCGGGATGAACACTGGCGGGCTGCCGTTCGCCGGCCATAGCTACGGCACCGCCTTCGCGACCGCGCTTGCGGTCGGCTCCGCCTTCGCCGTCTATCTGTTCCTGCGCTTCATGGGCTATCTCGGCGGCCGGCGTAACTGAGCATCGATGTCCGAAAACCGCCAGACTTGCGATGGGCAACTGCTATGGTCCGGCCATGGAACTCGACCCCGCCGCCTGCCACCGCGTCTTGCTCGCCCGCGACGCCCGCTATGACGGGCGCTTCTTCACGGGCGTAACTTCAACGGGTATCTACTGCCGCCCGATCTGTCCGGCGCGGCCGCCGAAGATCGAGAATTGCCGCTTCTTTCCCAGCGCCGCGGCCGCTCAGGAGGCGGGTTTTCGCCCCTGCCTGCGCTGTCGCCCGGAAAGCGCCCCCGATCTCGGCGCCTGGCGTGGCACCTCGGCCACCGTCAGCCGCGCGCTCGCGCTGATCGATGGCGGGGCGATGGAAGACGGCGATGTCGATGCGCTCGCCGGCCGGCTCGGCATGGGCGAGCGCCAGCTGCGCCGCCTGTTCCGCCAGCACCTCGGCGCCTCCCCCGTCGCGGTTGCCCAGACCCGGCGCGTGCTGCTCGCCAAACAGTTGCTACACGAAACCCGTCTACCCATGACGCAAGTCGCGCTCGCCAGCGGCTTCGGTAGCGTCCGCCGCTTCAACGAGACCTTCCAGTCGCTCTACGCCCGCCCGCCGCGCGAACTACGCCGCCTGCAGGGTGCCGATCAGCTCGAGGGTGCTGCCTTCAGCCTCCTGCTCCCCTACCGCGCGCCCTTCGATTGGGACGGCCTGCTCGGCTTCCTCACGAGCCGGGCGATCCCCGCCGTCGAATGGGTTGAATCGGGCCGCTATGGCCGCACCATCGCGCTCGACGGCGCGACCGGAACGATCGAAGTCGGCCACGAACCGTCGCGCGGGGCGGTGCGGGTCACCATCGATTTCCCGCGTCCGACCGCCCTTCCCGCAATTATCACACGCGTGCGCCGGGTGTTCGATCTTGCTGCCGACCCGGCGGTAATCGGCGCACATCTGTCCGCCGATCCGGTGCTCGCACCACTTGTCGCCAAGCGCCCCGGCCTGCGCGTGCCCGGTGCCTGGGATGGCTTCGAACTCGGCGTCCGGGCGATCCTCGGCCAGCAGATCAGCGTCGGAGCCGCGACCAAGCTCATCGGTCGACTCGCCGCCCGCTGGGGAACCGCCACGCCGAACGGGCGCATCGTCTTCCCGTCGCCGGCCCAACTCGCCGAGGCCGACATCGCGTCACTCGGCATGCCGCAGGCCCGTGGCGATGCGGTCGTGGCCTTGGCCCGTGCCGCGGTCGCCGATCCCCGACTGTTCGATGGCCGTCAGGACCTAGACTCCGCCATCGCGACACTGTGCGCGCTGCCCGGCATCGGTGCGTGGACCGCGCATTACATCGCCATGCGCGCGCTGCGCGAAAGCGACGCGATGCCCACCGGGGATGTCGGCTTGCTCCGCGCGCTGGCAGCGAACGGGCCGCGCCCGACCGCCGACGAGCTCACCGCTCGCGCCGAAGCGTGGCGTCCCTGGCGCGCCTATGCTGCACTCCACCTCTGGGCGAGCGACCCCGCCGCGCCCGCCCCCAAGCCCGAAAGGAAATCCCATGCACCTCACCCTCGACCGGATGGAGACGCAGGTCGGCACGCTGCTGCTGGTCTCTGACGATAACGGCGTCCTGCGCGCACTCGACTTCAGCGATTATGAACCCCGGATGCGGACGCTGCTCCGCCGTCACTATGGCGAAGTGACGTTAGTCGAGGGCAAGACCCCCGAAGGCACCCGTGCAGCCGTAACGGCCTACCTAGCAGGCAACCACTCCGCGTTGGACAACATCCCCGTCGCAACGGGCGGCACCGCCTTCCAGCGCTCCGTCTGGGCGGCGCTGCGCCGCATCCCGGCCGGCGAAACGCGCAGCTACGGCGCATTGGCGGCCATGCTCGGCAAACCGGGTGCGAGCCGCGCCGTCGGCCTCGCCAACGGCGCCAACCCGATCGGCATCGTCGTCCCCTGCCACCGCGTCATCGGCGCGGACGGCACACTGACAGGCTACGCCGGCGGCACGGACCGCAAGCGCTGGCTCTTGGCGCATGAGGGAGCCACGGTGCGCTGATCCAGCGCACCGGTCTCGTCAGGCTGCGGTCCCGGCCGCTTCCTTTTGTTCGCTGAACACGCGGATCGGTTCCTTCTTGCCGCCGACCACGTCCTTGTCGATGACGACCTCATCGACGCCTTCCATGCCGGGCAGGTCGAACATCGTGTCGAGCAGGATCGATTCCATGATCGAGCGCAGGCCGCGCGCGCCGGTCTTGCGGTCGATGGCGCGCTTGGCGATCGCCGACTGCGCGTCCTCGGCGAAGGTCAGCTTGACGCCTTCCATGTCGAACAGCTTGGCATATTGCTTCACCAGCGCATTCTTCGGCTCGATCAGGATCTTGATCAGCGCCGCCTCGTCAAGGTCCTCGAGCGTGGCGATCACCGGCAGGCGGCCGACGAATTCGGGGATCAAGCCAAACTTCAGCAGATCCTCGGGCTCGCAGTGCCGCAGCACTTCGCCGGTGCGCCGCTCTTCGGGCGCGGCAACGAACGCGCCGAAGCCGATCGATTTGCCCTGCAACCGGTCGGCAATGATCTTTTCCAGACCGGCAAAGGCACCGCCGCAGATGAAAAGGATGTTCGTCGTGTCGACCTGCAGGAATTCCTGCTGCGGATGCTTCCGCCCACCCTGCGGCGGCACGGAGGCCGTGGTGCCCTCCATGATCTTCAGCAGCGCCTGCTGGACGCCCTCACCTGACACATCGCGGGTGATCGAGGGGTTGTCGGCCTTGCGGCTGATCTTGTCGATTTCGTCGATGTAGACGATGCCGCGCTGCGCACGCTCGACATTATAGTCGCTCGCCTGCAGCAGCTTCAGGATGATGTTCTCGACATCCTCGCCGACATAGCCGGCCTCGGTCAGCGTCGTCGCATCGGCCATGGTGAACGGCACGTCGAGGATGCGGGCGAGCGTCTGCGCGAGCAGCGTCTTGCCGCAGCCGGTCGGGCCGACGAGCAGGATGTTCGACTTGGCCAGCTCGACATCGGCACCCTTGGCACCGTGGTTGAGCCGCTTGTAGTGATTGTGCACGGCGACCGACAGCACGCGCTTGGCGTGGAACTGGCCGATTACATAATCATCGAGCACCTTGCAGATCTCGCGCGGCGTCGGCACGTCGCCCGACTTCTTGACCAGCGCGGTCTTGGTTTCCTCACGGATGATGTCATTGCACAGCTCGACGCACTCGTCGCAGATGAACACCGTCGGCCCGGCAATGAGCTTGCGCACTTCATGCTGGCTCTTGCCGCAGAAGGAGCAATAGAGCGTGTTCTTCGAATCGGGGCCGCTAAGCTTCGTCATAAACACCCTTCCCCGGCACGGCGGCCGGTTCGTCTCAACCGCATCCTAGCGGCTCGTCAGCGGGGGGCAACCGTTCTGCGACGGACCGCCGCCCCTGCGACGCATTTCGATGACATATATACGACGCAAGCCTTCGACGCCATTAACGCGGAGTCGAAAACTTGTTCCGCCGTCAGCGGCGATCAGGCCGCCTTGGCGATCTCGCCCTCGATCGGGCTCGGCCGCTTGTCCATGACCTCGTCGATGAGGCCGAACTCCTTGGCCTCCGCCGCCGACAGGAACTTGTCGCGCTCCATCGCGCGCTCGATCACGTCGATGTCCTGGCCCGTATGCTTGGCATAAAGCTCGTTCATCGTCTGCCGCGTGCGCAGGATCTCGCGTGCCTGGATTTCGATGTCGGTCGCCTGGCCCTGCGCACCGCCCGAGGGCTGGTGGACCATGACGCGGGCATTGGTCAGCGCCACGCGCATGCCGGGTTCACCGGCTGCGAGCAGGAAGCTGCCCATCGACGCGGCCTGACCGACGCACAGCGTGCCGACGCGCGGGCGGATATATTGCATGGTGTCGTAGATCGCCATGCCCGCCGTCACCACGCCGCCCGGCGAGTTGATGTACATGAAGATGTCCTTCTTCGGATTTTCCGCCTCGAGGAAGAGCAGCTGCGCGACGATCAGCGAAGCCATATGGTCCTCGACCTGACCGGTCACGAAGATGATGCGTTCGCGCAGCAGGCGCGAATAGATGTCGAACGAACGTTCACCGCGGTTCGATTGCTCGATGACGATGGGGACGAGGCCCATGGCGGTGTCGATCATGATGGAATGCGCTCCCGGTTTTCTCTGCCGTCCGCCAATGTCGGACGGGACGGGCCGGAGTTCAATAGGCGGTTGCGCGAGAATGAGAAAGGGCGGCCCGTTTCCGGACCGCCCTTCGTCATTTGCGTGATAGCCGATCAGAAGGCGAGGCGAAGCGATGCCTGCACCGTCGACGGCGCGCCGACCGAGTAGGTGGCGAAGTTCGCGCCGACCGTCGAGCCGTTGCTCGCGACCACCGGCAGCGCATTGGTCACGCTGCTGATGTTGCCGAGATACTTCTCGCTGAGCACGTTGGTCCAGTTCATCTGCAACCACGATCCCTTCAGGCCGATCGTATCGAGCCGGATGCGGGCATTGAGGTTGACGATGTTGTAGCTCGGCGCGATCTCGTCGTTGACGTCGGTTGAGAACCGCTTGCCGACATGCTTCATCTCAAGGCCGGTCTCGAAGACTTCACCGTTGAACGCTGCACGCAGCGCCCACTGATTCTTCGGCGTTTCGACCAGCTGCTTGCCCGTCGTCGGCAGCAGCGTCGCGACGCCAGCTCCGTTGCGGCCCTGCACGACATCGTTGCGCACATCGGTGTCGGTGTAGGTGTAGCTGCCGTACAGCGAGACCTGCGAGGTCACGTTGACGCCGAGCTGGCCGTCGAAGCCCTTGAATTTCACCGTGCCGACGTCGCGGGCGATGTTGATGCCCTGATCCTGGTCAAAGGAGCGAACGATGCGGTGGTTGAACGTCGACTTGTAGGCGCTGACCGTGCCGAGCACCGGACCACGCTGGTAGCGATAGCCGACTTCGAACAATTCAGTCGTCTCAGGCTGAACCTTCGGCAACTGAATGTCGTACAGATCGTCGGTACGCGGCGACGACAGGTTCTGCGAATAGCCGGCGAACAGCATCTGCCCTTCGCCCGGACGGACGCTCACGCCGACATTCGGCAGCAGCTTGTCATACTTGACGGTGCTGTTGAACAGACCACGCGCATTGTTGGCAGCCGAGATCGTGCCGACGGCCTGATCCGAGCAGTAAGCGAAACCAGCGGTGGTCGTGTAGCAATATTGGTTGAGCTTGCGCTTGAAGTAAGGCGCGCGGACACCGAGGCTGACGGTCAGCATCTTGTCGAAATATTCGCCGCGATATTCCGCCGCGAACTGGTTCAGGATCGCCTCCGAATAACGGTTGCGGGTCTGGAACACCTTGCCGTCCAGCGTCATGATCGGCGTGCCCTTCAGGCCACCGAACACGTTGGTCGGGTTGCCGTTCGCGTCGAGGAAGGTGAACGCGCCGGTCTGGCGGTGATGACCCAGGTCGAGCGTGTAGGCGACGCGGACCAGGTTATCGTCGTTGATGTGCCAGATCAGCGAGCTGTTCAGGCCGAAGCGGTTGGTGTTGGTGTTGTTGGGACGATACAGGCGGATGTTGTCGAGTACGTCGCCGTCGCCGTTCAGGTCGACGCCGGGCTGTGCCGCAACGGCGGTCGCCGGATTGTAGCGCGTGCCCTGAAGCCGCTGATCCTTCTCCGAAACGATCTCATTGCCGCCGCCATTGGCGAGCACATACTGATAGGACGGATCGACCGTCAGCGTCACATTGTCGGTCAGCGTGAACTTGCTGAGTACCCGGATGTTGCCAGTGTTCGACGGATTGATGAACAGATTATAGTAGCCGCTATCGACACCGATGGTGGTCAGGCCGCACGCCGAGAAGGGTGCGATATTCTCGTTCTGGACCGTGCCGTTACCGGCCGTCGGACGCGGGCACACGTTCACGCGGTCGATGTTCGGGTTGGCGATGAACTCGCTCAGACGCAGGTTGCGGTAAAAATTGTTCCGGTTTTCGTTGTAGTGGCCGAGGATGCTGATGAAGTCGCCGTTATCACCAATCGGCTGATAGATGCGGGCGTTGACCTGCTTCTTGGTCAGGTCGCCCGGACCCTTGAACTTATTATAGTCCGTGTAGGAGCCGGCGATGAATGCGGAGGTGCCCCAGGGGCCGAACTTGCCGCTGTCGATCACACCGAAACCGCGGCGATAGTGGTTCTCGCCGATCGAAGCCTGACCGATGACGCCGAAATCTTCAAACGGCTTGCGCGTGATGTAGTTGATCGTACCGCCGGTCGACGACGCGGTCGGCGTATCGACGTCGGTCGTGCCGATGTTGACCACAGCGCGCTCGATCAGTTCCGAGTCCAGCTGCTGGTTCGAGAAGATCGAGTAGTTGCCGGTGTCATTGAGTGGAATACCGTCCTGCAGCAGCGCGATGCGCGGGCCGTCGAGGCCGCGCAAGCGGACGTTACCGCCCGAGTTGCCGTAAGGATCGTTGTTCACGAAGTTGTAGCCCGGCGTCAGGTTCAGCGTCTCGAGGATCGTCTGACCAGCAACCTTGGACTGGATGAATTCCTGATCGATCGTCGAGCGCGACTTCGGTGCCTGCTCCGCGACGATGACGCCCTGCGACTTGGTGCGGGTGCCGGTGACGACGATTTCTTCGACCGACTGTGAGCCGGTCGACTGCGCGAGCGCGCCGGTCGAATAAGTCAGTCCAATCGCGAGCGCCGCGGTTGCGGTGCCGATACGAAGTGCGCGCATGTGAGATGTCCCCTTGTTCGGAAAGTGCCGTACAGATGCCCTGCGTCGGCGTCTGTGCGACTTGGCGCGGCTTGTGAAGCGCAATTGTGACAGTCCTGCGACGCCAAGGGTGCGGTGCAGCATGTCCCGAGTTGGCAGAGATTTGAATCAGTCGGGAGCGTGGCCGGAGGGCAACAGTCGCGGGCAACTCCGGCTGTTCAGAACGGCAGGGAAACAGAATTTTGACCTGTTCGCGAGGGACCCGATTCGTTCACCTCGTAATGTCTGATTCTCGCCTCAGCGGCCCGGACCGCGCCCGCCGCTGTCGTCCCGGTGAATCCTGATGTTCAGCGCCGGCGCGGCCTGCAGCATCTCGGCGCGCATCACGAACCCGTCATGGTTCACGTCGAACTTGGCGAACTGCCGTTCGAACTCGGCCCGAAACTCTGCTGCCGACACGCGGTCGTCCTGGTCGCGGTCGAAATCGAAGCGGCCCGGTGGCGAGCTTTGATCGCCGAGCCACGCCGCAGCCCAGTCACCAAGCTCGATGAGGCCGATCGATCCGCTGCTCTGCGGATCGGCCGCCTTCCACGCCCGGGCGATGCCCGCCTCCAGTTCGGTCCGGTCGAGCCGCAAGTCGAAGTTGCTGTCGAAGCCCGTGAACAGCAGCGCGACGGGTGCATAGGTGCGCGCGCCCGCTCCGGGCGCCGGCGGGCTCGGCGGCGCGACCGGCGGCGCGGGTTTGGCGGCGGTCAGGAGCAGGAGGGCAAGGATCAGACCGCGACGCATCGAATACTCCTGACCGAAAGCGCTAGGATTGCCCCGACATCGCTTGTCCGTCCAGCGGCATCGCCCAGATTTCGCCCTGCACCGGCTCGCCGAATTCATCGTGCACTTCGACCGAACGGATTTCGAGCCCCGCTGCGGCATAGATGCGGCGCGCGCTGGTCAGCACGGTGTGCGTCCACAGCATCAGTTCGCGGTAGCCGGCCGCGCGCGCCATCTCCACGCAGCGCGACACCAGCGCCTCGCCAATGCCGCGTCCGCGCGCCCAGCTTTCCACATACAGAAGGCGGAGCTGCCCGACATTGTCACCGGCGTCGACGAGCAGCACCGAGCCCGCCATCACGCCGCCGATCTCGGCAATCCAGGCCTGTTCGCGACCCGGCTTGAAATCGCGCAGCAAGTGCGCGGTCACTTCGCCGATCAGAGACTCAAGCCCCACGCCCCAGCCATAATTCTCGGCATAGAGAATGGCCTGCCGGGCGGTGAGACTCCCCATGTCGCCGGGCCGAAAGGTCCGGATTGACACGGGCTCATGAGACCGGCCACCCAGGAGCGATTCGGCCAGTCCGAGCGCTTCCGACAGAGCGTGCCGGTCCGCTTCCAGGAGAGGCGCGAGCAGGCGCTCGACATCCTCGCGGCTGCGCGCATCAAGTGCGTCAAAGCGGGCCCGCCCGTCGTCTGTCAGCAAAATCGGGCGCTTGCGGGCATCGCCACCGCGGCCCCGCGCGACCCATCCGCGCTCCTCGAACCGCCGGAGGGTCCGGCTCAGATAACCGGCGTCGATCCCGAGATCGACACCGATTTCCGAAGCCAGCGGCGCGTCGCGAGTCGCCAGCTCATAGAGCAGGCGCGCCTCGGGAAGCGACAGTTCGCTGCCCTGATAATGGCGATCGAGCGCACCCACTAGGCGGGTGTGAAAGCGGTTGAAGCGGCGGAGCGTGGCGACGGCGTCGGTCATTCCGGAAATGTTTCGTCGATGGTTGCTTTTGTCAACTATCTGGAAGCAGAAGACTGGAATCGCCATAGCTGTAGAAGCGGTAGCCGCCTGCGATTGCATGCGCGTAGATTGACTGCATGCGCTCCAGCCCCATCAGCGCGCTGACCAGCATGAACAGGGTCGAGCACGGCAGGTGGAAATTGGTCATCAGCCCATCGACCGAGCGGATCAATCGGCCAGGCGTGATGAAGATGCGCGTGTCGCCGTTAAAAGCACCGATGTGCCCCTGCTCGTCTGCAGCGCTTTCCAACAGCCGCAGCGAGGTCGTGCCGACCGCAATGACCCGACCGCCCGCCGCCCGCGCCGCGTTCAACCGATCCGCCGTCGCGCCGTCGATCCGCCCCCACTCGGCGTGCATGCGGTGGTCAGCGGTGTCCTCGACCTTCACGGGCAGGAAGGTCCCCGCACCGACATGCAGCGTCAGCGTCTCCCGCGCGACGCCCGCCGCGTCGAGCGCTGCGAATAGTTCAGGCGTGAAATGCAGGCCCGCCGTCGGCGCCGCGACGGCACCCGGTGCATCGGCGTAGACGGTCTGATAATCGTCGAGGTCGCGTGCATCGGCAGGCCGTTTGCCGGCGATATAGGGTGGCAGCGGCATGACGCCCGCCTCGGCGAGAGCGGCTTCCAGCGGCTGATCGGCAGCAAATTTCCAGAGGATCGCGCCATCCTCGTCGCGTTCCTCCACAACACCGGTCAGCCCTGCCCCGAACTCGACCGTATCGCCGATCTTCAGCCGCTTGGCATTGCGCACGAACGCCCACCAGCGCCACGCATCCTCGCGCTTATGTAGCGTCACGCCGATCCGGGCCTCGCCGCGCCGCCCGAACAGCTGCGCCGGGATCACCTTTGTGTCATTGAAGACCAGCACATCGCCGCGCCGGAGCAGCGACGGCAGATCACTGACCCGCAGATCACGCGTGGATGCGCCGTCCGCCACCAGCAGCCGCGCCGAATCGCGCGGACTGACCGGCCGCAGCGCGATCAGCTCCGGCGGAAGCGCGAAGTCGAAATCGGCGACGCGCATCAGGCGCCCACAACCCGAAAACAGCCGTCATTCCCGCGCAGGCGGGAATCCAGCGTTCGGCCGTACTCCGCGCTCTCCGGGAGCGCACAACCCTGGATTCCCGCCTGCGCGGGAATGACGGACGCCCTGGAAATAGCTATTTCACCGGCGTCGCGGGCTGCGGCGGCGCGATCATCGCGACGGGCGGCGGAGGCGGCACATGGTCGGGTTCCATGCTGGCGCGGATGATTTTCGACGGATTGGCCGGCGGCTCGCCACGCTCGATCGCATCGACCCACTCCATGCCGTCCATCACGCGGCCGAATACCGTGTAGAGCCGATCAAGCTTCAGCGCCGGCGACAGGCAGATGTAGAACTGGCTGTTCGCACCGTCCTTGTCCTCGGGCCGCGCAGCTGCAACAGCGCCACGCACATGTGGCAAGTCATTGAACTCGGCCTTCAAATTCGGATATTTCGAGCCACCGCCGCCGGTCGCGGTCGGGTCGCCGCCCTGCGCCATGAAGCCTTCGATGACGCGGTGGAACACCGTGCCATTGTAGAAGCCCTCCTTGGTGAGCAGCTTGATCCGCTCGACATGCTTTGGTGCCATGTCGGGCCGGAGCAGGATGCGCACGCGCCCGCCGGTCGACAGGTCGAGCACCCAGATATTCGCCGGATCGACGACCGGGGCCGGCGTCGGCGCAGGCTGGGCGGTCGCTGCCACCGCCATGAACAGTCCCGCAATCACCGCCAGCAGACGCCGCATCAAGTCGCTCCCCTGAAATTTCATATCGCCTGTTGCCTGCCCTAGCATGAACCGCCGCTGAGCGTCAGCGGGCGACGCGTGCCGCGACATCGGCGGCAACCTGTTCGGGGACAAACGGGCGAATATCCCCGCCATAGACCGCAATTTCCTTGACCAGCCGCGACGCGATCGGCTGCAGCGCGACGTCCGCCATCAGGAAGACCGTCTCGATGCTCGCGTTGAGTTGCTGGTTCATACCCGCCATCTGATATTCATATTCGAAGTCGCTGACCGCTCGCAGGCCGCGGATGATAACCTGAGCGCCCTGCGACTCGGCGAATTTCATGAGCAGCGCGTCGAACGACACCACCTCGATCGCATCGCCGAGCCCGACGCATTCGCGCTTCACCTGCGCGACCCGTTCCTCGAGCGTGAACATGGGCGACTTGGACGGGTTGGTCGCAACGCCGATGACCAGCCGGTCGACGAGCTTCGCGCCGCGCCGGATGATGTCGACATGGCCAAGCGTGATCGGATCGAAGGTGCCGGGATAAACGCCAGTCCGCATCAGCGGTCCCTTTCGATCGCGAAGCGCGCGATGGCGCGCAGCAGGTCGGCCTCCTGGCCGAAGGCGTTCAGATGGCCGATCGCCTGGTCGATGAGCATCGCCGCCTGCTGCTTGGCGCGGTCGAGCCCAAGCAGCGACACGAAGGTCGCCTTGCCCGCCGCCTCGTCCTTCTGGACGGCCTTGCCGGTCCGGGCGCTGTCACCTTCGACATCGAGCAGGTCATCCGCAATCTGGAACGCCAGCCCGAGGTCCTTGGCATAGCCGCGCAACCGCTTGCGCTGACTCTCCCCGGCCCGGCCCATGATCGCACCGGCCTCAAGGCAGAAGGCGATGAGCGCGCCGGTCTTCAGCTGCTGGAGCCGCGTCGTCGTCGGCAGGTCGAACGTCTCATTCTCGGCGGCGAGGTCCATCATCTGGCCGCCGGCCATGCCCGATGGCCCCGACGCACGCGCGAGTTCAACAACCAGTTCCGCACGCACGAACGGATCCTCATGCGTCGCATCGTCGGCGAGCACTTCGAACGCCAGCGCGTGCAGCGAGTCGCCAGCGAGCACCGCGGTCGCCTCATCGAACGCCTTGTGCAGCGTCGGCTTGCCGCGCCGGAGATCGTCGTCGTCCATGCAGGGCAGGTCGTCGTGGACGAGGCTGTAGACATGGATGCACTCGATCGCGAGCGCGACGCGCAACGACCGCTCCTTGTCGACATGAAACAGGTCGCAAGCCGCGACGACGAGCAGTGGCCGCATCCGCTTGCCGCCGCCGATCGTCGCATAGCGCATCGCTTCGAACAGCGGTTTGCGGGCGTCGTCGGGGACGGGCAGCAGCCGGTCGAAGCGGTGGTCCATTGCTTGCCCGATCGCATCGAGCGCCGGCTTCAGGCTGATCGACGCGTGCATCAGGAGTCGAACGGCACGGTGCCGGTCGCGCTGCCGTCCGCGCCGACCTGGATTTTCTCGATGCGCGCCGTTGCTGCTGCGAGCCGGGACTCGCACTGCCGCTTCAACCGCTCGCCTTCCTCATAGAGCGAGATCGACTCCTCAAGCGGCGCGTCGCCGCTTTCGAGTTGCCGCACGATCGTTTCGAGCCGCGCGAGCGCCGCTTCGAAACTCAATTCGGATACCGGCTCAGCCCCGCCCATCATCCCCACTCTCGATACTTGCGATCGTTTGTGGCGAGCGGGTGATGACGGGTCAAGCGGCGTCGGCAGCCGTCGCGGCGCGCGCCCGTTCTTCGGCGACCAATTCCTTGCGGCTGAGCTTGCCGATCATCGTCTTGGGCAGCGCGGCGCGGATTTCGACAGCGACGGCGCGTTCATGTTTGCCGGCCGCGCCGTTGAGCGCTGCGAGCAGGTCGGCGCCGGTGGTTTTCATGCCGTCGCGCAGCGTCACGAACGCCTTCGGCCGCTCGCCGAGATAGGCGTCCGGCACCCCGATCACCAGCGCCTCCTTCACGGCGGGCTGGGCGTAGAGGATCGCCTCGAGCCGGCTCGGAAACACCTTGAAGCCGCCAACCACAATCATGTCCTTCAGCCGGTCGACAATCGAGATGAAGCCGTCGGAGTCGATCATCCCGACATCGCCGGTGCGCAACCGCCCGTCCACGAACACCTGCGCGGTCTCCTCGGGCCGATTCCAGTAGCCGCGCATGATCTGCGGGCCTGCGACGGTGATTTCGCCCGGCTCCCCCGTCGCGGCATGGATCGTCGGATCGTCTTTATCGACGAGCACGACATCGGTGCCCGGCAGCGGCTGGCCGATCGCGCCGGACTTGTTCGGCCCGTTATACGGGTTGACCGCCACCACCCCCGACGTCTCGGTCAGGCCATAGCCCTCGACCACCGCAGCCCCTGTCTTCGCTTCGAACCGCGACTTGACCGCCTCGGGCATCGGCGCGCCGCCTGAAATGCACACGCGGATCGACGACAAGTCAAAGCGGTCGATTTTCGGATGATCGAGGAAGGCCTGATACATCGTCGGGACGCCGGGCACGGCGGTAATCTTGCGCCGCTCGATCGTTTTCAGGGCCAGATTCACTTCGAATTTCGGCAGCAACACCATCTCGCCGCCGCGCAGCACGGTGCGATTCAAGATGCAGGTGTTGGCAAACACATGGAACAGCGGCAGCGCGCCAAGGATCCGGTCCTCGGCGCGGGGGTCCGGATCGATCGCATCGACCTGCTGCGCGTTGATCGACAGGTTGGCGTGGGTCAGCACCGCGCCCTTGGGCGTTCCCGTGGTGCCGCCGGTATATTGGAGCAGTGCGATGTCCTCGACCGGATCGATGATGGGCGCATCAGCCAGCCCCTCATTGTCGAGCAGGGCCGCAAAGCGGATATGCCGCAAATCCGGCTTCACCTTCGACCGCTCGCGCCGCCGGAACATCCGGTACAGCAGCGCTTTGCCGCGCGGCATCACGCTGGCGAGTCCGCCAACCACCAGGCAGCGCAAACGCGTCGTCTCGAGCACTTTGGCGATAGTCGGATAGAGCTGCGCGACATCGAGACAGACCATGATGTCGGTCTGGCTGTCCTCGACCTGCTCGGCCAATTCCGCGGCGGTGTAGAGCGGCGAGAAATTGACGACGGTGCCGCCCGCCTTCATCGCCCCATAATAAGCGATCACATAATGGGGGCAGTTGGGCAGGAACAAGCCGACCTTGATGCCACGCCGGACGCCGAGAATCTGGAATCCCCGTGCCGCGCGGTCGATCATATCGGCGATGTCGCCATAGCTGAACTGGCGACCGAGGAAGTCGATGCAGGGCGCGAGCGGCGTCCGCTTCGCCGTCGCATCGAACATCGCCGGAAGCGACATCGGCTCGAAGGTCGTGGCCCACGGAACCGGATGCCGATAGCCGTTCGTCCAGGTCATCGCTTCACTCCCCGCAACTGCGGAGTCAGTCTACGCGATTTGCCGCTGCCGCCAAGCGTCAGCCGACGCCGAATTCGCCGGCCTTCGCGGCAAGTTCGGCGCGGCTACCGATGCCGAGTTTGTCGTAGATGCTGTGCAGGTGCATCTTGACGGTGCCTTCAGTCAGCCCGAGTTCGTCGGCGATCGGCTTGTTGCGCAGGCCGCGCGCCGCAAGTCGCGCCACATCGCCCTCGCGCGGCGTCAGCAGCTTGCGCACCTCACCAGCGGCGTCACGGCGGGTCATGTCGCCGATCACGCGCTTCAACGCGTCATTGTCGATCCATTGCTGGCCAGCGGCCACGGCCTCGACGCATTGCACGATGCGTTCGGCCGCCGTTTCCTTCAGGACAAGTCCATCCGCCTCCATGTCGATCGCCTCGACAACCTTGCTGTTGTCGAGCGTCGCGGTGAGCAGGACGACGCGCGTCTTGCCTGGAGCGGCGCGGATCGATCGCAACAGATCAAGACCCGTCCGCTTCGGCATCTGGATGTCGAGAACCGCCACATCGGGTTTCAGCGTCCGGATCGCCTCCCACGCCGCATCGCCATCGACGCAGCGCGCGGCGATCCCGAACCCGGCGGACTCGAGCAATGTCGCCAATCCGTCGAGGACGATCGGATGATCGTCGGCGATAACCAGTTGCTTCATGCGGCGGCCTCTTCTTGGCGCGGTGGCAGTTGAATGATGAGGGTCAGGCCCTTCGATTTGGAGTCAGCAATCATCGTCCCTCCCAGACTCTTGACGCGCGCACGCAGCGAACGCGGGCCGACCCCGCTCCAGCTCGACGACGTGATTTCGGCCCGGCCATGGACCGGCAGACCCCGCCCGTTGTCGCGTACTTCAAGGCGGATGCTGTTTTGGTCATTGCGGCCGAGAATGTCGATGCGCGATGCACCGCCATGCCGGACGGCGTTGGCCACACCCTCACGCACCATTTGACGCAGATCTGCGGCATGGCCGCCGGGGTCGAAGCCGTCATCGAGGTCGGCGATCACTTCGACATCCCAATGATAGGCGAGCAGCCGGGCGAGCCGGCGCAGATCAGTAGCAGGATCAGTCTCTTGCGGGGTTGGAGTCGCCATTTCCTGCACGAAGCCGCGCAGGTCGCGCTGCTCGGTCAGCAGGCTTGCCTGCAATTTCTCGATGCGCGCTGGGATCGCTGACGGGTCGCGATCAGCGTCGCGTTCAACAATGCGCAGTTGCAGCGCCAACCCTGCGAGAAACTGAAGAATGCCATCGTGCAGATCGCGCGCCAGCCGCACGCGTTCCTGGCCGGCCGCCGCCTCGCGCCACGCCCGTTCGGACGCCCATTTGTCGATGGCCATCGCGATCTGCCCGGCAACCGCGCGGGCCAGATAGAGGTCCTCGTCGCGCGTTGCGCCTTCGATGATCAGCCAACCGTGCAAGGTTTCGCAGCGGAACGGCGCGGCAATCCCCGACGCGAGGTTCCACTGCTCCCGCACTGCATCGCTGAGCGGCCGGCCGCTGGCGTGGCTGAAGCCGCCACGGCCGTTGTAGAGCCGGGCCGGCTCCCCATCGGTTCCGAACAGGAAGACATTGTCGCCGATTTCGGCATCGACCAACGGGCGCAGCCCATCCGGCACCCGGGCATGTTCGACCGTGCCATCCTGCCACAATGCAGCGAGCGCGCCCGGCTCCTCGAAGGTTTCCCAGACCATCAGGACGCGCTTCGCCTTGAAGAAGGCGGCTGCATGCGACAGGCACGCCTCGACCGGCAGTTCGTCACTCGGCGCATTGCTGTCGAGTGGTTTGGACAGCTGCAACAATTCCTCCCAGACGCGCTCGCGCTGCGCGCCGAAGAAAATCAGCAGGCCGCTCAACACGATGAGATTGCCTGTCCGCATCACGAAACGCATCGTCTGGTCTTCGGCGCTCGGGCCAAAATAGGGCAGCGACAGGCCGGTGGGCAGGAACAGGACCACTACGATCGCGCCGACGTAGAGCGCGCCGCGCCACTGCCACTTCAGCGTTGCCGACAGGATGATGAACAGCAGCATCGGGAAGAACGGACTGGATCCGTTCGCGGAGGTGTAGACGAGCGCCGTGAACACCATGACGTCGGACACGATCGCATAAGTCCCAAGGGGCAGCGCAGCAGCCGAGCGGCGCCAGACAACCAGCGCGAAAATCGCCGCGAGCCCCAGGTAGATGGCGATGACGGGGGTCACATAAGGGGCGGAGCGGGTCGGCGGATCGACGAGCACCGCGACGGTCGAGAAGCCGGCAAGCGCGACCCGGCCGATGGCGATCACCCGATCGGCGCGATTCTGATAGACGCGTTGCTTGAGCATTGCCGTCCGCTACCCCCGCAGCATGTCTAGCCGACTTTCCCGAAGCTGTCGCGGGGCGGCGACTAGGCGACCATGGCGCTGGCGCGCGCGAGATCGACCGAGACCAGCTGGCTGACCCCCTTCTCGGCCATCGTCACCCCGAACAGCCTGTGCATGCGCGCCATCGTCACCGCATTGTGCGTCACAATCAGGAAGCGCGTGTCGGTCAGCTCGCACATCCGGTCGAGCAGGTCGCAGAAACGCTCGACATTGGCATCGTCGAGCGGCGCGTCGACTTCGTCGAGCACGCAGATCGGCGCGGGGTTGGTCAGGAACAGCCCGAAGATCAGTGCGATGGCGGTGAGCGCCTGCTCGCCCCCTGACAGCAAGGTCAGCGACTGCAGACGCTTGCCCGGCGGTTGCGCCATGATCTCGAGGCCTGCCTCCAGCGGGTCGTCCGAATCGATAAGTTCCAGATGTGCCTGCCCGCCGCCGAACAGCGTGGCGAACAGTTCGCGGAAATGCGCGTCGACAGCTTCGAACGCTGTCAGCAGCCGCTGCCGGCCCTCGCGGTTGAGGCTGCCGATGCTGCCGCGCAGCCGGGCGATTGCCGTCTCCAGTTCGGCGCGTTCGGCGACGCTGGTCGCGGCGGTTTCCTCGATCTCGGCAAGCTCGACCTCGGCGCGCAAATTGACCGGCCCGATCCGCTCGCGGTCGAGCGTCAGCCGGTCGAGATCGGCTGCCAGCAGCGCCGCCGGGCCGATCGTCGCGTCGTCGAACCCGACGCGCTCGGGCAGCAATACCGGCGGACATTGGAAGCGCTCGCCCGACAATGTGTTCAGTTCCACGCGCCGCGCCTCGTGATGCTCGATCTGCGCATCATTGCGCGCCCGGTCCTCGCGCGCTTGGGCGCTCGCCTCGTTGGCCGTACGAAGCTCGCTTTCGATGGAACGCAGATGCGCCTCGGCAGCCGCGAGGATCTCGCCCGCGTCGCGCCGGGCAAACTCGGCGGACTCAACATCGCCAGCCAGCGCGGCTTGCTTCGCGGCGATTTCGCCCGGGCGGCGGTCGAGTTCGGCTTGCTCAAGGCCGATCGCCCCCGCGCGCTCAGTCAACTCGATCACCTGCGCGGCGCTTCCGGCCGATCGCCGCTCCCAGGATGCGAGCTCGGCGGTAACCGTCGTCCGCCGTGCGGCATCGGCATCGCGTGCCCGGACCATCCCGGCTTGTTCGGCCCGTGCCGTCGCCAGCGTTCCCCGGCTCTGTTCGGCCTGCCGCCGCGCATCACCCGCAGCTGATATCAGCGCATCGATGTCGGGCAGGTCGCCGGCGGCCCGACGCGCTGCATCCGCCTCGGCACGGGCGGCAGAAGCTTCCTCTCCCGCGCGTCCGGCAGCGGCCGTCAACGCCTCAATCCGTGCCGCGCGCCGCTGCGACGCCACAGCCAATTCGGCCAACCGCGCCTGCGCCGCAGCCCGCTGGCGTTCTGCCAGCCCCCGCGCCTCGCGGCCCGCCCGTTCTTCCGACGCCGCCGCCTCATAGGCCTTGCGTGCCGCATCGACGGCTTGCTGCGCGGCATTTGCGCGGCCCTGTGCCTCCGGCAATTCCGCCTCGACCGAACTCAGCCGATTGCGCGCCTCCAGCCGTTCCGCCGCCGCGCCCGCACCGCCGCCAGGTGCCTCGAACCCGTCCCAGCGCCACAGCCGTCCATCGCAGCTGACCAGCCGCTGCCCGACCGCGAGCGTCGCCGCCAGCGTGGGCGCTACTTCGGCATCCGCAACACCGATCTGCGCGAGCCGCCGGGCCAATTCCGCCGGTGCCTCCACACGTGACGCAAGCGGCTCCAGTCCTGCGGGCAGTGCGGGATCGCCGCTGTGCGCATCCGACCCGGCCCAGCGCCGTACCCCACCCTGTGCGCCGATACCCGCCGACAGATCATCGCCCAACGCCGCCGCCAGCGCCTTTTCATAGCCCGCTGCCACGCGCAGGCTGTCGAGCACCGCCGCCCCGCCGCCCGGCGCCGCCTGCGCCAGACGCCGCACCAGCGCATCGCGCTCCGCCGCGAGTGCGCGCAATACGCCCTGAGCCTCGGCCACCGCAGCCGCCCCCGATTGCCTTGCCGCGTCAGCCGCCTCGCGCGACGTATCGGCGGCTGCGATCCTGTCGGCGGCTTCCGTCAGCGCGGCCTCCGCTGTCGTGAGAGCGCCCTCCGCCTCCGCCGACGCTGCGTGCCCTGCATCCGCAGCCTCGGCCTCGGCCAGTTCGCGCGTAAGCCGTGCCCGCTCGGCCTCGGTTCGCGTCGCGCGCGCCTCAGCGTTCGCCAATGCCGCTTCCGCCGCCCGTCGCGCCGCCTGCGCCTCGGCCTGCGCCGCGAGCGCCAGATCGAAGGCGCGCTCATGCGCGGAGGCGGCGCGCTCGGCCGCTTCGACGCGGGCATCCGCCCCCTCAAGCGTCGCGCCCGCCAGCGCGATCCGCTCGGCCAGCGATGCATCTTCGCTCGCAAGGCGTTGCAGCGCGTCCTTCGCGTCGGCGGCCAAGCTCGCTTCGCGGGCCTGGTCGCGCGCCAAGTCTTCCGCCGCCCGCGTCAGCTCCGCCTGCCGCCGCGCGACCTGCGCCAACTCCGCCGCAAGCGCCTGCCCGGCTTGTGTCAGCGCCTGCACTCGCGCCGCTGCCTCGGCCTCGGCCTGCCGCAGTGCAGTCAATCCCGCAGCCGCATCGGCCTGCGCTGCCGAAAGTGCTGCTGCGGCACGGGTTGTCTCGGTCAGCCGGGCTGCAATCTCGGCAGCAGCGCGCACATCCGCCTCGCTCGCCGCCTGCGCCTCGCGCCAGCGCGCGTACAGCGTCTGCGCTTCGATCGTGCGGATCCGGTCGCTGAGCGCGCGGTAGCGCTCCGCCTGTTTCGCCTGCCGCCGAAGTGCCGTCGCCTGCGCCTCCATGCCCTGGAGCACATCGTCGAGCCGGGTCAGGTTGAGCTCGGCGGCGCGCAGCTTCTGCTCGGCGTCCTTGCGGCGCACATGCAGACCGGCAATGCCCGCCGCTTCCTCCAGCATCGCGCGCCGCTCCTGCGGCTTGGCGGAAATGATCGCGCCGATGCGGCCCTGGCTGACCAACGCCGGCGAATGTGCGCCGGTCGCCGCGTCGGCGAACAGCAGCTGCACATCCTTCTGCCGCATGTCGCGGCCGTTGATCCGGTAGGCACTGCCAAGCCCGCGTTCGATGCGGCGCACGACCTCGATCTGATCGCCGTCGTTGAACTGCGCAGGTGCGGTGCGGTCGGGATTGTCGAGGCTGAGCGTCACATCGGCGAAGTCGCGGCTCGGACGTGTCGCGGTGCCGGCGAAGATCACATCCTCCATGCCGCCGCCGCGCAGCGACTTCGGCGAGGATTCGCCCATCACCCAGCGGATGGCCTCAAGGAGATTGGATTTGCCGCAGCCGTTCGGCCCGACAACCCCGGTCAACCCGTCCTCGATCCGGAGCTCGGTCGGATCGACGAAGGACTTGAACCCGGCGAGGCGCAGCCGCCTGAACTTCACGCTATTGGAGCGCCTTTGCGAGCTGCGGCTCGAGCGTCGCCCAGTCCGAGGTATCCGCCGCCGGGACGCCGTTGATCACGAACCACGGCGTGCCCGTCAGCCCGTAGCGGTCCTGCGCCTCGCGCGCATTCGCCTCGAACTTCGCATTGTTGGCCGGGTCGGCGAGGCAGGCTTCGAACTTCGCCTTGGTGATGCCGTAGCGCGCGACGAAGCTGTCGATCCCGCCCAGGTCGGCATATTCCTTGATGCCCTGCTCGGGCGGCAGCGCCTTCAGCCGCTCATACTCGTCGGGCTTGATCGCCATGAGGCCGCCGACGATCTGGTCCTGCGCGCGGAACATCGCCTGCGACAGCCGCCATGACGCGGCGGGCGGCTGGCACATTGCGAGCAACGTCATCGCGACATCGCTCGCGCCGTGGATCGGGAAGCCGCGGAATTCGTAGGAGACTTTGCCGCCCGCCACATATTTGCGCATCAGCGCCGGCACACCCTCCGCCTCGAACTTCGCGCAATGCGGGCAGGTGTAGGCACCATATTCGAGCAGCTTCACCTTCGCGGCCGGATTGCCGATCAGCACCCCGCCCTCAGGCGTCGCGCGGATCGTACTCACCCATGCACTGACCGCACGCTTTGCAGCCGCCTTCTTCGGCGCAGCAGCCGGCAGCAGCGCGAGCGCCGCGACCGCAGCGGACGCGCCCAGCCAGCCGCGGGCCAGTCTCACTGCACCGCCGCCTTGAGCTTCGGCTCAAGCGCTGCCCAGGAGAACACGTCCTTCTGCATGTCGCCGTTGATCAGGAAGCCCGGTGTGCCGGTCAGGCCATGGCCTTCGACGGCATCCTTGGCGATCTTCGACAGCGCATCGATCTGCGTCTTGTTCGACACGCACTGCGCGAGCTTGCCGCGCGGCAGCCCGCGTGCTGCGAAGAAGCTGCCGAGCCCCGCCGCATCAATATAGGCCATCGACTGCTCGGCCTGCGGCAGCGCGCCGATCTTCTCGAGTTCGGGCTGGCCCTTGCCCATCACCGCCTGCTCCCAGGTCTCCTGCTGCTCATAGAGCCCATCGACCATGCGGAAATAGGTGCCCGGCTCGCCGCAGCGCGCCGCGAGCGTCACCGCGAGATCGACCGGGTTCAGGATGAAGTCACGCCGCTCGAGGCTCAGCAGCCCCTTGGCGATATAGTCATGCTTGATCGTGGCGAGGCCCTGCTCGTTGAACTCGCGGCAGTGCGGGCACCAGAGCGAGGCGAACTCGACGAGCTTGACCTTCGCATTGGGGTTGCCGATACGGAACCCGCCTTCGGGCGTCGCCGCCACGGTCTCGGTCCAGTCGGTGCCAGCGGGCGCTGTAACCGACGCGGTCGCCTCGGTCTTCGGCGCGGACGCATCCTCCGCTTTCTTGTCGCAGGACGCGAGCATCGCAAGCGACAGGGCGGCCAGCACAGCAAGCGACCGCGAACGAGCGAACAGCATGATCGTTTCCCCACTCAATACGTGCGAGTGACTCGCGCACGCCTCCCACCGGCTTATGCAGCCGCGCTTTCGCCTATTCAATAAGCGGCGGGCCCTTGGTCACCGGAATCTGCCGCGCCAGCCCCTCAAGCGCCGCACGCAGCGACGGGTCGCCGATCGCCTTCAGCGAACTCTGCGTCTCGACGGTGAGCGGCGTGTCGGCGACATCGGCCCGCTTTGCCGCGCGCTTCGGCAACTCGCCCTGCCGCAGCGCGATCCGCGCCACCGCCGCATAGCCGAAGAAGCGGTTCACCCGCTCGACGATCTGCGGCTCGACATGCTGCAATGTGATCGCAAATGGCCCGGCGCAGATCACCGTCAACGTCCCGCCCGACCGCTTGCCATGCGGGAAACTCAGCGAATCGGGCGCGCTGTGCTTGGCATAGGCGTCTCCGACAATGTCGCTCCACCGCGACACGATCGAGCTTTCGACAAACCCGAACTTGCGAAACGCCGCACGGCCGGCCGCCGGGACGATATCCCCCACCGCCCGCGTCCCCCGCCGCCGTTCCTCCGTTTCCCGCATCGCCAACACATGCCATGAGGGGGACATGCACGTCCCGCAAAAACTGCGCGCATCCCCCTCCCCGTCATCCCGGCGCACGCCGGGACCCAGTAGCAAAACAACCGAGGC
>CALRQP020000021.1:0-56859 GCA_943370355.1 Sphingomonas paucimobilis
GCAGGCGCGGCCCCTAGGGTCGCGCCTGCATGTTCAGGCTCCTAGGCGCGCGCCGTTTCGGCCCCCTGTTCGCGACCCAATTCCTCGGGGCGTTCAACGACAATCTTTACAAGACGGCGATGCTGTTTCTCATCACCTACCGGCTGATGGGCGACGACCCGAAGGCCGGCACGCTGATGGTCACAATCGCCAGCGGCGTGTTCATCCTGCCCTTCTTTCTGTTTTCGGCACTCGCCGGGCAATTGTCCGACGCGGTGGACAAGGCCCGCGTGGTCAGGGCCGTAAAGGCCGCCGAGGTCGCAATCATGGCCGTCGGCGCGGCCGGGCTGTTGCTGGGATCCGTGCCGCTTCTCATGCTCGCGCTGTTCGCAATGGGCACCCACTCGACCTTCTTCGGCCCCGTCAAATACGCCATCCTGCCGCAGCATCTTGCGGATGGTGAACTGCTTGGTGGCACAGGGCTGGTCGAGGCGGGAACTTTCGTCGCCATATTGGCTGGACAGATTGTCGCCGGGCTGATCTCTGAGCAAAGCGCAGCGGTGGGCGTGCTCGTTGTTGCCGTCATCGGACTGCTCACGGGCCGGCGCGTGCCCCCGGCATTGCCTGCCGAGCCTGTGAAGATCGACTGGAACATCGCGCGGTCGTCTCTCGCGGTAATCCGCGAAGTTACCCATGACCGCCAACTTTTGCTCGCCATGCTGGGCGTGTCTTGGTTCTGGGCGGTGGGTGCCGTGCTGACTAGCTTGTTCGTACCGCTGGTCAAGGATGCGTTACACGCAGGCGAGGCAGTGGCGACGATGTTTCTTGCCATCTTCTCCGTCGGCATCGCACTCGGGTCGCTTTCCGCAAATCGCCTTCTGAAGGGGCGCGTCTCTGCCCGGTTCGCGCCTGCGGCGAGCATCGTGATGAGTGCCTTCATGTTGGACCTTTATTTTGCATTTGCCCCCACCGGTGCCAGTGATTCTGCGCCACTCCTGGATCCAATGGCGTTCCTGTCGATGCACAATTCCTGGCGCTACGGACTGGACCTCATCGGTCTCTCGGTCTCGGGAGGCATCTTTGTTGTGCCGCTTTACGCGATGCTGCAGCGAGGTGCCTGTCCCAGCGAAAGAGCCAGAGTTATCGCGGCAAACAATATTGTGAATTCGCTGTTCATGGTCGTCGCGACACTTGTTGCCGGTGCCATCGCTGGTTTGGGCGATCGATTTGGGATTCACACCGAAATACGGGATGTGTTCCTAATTCTGGCGGTCGCGAACATCGGCGGGATTCTGGTCACCGCCAAGCTTGTCAGGCTGGAATCCAAGTGACACTCGTCGACAAGCGACCGTTCGATGCCAGCCGCCCGTGCGCAAACAGACCAAACGAACGTTACAACGACGCCCCATTGGGCGTTCGAGTCAGCCGGATCCGCAGCCTTCTCCAGATTTTCCAGAGTCTATGAGCCGTCCTCACGGTACGGAATTTCTGGCGAATGTTCATGCGCTTCGGGCGGTAGCTGCCCTTGCAGTGGTATATTGCCACCTGTCTGCACGGCCTGCGATGGGCCTCGGGCCATCGGCGGGACAATTCGGGGTCGATATCTTCTTTGTGATTTCCGGCTTCGTCATTTCGACAGTGGCCCAGCACGAGCGCAGCGATTTTCTTTTGCGGCGGCTGATCCGGATCGTGCCGTTCTACTGGCTGACAACGATCAGCGTGGCCATCGTCCACAATCTCTGGCCGGCACCGTTTAGGCTGCCTCCACCCGACACCGTCGCGATTGCGTGCTCGCTGACGTTTCTTCCCTGCGGAGGCGACGCGCCAGTCCTGCCTGGCGGCTGGACACTAAATTACGAGATGTATTTTTACGCTCTGTTCGCTGCCGCTCTTGGTCTCGCGCCGAGACGCCCAGCTGTCTGGTGCAGTGCCGTGATCGGCGGCGTCCTGCTATTGCGTATGGCTGGCTTGCAAGGGTTTCCTGTCCGCTTTTATGGAAACGGTATTGTCGCCGAATTTCTATTCGGGATCGCGCTGCATCGGTGGTTGCCGGTGCGCGCCATCGACGTCCCTCCAGCTCTGCTCATGGTCATCGGCACGCTGGCTTTCGGTGCCCTGACGCTACTGCCACCCTATGTCACCGATCGCGGTCTACGTCCGATAGCCGTCGGACTTCCGGGTGCCACGGTCGTCGCAGTCGCCATCCTGCTCGACAGGAAAGGCAAGCGCGTGACCGGGTCGGTGGTGCGCACTGTCGCTGACGCGTCCTACGTGTTGTACCTCACCCACCCGTACGCCATACGAGTTGCAAACTTCATGCTTGGAGCCATCGGCGGGCCTCTCGTTCCACCGTGGAATTTCCTTATTGCCGCAGCGCTGACAATCGTCGCCGTAGTGAGTTCGATTGTGCTGGACAAATGGATCGATACTCCGATCCGCGGCATCCTTGGCAGGATATTGCTGGCGCCCCAGCGCCCAAGCCAAGGGTAAAACAGGCCCGCGCGGTTGCGCGGAGGCGGTTTGCGATGTAGCTGGCAACGTGAAGTAAAAAACCTGAAGGCCGACGCGTGATTTTCATTACCGGTGGGGCCGGCTTTATCGGTTCGAGCCTCGTTCGCCGGTGGGTCGACATGACAGACGAGCCGATCGTCAACATCGACGCGCTGACTTATGCAGGGAATTGCGACAATCTTGCGGGGGTCGGCGATTCCCACCGGCTGGTCGTCGCGGACATTTCGGACCGTGCCGCAATCAGCGACCTGTTCGCGGCCCATCGTCCCCGCGCCATTATGCATCTCGCGGCGGAAAGTCACGTTGATCGATCGATCCGGACCCCGGGCGATTTCGTGCGAACCAACGTCACAGGCACGTTCACGCTGCTGGACGCTGCGCGTGCCTATTGGCTGGAACTGCCCGATGCCGAGAAATCCGAGTTCCGGTTTCTCCACGTGTCCACCGACGAGGTTTACGGATCGCTTGGCCCGACCGATCCGCCATTCAGCGAGACGACGCCTTACGCTCCCAACAGTCCCTATTCGGCCTCGAAGGCGGCCAGCGATCATTTCGCGCGCGCCTATTTTCACACCTATGGGTTGCCGGTCGTCACCACCAACTGCAGCAACAACTACGGCCCGCGGCAATTTCCGGAAAAGCTGATCCCGCTCTGTATCGTGAACGCGCTCGCGGGCAAGGCGCTGCCGATTTACGGCGACGGGTCCTACGTCCGCGACTGGCTATATGTCGGCGATCACTGCGATGCTCTGCTCCTGGCGCTTGAGCGGGGCCGGCCGGGGGAAGTCTACAATATCGGCGGCTGGAATGAGCTGACCAACCTCACTGTGGTGCGCTCAATCTGCGACGTCCTCGATACCTTGCGGCCCTTGTCATCAGGCCGCCGCTATGCCGACCAGATCAGCTTCGTCACCGATCGGCCGGGCCATGACCGCCGTTACGCCATAGACGCGCGCAAGATTGAACGCGAACTTGGCTGGAAGCCCCGCGAGACCTTCGAAACCGGTCTGCGCAAAACCGTCGAATGGTACCTTGCCAACGCACCGTGGACCGAGCGTGTGCAATCGGAGGCCTATCGGTCCTGGACAGCTGCGCAATATGGGGCGGTCGCATGAGCCGGCGTGGCATCGTGTTGGCCGGCGGCGCGGGCAGCCGCCTGCATCCGGTAACACTCGGCATCTCCAAGCAGCTGCTGCCCGTCTACGATAAGCCGATGATCTACTATCCGCTGTCGGTTTTGATGCTGGCAGAGATCCGCGACATCCTGATCATCACGACGCCCGAAGACCGGGCGGGGTTCGAACGCCTGCTCGGCTCTGGCGCGCAATTTGGGGTGCGCTTTTCCTATGCCGAGCAGCCCAGTCCGGACGGACTCGCACAGGCATTTCTTATCGGCGAAGAGTTCATCGGCGATGCGCCGGTTTGCCTCGTGCTGGGCGACAATATCTTTTTCGGACAAGGCTTCACGCCCAAGCTGCGAGAGGCCTCGGCGCGGCCTCACGGCGCGACCGTATTCGGATATCAGGTCAAGGACCCGGAACGGTTCGGCATCGTCGAATTCGATGCGAAAGGGCGCGCGCTGTCGATTGAGGAGAAGCCGGCCAAGCCCCGGTCCAATTATGCGGTCACGGGTCTCTATTTTTACGATAACGATGTCGTGGCGATCGCCAAGAACGTCCGGCCGTCCGAGCGCGGAGAACTGGAGATCACTTCGGTTAATCAAGCCTACCTCGCACGCGGCGACCTGTCGGTCGAATTGCTGGGCCGCGGGTTCGCGTGGCTCGACACCGGGACCCACGAAAGCCTGCTCGAAGCATCGCAATTCGTCCATGTACTGGAAAAGCGTCAAGGATCTCAGGTCGCTTGCCTTGAGGAAATCAGCTGGCGCAATGGCTGGCTATCGACTGACGAACTCTTGGCCCAGGCAAACCGCTTCGCCAAAAATGGCTACGGATCCTATCTGAAGGCAATTGCTGGGGAGGGAAATTCATGAATCCCCAGGTCGAATTCCAAATCGCGGGCGGGCCAGACGCACGGGGCCGACTGATCGCTTTGGAAGGTGGGCGCAACGTTCCCTTTGAAATTCGCCGCGTATACTATCTGACCAATCTAATGCCGGGGAAGCCGCGAGGCTTTCATGCGCATCGCGCGTTGCGGCAGCTCGCGGTCTGCGTCGCAGGATCATGTCGGTTCGTTCTGGAAGGACGGTTTGGCTCGCAAGAAATTGTCCTGTCGTCGCCAACTGTCGGCGTCCTGATTGACCCTATGGTCTGGCACGAGATGCATGATTTTAGCGAAGATTGCGTTCTGATGGTGCTTGCAAGCGAATATTATGATGAGTCCGATTATATTCGGTCTTACGAAGATTTCCAGAAGATCGTCGCGTCATGATGATCCATCCGCTCGCCGATGTGCAATCTACAGCCTTGGGCCAGGGCACGCGGGTCTGGCAATTCGTCGTGATCCTTGCAGGCGCACAAATAGGCGAGAATTGTAACATTTGCGCCAATTCTCTCATTGAGAATGATGTGGTTGTTGGCAATAACGTGACCATAAAGTCGGGTGTGCAACTTTGGGATGGCACTCGCATTGAGGATGACGTCTTTATCGGGCCTAACGCCACCTTCACGAATGACCGCACGCCACGGTCGAAACACTATCCTGCGCAGTTCGAGGGCATCCGCATCTGCAGAGGCGCATCCATTGGTGCCAACGCAACGATATTGCCGGGTGTGGTCGTGGGCGAGGGCGCAATGGTCGGTGCCGGCGCAGTGGTCACACGGGACGTTCCGGCTGGCGCTACGGTTGTCGGCAATCCGGCGCGACCGCTGCGGGGAACCTGAATGGCGGTTCCATTCCTTGATCTTCGGGCGATGAATGCTGCGATTAGAGATGAACTCGTTTCAGCTGCAGCACGAGTCATCGACAGCGGTTGGTATATTCTGGGCGAGGAAGTCGCCGCCTTCGAAACCGAATTCGCTGCCTATTGCGGGACGAAGTTCGCGATCGGCGTCGGCAATGGGCTCGACGCCCTGACGCTGACGTTGCGGGCTTGGCGGGAACTCGGCCGGATCCGCCCCGGGGATGAGGTGCTCGTGCCGTCGAACACCTATATAGCGACAATTCTCGCAATCACCGAAAATGGGCTGTCGGCGGTACCAATCGAGCCGGACCCCGCAAGTTTCAATATCGATCCGGCGCGGCTGGCGGCAGCGCTAACGCCGAAAACCAGGGCCATATTGCCTGTGCACCTCTACGGCCGCCTTTCCGACATGCCGGCCATTCGCACCTTCGCAGATGCGCATGACTTGCTGGTGCTTGAGGACTGCGCGCAGTCGCAGGGAGCCTCGATCGACGGGCGCCGGGCCGGTGCCTGGGGACACGCTGCGGGGTTCAGCTTCTATCCCGGCAAAAACCTGGGCGCTTTGGGCGATGCAGGAGCTGTAACCACGGACGACGCAGAACTGGCCGACATGCTGCGCGCGTTGCGCAACTACGGCTCGCATGTAAAATACCGGAATATCGTCCGGGGCGTAAACAGCCGCCTCGACCCGATGCAGGCGGCCTTGCTTCGGGTGAAGCTCGCGCATCTCGACACCGGCAATGCGGCACGGCGGCTGATAGCCCAACGCTATCTCGCTGAGATTCGCAATCCTGACCTTGTGCTGCCTGAGCCGGCCAGCAGTGATGCGGGTCACGTCTGGCATATTTTCGCCGTGCGTTGCGCTCGCCGTGACGCGATGCAGGCTCGGCTTGCGGAACGTGGAATCGATACGCTGATCCACTACCCGATCCCGCCACACCGCCAGCAAGCCTATGCGGATGCGCCGTTCGCGAATGACAGCTTCCCGATCGCGGAGGCAATGGCCGAGGATGTGCTCAGCCTGCCACTATGGCCGGGCATGAGCGATGAGCAGGTGTCGCAGGTTATTGCGGGCGTCAATCAGACGGTGCCCGTGTCATGACGCCAGCGCGCGAGCCTTCGTTTCTGACAAAATATTTCTATGTGCTGCATGACGAACGGCGGCGTCTGTGGCTGATGGCGGCGCTGTTTGCGTCACTTTCAGTGTTCGATTTGCTGGGCGTCGGGCTGATTGGTCCCTTCGTCGGCGCACTGCTCGAACCTAAAATCTTGCATCGCGCACCAGCTGCAGAGGCTGTGCTCGCGGCCATTGCCGGCCCCTCCTCGCGCGACCAGCTGCTCGCGCTTGCGGGCATCCTTGCCGTGTTGTTCGTGGTCAAGGGTTTCGTTGCGTTTGGCGTGCAGCGTGCGATTTTTGGCTTCAGCTTCGGGTTTCGGGCGCGACTGGTCGAGAAATTGATGGCCGCCTATTTGCGGATGCCGTATCAATTCTATCTGCGCCGTAACAGCTCTTCGCTGGTCCAGACGGTTACGGCCCACACCAAAACCATGGCCGACGACCTGCTGATCCCGTCGCTGCGCTTGGTATCGGACGGCTCGATTCTGATCTTGATGGGTGGCCTGCTGGCATGGGTCAGCCCCTTCGCGGTTCTGGCGTTGGGATTGATGCTCGGTGGCGCACTCGGAGCATATGTTCGATTTGTCAGGCCCAAAGTGCGCAATGCCGGCGCGGAGACAGGCCGCACGAACGAGCGGATCATCCGCGGTGTCACCGAAGGCATCGGCGGCATCAAGGAAATCCGTGTGCTCAGGGCGGAAGAGGTGTTCTTCAAGGGCGTATCTCAAGCTGCACAGGACAGCGCCGTTGCTCAGCGAATATTCAACAGCCTGTTGATTTTGCCCCGTTACCTTATGGAAACGGTCCTTGTTTTGTTCGTTATATTGTTCGCGGCGTTCGTCATCGTTCGTGGCTCGGACGGAGTCCAGCTTGTTACGGTGTTGGCGATGTTTGCTGCGGCGGGCGTGCGCCTTTTGCCCGCGATCACGCAGGTCAGCGCATCGCTTGCAAGTATGAACTATTCGGCATTCACACTGAACGAACTCTACCGCGACCTGCGCGAAATTGAGACCATGAAGCCAATTTCGAGCCACGCGACCGGACCGCGCTCACCCTTCGAACGGCTGACTCTCACGGATCTGACTTATCGCTATCCGGACAGCGCCCGGGCAGCAATCGACGGCATCTCGATTGACGTTGCGCGCGGGGCATCAATCGGACTTATTGGCGAGTCTGGCGCGGGCAAGACGACGCTTGTCGACATCCTGCTCGGCCTGCATCCGCACGACACTGGCACGATCGAAGTCAATGGCGTGCCTATTGAGCGATATGGTTGGGACGCTTGGGTATCGCAGGTCGCATATATTCCGCAGAATGTCTTTCTGCTCGACGCGTCACTGGCCGCCAACGTCGCATTTGGTATCGCGAAAGCTGACATATCCGTGGATCGCGTTCACACAGCGCTCGCCGCTGCACAGTTGACGTCGGTCGCTGCGGCGCTTCCGGATGGAATAAATACACGGCTTGGCGAGCGCGGATTTCGTCTTTCGGGAGGCGAACGCCAGCGTATCGGACTGGCGCGCGCCTTTTACCTCGATCGCGATGTGCTAATCCTCGATGAAGCGACGTCGGCGCTGGACGTCGAAACCGAACGGCAAGTGACCGAAGTGATCCGGGGCATTCGTGGCCGCAAGACCTTGATCGTCATCGCCCATCGGCTGACGACGGTGCGCGAGTGCGATATCATTCACCGGCTTGATAGAGGACGGCTGATCCAGTCAGGAAGTTTTGAAGAGGTGGTGGGTGATCAATAGGATGATTGTGCACGGCCGCAAAATTGGGATGGCCCAGCCGTGAAAGTGCTTATCACCACCGTGCCGTTCGGTGACCGGAACCGGCTGCCTCTCGAACAACTCGAGGCAGCCGGCATCGAATATCTGATCAATCCGATCGGGAGAAAGCTGAAAGAGGACGAGTTGTGCGGCCTCGTCTCCGATTTCGATGTGCTGATCGCGGGCACCGAAATCATTAGCGACAAGGTGATGGCCTGTGCCCCGCGCCTGAAACTCATTTCGCGAGTGGGTATTGGACTCGACGGTGTGGACCTCAATGCTGCCCAGCGTCGCGGAATCGAGGTTTCCTACACGCCGGACGCACCGGCACCCGCCGTTGCAGAACTGACCATCGGCTTGATGCTTTCACTGCTTCGCTCGACTCACGTCGCCAACGCACAGCTTCATCGCCGCGAATGGCAGCGGCATTTTGGTCGGCGAATTCCCGAAGTGACCATCGGCGTGATTGGTGCCGGCAGGATCGGCGGACGAGTGTTACGGCGACTTTCGGCGTTCGGAACGCCGCGAGTGCTGGTGAATGATGTCGTGCCAAACCCGATGGTCGCACCGGCCCTCAAGCTCGAATGGGTCGACAAGGAAGAAATTTATCGCAACGCAGATGTGATAACGCTGCATCTCCCGCTGACCGGTCATACCCGAAACATGATTACGCATGACCAACTGAAGCTGATGAAGCCGGATGCGCTGCTCATCAACACCTCGCGTGGCGGGATTATCAATGAGCACGATCTGGCGGAGGCACTGCGCAACGGTCACCTAGGCGGCGCTGCAATCGATGTGTTCGAACAGGAACCCTATGCCGGCGAATTGGCCAGCATCGAGCGCTGCCTTCTGACTGCCCATATGGGATCGATGTCGGTTGACTGCCGCACGCGTATGGAAATCGAGGCCACCGAGGAAGCGGTCCGGTTCGTAGCCGGCAGTCCGCTTGAACACAGGGTGCCGTCGACCGAATATGAGAACCAGCGCCATGACTGAGCGCGGTCTTGTTACTGTTGTTGGCGGATCCGGATTTCTCGGCAGTCACGTCGCGGATGCGTTGACGGCGGGTGGATATCAGGTTCGAGTGTTCGATCGGGCACCGTCACCTTGGCTGCGCCCGGATCAGGAAATGTGCGTTGGCGATGTGTCCGACCTTCCCGCGCTGGAAGCTGCCACCAAGGGCAGTGTGGCAGTGTATAATTTTGCAGCGCTGGCCGATCTGAACGAGGCGCTCAACCGCCCGCTCGACACGATCGCGATCAACGTCATGGGGAATGGCAATGTTCTCGAGGCGTGCAGACGGAACGAGGTTTCGCGATTTCTCTATGCCAGCACCGTCTATGTATATAGCCGCGAAGGCGGGTTCTACCGCTGCAGCAAGCAGGCTGCGGAACATTATGTTGAGCAGTACCGGCAGGCCTACGGCCTTGATTTCACGATTCTAAGATATGGCTCGCTTTATGGCCCCCGGTCGAATTCGAGTAATGGGCTTTACCGGGTCGTAGAGAGCGCGCTCCGTACCGGGCGGATCAGCTACACTGGCAGCCCGGAGGCCTTGCGCGAGTATATCCATGTCGAGGACGCGGCGAGAGCCAGTGTGACGGCAATGGGAGATGCATTCCGGAACGAGAGCGTCATTTTGACCGGGCAGGAGCCGATGCGAGTTAGCGACGTACTTGCCACGCTCGCCGAAATTCTTGGCCTGACGTCCGGCATAGAGTTCGTCGCTGGCGAGCAACTGGGCCACTATGTTCGAACGCCTTACGCCTATCAGCCCAAGCTTGGACGCAAATTCATCCCGCCGCTTCATGTCGATCTGGGCCAGGGATTGCTGCAGCTCATTGACGAGGTTCGGGGCCGGTGCGAGCTGGAGGAGCTGCGGTGATCTGCGAGACGCCGGGGCTTGAGGTGAGCGACGCCGAGCGGCTCATTCGCAACGCAAAGACCGTGTGCTGGGACTTTGACGGCGTGATCAAGGACTCCGTTGCGGTCAAGACCGAAGCCTATGCAGACCTGTTCGCCGATGCAGGCGCGTCGCTGTCTGCACGCGTACGCGCCCATCATGAGGCGCATGGCGGAATGTCCCGGTTCGAAAAGATCCCGCTCTATTTGTCTTGGACGGGCGACAAAGGTGCGGCCGCGACGATCGACGACTATTGCGCGCGCTTTTCGGAGCGGGTGCTCACTGCGGTCATCGAATCGCCGTGGGTCCCCGGCGTGGAAAGCTATATTCGGCGCAACGCGCATGCGCAGCGTTTCTTCCTGATTACGGCAACGCCCCTGGACGAGATTGAAACCATCCTCGAGGCGCTGTCGCTGCGTGAGGCGTTTGCAGGCATTTATGGTGCGCCGATGCCGAAGGCCCAGGCGCTGGCTCGCGTGTTGATTGAAACCGGAGACGCACCCGCAGATGTCCTGATGGTTGGCGACGCACGCTCCGATCTTGATGCGGCGTCTGCCAACGGCGTTCCATTTTTGCTCCGGCGCACCGGCATCAACAGTGATCTGATCCGAATTGCCGGCACCTCATTCGGGAATCTCCGCGATGGATAGAATGACGGCACTCAAGAACATCCGCGCAAAGCTCGCGTCCGACCGCAGTTCGATCGGCAGCTGGATGCAGATGCCCAACGCGTCGGTGGCAGAGATAATGGGAAGCGCCGGCTTTGACTGGGTGGCCGTCGATCTGGAGCATGGCGCTTTTGCGTCGCATCAGCTGCCAGACCTGTTCCGGGCGCTTGAGTTGGGCGGAACCCTGCCACTCGCCCGTCTTGAGCAGGGCGGCTCGGCCGAGTGCAAACGGGTTCTGGATGCCGGCGCGGGAGGTGTGATCGTTCCGATGATCCGCAGTGCAGCGCAGCTGGCCGAGGTTGCCAATGCATGCCGTTGGCCACCGGCCGGAACGCGCGGCGTCGGCTTCTCTCGCGCAAACCTGTTCGGCGCCCGGTTCGACAGCTATCGCGACGAGGCCCAGGCACCGTTGCTCGTGGCCATGATCGAACATGCCGATGCCGTTGACGATCTGGAACCCATTTTGGCGGTCCCTGGTCTCGACGCCATTCTGATCGGTCCCTATGATTTGTCTGCATCGATGGGTCTTTTGGCGCAGTTCGATGCCCCCGAATTCACGGCCGTGATGGCCCGGTGCCTGAACATCGCAAAGGCAAGCGGGATTGCCGCAGGGTTGCATGTCGTTGCACCATCGCCACCGGATCTCGCTGCCAGAATTGCCGAAGGGTATCGATTTCTTGCCTACAGCATCGACGCCGTTCTGCTGCGATCAGGCTTGAACGCGGTTGCGTCGCATCTTTCACGGCAAGGTATCGAAAAATGAAGGAACACGACATTCGTCCGGCCGCGTTGTTCGACGAATATCTCCGGCTGACCGACAAGGACACGCAGACCTACTTCAGTGACGTGGAGCGCGTCGAAGGCGTCTGCCCTGGCTGCTGCGGCGAAGGGCGCTTCGCGTTCGAAAAGGGCGGGTTCGCTTATCAAAGCTGCCCGCAATGTTATACGCTGTTCGTCAATCCACGTCCGGTCGCCGAGGCATTCAACAGCTATTATACCGAATCCCCATCAGCGGAATTCTGGGCGACGACATTCTACAAGGAGACTGCGGACGCACGGCGCGAAAAGATCTGGCGTCCCAAGGCGCAGCTGATCTGGGAAAAGCTCGGGCGATTGGGCGCACAGGATCGAACAGTCGTCGATATCGGGGGCGGCTTCGGTATTTTTGCGGAGGTTATGCAGGAGATTTCCGGGCGGCCGCCCGTGGTGATCGAGCCCGGACCAGCCTTGGCCGCGGCCTGCCGTAGAAAAGGGTTTGCGGTCGTCGAGAAGTTCCTCGAACATGTCGATCCCATCGATCTTCCGCCGGGACCGAAAGTGTTCGTCAGCTTCGAACTGTTCGAGCATCTGCATGATCCCGCGCGCTTTATGGAGCAGCTCAGAGGACTGATGCAGCCGGAAGATATCTTCATCTTCACCACACTCTCCAGCGCCGGCGTCGATATCCAGATCCTCTGGGAGAACTCAAAATCGGTAAGTCCGCCGCATCATTTGAATTTCCTGAATCCGAAATCTGTATCGTTGCTCATGCGCCGATGCGGATTCGAGGTGCTTGAAGTCACAACCCCCGGAAAGCTTGATGTCGATATTCTGCTGAACAACCGGGAGAATGTGCAAGATCGCTTCTGGCAAATGCTGCTCGATACCTCCGACGACAACGAGCGGAATATGTGGCAGCGCTTTTTGGCCGATTCGGGCGCGAGCTCCCATATGATGATCGTGGCCCGCCCAGCTTGCTGATCGCGCGAAGCGAATGATAGAGACATAGTCGATGACGAATATTCTTGCTCTGATTCCGGCCCGGATGGGCAGCAGCCGCTTCCCGGGCAAACCGATGGCGCAGATTCTCGGAAAGCCGATGATCGGACACGTATATGAGCGTGTCGCGCAGTCGGATCTTGTCGATCTGGTCGCCGTCGCGACCTGCGATCCCGAGATTTTCGATTATATCGTGGGCATCGGCGGGGTTGCCGTGATGACGTCAGACAGCCATGAGCGCGCGTCCGACCGGTGCGCGGAGGCGCTGCTGATCCTCGAACAGGAACGCGACACCCGCTTTGACATCGTCGTGATGGTGCAAGGCGACGAGCCGATGACGCATCCCGACATGATCCGGGAAGCCGTTGAGCCCATGCTCGACGACCCGACGATCAAGGTTGTGAACCTGCTCGGGACCATCGCCGACGACGCAGAGTTCGAGGATCGCAACTGTATCAAGGTGGTCTGCGACCTGCGCGGCAACGCGATCTACTTCTCGAGAGAACCGATCCCGACCCGGGCCCGCTCATCGGAAATACCGCGCGCCAAGCAAGTCTGCGTCATTCCATTCCAGCGCGATTATCTGTTGGAATATAACAAATTGCCGCCGACGCCGCTGGAGATCGCAGAATCGGTGGACATGATGCGTGTTCTGGAAAATGGCGACCTCGTCCGCATGGCACCGACCCGTCACCAGACCTACGCGGTCGATACGCCGGGCGATCTTGTGCGCGTCGAAGAGATGATGCGGGTACAAGGCTAGCCGGATTTCGCCGGGGTCGGCGCGTCAACGTAGAGGTAAATTGATGTTCCGGTCGCTGATCGCGAATCTCCTGTGCTTCCTCAACGGTTCTATGATCGTACTGCCTAACCGCGCCGAACGATCGCAACTGCGTTTGGTAATGTTGCGATGCATAGCCGCTAATCGAACGCGCGAATCTGCCGCTGCGTGCCGCGTAGTGATTGGCGGGCTGGATGTCGCCGCCGTGCGTGCAACCTGATGTCGAAGCGTCTGCTATCCAAATTCATCCAAGCCACGGCACCGCTCGTGCAGCGCATTGCGCGCGCCTATGATCTGCGTGTCGAACGACCCGGTGATCCACACGGACAGCATCCTCTGATATTCAAACAACCCGACGCGCTCCGGCATAATGTGCCGAAATCGGTTTATTTTAACACCCGCAGCGGTAGCATAACCGTGGGTTCCGACACCTTATTCGGCGAAAATGTAAGCGTATTGACCGGCAAACATATGCACGCTCGCGAAGCGCGAAGCGCCGGAGTTCCGTTGCATCACGTTCCCGAGTCCGGACGCGATATCGTGATCGGAGCGGGATGCTATATCGGCACGGGTGCTATCATTATCGGCCCAGTCCATATTGGCGATGGCGCGGTGGTGGGTGCCGGGGCGGTTGTCACCAAGGACGTGCCTGCGTCGGCCTTCGTCGGCGGCATTCCGGCCCGCGTCATCCGCAGAATTGACGATGACTGAACCTGCACAGCGATCGCTCCGCTTCATTGATGTCTCCGGTGTCGGCAATACCGGTAAGAGCGCGGCAGTCGATCTGCTGCGTGAAATCGATGGCGCATGGGTCCCCGAATATTGGTTCGAGTTCGACCTGATCCGTGTGCCCGGAGGTCTGCTCGATCTACGGCACGCTCTTGTCGATGACTGGTCGCCGATCCGCTCGCACGCTGCAATCCGGCGATTTCTGAGCGTGGCGGATAAGATGGGGCAGGACCCGAAGCCTTGGGACTTGCTCGGGATGATGCGCTCGACCAGCCAGCGATACGATGCTCGCTTTCAAGGCAGCTTCCGTAAGCTGGCGCGGGATTTCGCCTTGAGCTTCGTCGTCGGAACCTACCTTTCCGAATGGCCGTACGACAGCCTTGATGACAGTCCGCTGGAACGCCTGCGGCGGAAGCTGTTGCGCCGTGCCGGGGGGCGCCGGCTGCTGCTGCGCCCTGTCATGCTCGTTGATGGTCATCACTTCGACCAGCGAGCGTCGGAGTTCCTCCGCCAGCTTTATGATCTGATCGTCCCATCCACGATTAGCATGATCGTGTTGAACAACGGCTTCGAACCGTTCAATCCGGGGCCGGGGCTCGATATGCTGAGCGGCGCCCGGCAGATCGTCGTGACCCGGGATCCGCGGGACGTATATGTCTCGGGACTCAATGCCCACGCCGTTCCGCAGATTGATCGCAAGCTCATCGCTTTCGACAATGACGGACTGAACAAGTCGTTTTTGGCAACGGACGATCTGTCGCTCTTTATAAGGCGATTCCGACTCTATCATGAGATGTTGCCAGCCGAGAGCGATCCGCGCGTGCTGCAGCTGGCATTTGAAGATCTGGCCCTGAGGCCGTCAGAAACGATCCCGCGGCTGTTTGAATTTCTGAAAATCGACCCCCGGACCCATGCTCGCCCGGGCACAACATTCAACCCGGCGAGGAGCGCACAGAATGTCGGTCTGTGGCGGGACTTCTCGGATCAGGCAGCAATTCGCCGGATATCGGAGGAACTGACACCGTGGCTTGTTGATGGCTGAGCTGCCGAAGCTTTACTTTGTCTTTCCCTATCGGGGCGTGGGCGGAGTCTCCTTGCTGTTTTTGCGACTGGCCGAGGAGCTCGCAAGAACCCGGCAAGCCGACTGCGTGCTCGTGGATTATCCCGATGGCTTCATGGCACAGCACCGCGATCCGGCGCTGACCAAACTGGCGGCCTATGCCGATGACGGCGCCGTCGAGATTCCCGGCGACGCGATCGCGATATTCCAGTCGATGACCCCGTGGTCGATATTTCCAGGACTTTGCCCGCAACCCGAGACGCGGCTGCTGTTCTGGAACTGTCATCCCTATAATTTGGTGCCGACCCTTCCGGGTTTCCGCGCCGCAATTCAGTCGAGTCGTCGCATGACCGGGCTGGTGCTCTCGACCCTATTGCGGTCGTACCGGCGGCGCATGCGACGCTTCGCCATGCTGCTTCTGTCGAAGAACTCGCTGGTTTTCATGGATCGCGAAAATCTCGACACAACCGCACGCTTCCTCGGCCTCGCGATCGCCGAGCCGCGGTTTCTTCCGATAGGAGCGCCGTCGGCCGAGATCCGGCCTGCGAAGCTTCGGGCCAGCGCCGGGCTGCACGTTGCGTGGATCGGTCGGCTCGTCGACTTCAAATACCCCATCCTCGACCGGACAATCCGCGAACTTGATCGCGTCGCCGGCATGAGCCCGACACCAATTTCGATGACCGTGGTCGGCACCGGCGCGTTTGCAGATCGCCTCGCAAAACTGGCCGCAGAACTGCGCCTGCCGATAACGCTCATCGATCATCTACCGCCCGCAGACGTGGAATTGCTGCTTCGCAACGAAGTGGATCTGTTGGTGGCTATGGGTACGTCGGCGCTGGAGGGAGCGAAGGTGGGGGTTCCGACGATCCTCGTCGACTTCGCCTACAAGGCCGTTCCGAAGACCTATCGTTTTCAGTGGCTCGCGGATCGCGACGGGCTAACGTTGGGAGATTTCATCTCGTCGGGACATCTCGGCGGCGGGTCAGCGTCTCTGGACCAGCGTCTCGCCGAATTGGAAAACGACCCCGCGAAAATTTCGCAACGCACATATGATTATTTTACCGCCCATCACGCCCTGTCCGAAGTTACGAAAAAATTGATGGTGGCATCAAAAACGGCGCAATGCCGATGGCACGAACTCGCATCGGAAGGCCTGCTACGCCGAGGCGTCGTCTATCGGCTTTTCCGAGCAGTCAAGAGGGTCGCACGATACTGATGGCTAGTCGGGCGCGCTCCTACGCCAAGACGTGAAGAGTCACATCTCATAGCCAAATCTCTCGAAATCTGCCCGGTAAAGTTGGCAAATGCGCTCCCGCACTGCGACTGGCAAATCTCCTTCGTCTGCCGGCTTATCCGTGGCATTTTCGACCGCCAGTTGTACGCGGGGAAGGTCCAGCCGATCGCAGATTTCGGCGAAAGCGTCGTCGACCTCTTCCACCCGGCCGATGAAGTCGACAAGGCACCGGCCTCTTGAATAGATGAAATTTTCTTGCGGTTGGAGGTGGAGATAGGCTTGGTCCAGAAATGTGTCCAGCGACAGGGGAGGAGCAATCATATTGCGGTATAGAAACGCCGACATGAAGCGATCATAGGGATTTCGCACGAAGGCGAACCGCCAATAATGGTCGAACTCAGGGAACATCAGCCGGGTCAATGCGGCGGTCGGGTGACCTGCCGTCGTGACATAATATCGTAGTGGACTTTTCTGAATAAGCCGTGCCACCAAAGCGCGGGCAGCGACGCTCATCCGCCTGGAAACCTGCCGCTGGATCTGCTGGACGGCGACATCTCGGCCGGGCTCCACATCCGCCATTCGGGCCAATTGCCTACGCAATGTCGTGCCAGCATTCTTGGGAATGTGGACGAAGACGAATTTCTTTTCATGACAAATCACCCCCGTACGATAGGGGTCAGGCGCGGGATGGAAAAGAAAAAAGCGGCATTGTACGCTTGGGCCGCGTCTCCGCCCCACATCCTAAGGTGCGCCAAGATCGTAGCCATTGCTCTTTGGAATGCCCGCGATGCGGCGCGGCGTGGCGTCTTCCCTTCAACAGAATCTCGGGATTCAAACGAACAGAAAGGCTTGCGAACATCAGCGTGGTCGCGCAATTGCGCTACTGCGATCCGAATAGGTCACGTTGGGTCCGGCAGGCCAAGGGAGCCGGACCCCGCCGCTCACGAAACGGAGACTGAATTGTCATGAAAGTGTTGTTGCTGGCAGGAGGGTTCGGCACGCGTCTCAGTGAGGAGACCGACCTTCGACCGAAACCCATGGTCGAAATCGGCGGACGTCCGATCCTTTGGCATATCATGAAGACCTATTCCCGCTTTGGGCACAACGATTTTATCGTTCTGCTCGGTTATAAGGGCTATTACATCAAAGAATATTTTGCCAATTACTTTCTGCACCAAAGTGATGTCACAGTCGATTTGGCCAGCGGCAAGATGGAAGTTCACAATAATAGCAGCGAGCCATGGCGAATTACACTGTTGGACACTGGAGCGGACACCATGACCGGAGGGCGCGTCAAACGCGCGAAACCGTTCGTCGGTGACGAGACGTTCATGCTTACTTATGGCGATGGCGTGGCAGACATAGATCTTGACGCGCTTTTGTCATGCCACCGGAGCGGTGGCCGAACAGTGACCATGACGTCTGTCCAGCCCGACGGTCGTTTCGGGACATTTGAGGCGGATGACAGCGGTCAGGTATCGAAGTTTCTGGAGAAACCGCGCGGTGATGGCTCGTGGATCAATGGCGGCTTTTTCGTATGTGAGACTGCCCTGTTCGATTATATCGACGGTGACAAATCGGTCCTGGAACAGGCTCCCCTCCAAACGCTTGCGCGTGAAGGTGAGTTGCTGACGTACAAGCACGAGGGATTCTGGAAATGCATGGATACATTGCGCGACAAGCAGGATCTCAACGGACTCTGGCAGTCCGGATCCGCGCCGTGGAAGACCTGGGCCTGATATGACAGACGCGTTTGGGGGCCGCTTTCGCGGGCGAAAGGTCCTCGTGACCGGTCACACGGGCTTTAAGGGCAGCTGGCTGACGGCTTGGCTGCTGAAGCTAGGAGCCGAGGTCGTCGGGTTGTCCAAGGACATTCCGACCGAACCGGCCATGTTCGAAGAGACTGGATTGGAAGCACGCATCGAGCACCGGATCGGCGATGTGCGGAATCTGGAAGTCGTTCGGGAGGCGATCACCAGCACGAGGCCCGACTTTCTGTTCCATCTCGCGGCACAGGCGATTGTCTCAAGCTCGTATAGCGACCCGTTGGAGACGTTCACTACCAACGCCATCGGCACTGCGAATATCCTTGAATCGCTTCGGTCAGTCGATTGGCCCTGCGTCGCCGTGATGATCACGAGTGACAAATGCTACGACAATGTCGAATGGGAATGGGGTTACCGCGAGATCGACCCCATGGGCGGAAAAGATGTTTATAGCGGATCGAAAGGCGCGGCCGAACTAGTCATCAAATCGTTCTTGCACAGTTTTTTCGCTGACCCGGCGGGACATGTCCGCTTGGGCATCGGCAGAGCGGGTAACGTCATCGGCGGTGGCGACTGGGCCAAGGATCGAATTGTTGTCGATTGCGTACGCGCCTGGAGTAACGGTCAAGCCGTTGAAATCCGGAGTCCTCGTGCCACACGACCTTGGCAGCATGTTCTAGAGCCCTTGTCGGGGTATTTGACGTTGGCCGCTTCGCTTGATGAATCTCCCAGACTGCACGGCGAAGCATTCAATTTCGGTCCGCGAGCCGAGCAAAATCGTACGGTCGTCGAGTTATTGACTGACATGAGCCGAGATTGGGGCTTTAGCGATGTCAGCGAGGCGTTCCGGATCACTGGCGACGTGCCTTTTCATGAAGCGGGCCTGTTGAAGCTGAGCTGCGACAAAGCGCTGTTCCATCTCAAATGGGAACCAAATCTCGACTACGCTGAAACCATCGGCTTTGTCGGGGACTGGTATTATCGCTTCTACCGGGATCGCGGCGACATGTTCGCTTTGACGTACGACCAAATCGATCGCTACGAGGCGCTGGCCCAAGCGCGCCACAGGGTTTGGCAATGATTGGCGGCGTGCTTGTTACGCCGCAGCGGCGGATCGAGACGCCGAAGGGCGACGTCCTGCACGCCCTCAAACGGTCGGGCCCGGGATTTGCGGGATTTGGCGAAGCCTATTTCTCGATGGTCGATGCCGGCAGCATCAAGGGTTGGAAACGCCATTCGCGGATGACGCTGAACCTCGTCGTGCCGGTTGGGAGAGTCCGCTTCGTGATACTTCAGAGCGACGCGGTGGCAGGCGAAATCAAAGCGTCCGAAACTATCGAGCTTGGATTGGCTAACTATGCCCGCTTGACGGTTCCGCCGGGCTTGTGGCTCGCGTTTCAGGGGCTCGAGGCAGTCAACCTGGTATTGAATGTGGCCAGCGAAGAGCATGACCCGGCCGAGGCCGATGGTGCCCCGCTTGATGCCTTTCAATGGGATTGGCGGGCATGAGTATCGTCCGTCTGTCGCGATCATCTGTCGGTACCGAGGAAGCATTGGCAACGGCCCGCGTCATTGCCGATGGCTATCTCGGCATGGGCAAGGAGGTGCAGGCGTTCGAGACCGATTTGAAGGAATTCCTCGCCACGGATCTCGAAGTCGTCTGCGTCAACACCGGAACGTCGGCGCTACATCTTGCCGTTGCCTGCCTCGATATCGGACCGGGCGATGAAGTTCTCGTCCCAACGATTACCTATGTCGCCTCATTCCAAGCCGTAGCTGCCACGGGCGCGACCCCTGTCGCTTGCGATGTTACCGCTGACCAGGTGTTTATCGATCTGGCCGATGCTGAACGTCGAATTACCGCGCGGACCCGCGCGATTATGCCGGTTCATTATGCAAGCGACTCGCAGCAAATGGGTGCGGTTTATGAGTTCGCAAAGCGACACAATTTGCGAGTGATCGAGGACGCGGCACATGGGTTCGGCAGCGTCCGGGATGGACAGCTGGTTGGAAGCGCCGGCGATATTCTTTGCTTTAGTTTCGACGGAATCAAGAACATCACCTGTGGAGAGGGCGGCGCGCTGATTACCCGCGATGCCGAACTGGCCGCCCGCGTGCGCGATGCCCGGCTGCTGGGAGTCGAGAAGGATACAGACGCGCGATACGGCGGAGGCCGAAGCTGGACTTTTGATGTGCGGCATCTGGGCTTTCGCTATCACATGAGCAATCTCATGGCCGCGATCGGACGGGAGCAGCTAAAGAAACTGCCACGCTTTGCTGACCACCGGCGAGCCTGCGTGCGACGGTATCGCGACGCGTTGTCCGGCCTGAACGGGATCAGCGCGCTGGACCTGCGTTATGACGAGATCGTCCCGCACATATTCGTTGTCCGGGTCGCCGATGGCCGACGGGACGATCTGATGCAATTTCTTCGCGATCAGGACATCGAGTGTGGACTGCACTATCAGCCCAACCATATTCTTTCCCTGTTCGCGGATGGGGCGCCCCGGCCCGTCGCCGATCGGCTGGGCACGGAACTCCTGTCTCTCCCACTGCATGCTGAGCTGACCGAAACTGACCAAGACCGCGTGATCCAGGGACTTATCTCCTTTTTCCGGACATGCGATGCCTGAAGTTTCGGTCATCATGAATTGCTACAATGGCGAGCGCTATCTGCGGGCAGCACTCGACTCGGTTGTTGCGCAGACGTTCGACGACTGGGAACTGATCTTCTGGGACAATGCGTCGACCGATAGCAGTGCCGACATTGTCAGAAGCTACGCCGATCCCCGCATCCGATATTTTCGCGGGGACTTGAATGTCCCCCTGGGCGCGGCCCGGCAGCTTGCAGTGGAAAAGGCGGTTGGGTCGTGGATCGGCTTCCTCGACACGGATGATCTGTGGCTGCCACACAAGCTGGAGAGGCAGCTCGCCGCCGTTGCAGGGTCCGACTATCTGTTATGTTACGCGGGAATCGATGAGATCGCGCCGGACGGTGCCCTGATCCGCACGATTCTGCCGCTTTACCCGTCCGGGGATCAGCTTGAGGCACAGCTGTTCCAGTTCGATATCAACATGGTCACGCCAATCGTCCGTCGAGAGGCGCTCAACCGGCATGGCATCGCCTTCGATCCGCAGATCACAGCGTCGGAGGAATATAATCTGTTCATGCGGCTGGCGGCACGGGGCCCGTTCTGCTCGCTGCCAGACGTGCTCGGCCAGTGGCGCATTTCTCCCGGCTCGCTGACCGACCGGGCGATTTCGCGCCTGCACATTGAGCGGCGGATCACGCTTGATCGCGTGCGCGCTGACAATCCTGGCATCGATGCGCGCCATCCGGCTGCCTTTCGGGAGGCCTCCGCGCGCGGCGACTATTACGAGGCGCGTTACGCGATGTCGCAGGGGCGGCGGTTCGCGGCAACGCGCTTGCTGGCGATGAATGCCACGGTAGATTTGCGTTATGCGGCCTTGGCGGGCGCAGCACTGGTCCCAGGATTGTGGACCTTTCTACACTCAACGGGTGTCAAGCGCGCGATCCTGCCCCGTTTGGCGCGTGCAGTGGGCTTGCGTTAGGTCGTGGATTTTTCCAAGCCACATCTGATCTTCGCTCTGATCTGGAGCGGCACATTTCTGCTCGCAACGAGCGTTACGACGGCAATCTCGACCAGTTTCGGTCCTGAGGTGCGGCTGCTCGTATTCGGCGGAATCGCTACCTTTTACACCGTTGCCCTCGTCGTCCGCATCGGGTTTCCTTTGCAGCCCGGAACGCCTCGCTTTCCGCAGTTCAGCGACGAAGACCTGACATTGCTGTCTGCCTTCATACGCATGATCACGGGCCTATGGCTCGCTGGGTGGCTGCTCTCCATTCTGTACTCGGGTGGCGTTCCGCTCTGGTGGTTACTTGTCGGTGACGGGCGTGACTACACGGCGTTTGGTGTCCCGAGCTTCAGCGGCTTTCTCAACATGCTGCGCGGATTCGCGGTGGCGGGCGTGGTAGCGCTGCATCTTCAGAAGCGAGCACGCACCAAGGATTATGCAATCGCGGCCCTGCTGATTTTCTCTGCGCTCGCTGAGGTAACCCGTGGCGGCATGATCGTCCTCGCGCTGCACGGGATCTCCATGCGCATATTGCTTCGTCCGATTTCGGTTCGAGGAATGGTGCAATGGGGCATTTTGCTGATTGGCGGGCTATTTTTCTTCGACTGGCTTGCTCAGGTCCGCAGCGGCGCATACAACACAACTGCATCCGAAGTCCTTGGCGACACATTCGGGGAAGGAACTCTAATCGCCGGACTTGGCTGGAGCTTCCTGTATATTACGTCGCCGCTTGGCAACCTGGCCTACGCAAGTGCCCAGACACTTCACCCCATTATGGCCCCCTATTACACCTTACAGCCATTATTGCCGGGGTTCATTCGAGACTCCGTATTTGCGAAAGGCGATTACCCAATCGAATTGATGACAGATGCCTGGAATGCAACAACATTTTACTCACCTCTTCTTGCAGACTTTGGCGTTATCGGCGCGCTGATTGCATTCACGGCAATGCAGTTTGTCATCTGTCTTTGCTATAGATCGGCAAAACAGGGAATTTTGTTTGGGATGCTCGTTTATCCCCCGATTTTTACAGCTGTAACGCTCAGCTTTTTTTATTCATATTTCTTCGCCCTTCCTATTATTTCATATCCTATCGTTATATTCTGGTTCCTGGACTTTCGCCGACGCCGTTTGGCGCGGGGGGCATCTCATGCGAGTGCTTGACGGCAATCACTGGAAGGCCGGATTTCTACCCTATCATCAGGGCAACGGTGACCTGGCGATCAGGGTCCAACGTTGGATCACGCTCGCGCGCGTTTCCGGCCAGTATTTCGTACGGCCACGTGACCTCAAGCTGGTATTTGCCTACCTTCGCGAGGTCGGGATCCGCGAGGTTTGGCGCAAGATTCGCTCCCGGTCCTCAGAACGCCTTCGTAACGAGAAGTTTCTGTCGGTTGGTCTGGGTGTTACGCATGTTGACGGGCGGGATCGGAGGTGCATCTTTGTCGCCTATTCTCATCCGCGCGGTCTTGATGAGCTAGTGTTGCCGCCTGATGCGGTCGCAATCACCGACGAAGAACCTAGGGGCACCGACGAGCTATTGCACATCGATCGGTCCGGCGATGCAGGGGAGTTAAGTCCCGAACTTCGCAGGCTAGCTGGCTGGTCGCCGATGGCAGGAATTACGCTGGATGCCAGCGCTTGGACAAGCGGGCTGGCTGCTGCGCAGAGACTGATCGATACCGCTTCGGACTGGTCGGTCGTGCCGCCCGATTCTGCAAGTGATGCCGATGATGCTCCTGTGTCTGTAACTGAAAGCGGGCGTAGTGCCGGGCTGTTCGGCTATGGCAACTATGCCAAGACTTATGTCGTCCCGAATATCGGGCGGGGCACTCGGCTCGCAAAAATCCATGAAATCGATCCCACACAGATCCCGTTAGCGCGGGCTGGCATCGAATGGTCGACCAACCCCGAGCCTGATCCAGGGGAAGTGCACGATATCTATTATGTTGCTGGCTACCATCATACCCACGCACCTCTGGCGATTGAAGCGCTGCGCCGCGGCGCTATCGCCGTTGTAGAGAAGCCTTTGGTTACGGACTCTTCGCAACTCGAAATGCTGCTCAGCGCCATGGCCACCAAGGGCGGGAAATTATTTGCCTGCTTTCACAAACGCTATTCGGCGCTCAATGCGCTGGCGCGCACGGATTTGAATGTCAGACCGGGCACGCCGGTGGATTATCACGCAATCGTTTATGAAGTGCCCTTGCCGCCTCTCCATTGGTACCGCTGGCCAAATGCGCGCAGTCGCCTTGTGTCCAACGGTTGCCACTGGATCGATCATTTTTTGTTTCTGAACGACTATGCCAATGTCATCGATTGTGACCTTTGGGAGTCCCGCGACGGCACGATCAACTGTTCGGCCGAGCTCGAAACCGGTGCGACTTTCTCGATGGTTCTAACTGAACGGGGGAGCGAACGGCTGGGCGTGCGGGACTATATCGAACTCCGCAGCGGCGATACGACTGTGACCATGGGCGATAGCAGCCGCTATCGTGCCGAGAGCAGCAGCCGCGTCTTGCGGCAACAGCGGGTCAATAAGGCAACTGCCTACGCCCGAATGTACCGGCGAATCTCAATGGAAATCGAAAAGGGAGCGCCCGGCGATACCCAAAAGTCCGTGCAGGTGGGATGCGGCCTGATGCTGGATCTCGAGCGGATGCTGGGCGCCAAATAGACGGCGGGCACCCTGTTGCTATAGAGCGGTTACCGCTGCCGCCCTTTCGAACGATGCTGACGGCGCTCGGCCTGCCCAAAACAGTCGCATCTACGTTCGGCAGACGTGTCAACAATCTATTTCGAGCGCCCCGTCCGGCGCAGCGCAAAGGCAGCCGCGACCCCAATCAGGCCGCCGACGAACAGGCTCATGACCAATACGATGACCGGTTGAGGTTTCGTCGGTTTCGATGACGCGACGGCTTCGCCGACTGGTTCGGCCGCAAATGGTGCGCCGGAATTGGCCATCATGCGTTGCTTTTCCTGGTCGCTGAGCGCGCCGGCGAGGGCTTCCCGATGCTCTGCCAGAGTGACGCGTGCCAACTGTTGAGCAAGATAGGCTATATTTGCCGTTGAACGAACCAAGGCGCGTTCGCGAACCCGCTCGTTGGCAGCCCGATTCAGCGTATTGAGCACCGCAACCGCAAACGCGGGGTCGGGATGTTGCATGCGCAACACCACCACTGGCTTCTTGGGATTTTCGACAACGGTGAGATTCAACTGCAGATAATCGAGTACATCCCGCGCGCCAGGCGCTCGCCATTTATAGATCGGGATGCCCAAGGTTTGCTTGACCGCGCGCTTTATAGGCGCAAGCGCGCTTTGCGGCTCGCGCCAGCGACCTTTCTGAGCATCCCAGGATGTAGCAAACATCCCACGCATGATCGCAGGATTTTCGGCGATCCGTGCTGCAACCTCCTCCGACTGGATCGACTCCAGATACAGTTGAAATGGCGATACCGATTGATCCTTTGGTAGGCTGATGCCCGCCAAAGATGCCAGGCCGCCGAGACGGCTTCCCGCGCTCTCATTGCCCCCACCCTGAGCAGGTGTGATCTTCAAGTCGATCGTATATTTGTAAGTCGCGATGTGAAGGTACAAGACCGCAACAGCGAACGATGCCACCACGCAGGCGAGAATAACGCCGCGCCGGCTCCAGAGCGTGGCCATGACGGCCGCGAGGTCGATCTCGGGAGCGGCTGGCCGTTCCCACGCCCGCGGCTCAGCTGTCTCGCTGCTCATCAGTCCCTCGTTTCACCCCGCCCCTGAATGACGGCAAGCCTCTCGCGGTTACGCGTTGCAAGTCGAGAATGGAAGCTGTGCCGCAGCAGAATATTCGAAATCCGGCAGCCTCAGAAAGGGATAGCAATTTGGATGCTGAGAAACAGCCCTCAAATTTGAGTCTGGTGGAGCCGAGGGGGATCGAACCCCTGACCTCTGCAATGCCATCGCAGCGCTCTCCCAGCTGAGCTACGGCCCCGAAACCAGTCATCCCGCCCTGGGGGGCGAGCGGCGCGCTTCTTAGGCCAGCGCGCCCGGCCTTGCAAGAACCCTAGACGTCGTCGTCGTTGCCAGTTGCGTTCAGACCAAGGTCCTCGTCGCCGCCGATATCGACATCTTCCTCGTCGGCCGGCGCATCGGCCGCGTCGAGGTCGAGGTCCTCGGCTTCAATGACATCATCCTCGTCGGACACGGCGGCCTTGGGCTTCGCGGCCTCGAACGGCAGCGGCTGCTTCGACTTCAGATAGGGTTCGGGCGCGAACGCCGTCCCGCAGTTGATGCAGGTGACGGGGTCGTCTTTGCCCAGATCGTAAAAACGCGTGTTGCACTTCGGGCAGGCACGCTTGGTACCCCATTCGGGTTTTACCACGGCTTGGTCTCCAATATCTGCGCCGGGAATGGAAATCCGGCCCGTCGCCCGAGGGCGGGGCCGGTCAGGAGCGGTGCCTTGCCACAGCCCCGTGGCGCTGTCAAAACCAAAGCGCCCGCTGCCAGATGGGCGCGCGTTCCCCATTTGCCAAGGCCTGATCCGTTGAGCGCATCCGATACGCCCCAACCGCTGTCGCTCCGCGCCGAGGGGTCGCTCACCGGCAAAGTGCGCGTGCCCGGCGACAAGTCGATCTCGCACCGGTCGCTGATGCTCGGCGCTCTTGCGGTCGGTGAGACGCGGATCAGCGGCCTGCTCGAAGGCGAGGACGTGCTGGCGACCGCCGCCGCACTGCGCGCGATGGGCGCGACGATCGAACGCTTGGGCGACGGCGACTGGCGTGTGCACGGCGTCGGTGTCGGCGGCCTGATGCAGCCGCAAACCGCACTCGACATGGGCAATTCCGGCACGTCGACGCGGTTGCTCATGGGCCTGATCGCCAGCCATCCGATCACCGCAACTTTCGTCGGCGACGCCTCGCTGTCGAAACGCCCGATGGGCCGGGTTACCGAGCCGCTGTCGCAAATGGGCGCGCAGTTCGTGACGAGTCCGGGCGGCCGCCTGCCCCTCACGATGACCGGCTGCTGCCCCGCAGTGCCGATCCGCTATGTGCTGCCGGTCGCCTCGGCGCAGGTGAAGTCAGCGATCCTGCTCGCCGGCCTCAACACCCCGGGCAAGACCACCGTCGTCGAACGCGTGCCGACACGCGATCATAGCGAGCGCATGCTGGCCGGTTTCGGCGCCGAGATCGCCATCGAGGAAACCCCCGACGGCCGCACCATCACGATCACCGGCGAAGCCGAACTGCGCCCCCAGACCATCGAGGTCCCTGGCGACCCGTCCTCCGCCGCCTTTCCGATGGTCGCCGCGCTGATTGTACCGGGCAGCCGCGTTGCCATCGAGAATGTCGGCATCAACCCGACCCGCGCTGGCCTCATCGCCGTGCTCCGCGCGATGGGGGCCGACATCGTCACGGCCAACGAACGCAGCGTCGGCGGTGAACCTGTCGCCGACCTGATCGTTACGGCCTCGGCGCTGACCGGCATTGAAGTGCCGCCCGAGGGCGCGGCCTCAATGATCGACGAATATCCGATCCTGTTCGTCGCCGCCGCACTGGCTTCCGGCACGACCGTGATGCGCGGACTTGAGGAACTGCGCGTCAAGGAATCGGACCGGATCACCGTCATGGCCGCGGGCCTGACGGCCTGCGGCGTCCGCGTCGAGGAACTACCCGACGGCCTCATCGTCCACGGCGCGGGCAACGCCGCCGTCCCCGGCGGCGCCACCGTCGCCAGCCACCTCGACCACCGCATCGCCATGAGCTTCGCGGTTCTCGGCCTCGCGGCTGCGCAGCCCATCATCATTGACGATGCCCGCCCGATCGCAACGAGCTTTCCGACCTTTGGGCAGATGATGACCTCGCTTGGTGCCCATATTTCCTGACGGCAGCGCAACATGACTCGACGCGTTGCGCGTACGAACGTATCAGGAACATATGGCGGCGCTCGATCTTCGGGAGAAGCTGGCGATCCTTGCGGACGCGGCGAAATATGATGCGTCTTGCTCATCTTCGGGGACGTCGAAACGCAATTCGGTCGGTGGCAAGGGGATCGGCTCGACCGAGGGCATGGGCATCTGCCACGCCTATGCGCCCGACGGGCGCTGCATCTCGCTGCTGAAGATCCTGCTGACCAATAGCTGCATTTTCGACTGCGCCTATTGCATCAACCGCAAATCCTCGAACGTGCGCCGCGCCCGCTTCACCCCGGCCGAGGTCGTGCGGCTGACGCTCGATTTCTACCGGCGCAACTATATCGAGGGGCTGTTCCTGTCGTCGGGCATCATTCGCTCGTCCGACTATACGATGGAGCAGATGGTCGCCGTGGTGCGCGAGCTGCGCGAGGTCCATGATTTCCGCGGCTATATCCACGTCAAGACGATCCCCGATGCCGACCCGGCGCTGATTGCCGAGGCTGGGATCTATGCCGACCGGCTGTCGATCAATGTCGAACTGCCGACCGATCCTGGGCTGGTGCGCCTCGCGCCGGAAAAGGACGCCAGCCGCATCCGCGCCGCAATGGGTGATCTAAAGGACCGGATCGAGGACGGACATGACGCGCGGCGGCGCTACCGCTCGGCCCCGAAGTTCGCACCAGCCGGGCAGTCGACGCAGATGATCGTCGGGGCCGATGCCGCGCGCGACAGCGACATCGTCGGCACAGCGAGCGGTCTCTACGCGAGCTATGGCCTGCGCCGTGTCTATTATTCCGCCTTCAGCCCGATCCCCGATGCGAGCGCCAACCTGCCGCTGCAGCGCCCGCCGCTGATGCGCGAGCACCGGCTGTATCAGGCCGACTGGCTGATGCGCTTTTACGGTTTCCAGCCCGGCGAGGTGCAGGCGGCGACCGACGATGGCTGGCTGCCGCTCGATATCGATCCGAAGACCGCCTGGGCGCTGAAATTCCGCGACCGCTTTCCGGTCGATGTGAACAGCGGCCCGCGCGAATTGCTGCTGCGCGTGCCGGGGCTCGGCGTGAAGGCGGTCAATGCAATCCTGAAGGCGCGCAAATGGCGGCGGCTGAGGTTGGAGGATATCGGGCGGCTGACGCGATCGATCGAGAAGCTGCGCCCCTGGCTCATCGCCGACGGCTGGCGGCCGGGTCTGCTCACCGACAGTGCCGACCTGCGTGCCCGCGTCACACCGCCCGCCAAACAGCTTGACCTGTTCGCGGCGTGACGCTGTAGCGGACGCATGATTTCCGATGTGACCCGCGCTGCCGTCGATGCCGCGCTCGCCCGCCGCGACATCGCCGGGGCCGCTGCGCTGGCCGAGGCCGCGCTGGCGAAGGGCGAACTCGATCCGATGCTGCTCAACCTCGCGGCTTGGGCGCGCGAGGAGGCGGAGGATTATGCGGGTGCGCATGCACTGATCGACAAGGCGATCGAACTGACGCCGGACGATGTGTTCCTGCTGACGGCGCGGGGCGAGATATTGCTGAAGGAAGGGCGGCTCGCCGAGGCCGTGCGCACTTTCGACACAGCCATCGCCCGCGAGCCGAACAATGCCGCGGCATGGCTGGGGCGTGGTGTGGTGCTGGAGACGGGGAGCTCGATGGAACGCGCGGCGGAAAGCTTTGCGCGCGCGGCGCAACTCGATCCGCAGTCGGCGGCGGCGTTCGCGGGCAAGGCGTCTGTCGCCGGACGGCTCGGCAAGCATGACGAGGCACGCGCCGATGCGGCGCGAGCGCTGGCGCTCGATCCGGGCGAGAGCACCGCGCATTGCGCACTGGCCCGGTCCGACATCGAACAGGGCGAACCCGAGCGCGCGGCGGCGCGGCTGCGTGCGCTGCTGGCCTCGGAGATCACCGAGCATAAGCGGGTGCTTGCGCTGTCGCTACTCGGCGATGCGCTCAGCAAGCTCAAGGATGCGTCCGGTGCCTTCGCGGCCTATGCCGAGAGCAAGACGCGCTACAAGGCGATGCACGCCAAGGCCTTTGCGGGTCAGGGCACCCACACCGAAAAGCTGTTACACATCGCCGCCGAAATCCGGCGGATCGGGCCGGAGAAATTCGGGCCTGCGGCGGTCGGGGCGGCACCCGGCGAGGTGGATACGCATGTCGTGCTGACCGGCTTCCCGCGCTCGGGCACGACGCTTGTCGAAAATGTCTTGGCGAGTGCGGCGGGGGTGGAGGCGCTCGAAGAACGGCCCACGCTGCTAGAGGCCGACCGCCATTTCCTCAGCGACGATGCCGGTATCGAGCGGCTCGCGAAGGCGGATGTAGCCGAGATCGCCGATCTGCGCGCCGCGCACTGGGCCTACGTGCGGCGCAGCGGCATCTCCCCTGCCGCGCGCGTGTTCGTCGACATGGACCCCCTCAAGGGCATGAAGCTGCCGCTGATCGCCCGGATGTTCCCGAAGGCACGGATCGTCATCATGCGCCGCGATCCACGCGACGTGGTGTGGAGTTGCTTCCGAGCCAATTTCGCGGTGACGCCGTCGGCGCTCGATTTCACGTCGGTCGAGAGCACCGCGCGCAATTATGCGGCAATGATGTCGCTGATCCAGCTGTGCATCGACGAATTGCCGCTCGCGGTGCACGAACTCCGCTACGACAAGCTCGTCGCAGACTTCGATACGACAACACAGGCGCTGTGCGACTTTATCGGCCTCGAATGGACGCCGGCGCTGCGCCAGTTCAACAAGACCGCCGAGGCGCGTGGCGTCGGCACGCTGAGCGTTAGCCAGGTGCGCAAGCCGCTCTATGACGGCGGTGGCCAATGGCGGCGGTTCGAGGCGCAACTCGCGCCGGCGCTGCCAATCCTCGCGCCTTGGGTCGAGAAGTTCGGCTTCGCGGACTGACGCAGCCATGCGCAGCATCACGCTTTCCGCCCCCGACGATTTCGACGGCTGGCGCGATGCGGCGCGCGGGCTGGCGGAGGCGGGTGTGCCGCCGGGCGAGGTCGTCTGGCAGGTTGGCGGCGACACGGACCTGTTCGGCGCAACCGCCGCCCCGGCACCCGGCCCCGCCCCGCAATTCAGTGTTCCGCGCCGCTTCGTCGACCTCGCGCGCACGATCATCTGCCACCGCGACCCCGAGCGCTTCGCACTGCTCTACGAATTGCTGCTGCGCGTGCGCGTACAGCCGAAACTGCTCGACGATCAGGCCGATCCGCTCATGTACCGGCTGCATCTGATGGAGCGCTCGGTCAGCCGCGACATCCACAAGATGCGCGCGTTCGTGCGCTTCCGGGCCGTGACCGATGCCGAGGGCGAACGGTTCGTCGCGTGGTTCGAGCCCGAACATCACATCGTCCGCCGCAACGCCGACTTCTTCCTGCGCCGTTTCGCCAGCATGCGCTGGTCGATCCTGACGCCGGACAGCTGCGTGCACTGGGACGGCGAGGCGCTGCTGTTCACGCCCGGCGCGGTGCGCGGCGATGCGCCCGAGGGCGACGAGCTCGAGGATTATTGGCGCACCTATTATGCGTCGATCTTCAATCCGGCCCGGCTCAAGGTCAGCGCGATGACCAAGGAGATGCCGAAGAAATATTGGCGGAACATGCCCGAAACCGCGCTCGTTCCCGGGCTGATCGCGGGCGCTGCCGCACGCACCCGCGAGATGATCGCAGCGAGTCCTGCCATGCCGACGGCCGAACCGGAAACCGATGTGACGCTGGCCAGCCTGCGCCGTACCGCGATGTCCTGCACGCGCTGCGCCCTCTACAAACCTGCGACCCAGACGGTGTTCGGCGAAGGCCCGGCCGACGCTGACCTCATGTTCGTCGGCGAACAGCCCGGCGATCAGGAGGACCTTGCCGGCCATCCGTTCGTCGGCCCCGCCGGGCAATTGTTCGACCGCGCACTCGCCGAAGCCGGCATCGACCGCGCCCGCAGCTATGTCACCAACGCCGTCAAACATTTCAAATTCGAGCCGCGCGGCAAACGCCGCATCCACAGCAAGCCCGACACGGCGGAGATCGTCGCCTGCAACCACTGGCTCGTGCACGAACGCGCGCTGGTAAAGCCGAAGCTGACGGTGGCGCTGGGCGCGACGGCGGCGCGGGCGCTGACCGGCAAGCCGGTGACGATCGGCAAGGCGCGCGGCGAGGTGCTGACGCTCGCGGACGGCAGTCAGGCCTGGATCACCGTCCACCCGAGCTTTTTGCTGCGTATCGAGGACCGACATACCGCAGAGCTAGAGTATAGGCGGTTCGTGGCGGATTTGATGGGCGCGCGGGCGCGTCTTACTCAAAGTAGATGAAATGGTGATCCTCGACCCTGAAACTCGGAGACTTTCTCTTTGCACTATGCTTTTCTGACACCGGGTCGGGGGAGACAGACAATGAGAAGAATTTGGCTGGCGCTCGCTCTGGCCCTGCTTATGCCGCAAGAGGTGCCCGTTGAGGCCGAGACGGCCCCGAGCAAGTTGGAGCAGGAAATTCAAGCCGCTTGGACCGCGGCGAGCAAGGTGGCTATTGCCGGCCCAGGCGAGATCAAGTTGCTTGATCAAGCGACACTCAAGCTCTCGTCCGATCAAGTGTTCATCCCAGCAGAGGAAGCCAATCGGGTCATGACGGCGCTTGGAAACCAGGCGTTACCTTCTCGTTTCGGTCTTATCGCGAGTAAAAAGGAAAACTGGTTGGTTGATATCGACTGGACGAAGGAAGGATATATTCGCGACGGCGATGCCAAGGAGTGGAAACCGGATAGTCTCCTTGAAAATCTGAAGGAAGGAACTGAACAGGGCAATGCTTCACGCATCGCCCGGGGCATTCCTGCGCTCGACGTGGTCGGCTGGGTTGAGACGCCCACATATGATGCCGCGACCCATCGTCTGATCTGGTCACTTTCCCTGCGGGAGCGGGGCGCACCCGCAAACATTCCCCAGACAATCAACTACAATACCTACGCTTTGGGCCGGGAGGGGTATTTCAGTCTTGACCTAGTTACGGGTTCAGACACGATCGCTGCCGACAAGAATGTAGCGAAAGCCCTTCTCGCGTCTCTCGATTTTAAGCCGGGCAAGCGGTACCAGGATTTCAACGGTTCGACCGACAAGGTCGCGGCTTACGGCCTGGGCGCGCTGATCGGCGTCGTCGCTGCCAAGAAGCTCGGGCTACTTACAATTATCGGAATCTTTCTGCTCAAGGCTTGGAAGATCGGATTGCTCGCGGTCGCGGGAGGCGTTGCCGCAGCCAAGCGATTTTTCAAGCGCGGCGGCGACCCGGATTTGAACGCCTGATGGGAGGGGCGCTCGCGCTGCTGTTCGGCGCGCTGAAGCTGGGCAAGGTCGGGGGCACGGTGTTGACCATGCTCGTATCGCTCGCGGCGTATACGAGTGTCTTTGGCTGGCGCTATGCAGCTGGCTTCATTGGCCTGCTATTCGTCCATGAGATGGGCCACTTTATTGCGGCACGGCAACGTAACCTCTCGGTCAGTATGCCGACCTTCATTCCGTTTGTGGGAGCGTGGATTGAACTCAAGGATCAGCCGATGGACGTCGAGACAGAAGCCTATGTGGCCTCAGCCGGTCCCTTCCTCGGCACAGTCGCTGCGACGCTCGTCTATTTCTGGGGCAGGGAGACTGAAAGCGGTTTGCTGCTGGCGATAGCCTACGGAGGGTTCTTTCTCAATTTCTTCAATCTAATCCCGTTGTCGCCGCTTGATGGCGGGAGAATGACGGCGATACTTTCGCCGCGAGTCTGGTTCCTCGGGGTACCGCTTATGCTGGCATTGATGTTCTACCGACCGAGTCCGCTGCTAGTTCTGATTGCAATCGCATCGCTGCCCGCGCTCAGAAAGGCCTGGAATTTCGATAAGAACGCGGAGGAAAATCGAGCCTATTATTCGGCGTCGATGGAGGTGAAGCTCGAATATGGGCTTTTCTATCTGGGCCTTGCCGCGTTCCTTGCAATCATGACCGATTCGACACACCAGATGATCCAAGGAAACTTTGGCGGTTGAAAACCACAAACGCTGTTGCAGGGGGACTGACAATGACGGAACGCGCAGCCGACCTTCCTGAAAGCGGTGCCACCCCGGCGATTGAGCCCGTCATCGAGTCACATAGCCGAGGAAATTTCCCGCTAGCGATATGCGCCGGTTTGGGTGCGGCGGCAGCCGGTGCGATATTGTGGGCGTTGTTTGTCTATTTTACCGAAATGAAACTTGGGCTCATCGTGATCGCGGTCGGTGCACTAGTCGGTCTTGTAATCCGAAAGGCGGGTGCCGGGTCTGATCGGCGGTTCGGCATTCTTGGAGCCACTTGCGCTGCGATCGCTTGGGCACTGGGCACTATTTTCTGCGATGTCGCCTTCGTAGCGAAAGAGGTCCAACGCCCCTTTTTAGATGTTCTGGGAAATCTTGGGGCCAGCGAAAGCGTGTCGCTGGCGCTCAATGCTGCTGACGGCATGGACCTGCTGTTTCTCGCGATTGCTGTGTGGGAAGGATATAGGCTGTCCCTCCAAGTACGCACGCACTGAGTAGGGGCACGACGTTGGCGGTGTCGCAGACTTCACGGGGCGCGCCAGCACAAAAGCACCATTTCAGAAGCCTGGCCGATTTCTTAAGGCACCAGCACCGTATCTTCCGCGATCAGCCCCGTCTCCGGCCAATCTAGCGTGAAGTGCAGCCCGCGGCTTTCCTTGCGGTGCAGCGCTGACCTCACGATCAGGTCTGCAACATCGACGAGGTTGCGTAGCTCGATCAGGTCCGCCGTCACCCGGAAATTGCCGTAATAATCCTCGACCTCGCGGCGCAGCGTCGCGATGCGGTGCTGGGCGCGTTCGAGGCGTTTTGTCGTGCGGACGATGCCGACATAGTCCCACATGAAGCGGCGGATTTCGCGCCAATTGTGCTGGACGACGACCTCCTCGTCGGAGTCGGTGACGCGGCTCGCGTCCCAAGCCCGGATCGGCGGCGGGGCGTCGCCGGGGTGCGCGAGGATATGCTTTGCTGCCGCCTCGCCGAACACGAAACATTCGAGCAGCGAGTTGGACGCAAGGCGGTTGGCGCCGTGCAGGCCGGATTCGCTGCACTCGCCCGCTGCATAGAGACCAGTCAGGTCGGTACGGCCGTCCGCATCGATTACGACGCCGCCGCAGGTATAGTGCTGTGCGGGCACGACGGGGATCGGCCCTGTCGTCATGTCGATACCGAGACCCATCAGCCGCTCATGGATCGTCGGGAAATGCGCGCGGACGAAGTCGGGCGGCATATGGCTGATGTCGAGATGCACAAAGTCGAGGCCGTCGCGCTTGATCTCGGCGTCGATGGCGCGGGCGACGATGTCGCGCGGCGCGAGCTCCTCGCGCTCGTCATAGCCGGACATGAAGCGCCGGCCGGTCTTGGGATTGATCAGACGACCGCCCTCACCGCGCACCGCCTCGGTGATCAGGAAATTCTTGACGTCGAGATTGTAGAGGCAGGTCGGGTGGAACTGCATCATCTCCATGTTGGAAACCCGGCAACCCGCGCGCCACGCCATTGCGATACCGTCGCCAGTCGCGCCACGCGGTGCGGTCGAATAGAGATAGGCGCGGCCCGCGCCGCCCGTCGCGAGGATCGTCGCGGGCGCGACGAACGCCTCGACGCGGCCCGACTTGCGGTCGAGTGCGTAGACGCCCCAGACATGGCCGTCGCCCGAATAGCGTTCGGCATTGCGGCCGGTGATCAGGTCGATCGCGGCATGGCCGGGGACCAGCGTGATGTTGGGATGCGCGGCGGCGGCACCTTCGAGCGCCTGCTGGATCGCCCAACCGGTCGCGTCGTTGACGTGGACGATGCGGCGGTGCGAGTGGCCGCCCTCCCGCGTCAGGTGCAGCGCATCGCCCTCCATGTCGAACGGTACGCCGAGCGCCGCGAGCCGGGCAATTGCCTCGGGCGCGCCAGCGACAACCTTCTCGACGATCGCACGGTCGTTGAGGCCCGCGCCGGCAATCATCGTGTCCTCGACATGCGAGTCGAAGCTGTCGCCCGCCTCGAGCACCGCCGCGACGCCGCCCTGCGCCCAGGCCGTTGAGCCTTCCGACAGGCCGCCCTTGGCAAGCACGACGACCCGCTTGTGCGGCGCGAGGTTGAGCGCGGCGGTCAGTCCGGCCGCGCCCGAGCCGATGATGACGACGTCGTAAGTCTGGGTGTCAGCCAACGCGCGTTCCTGTCAGCGACAGGAAGACATCTTCGAGATCGGCTTCCTGCGTGGAGACGTCGACAAGGTTCAACCCGGCGCGCGTCAGCGCGGCGAGGACCTGGCCGGCGTCGGTTTCGCTCTTGTCATAGGTGATCGCGAGTTGGCGGTTGCCGCGCAGCTCGACCTTGCCGGGCACGCCGGACGGAACGGCGGCAAGATCGCGGTCGAGGGTGACGACGACCATTTTCTCCTGCGCGCTCGACAGCAGCACGCTGGTCAGGTCGTTGGCGACCACCTTGCCCTTGTCGATGATCGCGACGCGGTCGCACAGCGCCTGCGCTTCCTCGAGATAGTGAGTCGTCAGCACGACCGTCGTGCCGTTCGCATGCAGCTCGCGGACATAGGTCCACAGCTGCTGGCGCAGCTCGATGTCGACACCGGCGGTCGGCTCGTCGAGGATCAGGATCGGCGGGTTGTGGACGAGCGCCTTGGCGATCAGCAGCCGCCGCTTCATGCCGCCCGATAGCGTGCGCGCATAGGCATGCGCCTTGTCGTCCAGCCGCACCGCCTTCAGGATTTCCATCGTGCGGCGGCGCGATTTCGGCACGGCGTAGAGGCCCGCCTGCAGTTCCAGCACCTCGAACGGCGTGAAGAAGGCGTCGAATACGATTTCCTGCGGGACGATACCGATCGACGCCTTGGCATTGCGCGGATGCTCGTCGATATCGAAGCCCCAGATGCGCGCCGAACCGCTGGTCTTGTTGACGAGCCCCGCCAGGATGTTGATCGTCGTCGACTTGCCCGCGCCGTTCGGGCCGAGCAGCGCGAACATGCTGCCGCGCGGGATATCGAGGCTGACATTGTCGAGCGCGACCTTGCCACCGGCGTAGGTCTTGCACAGGTCGCGGATTTCGATGGCGGCTTCGGTCATGCGCGCTGCCTTAAACCCCGCCGCCGCCAGCGCCAAGCCTTGCCGCCCGCTCTGCCCCTGCGCTATTGGCGAGGCATGGAGACCATTCCCCCGCCCGAAGTCATCCACGTGCTGTCGACGCGCGTCGCCTGCGACGGCGACGAAGGCCCGCTCGGCCATCCGCGCGTCTGGTTGCAGATGGGGGCGGATGGGGAGGTCGACTGCGGCTATTGCGACCGCCGCTTCGTGCTCGACGGCCCCGGAGATGGCGGCGGACATTAATCCGGTTCGGACAAGCGCTGTGCGACTGCCACTGGCAGCACTGCTTTTCGTTGCCAGCGCCGCAAGCGCCGCCCCCGCGCCGCTGGTTACCCTCGACTGGCCGCAAACCACCCAGCCGATGACCCGCGCGACCGTCAATGGCGTGACGCTGCCCGTCCGCGTCGCGCTCGGGTTCGACGGTGCGCTGATGCTCAATCTGCAGCCGGCGCAGGCGGCGCGGCTCCGGGCCTTTCCCTTAATCGGCAAGCGGACGGTCCGCGATCCGCTGATCCCCGGCGGTCAGGCCGTGGTGCGCGGCAATTTCATCGGCGTCGCGCTCGGCGGGCTGCCGCGCCGCACCGTGCCGACGCTGTGGATCGATAAGCCGGTTGCCGACGATGCCGACGGCGTCGTGTCGGCGCTCGCCTTCGATGCCGACCGCGTGCTGCTGTCACGCCCCGGCCCGGCCGGCAGCCTGTTCGTGCTGAACCGGGACGGACGCAACACCGCAGCCTCGGAAACCGTGATCGCCGGCACCAAAGTCCGCGTCAGCCTCGATCTCGTGTCGCCCGACACGATCATGAGCAGCGGTGCCGCCGATGCACTGGTCCGTGCCGGTCTCGCGCGCCGGGCCGGCCGCGTCGCGCTATGGCGGCCCTTTCCCGACATCCGCCTGCCCATCGAGCGACTGACGCCCGTCGCAGGTGCGCGCCTGCTCGGCCTGCCGCTGGTGCGCCCCGCGGCACGGATCAGCGAGGCGGAGATGAAGCGGATCGACTCGGCCGCCAAGGCAGGGACGAGCACCGCCGACGATGACGCCGATACGATTATCGTGACCGGCAGCCGCAAACCGCCGGGCCGCTCGTGGATCCTGATCGGCCGCGACGTGCTCGACCATTGCACCCGCATCGAACTCGACCGCCCCGCCAAGGTCTGGCGGCTGACCTGCAATTTTGCGGGCTACCATTAGGTCGCCATGATTTCCTTGGCCCAAACAGGCTCGACCATCCCGCCGCGCGGCTGAAAGCCGCTCAGCACCGGCTTGATGTCGAGCACCGGCGTCCCGTCGATCGCATCGAGGCCCTCGACCTCAAGTCGCAGCCCGTCCACCGCGATCACCCGGCATACCGACACGCCGATCCTGTTCGGCCGGTTGCGCCCGCGCTGCGCGAAGATGCCGACCTTCGGCCAGTCCGGGTTGCCGCGCGGATGGCGCGCACCCGTCGTGATGTCCGCGTCGCCGATCCGGTCGAACAGATAGACGATTTCGGCATGGCTGAAGCTGTCGAGCCCGAGAAATGCCTCGGGCGTGAACCGCGCCGCGTCGAGCTCGATGCTGGCGCGCACCGCGCCCCAATCGTCATCCTCGGCGGGCACGCGTCCGCCCCGCACGAACCCGACCGGCTGCATTTCGACGATCATGGCGTTTCCCCTTTCGCTTTGCGTCCCTATATCTCCGGTCATGAGCAATCTCGACCCCGCCACCATCTTCACCCGCGACACCGGCCTCTCGGCCGACCGCTTCGCCTTCCTGACTGCCGACGCGCTGAAGGGCTGCGACGATGGCGAGCTGTTCCTGCAATGGCAGGCGTCCGAAAGCTTCGGCTTCGACGACGGGCGGCTGAAGGCAGCGACCTTCGACACCAACCAGGGCTTCGGCCTGCGCGGCGTGGCGGGCGAGACGACTGCCTATGCGCATGCCAATGAAATCAGCGAAGCGGCGATCAAGCGCGCGGGCGAGACCGTCGCCGTGGTCCGTCACGGCCATGGCGGCGTGGTCGCTGCACCGCCGTCACGCACCAACCGGCATCTCTATACCGATGCCGATCCGCTGAGCGCGGTGCCGTTCGCGACCAAGGTCGCGCTGCTCCAGCAGATCGACGCAGCAGCCCGCGCCCGTGACCCGCGCGTCGTGCAGGTGTCGGCCAGCCTCAGTGGCACCTGGGGAGTCGTCGAGATCATCCGCCCGGATGGCTTTGTCGCCCGTGATGTACGCCCGCTCGTTCGCCTCAACGTGCAGATCGTCGTCGAGGCCAATGGCCGCCGCGAGACGGGGACATTCGGCATTGGCGGCCGTTATCTCTACGACCGGCTGTTCGAACCGGCGACGTGGAACCGCGCCATCGACACCGCACTCGCGCAGGCGCTGGTCAATCTCGACTCGGTCGCGGCACCGGCTGGCGAGATGACCGTCGTGCTCGGGCCGGGCTGGCCCGGCGTGCTGCTGCACGAGGCGATCGGCCACGGCCTCGAAGGCGATTTCAACCGCAAGGGCACTTCGGCCTTTGCCGGCATGATGGGACAGCGCGTCGCCGCCCCCGGCGTCACCGTCGTCGACGATGGCAACATCGAGAACCGGCGCGGCTCGCTCAGCATTGACGATGAGGGCACGCCGACGCGCCAGACCGTGCTCATCGAGGACGGCATCCTCAAGGGCTATATGCAGGACCGGATGAACGCCCGGCTGATGGGCGTCGCGGCCACCGGCAATGGGCGGCGCGAAAGCTATGCGCATGCGCCGATGCCGCGCATGACCAACACCTTCATGCTGGCCGGCAAGGACGATCCCGGCGAAATCCTGTCGCGCGCCAAGTCGGGGATCTACGCCAAGAGCTTTGGCGGCGGCCAGGTCGACATCACCAGCGGCAAATTCGTGTTCAGCTGCACCGAGGCCTATCGCATCGAGAACGGCCGCCTCGGCGCACCGGTCAAGGGCGCGACGCTGATCGGTAACGGCCCCGACGTGCTGACCCGCGTCAAGGCGATCGGCAACGACCTCGAACTCGACGAAGGCGTCGGCATCTGCGGCAAGGGCGGCCAGAGCATCCCGGCGGGCGTCGGACAGCCGACGCTGCTGATAGAAGGGCTTACCGTCGGCGGAACGGGTTAGCGGCCGCGACGAACGCCACCTAAAGCGCCCCGTCATTCCCGCGCAGGCGGGAATCCCCTCCTCAGCCTGTCCGGACGCCGCTGAGTACCGCCGCACGCTGGATTCCCGCCTGCGCGGGAATGACGATCTATTGACTGCGGCCTTCGCGCTGCCCTGAATCGCGGCAGCTCTTCCACCTTGCCTGTTTTCTAGGCGATCCAGCACCGGCGAGCGCCATTGCTGCGCTGCAGCACCAGTTGGCACGGAGTCTGCAACGCCGTTTTCCGGGCAAGGGAAGGGGTGCGCATGAAACTGATCATCGCGATCATAAAGCCCTTCAAGCTCGACGAGGTCCGTGAGGCCCTGTCGAGCCTGGGGGTTCAGGGGATGACCGTTACCGAGGTCAAGGGCTTCGGGCGGCAGAAGGGGCAGACCGAAATCTATCGCGGCGCCGAATATACGACCAACATGGTGCCGAAGCTGAAGATCGAGGTCGCCTGTTCGGCGGATCTCGCCAATCGTGTCGTCGAGACGATTCAGCAGGCCGCGCACACCGGCTCGATCGGCGACGGCAAGATTTTCATCCTCGATATCGGCGGTGCCGTGCGGATCCGCACCGGCGAAACCGACGATACCGCGCTGTGAGGGGGCAACAGGACATGCAGACATCGAAAATCCTGCGCTGGGGCGGCCTCGCGGCTGCCGCGGCGCTTTATGCGCATCCGGCGCTTGCGCAGGAGGCGGCTGCGGTCGCCACAGCCGCGGCCGATACCGCCGCCACCGCTGTTGCCGCCGCACCGGCGGCCGTCGCTGCGGCGGCCCCGGCGCTGATCAAGGCGCCAACCGTCGCGCAACAGGCCGGCATGGTCAACAAGGGCGACACCGCCTGGATGCTGACCTCCTCGGCGCTGGTGCTGATGATGTCGGTTCCGGCGCTCGCGCTGTTCTACGGCGGCTTGGTGCGCACCAAGAATATGCTGAGCCTGCTCATGCAGGTGTTCATGATTGTGTCGATCGCGGCGCTGGTCTGGTGCTGCTGGGGCTATACGATGGCCTTCACCAGCGGCGGCGAGGGTGCGAGCGCACCGTTTGTCGGCGGCTTCTCCAAGGTACTGCTGATGGGGGTCAGCGGGTCGACCTATGCCGCGACCTTCTCGAACAATGTCTATCTGCCGGAATTCGCCTTCGTGGTGTTCCAGATGACCTTCGCCTGCATCACGCCGGCGCTGATCGTCGGCGCCTTTGCGGAGCGCGTGAAATTCTCAGGGCTCATGGTGTTCATGGTGCTCTGGATGACCGTGGTCTATTTCCCGATCGCGCATATGGTCTGGTACTGGGCCGGCCCGGACTTCCTGCCCGACGCCAAGACCGACGTCGGCTATCTGTGGGGCATGGGCGCACTCGACTTCGCCGGCGGCACTGTCGTCCACATCAATGCGGGGATCGCCGGTCTGGTCGGCTGCCTGATGATCGGCAAGCGCACCGGCTTCGGCAAGGAAGCCACCCCGCCGCACTCGCTGACCATGACGATGATCGGCGCCAGCCTGCTGTGGGTCGGCTGGTTCGGCTTCAACGCCGGGTCCAACCTTGAAGCCAATGGCGTGACGGCGGTTGCATTCATCAACACCTTCGTCGCGACGGCCGCTGCCGCCGTGTCCTGGGCGCTGATCGACCAGATCAAGCATGGCAAGCCGTCGCTGCTCGGCGGCGTCACCGGCGCGGTCGCGGGTCTCGTCGCGATTACGCCGGCCTCGGGCTACGCCGCTCCGATGACGTCGATCGCGCTCGGGTTCATCGTCTCGCCGATCTGCTTCTTCTTCGTCTCCACGGTGAAGAACAAGCTCAAGTATGACGACACGCTCGACGTGTTCGGCGTGCACTGCGTCGGCGGCATCGTCGGCGCGCTCGGCACGGCGATCGTCGCCGATCCGGCGCTCGGCGGGCAGGGCTTCTTCGACTACACCGTCTTCCCGGCGGCGGTCGGAACCTATGACATGGCCGCGCAGTTCATCATCCAGCTGAAGGCGGTCGCCTTGACGCTGGCCTGGTCGGGCATCGGCTCGGCGATCCTGTTCTTCGTGATCGGCAAGACCATCGGTCTGCGCCCGACCGTCGATGAGGAACGCGAGGGTCTCGACCTCGCCGAACATGGCGAGCGTGCCTACAACTACTGATTTCCTCCCCAAGGAATAAACTGGCCGGAACGGGCAACCGTTCCGGCCTTTTCTTTTGTGTGAAAGGCGGGCAACGCTGGCGAAATGAGCGCGACTCGACGCTCGGGGAGACCGTCCATGAAATCACTCGTAGCCGCCTTGCTTCTTGCCACCGCCCTGCCCTTTGCCGTGCAGGCCGCTCCGGCGCGTCCGGATGCCGACACCGCCCGCGACGCCGCGCGCAAGCCCGCCGATATGGTCAGCTTCGCGAAGATCAAGCCGGGTTCGATGGTCACCGACATCATTCCGGGCGGCGGCTATTTCACGCGCGTGTTTGCGGAGGCCGTGGGTGCGAAAGGCCGTGTGACGGCCATCATCCCACCCCAGGCCGCCGCCCGCAACGCCGCCGAGGCGAAGGCGGTAGCAGACCTCGGCAATGCCGACAGCTATGGCAATGTCACCGTCATCGCGAGTCCGGCGCAGCTGGCGCCCGCCAGCCAGGATGTGATCTGGACCGCGCAGAACTACCACGACCTGCACAATGCCCTGCCGCCCGAAGGCGTGGTCGGCTTTGACAAGGCGGTCCTCGCCGCATTGAAGCCCGGCGGCGTGTTCGTCATCGTCGACCATGCCGCGATGGCGGGCAGCGGTTTCGGGGCCACCAACACGCTGCACCGCATCGACCCCGAAGCGCTCAAGGCCGAAGTCGTGTCGGCGGGCTTCGTGTTCGATGGGGAATCCAAGGCGATCGCCAATCCCGCGGATGATCACATGAAGAACGTGTTCGACCCGGCCATTCGCGGCAAGACGGACCAGTTCGTCTACCGCTTCCGGAAGCCCTGAGGCCGCCGAGAGCGAAATCGCCGTAGAGGCCCGTGGAGGCACCGTAGAGCGCCGAAACGGGCCTCGGCTATAGCAGACTACCGGAACATATCAAGAACGCACTGTACGCGCGTCCTAGGCGGTCTGGCGGCCATTTGGCAGTGCGGCCGGCTCCCGGACTTGCTGCTCCCACCGGTCGCGCAGCACATCGGCGCTGTCGCCGGTCAGCGATCCGGGCGGGGCGTAGAAGGCTGTCCATTTGCCGCGCAGGCCGGGCGTGCGCCAGATGTCCTGGCCCATCGCGATCCATTCGTGGAACGCCGCCTTCACGACGTTGAAGTGCCCGATTTGCTTGATGATGCCATAGCGGCAGGGCTCGTCGTCGCGCTCGGGCTCGAAGCTGCCAAACAGCTTGTCCCAGACGATGAACACGCCGGCATAATTGCGGTCGAGATAGCGCGGGTTGGTCGCATGGTGGACGCGGTGGTGCGACGGCGTGTTCATCACCGCTTCGAACCACTGCGGAAAACGCCGGATCGCCTCGGTGTGGATCCAGAATTGGTAGATCAGGTTGATGCCGCCGCAGAACAGGATCATCGCCGGGTGGAAACCGAGCAGGAACAGCGGCAGTTTGGTGACAAGGCCGAGCCCGAAAAAACCCGTCCAGGTCTGCCGCAGCGCCGTCGACAGATTGTAGAAGCGGCTCGAATGGTGGACGACGTGGCTCGCCCACATGAAGCGCATCCGGTGCCCCCAGCGGTGCACCCAATAATAGGCGAGATCGTCGAGCACGAAGCATAGCGCCCAAGCCCACCAGGTCCAGGGCACGGTGAACAGCCGGTACAGCCAGAGTGCCATCGCTGCCGCGAAGGTCGCGCCGCCGAGCAGGAGCCCGGCCACCGAATTGCCGAGCCCGAGCAGCATCGAGGTGCGGGTATCCGCCGGGCAATAGGCCTCCGGATGGCGGCGGCGCTGCCAGATCATCTCGAGCAGCACGAGCAGCACGAAGGCCGGGACGGCGAAGTCGATCGGGTTGGGCAGCTTAGGCATTTGCGTCCCGGTCAGGCGCTGCGGGGTCGCTGCGCTTGTAGCCGAGCCGGGAGGCGACCCACGCCAGCGCGAGGATCGCGGCGAGGGACGCAGCGAACTGGACGACCTTATCCATGTTTCGCTGCTAACCCCTGCAGGGTCGGCAGCAGGCCGGAAAGATCATAACCGGCAATCGCCGCCGCCTCGACCAGCGTTTCGGGATCCTCCCCGCGCGACGCTTCCGCGAGCGCCCACAGGTTCGTCGAGCGCGTGCCCGAGCGGCAGAATGCGAGCACCGGCCCCTCGGCCGCGAGCGCCGCCGCCATCGCGCGCACCTGATCCATGCTGAACCCCTGCGCGACCGGGATCGCGGTATAGCCAAGCCCCGCCGCAACGGCGGCTGCCTCCAGCTCTGCTCCCGTCGCCTGATCGGACGATTCGCCATCGGGCCGGTTGTTGATGACCGACCTGAACCCGCGCTGCGCGGCACGGACGATATCGTCCGGCGTCATGACTCCGGCCACGGACACGCTGTCGGTCAGGGGAATGAAAAGCGCGCTCATGCCGTGCCCCTCCGATCAGTCGAACAGGCTCGACACTGAACTCTCATCGGCAATCCGCCGCACAGCCTCGCCGATCAGCGGGGCGATGGTCAGGCGGCGGATTTTCTTGGCGTCCATGACCGGCGGTGGGGCAGCAATCGAATCGGTGATGACGAGTTCGGTCAGCGCCGACCCCTCAACACGCGCGACCGCGCCGCCCGACAGCACGCCGTGGCTGATATAGGCGGCGACCCCTTCCGCGCCCGCTTCCATGAGCGCTGCGGCTGCGTTGCAGAGCGTGCCGCCTGAATCGATGATGTCGTCGTGCAGGATGCAGAAGCGGCCGCGTGGTTCGCCGATGATGTTCATGACTTCGGATTCGCCGGCGCGCTCGCGGCGCTTGTCGACGATGGCGAGCGGGGCATTGTCGAGGCGTTTGGCGAGCGCGCGGGCACGCACGACGCCGCCGACGTCGGGCGACACGACCATCAGATTGTCCATCGGGAAGCGCGACTGGATATCAGCGGCCATGACCGGCGCGGCATAGAGATTGTCGGTCGGGATATCGAAAAAGCCCTGAATCTGCCCGGCGTGCAGGTCCATCGACAGCACGCGGTCGGCCCCCGCCGTGGTGATGATGTTCGCGACGAGCTTCGCCGAGATCGGCGTGCGCGGCCCGGGCTTCCGGTCCTGCCGGGCATAGCCGAAATAGGGGACAACGGCGGTGATCCGCTTTGCCGACGCGCGTTTCAGCGCATCGATGCAGATCAGCAGCTCCATGAGATTGTCGTTGGCGGGCGCGCCGGTCGACTGGATGACGAACACATCCTCGCCGCGCACATTCTCGTTGATCTCGACGAAAATCTCCTCGTCGGCGAAGCGGCGCACCGAGGCGTTGGTCAGCGGCAGGTCGAGATAGGCAGCAATATCCTTGGCGAGCGACAGATTGCTGTTCCCTGTCATCAACTTCATGCGCCGCGCTCCCGGTCTTGCCCCGCAAGGGTGATTAGCGACGCGCGGCCCCGCGTCAACCGGCGAGCGCGATCAGTGACACTTGCCGGCCATAGTCGGGCTCGCCCGCATGCGTCGTGCGGCGGTAGCTGAAGAAGCGTTCGGCCTGCGAATAGGTGTCCTGCCCGAGCGCCACGACGGTGCGCAGCCCGGCCGCTGCGAGCCGTGCTGCGGCAAAGCCTTCGAGGTCGAACTGGTGATGACCCTCGCGCCCCGGCGTGAAGAAGGCGGCGTAGGTAGGGTCGGCTTCGGCGAAGCGGCGGAAGAAGCCGGCATCGACCTCATAGGATTTGCGCGCGATGCACGGGCCGATCACGGCGACCGTGCGGCTGCGGTCCGCGCCGAGCGCTTCCATCGCCGCGACGGTGTTGGCGAGCACCCCGCCGATTGCGCCCTTCCAGCCGGCATGCGCCGCGCCGATCACCCCCGCCTCCGCATCGGCGAACAGTACTGGCGCGCAGTCGGCAGTCAGGATGCCGAGCGCGAGGCCGGGGACGGTGGTCACCATCGCATCGGCCTGCGGCCGCGCCTCGACAGGAATCGCTTCGGTGACGGTCACCACATCGGGGCTATGGACCTGATGGACAGTGACCAGCGCGCCAGCCCCCAGCACTCCCAGCGCACGCCGCCGGTTTTCGTGCACCGCGTCCGGCGCATCGCTCGATCCCAGCCCGACGTTGAGGCTCGCGAAAATGCCCTCCGATACCCCGCCCGTGCGGCCCAGGAAGCCATGCGGCACCGTCAGCGCTGGGGCGCGTGTCACATCAATCATCGAGGCGCAGCCGCATGATATAATCCTCGTCGGCATGGGTGCCGACCATGAACGACCATTGCCCGACCACCACGAACCCATAGCGCTCGTAGAATCGCCGCGCCCGATTGTTCGCGGTGAACACCGACAGGTAAAGATCATGCGCACCACGCCGCCGCGCCTCGGCGAGCAGCCACTCCATCAGCTGCTGCGCGACGCCCGACCCCTGCCACGGCCCCAGCACATAAAATTGCTTGAGTTCATAGGCGGTGCGCCCCGGCTCGGGCTCATAGGGCATCGCCGGCGGGCGGGTCAGCTTGGCATAGACGACGCCCTGCCCGTCCGCCTCGCCGATCCGGATCGCATTGGCGGGGTCCGCCAGTTCGCGCGCCCATTTCGCCTCGCTGTGATTCACCAGGAAGGCGGCGAGATCCTCAGGCGAATACAGGTCCCCGAACGTGTCGATAAAACTCTTCGCGCCCAGCGCCGCAAGCGTTGCAGCGTCGGCCGGCACAGCATCGCGAAACGCGACGGGTGCGGCTAGCGGAAGACTGTCGGGATCGGCCATCGCGTCCCCGTTAGCGCGAGCGCCTTGAACAGGGAACCCATTGCATCAGGCGCAATGAGCCGTTCGCTGCCGCTGCGCAGCAGCGCTGCTTGTTCAGGCGTCGCGTTGCGCGCCAGCGCCTCGGTCCGCTCGCGCAACCCGAGCATCAGCAGCAGCTGGCTTTGATCGACGGGCCCATGCAACTCGACGCCCGACGCCATGCCGATCGCCGTGAAATCGACATGCGCGGTGAGGTCGGCCTCGCCCGCATCCGCGAGCAGATCGGCAAAGCCGTGTGCGCGGACGGCCTGCAGCGTGTCGCCCAGAGCCGGTCCCGAATAGCCATAGTCGATGATCAGCGCGGCGCCGCCGCGTGCATGCAGCCGCTCACCGATCTCGGCGGCGACCGCGGCCGACGCGGGCGACACTTCCCAGACCGAGCCTTCCGGCGCGTCACGCACGGCAGCGGGCACCAGCAAGTCGCCGGGACGCTCGCTCGCCACAAACACCAGCTCGCCCCCATCCACGCCGACCATGCGCTCGCGCCAGCCTAACGGAGTCCGGATGAACTGCTTGATCGGCAGCGCGTCGAAAAACTCATTGGCGATGAGGATCATCGGCAAATCGTCGGGCACGCTCTCCAGGCTGTCATGCCAGATCGCGTGCGGCACCCGCTCGGCCTGCGCCGTGCGGAGCGCCGGACTGGTCTCGACGAAATGCACATCCGCTGCCGCGTGAAACCCGGCAACTTTCGCCGTCGCGCGCCACAGATCGGCCATCAGCGTCCCGCGACCCGGGCCGATCTCGACGAGGTGAATTTTCGGCGATCCCGTCCTCTGCCACAGCTCGGCACACCAGACGCCGATGAGCTCGCCGAACATCTGGCTGATTTCGGGGGCGGTGATGAAGTCGCCGCCGCGCCCGAGCGGGTCGCGCGTCGCATAATAATGTTCGAGGCAGGCGGCCATCCAGTCGGACACCGGCACCGGACCGGCCGCTTCGATGCTGCGCATCAGCCGCTGGCCGAGTTCGCTCACGCCTCCTCGGGGCCGAGCGCCGGATCGAGATCGCGCGGACGCATGAAGCGGGTCAGCGAGGCAGCCCGCTCGTCGAGCTCGGCCCAGCTGCCTTCAAAGCTCAGCTCGGCAACAGTCGCGGTCGGATATTTGGTTTCGACCTCGTCGCGTGCGCCGCCCGCCGTTTCGGGGACCAGCAGCAGCACCAGATCCTCGAGGCCCGGATTGTGGCCGACCATGAGCAGCCGCTCGCAGTCGTCCGATATGCCGCGCACGACATCGAGCAGCGTCGCCGCCGACGCCATATAGATGCGATTGTCGAACGCCGGCGTCAGCGCCGCGCCATAGCCGTCCTCGACCCCGTCGATGGTCTGGCGGACCCTGAGCGCCGGTGAGGCGATGACCTTGTCGAACGCATAGCCGTCGTCATGCAGATAACGTCCGATGCGCGCGGCGGCGCGGCGGCCCTTGCCGTTGAGCGGCCGGTCGAAATCGCGCTCGACCGCGTCGTCCCAGGCGGACTTGGCATGGCGGAGCAGCGTCAGCGTTCTCATTCGGCCCCCAGCCGGTCGCTCGTCGGAAGCCTCCGATAGCTGCGAAACAGCCGGTCCCACAAGCTTGTTGAGAAGCCATAGTTGGTCCGCATGTCGTCGCCGTCCCGCCCGTGGTGGACGAGATGCATCGCCGGGGTGACAAGCACATGACGCAGCGCCCGGTCGAACCGGGGCGGCAGCTGCAGGTTCGCATGTTCCCAGAGTGACGCGACGCCGAGGATTGTCTGGAAAATCAGCACGGCCAGCGGCGATGCGCCAAGCGCGACAACCACGGCCGCTTTGTAGAAGGCCGACAGCACCGCCTCGCCGGGATTGAACCGCACGCCCGTCGTCACATCCATCGCTTCGTCGCGGTGATGGGTCCGATGCAGCGGCCAGATCAGCGGAATGATGTGGAACAGCCGGTGCTGCCAGTAGATCGACATGTCGAGCAGGACGACGGCGAGCGGGACCGCGACGGCGGGGCCGAGGTCGAGCCAGCGGATCAGGCCGATGTGGTGCCGCTCCGCCCAGAGCGAGCCGCCGAGTGGGATCAGCAGGCCGATCCCTGCGCCGAGCGCGAGTCCGAGTGCGCCGAGGGTGAGGTTGAGGGGCCAGCGATTGCGGACGGCAGGGCGGGCGGGGGTGATCAGTTCGGCCAATGCGAGCAAGATCGCGACGACGGCGATTATGAGAGTGGGTAGGAGCGCGTCGGGCACTGCGACACGATAGCGGGCACTCACTCGACAATACAGCCGTCATCCCGGCGAACGCCGGGACCCAGGAGCAAAACCAAAAATGCACGCGGTAGCGTGCGCGCGCTGCCGCGCGCATTACTTGGAAGCTACTGGGTCAGCGTGGGGTTGGACATGCCCGCATGTCCAAGGATCGTCCGGGGGACGATCCGACCCCGCGCTCGTTCGCCGGGATGACGGAGTTGGTGGTTGGCAGCATCTCCCGCACAACCCGCACCGCCTCGCTCAGCCCGACCCGCTCCACCACAACCCCCGCCGGAAACGCCGCCAGCAGCCGCGACGGCACCGCCGCCCCCAGCAGCACGAACACCCCCCGGTCGCTCGCCCGCCGGATCAGCCGCCCGAACGCCTGCGCCAGCCTCCCCATCGTGACGAGATCGTCATAGGCAGCGCCCCCGAACGCCGCGCGCCGCGCGGCGTGCAGCACGGTCGGTCGCGGCCAAGGCACGCCTTCCATGACGACCAACCGCAGGCTTTGTCCCGGCACATCGACCCCGTCGCGCAGCGCATCGGTGCCGAGCAGGCTGGCATGCGGGTCGGCGCGGAAAATGTCGACGAGCGTGCCGGTGTCGATCGGGTCGACATGCTGCGCGTAGAGCGGCAGCCCGGCCTGCGCGAGCGGGTCGGCGATGCGGGCATGCACGGCGCGAAGCCGCTGGATCGCCGTGAACAGCCCCAGCGTACCGCCGCCCGACGCTTCGATCAGCGATCGATAGGCCCCGGCCAGCCCGGCGATGTCGCCGCGCTTCACATCGGTGACCACGAGCACACGCGACTGATTGGCATAGTCGAACGGCGAATCGGCCGCGAAACGAACCGGCGGCAGCGTCAGATGCGTCGCGCCGGTGCGGAGTTCGGTATCGCGCCAGTCGTCAGCGACCGCCGCCGCCCGCGAACGCAGTGTCGCCGAGGTCACCAGCACGCCATGCGCCGGTTCAAGCACCGCCTTAGCAAAGGGCCGGGTCGGATCGAGCCAGTGGCGGTGGATGCCGACGCCCCGCTCGCTGCCCTCGAAGCGGTCGAGCGCGAACCAGTCGATGAAATCCGGGTCGGCGGGGCCGCCGAGGCGCGCCAGCAAGCCGATCCAGGCCGCCAGCATCGCCTGCCGGAGTTTGAGGCCCGAGGCCGCGCCCTCGACACGCGCGCGCGCCGGAATATCCAGCCAGTCGGGGGCTTCTTCGAGCAACGCCGCAAGCCGGGTTTCCAGCACCGCCAACGGTCGCAGCAGTCGCTCCAGCGCCGCGCTCGCTTCAACCGCTGCCTCGATGACCGCCGGCAGCACATTGGCGACCTCGGTTTCCAGCCCATAGCCGCTGTCGGCCTGCTCGGCGCGAGCGTGAACCTGCGCGCGCACCGCGAGCAGCAACCGCTCAACCGGCCCGTCGGGCGACCCCTCGGCGAGCCGTGACAGCCAGCCGTCCGACGGCAGCGCCCGCGCCGCATCGAGCGCCACTTCCAGCGCCGCCGCACCCTCATCATCATAGGCAAGCAGGTCGGACAGCCGCGCCGTCAGCCCGCGTCGCCGCCCGCGCGACCGGCCCTCCGGCCCGATCAGCCAGCGCCGCAGCTCGATCGCCTCAGCCCCGGTCAGGTGCAGCGCGAAGGTCGAATCGGCGGCGTCGAACAGATGATGCCCCTCGTCGAACACGATGCGGTTGAGGCCCTGCCCCTCGGCGCGGCCGCGCACCGCGTTGATCATGACCAGTGCATGATTGGCGATGACGAGATCAGCCCCGGCCGAAGCGCGTGTCGCCTTTTCGATGAAGCAGGTGCGGTAGTGCGGGCAGCCGGCATAGACGCATTCGCCGCGCCGGTCGGTGAGGCTGGTCAGCGCGGCGCGCTGGAACAAGGTCGGCAGCCAGCCGGGAAAATCGCCGCCGACCATGTCGCCGTCGCGCGTGTAGCGCGCCCAGCGGCTGGCAAGCTGCGCGAACACCGCCGCGCGGCCGGTGAATGCGCCTTGGACAGCGTCCTCGAGGTTGAGCAGGCACAGGTAATTTTCGCGGCCTTTGCGTACCACAGCGCGCAGCCGCTTGACGGCCGGGTCGGGGTAAAGCCGCGCGGTCTCCGCATCCAGTTGGCGTTGCAGCGCCTTGGTATAGGTCGACAGCCAGACCGGCCCGCCCGCCGCCTCGGCCCAAAGCGATGACGGCGCAAGATAGCCGAGCGTCTTGCCGATCCCCGTGCCGGCCTCGGCCAGCGCGACATTGGGTGCAGATTGCACGGTGCGCGGCCGAAAGGCATGGGCGGCGGCCTTGGCATAGGCGCGCTGGCCCGGCCGCTCCTCCGATCCGCGTCCGAGCAGCTGGTCGAGCCGGTTGTCGATCGCCGCATCCTCAACGGTCACATCGCGGGGCTTGGGGCGCGGCGGCGCATCCTCCCATTTCGGCAGCGCCTGAAACAGCATGCGCTCGGCCTTCTCGGGCTGCGCGACGCGGCGGATGACATCGGTGCCCCACGGCCAGCGCAGCCGGCTGAGCGCGCTTGCCGCCGCATAGGCACCGCGCCGCTCCCGCCAGTCGGGCGATTCGAGTGTCGCGAGCAGCGTCGCCGCGGCGATCTGCAGAAACCGCGCTTCCCCGTCGAGATCGGTAGGCGGATCGAGCTTCAGCGCCGCAGCAAGTCCCGCCGCCGTCGGCACCGCGAAGCGCGCAGGATGCACGAACGCGAACAGCTCAAGCAGGTCCATCCCTGACAACTCGGGATAGCCGAGCCGGCTCGCGGTCAGCGGCGCATTGAGGAGGATCGTCGGCGTGTCGGCAGCGCGACGGATGGCCTCGCCGCGCGACACGGGGTGGACATCGCCAAGCGGTTCCGCGATGCGGAGCCCCGCATGACTGGCGACGAGCGCTGGATAGGGCAATTGAACGGGCACTGGGCCCCACTATAAACGACCGCGAACCGCCGGGAAGAACGAATGAGCAACGACGAGGAATTGCGCGCCGCAGCCCAGATCTCCAAGGCCTGGCCGTTCGAGGAAGCCCGCAAGGTCGTGGCGCGCGGCGTCAGCGGCCGGCCGGCGCTGTTCGAGACCGGCTACGGCCCGTCGGGCCTGCCGCATATCGGCACCTTCCAAGAGGTCGCGCGCACGACGATGGTGCGCAACGCCTATACGCTGCTGACCGGCGGCGCGCCGTCGCGGCTTGTCGCCTTTTCCGACGACATGGACGGCCTGCGCAAGGTGCCCGACAATGTGCCGAACGGCGACATGCTGCGCGAGCATCTCGGCAAGCGGCTGTCGGCGATCCCCGATCCGTTCGGCACGCATGAAAGCTTCGCTGCGCACAACAATGCCCGGCTGCGTGCCTTTCTCGACAAGTTCGGCTTCGACTATGAGTTCATGTCGTCGACCGATTGCTACACGACGGGCCGGTTCGATGCGACTTTGCTCAAGGTGCTGGCGAACTACGACGCCGTCATCAACGTGATCCTGCCGACTCTCGGCTCCGAGCGCCGCGCGACCTACTCGCCGTTCCTGCCGGTCTGCCCGAAGACCGGCGTGGTGCTGCAGGTGCCGATGATCGACCGCGATGTCGACACCGGCACGATCACCTATCTCGATCCCGTCGATGGCGACCGCATGACTGTCAAGGTCACCGGCGGCGCGGCGAAGCTGCAGTGGAAGGTCGATTGGGCGATGCGCTGGGTCGCGCTCAGCGTCGACTATGAAATGGCGGGCAAGGACCTCATCGATTCGGTGACGCTTGCCTCGAAGATCACGCGGATTCTCGGCGCCAAGCCGCCCGAGAGCTTCATCTACGAACTGTTCCTCGATGCCGAGGGCGGCAAGATTTCCAAGTCGAAGGGCAATGGCCTGACCATCGACGAATGGCTGACCTATGCCTCGACCGAAAGCCTGAGCTTCTACATCTACCGCGAGCCGAAGCGCGCGAAGAAGCTGTCGCTCGACGTGATTCCGAAGGCCGCCGACGAATATGTGCAGTTCTTGGCCGCATATCCCGAGCAGCCGGTCGAGCAGAAGCTCGGCAATCCGGTGCATCACATCCACGGCGGCAAGGTGCCAACGCGCATCCCGCCGGTGTCGTTCGCGCTGCTGCTGAACCTCGTCTCGGTCGCGCATACTGAGGATCCGGCCGTGCTCTGGGGCTATGTCAGCCGCTACGCGCCCGGCGTCAGTGCCGCGACGCATCCCGAGGTCGATGCGCTCGTCGGATTCGCGGTGCGCTACTACCGCGACTTCGTCGCCCCGACGCTCAAGCGCCGCGCGCCCGACGACCGCGAACGCGCCGCCATGGCCGACCTCGACGCACGGCTGGCAGCGCTGCCGTCAACGGCCGGTGCCGAGGCGTATCAGTTCGAAGTCTATGAAGCCGGCAAGGCCGCCGGTTTCGAGCCGCTGCGCGCCTGGTTCCAGGGGCTGTACGAAGTGCTGCTCGGCAGCTCGCAGGGGCCACGCATGGGGAGTTTCATTGCGCTGTACGGGCGTGAGAACAGCCGGAAGCTGATCGCCGAAGCCCTCAAATAGCCGTCATCCCGGCGAACGCCGGGACCCAGTAGCACAGCAACAAACGCACGCGGCAGCGTGCGCGTGCTGCCGCACGCATTTTCTTAGAGCTTCTGGGTCCCGGCGTTCGCCGGGATGACGGATTGGAGCGAAAACGCTCCTAAACCGTAAAGCTCTCCCCGCACCCGCACGCGCCCTTGGCGTTGGGGTTCTGGAACACGAAACCGGCAGTGAAATCATCCTCCTGCCAGTCCATCGTCGAGCCGATCAGGTACATCAGCGACCCGCCGTCAACGAACAGGATGCCGCCTGGCGTCTCGATGCGCTCGTCCATCGCCTTCGGCTCGGCGACATAGTCGAGGCTGTAGGCGAGGCCCGAACAGCCCTTCTTCGGCGTCGTCAGTCGCACGCCGGCGGTGCCGTCCGGCGCGCGCGACATCAGGTCGGCGATGCGCTTCGTGGCGCCGTCGGTCAGCGTGATCGCGGCGGGGCGGGGGCGGGCGAGTGTGGCCATCACAGCATTCCCAACTCTAATTTCGCTTCGTCGGACATCTTCGCCGGGTCCCACGGCGGGTCCCAGACGAGATTAACTTCGCAGGTCGCGACGCCCGGCACCGACTCGACCTTCGCCTGCACGTCGCCCGGCATCGATTCCGCGACGGGGCAATGCGGCGTCGTCAGCGTCATCGTCACATCGACATGCCCCTCGTCGAGCTCGACGCCATAGATCAGCCCGAGGTCATAGATGTTGACCGGGATTTCGGGGTCGAAAATGTCGCGCAGCGACGCGATCACCGACTCATACAAGTCGCCGCCCGGCGCTTCCGGGTTCGGCGCGGCGGCGGGCTTCTTCAGAAAGCCTTCGAGATAGTCGCGCTGGCGCGCCACCGGCTCGCCCTTGGGCACCGGCGGGGCTTCGTCGATGATCTCGATATCGAATTTACGGGGCTGGTCGGTCATCCGAAGATCCTCGTTACGCGTGCGATGCCCTCGGCGAGGCGGTCGATATCCTCGGGCACATTGTAGATTCCGAAACTGGCGCGAGCGGTTGCCGGAACGCCGAGCAGGTCCATCAGCGGCTGCGCGCAGTGATGCCCGGCGCGGATCGCGACGCCGCCTTCGTCCAGGATAGTGCCGATGTCGTGCGGATGCACCCCGTCGATGGCGAAACTGACGATGCCCGCCGACTGGTCGGGGCCGAACAGCCGCACCGAATTGAAAGTCCGCAGCATCTCGCGCGCCGCCCGCGCCAGCGCATCTTCATGCGCCGCAATGGCGTCCAGCCCGATGCTGTCGACATAGTCGATGGCGGCGGCCAGCCCGATCGCGCCGACAATATGCGGCGTCCCCGCCTCGAACCGCGCGGGCGGCGGAGCGTAGGTGGTGCGCGCGAAACTCACCGTCTCGATCATCGCGCCGCCACCCTGCCACGGCGGCATGTCGGCGAGGATATCCGCCCGCGCCCACAGCGCGCCGATGCCGGTCGGCCCGTAGAGCTTGTGCGCCGAGAACACATAGAAATCGCAGCCGAGCGCCTGCACATCGACGGCCAGGCGCGGCACCGCCTGACAGCCATCGACGAGCAGCTTCGCCCCCACCGCATGCGCTGCGGTCGCGACCCGCGCGATGTCGGCAATACTGCCGAGCACGTTCGACACATGCGCGATGCTGACCAGCTTCGTGCGCGGCGTCAGCAACGCCTCCAGTGCATCGAGATCAATGCACTGATCCACGGTCAGCGGCGCGACATCGATCTCGATGCCCGTCCGGTCGCGCAGCAGCTGCCACGGCACGATATTGCTGTGATGCTCAAGCGCCGAGATCAGGATCCGGTCGCCCGCCTTCAGTGAATTGCCCCAGCTCTGCGCGACGAGGTTGATCGATTCGGTCGCGCCGCGCGTGAACACAATCTCGTTGGCAGACGCCGCGCCGATGAAGTCCGCCACCCGCTGCCGCGCCGCCTCGAAACTCTCGGTCATCGACGCGGAGCGCGCATAGACGCCGCGATGCACCGTCGCATAGTCGCGGTCATAAGCGCGCGTGATCGCATCGATCACCGCCTGCGGCTTCTGCGCGGTGGCTGCGGAATCGAGATAGGTCCAGCCGGCAATGGCGGGGAAGTCGCCACGCCGGTCGAAGGTCGCCGAACGGATGGCTGCATGCGCGTTCATGCCCTGAGCCTCGCAAACGCCGCAGCCAACAACGCGTCATCCGTCACTGCATCGCCAATAAACGCCTCGGTCAGCAGCGCCTGCGCCTCGGCCGGCTCCACGCCCCGGCTCGCCAGATAGAAGAGCGCCTCCTTCGACAGCTCGCCAACCGTCGCGCCATGGGCGCATTTCACGTCGTCGGCGTAAATCTCGAGCTCCGGCTTCAGATTGGCCGTCGCCGTCCGCTTCAGCAGCAGCGCCTTGACCGACTGCACCGCATCGGTCTTCTGCGCATCCCGCGCCACGGCGACCTTGCCGAGGTAGGAACCCGTCGCACGGTCATCGAGCACGATCCGCACGGTCTGGCGGCTGCTCGCGTTCGGCTCGATATGGCGGACGGTGGTGACGATCTCCAGCAGTGTGTCGCCGCCGCCGACCTGCACCGCGCCCAGCTCGAAATGCGCCCCATCATGCAGCGCCACGTCGATGGCGATGCGGCTGTAATGCGGTGCCGTCGCGACGATCTGAAAGTCCAGCCGCGCGCCCGCCGCCAGCGTCACCCGGTAATCATGGATGCCGCCCTGGTCCGCGAGAAGCGTCCGCGCCGCCGCTTCGCCTGCCGCCACATCGACCACCGTCGCCGGCCCGACCGGCCAAAGCTTCGCCACGGCGTCGAGGTCGCTGTAGCGCCACGCCTCGTTCTTCCGGGTGGGAAGCGCCGCGCTCACGCCGCCAACGCTCCATAGCCTTCGCGCTCCAGCTCGAGCGCGAGTTCCTTGCCGCCCGACCGCGCAATCCGCCCATCGACGAGCACATGCACATAGTCCGGCACGACATAGTCGAGCAGTCGCTGGTAATGGGTAATGAGCAGCGTCGCCGTTTCCGGCGAGCGCAGCCGGTTGATTCCGTCCGACACCACGCGCAGCGCGTCGATGTCGAGGCCGCTGTCGGTCTCGTCGAGCACCGCGAGCTTCGGCGCGAGCGCTGCCATCTGCACCATCTCGTTGCGCTTCTTCTCGCCGCCCGAGAAGCCGACGTTCACATTACGCTTGAGCATGTCCATCGACAGGCCGAGCGCATCGGCGTGGCCGCGCACGCTCTTCAGAAACTCCGCCCCCGACGCCTCGGGCTCGCCGCGCAGCTTGCGCTGGGCGTTCAAGGCGGTGCGCAGGAAATTGAGGTTGGACACGCCCGGAATCTCGACCGGATATTGGAAGCCGAGGAACAGCCCGGCGGCGGCGCGCTCATGCGG
>CALRQP020000022.1:0-55809 GCA_943370355.1 Sphingomonas paucimobilis
GCGCCACAAGATCGAGAACATGTTCGGACGGCTCAAGGACTGGCGGCGCATCCACACCCGCTACGACCGATGCGCTCACACCTTCTTCTCAGCCATCGCTATCGCAGCAATCGTCATCTTCTGGATCAATCAATGAGTCCTGAGCCTAGGGTTCCGGGTGTGAACCGCCGCCTTTCCTTCGGGCTTGTTCTAATTGCCCTGGCCGCGCAGGTAATTCTGCTTCGTCTCAGCTTAGGAAGTTTAAACTTCTCAATTCTCTGCGCAGGTGCATCAAAATTTTCGCCAACAGCGTCGAGTTTGTTAGCGATGCTGTTCGGCATCCTGCACTTGTCGTTTGCTGCGCTCTTTGTTGTTGGGCTCGCGTCTCTAAGATTCGCACGGTTGCGGATTGCCTATGTCACTGTTGCGACGGTCGGCATGTGTTTGTTGCCAGTGCAGCATGTACTTGTGAACGAGGGCCGCCTGACCTGCGATACGTTCTAGTGGGTGCCCGCGATCTGGACGCGAACTGCTATCCCGCCCCCTCCTACCTAAACGGCGGCTCGTCGAAGGCGCGCAGTTTGCGGCTGTGCAGTCTCGGCCCGGCCTGTCGCAGCAGGTCGCAGGTGGCGATGCCGATCTGGATATGCTCGGAAATGGCGCGTTCGTAGAAGCGGTTGGCCTGGCCCGGCAGCTTGATCTCGCCGTGCAGCGGTTTGTCCGACACGCAGAGCAAAGTCCCGTAGGGCACACGAAAGCGGTAACCCTGCGCGGCGATCGTGGCCGATTCCATGTCGATGGCAACCGCGCGCGACTGCGAGAACCGCAACGCCGACTGCGAATAGCGCAGTTCCCAATTGCGGTCGTCGGTGGTGACGACGGTGCCGGTGCGCAGCCGGCGCTTCAATGCGTCAGCGGTTTCGCCCGAGACGATCTCGGCCGCCTCGCTCATCGCAAGCTGAACTTCGGCAATGGCGGGCACCGGGATTTCCGGCGGCAGGATGTCGTCAAGCACATGGTCGTCGCGGAGATAGGCGTGCGCGAGGACATAGTCGCCGATGCTCTGCGTCGGGCGCAGGCCGCCGCAATGGCCGATCATCAGCCAGGCGTCGGGGCGCAGCACCGCGAGATGGTCGGTAATGGTCTTAGCATTTGACGGACCGACGCCGATATTCACGAGCGTGATCCCCTGCCCGCCCGGCGCGGTCAGGTGATAGGCGGGCATCTGGTGCCGCCGCCACGCGCTGTCGGCGATGGCGCGGTCGGGGTCGGCATTGTCGGGCGTCAGCACCATCCCACCGGCGCAAGACAGGCTGTCATAGGGCCCGCCAGCCTGCAGCTGTGCACAGCCCCAGCGCACGAACTCGTCGACATAGCGGTGATAGTTGGTGAACAGGATGTAGCGCTGCACATGCGCCGGCGGCGTGCCGGTATAGTGGCGGAGGCGAGCGAGGCTGAAATCGGTGCGCAGGCCGTCGAACAGCGACAGCGGCCGCACCCCGTCCGCGCCGATCCGCCAATGGCCGTCGACAACCTCGTCGCCGATCGAGGCAAGCTCGGTCGCCGGAAAGATCGTCGCCAGTTCCTGCGCTGCCGCATCGTCGAACGCCATGTCGCCATCGAGGACGTAAGGAAAGGGGATTTCCTGTTCGGACTTTCCGACGCTGATCTCGACGTCATAGTCGCCACGCAACAGGTCGAGCTGCTCGGTCAGAAAGTCGCGGAACAGCTCGGGCTGCGTAATCGTCGAGGCATAATTGCCGGCGCTGTTGAGACGGCCATAGGCGCGGCTCAGCCGGACGCGTGGACCGCGCGCGCGGTAGCTGACGCGCAGTTCGGGATAGGTGAAGGCGCCGGAAGCGCGCAGCGCCGGGTGGGGGCGTTCGCCACCTTCGAGGTAGCGGCGCATCGCGTGACGGAGGGCCTCGACCGAGGCGGCGTGCCGCGCAACGAGTTCGTCGATGATCGCGGCGGTGGGGATTTCAGTGGATGGATTGGACATGCGGCGATCTACGCCGCCTTTGTGACATCAGCAAGGCAGGCGGAGTGGCCCTAGTTCGGATTGGTCGAGTCGCCGCCCTTGACCGGGGCCGAGCCGACGGTGCCGATGTCGCCGAACAGATCCTCGAACAGGCCCGACTTGCGGCCCAGCGTCGGGGTCTTGTCGTTGACCGGGTTGATGCTCGCGATCGTCTCGAGACCCGTGCGTTTCACCGCCGAGACATTGCCCTTCGCGTCGAAGTCGACGACGAGGACCTGCTGCGACTTCGCCTTAGGCGTCAGGAAGCCGAGCTGCTCGGTGTTGCGCGTCACATAATACCAGGTGCGGTCGTCCCACTGGCTGGCAACCGAAGGCCGGCCGAGCGTGCCCATCACCGACTGTTTGTTGTCGATACCGGGCTGGATCGCCTTCACCAGCTCCTCGTCGGCGATGTAGCCGGTGTTGTTTTTGATGCGCGAGCAGGCGGGCGCGCCGAACGCCACCGCCGCCAGAATCGCCACCGTCACTGCCTTGCGCATCGATACACTCCACCGGGGCGGCACTCACAAAGCCGCTGGACAGCGCTCAATATCCCCAAGCATAGCATCGGCACAATGCTTTCCGCCCTCCTCGACCGCCTGCGCCCGCGCTTTCCCGCCGATTCGCTGTATCGCGCCGTCGTCGCACGCGCCCGCGATCCGCGCTGGTTCACGGAAGGGGAAGTACCTGACACCGTCGACGGCCGCTTCGACATGGTCGCGCTGCTGTTCGCGCTCGTCCACCGCGCGCTGGAGCGCGAGGAGGGCGGCGAGCAGTTCCTTGTCAATTTCACCGAACGGTTCGTCGACGACATGGACAGCGCGCTGCGCGAGATGGGCATCGGCGACATGGTCGTTGGCAAACATGTCGGGCGCATGATGGGCGCGCTTGGCGGGCGGCTCGGCGCGTACCGGACCGCGCTCGACAGCGGCGAAGGGTTGGCTGAGGCACTGGTGCGCAACCTCTATCGCGGGGCGGAGCCACCGGCGGCGGCGCTGGACTGGACGATGGGTGAGACGACACGGCTCGCGGCGCTGATTGACGCGATGCCCATCGCCGACCTGAAGGCCGGACAGCTGCCATGACCCCGCTCGAACTGTCCCGGCCGGTCTTGCTTCACGACATCGGTACTCGGAGCGTCCACCGCAGCCTGACGGCCAAGCCGGAGGAGCGTGCCGCGTTGGCGAAGCGCTTCGGGCTGGCCCGGCTCGATTCGCTGGCGGGGGAGTTCGATGTGAAGCGGGATGCGGCGGGAATCCGCGTGACCGGCACGGTGTCAGGCAACGCGGTCCAGATATGCGTAGTATCTGGAGACGATGTGCCGACCGAGGTGCATGAGACGGTCGATCTGGTTTTCGCGCCGTTGACCGCGCCGGATGCGGAGGAGATTGAGCTGTCGGCACCGGACCTTGATGTGCTGCCATTGGATAGTGATATCATAGACTTGGGTGAGGTCGCTGCGGAAACGCTGGGACTGGCACTCGACCCCTTCCCGCGTGCGCCGGATGCGGCGCTGGCGGCGGCGCGTGCAAAGCTGGTTGCGGAAGAGGATGCGGCACGGCTCGCCAGCGAGGACAATACCGCGCGCAATCCGTTCCGTGTGCTCAAGGGCGGCAAGGAAACTTAGGGACGCGGCTGAATGGCAGGCCCCCAATCTTTTGCGCTGGATCAATGCCGCATTCCCGCGATGGCGATAATCGCAATGCCAGCAAGGGAATTGAACATGACCAAATGGCAGGATGCGGAAGAGGCTCTACGGGCGCGGCTCGCGGAGCTCACGGGGCGCGTGGAGCGGATCGACGCGGACTTGCGCGAACCGCTGGCCGCAGATTCCGAGGAGCAGGCGACCGAGCTTGCCGATGACGAAGCCTTGGCGGCGATTGAGGCGGCGGGGCGTGCGGAACTGCGCCAGATCCACAATGCTCTGTTCCGGATTGCCGACGGCAGCTTCGGGACTTGCCAGTCGTGCGGCCGTCACATCGAACCGGCCCGGCTTGCGGCGCTGCCAACGGCGGCGCTGTGCAAGAGTTGCGCGGATATCCGCGAGCACTGACGCGTCCGACCGGCGCTTGTTCAGTCGCAACCGCGCCGATAAGCTGAGCACCAATCGAACGGTCGTGCCCGCGACCGCCTCAGCCTGACAGGTCCCCATGCCGCGTATCGCCTATGTCAACGGCCGTTATCTGCCGCTTGCCGACGCGGCGGTGTCGATCGAGGATCGCGGCTATCAGTTCGCCGACGGCGTCTATGAGGTGTGCGCGGTGCTGAATGGGCAGCTGCTCGACTGGCCGCTGCACCTGAAGCGGCTGGCGCGCAGTCGGAGCGAGCTGGCGATTGCCGCGCCGATGGGCGACGCGGCGCTGACGCTGGTCAGCAAGCGACTTCTCGCGATTAATGGTGCGAACGACGCGCTGCTCTATATTCAGATCACACGCGGCGCGGCGCGGCGCGACCATCCCTTCCCCAAGGTGCGACCCGCGCTGGTCATGACCGTTCGGCCATTCAACTTCCGTCAGCGCGTCGGTCAACAGGCGACAGGTATCGCCGTGGTCACGGTGCCGGACCAGCGCTGGGCACGGCGCGATATCAAGTCGATCAGCCTGCTCCCCAACGTGCTCGCCAAGCAGCAGGCGCGTAACGCCGGCGCGTTCGAGGCGTGGCAGGTTGGGCCGGACGGGGTGATCAGCGAGGGCAGTTCGACCAATGCCTGGATCGTCACGGCAGACGGGCGGATCGTCACGCATCCGGAGGGTCCGGCGATCTTGTCCGGCGTCATGCGCGACACGCTGCTGCGTCTGGCGCGAGAGCGGCAGATGACAGTGGAGGAGCGGCCCTTCACGCTCGATGAGGCGCGCGGTGCGGCGGAGGCCTTCCTGACCTCGACGACCGCACCCTGCCTTGGTGTCGTCAGCATCGACGGCAAGGCGATTGGCGACGGCAAGCCCGGGCTGGTCACGCTGCGGCTCGCCGAGCTGCTCTGGAGCGAAATCGCCCGCCAGACGGGCTGGCGGGCGATCTGATCGTCAGGCTCTAAATGTCGCCGCCCGGCGGGGGTGGCGGCGGCGGCATGTCGTCACCACCGGGGCCGCCGGGGCCCATGTGCATCATCTTCATGCGCTGACCCATGCCCTTCATGCGCATTTCCATCTGCATGTGCATGCCGCGCATCGACTCTGCGAATGCCTTGCGGTCGGCCGCCGAAAGCTTCTGGAACGCCGCGAGCATCGACGCCTGATGCGATTCCTGCTGGCGAGCGGCAATCGCGCGCTCCTCGCTCATCGCACTGCGCAGTGCACCGACATCGAGGCGGTCCGCAGCGAGGATGTCGAGCATCTTCTTGCGCGCGGCATCAACAGCGGCGCGGTTCACTTCGCGGGGGCCTTCGGCCATCGCCTGCCGCAGGATGTCGCGGCCTTCGGGCGACAGTTTCGACATCATGCCGCCCATCATCGGCATGCCGTCCATGCCCGGGCCGTTCCGGATAATGATGCGCTTCATGACATGCGGCTCGCCCGCCATTGGCGGCGCGGGCGGGGCCGGCGGCGCGGCCTGCGCAAGCAGCGGTGCGGCAAGTGTCAGGGCGAGCGCTGCGCCCGCCAATTTGATCCGGGTCTTCATATCGTGGATTCCTCTTCTGGGGTCTCGGTAAACAACATCGCGTACGCAAGCGCTTCGGCATCGGTGCGGGCAGCTGCGGCAGCCTTTGGTGTCGCCGCGGGAACAGAGGCCACCTGCACGGCTGGCTTAGCGGCCGTGACGGCGGCAGTGGCATCCGCCGTCACGGCCGGCGCGGGCCGCGTCGTCACGACGGGCTTCGCTTGCGGGGGCATCATGGCGAGGGCGAGTGCGACCGACGCGGCCAGCGCGCCACCGGCGGCAGCGGCGCCCCACCAGCGCCGGGGGGCAGGCAGCGCCGCCAGAGCAGCATCGGCAGCCACTTCCGCCTTTCCGTCTTCGATCTTGTAGGCACCCCAGGCGACGAGCATCGCATCGAGTGTTACAGCCGACGCTTGTGCGGCCTGCAGCCCGGCGTCGCCGGCGATCAGCGCGGTCAGCGCAGCCTGTTCCTGGGGCGGCCAGCGCAGCGGGTCTCCGCCGTAAGCCGCAATGATCTCAAGTGCCCGGTTCCGGTCCATCGTCCTCATCCTTGCCGCCCCTCGGACAGCATCTGCGCCAGTTCGACCCGCGCGCGGGCCAGCAATCCTTCGACGGCCTTCGCCGTCGTTTCGAGCGTCGCGGCGATTTCGGCCATCGTCGCGCCGCCGCCGTAAAACAGCGCGATCGCTGCCCGCTGGCGCGGATTGAGACGTGCCACCGCAGCATTCACCCGCGCCACCTGCTCCGCCCCGACCGCCGCCTCATGCGGATCGAGCTCGGTCGAGGGTGCCTCCGCAACCGCATCGAGCGGCGCGACGGCGCGGATCGTGCGCCGTCGGTCGAGGCAGGCGTTGACGACGATCCGGCGAAACCAGCCCGCCGGCGAACCCTTCCCGGCCTCGAACCGCCCGGCATTGGTCCATAATTTGACCAGCGCTGCCTGTACTGCGTCCTCGGCTTCCGACCGGTCGACCAGCACGCGCGTCGCGAGCCGGAGCGCACCACCGTGCAACCGCTCGACCAGCGTCCGGAACGCCGTCCGGTCGCCCGTCGCGATCCGCGACATGAGCGCTGCGTCGTCAAGTTCCTCTGCGACCATCGTCTTGAGCATATGCCAGACGTTACGCGGCCAGCGAACGCTATCCCCCGCGCAATGGATGGTTTGCGGCGGGGCGTTATGCCGTGCCAAAAGCGGCTCCGATGTCAGCCGACCCGTTCACCGCCCCCCTGCCCGTGCCGCCCGTCGGCTTCAGCGGCAGCCCGCTCGACCGCTCCGACGAAATCCGCCGCGACCCCGAAGCGCTATGGGCAACGCGCATGCGCCCCGACTCGCGCTGGCTGGTGCTCGACGATCTGTGCCCGGTGATGACCGGTGACGGCGATACGTTCGACTTGCGCTGGACGCGACGGTCGGAAGCGCCGCAGGGCGGCGTTGAGGTTTTTCTGGGCTTGTCGGACGCAGGGCCGCGTTTTGCGGTCGCCGGAAAGGTTTCCGACCTCGACGATGGCGAAGCCGTCGACGCGCGCGCGGTCGCAATGCGCCTCGGCGACGGGCGGGCGGCGATCGTCGCACAGGCGCGCTCGATCCTCGACTGGCATGCCCGGCACGGGTTCTGCGCGGTGTGCGGGACACCGACCGTGCCGGCCAAGGCGGGCTATCAACGTGATTGCCCCGGCTGCCGCGCCGAACATTTCCCGCGCACCGACCCTGTTGTCATCATGCTGTCGATCCACGGCGACAATTGCCTGCTGGGGCGCCAACCGCGCTTTCCGCGAGGGTTCATGTCGGCATTGGCCGGCTTCGTCGAGCCGGGGGAAACGCTTGAGGAAGCGGTCGCGCGCGAACTCTATGAGGAAGCCGGCATTCGCACCCGCCGGGTACGTTATGTCGCGAGTCAGCCCTGGCCCTTCCCCTCCTCGATGATGATCGGCGCCTTTGCGGAAGCAACGACGACCGACATCCGCATCGATGAGCAGGAACTCGACGAGGCGCGCTGGGTCAGTCGCGCCGAGGCGCGGTCGGCGCTTGCCGGAAACGGTCCGTTCAATGCGCCGCCGCCGCTGGCGATCGCGCACACATTGCTGAAAACCTGGGTGGAGATGGCCTGAACATGCTGACCGAATCGATGTTGAACCGCCGCCATTTCCTCGCCGCCTTTGGTGCGCTCGCCGCGTCACCGGCGTTTGCGAAAGAGACGACGCGCTATGCCGCGGTGCAGGCGCTTGCCGACCGCTATGTCGCCGAGAAGAAGCTGGCCGGGCTCGGCTTCGCGCTGTCGTTCGGCGATGCGCCGGTCAGCTATATCAATGCCGGCACGCTGGCGTTCGATTCGAATGCCGCCGTCGATGAGAACAGCCTCTACCGCGTGTTTTCGATGACCAAGCCGGTCACCGGGACGGCTGCCGCACTGCTCATGCAGGACGGCAAGCTGTCGCTCGACCAGCCGGTCAGCGACTTCTTCCCGGCCTTCGCCAAGACGCAGGTCGCCATCGATCCGGCGAAGGGGCTGGAATCGCGGCCAGCCGCGCGGCCGATGCTGATCCGGCACCTGCTGACCCACACCTCAGGCCTCACCTACACGATCAGCGGCAAAGGACCGGTGCAGCTCGCCTACGCCAAGGCCGGGCTGCTGTCATCGACAGGCGTGCCGAAGGAGTTCAACGCGCAGAGCCTCGGCGTTCCCGTTTCCGAGATCGGCGACTATTTGCCGAGCCTCGAGGCGTTCGCGAACCGCCTCGCGACGATGCCGCTGATCGCCGATCCGGGAACGGTCTGGCATTATTCGACGAGCCTCGATCTGCTCGGTGCGGTCATCGAAAAGGCGGCGGGCATGCCGTTCGACACCTTCCTGCAGCGGCGCATTTTCGACCCGCTCGACATGCGGTCGACGGGGTTCAAGGTGCTCGATCCGCGTCGCTTGACGACCAATTATCTGGCGACGCCGAAGGGCCCGGTGCCCGTCGACACACCGTTGCGCGGGGCATTCAACGTTGCGCCGCCCTTCCCGATGGGTGGTGCGGGTCTGGTCTCCTCGGCACGCGACTATTTCCGCTTCGGCGCGATGCTGCGCGGCGACGGCGCGCTTGGCAGCGCGCGCGTGATGAAGCCGGAGACGGCAAGGATGATCCGATCGGACATCATGCCCGCCGGCGTGCGCTTCACCGATGGCGGCGGCTTTGGGTTCGGCGGACGCGTCGTAACGCCCGACACCCGCGGCGCGAATGACGGGCTAGGCAGCTATGCCTGGTCAGGGGCCGCCGGCACGGTGTTCGTCATGGATCCGGCACGCCGCGCGGTTATCGTCATGATGATCCAGATCATCCCCGGCGAGACCTATCCGATCCGCAAGGAGTTCCGCGAGGCGCTGCGGCAGGACCTGCTCGGATGAGCTGGCGCAGTTACCTGACGCATCTGGAGTGCGGCTACACCGGCGAACGGCACGACGCCGATGTCGTGCAGGGCTTGTCGAAGGCGGGAAAGCCGCTGCTGGCACGCTACGATCTGGAAGGTGTGCGCGCTGCCGTGTCGCGCAACGAGATGGATGCGCGGCCGAAGGACCTGTGGCGCTGGCGCGAGTTGCTGCCGGTGCGGGCCGCCCAGCACGCCTTGTCGCTTGGCGAAGTCGAGACGCCGCTGATCCGCATTGCCGAGCCGGGCGAGGTTCTGGTCAAGGACGAAGGCCGCCTGCCGACGGGGAGCTTCAAGGCGCGCGGGCTGTGCGTCGCCGTCTCGATGGCGCACCAGTTCGGCATCCCGCGCGCTGCAATCCCGACAAACGGCAATGCCGGGGCCGCGATGGCGGCTTATGCGAGCCGCGCCGGGATGGAGAGCTATTGCTTCTGCCCCGCCGACACGCCGGAAGTGAATGTTCGCGAGATGGCGGCGCAGGGCGCGAAAGTCTGGCGCGTCAACGGCCTGATCAACGATTGCGGCCGCATCGTCGGCGAGGGCAAGGCTGCAGCGGGCTGGTTCGACATTTCGACGCTGAAAGAGCCCTACCGGATCGAGGGCAAGAAGACGATGGGGCTGGAACTCGCCAGCCAGCTCGGCTGGACGCTCCCCGACGCGATCTTCTACCCGACCGGCGGCGGGACCGGCCTCATCGGCATGTGGAAGGCGTTCGACGAGTTGGAAGCGCTCGGCTGGATCGGCAGCGCGCGGCCGAAGATGATCGCGGTGCAGGCGGAGGGCTGTGCGCCGATCGTCAAGGCGTGGGAGGATGGCGTGGAGCATGCCGAACTCTGGAAGGATGCGCACACAGTGGCGGCGGGGATACGTGTTCCTGCGGCGATCGGCGATTTCCTGATCCTCCGCGCTGTGCGTGCCAGCGGCGGTTGGGCTCAGGCGGTTAGCGATGCGGCCATCGAAGCGTCGCTGGAGCTGGTCGCCAAGCGGGATGGGTTATTGCTCTGCCCCGAAGGCGCTGCGACGCACGCGGCCTATCAGCTGGCGCTGGCGGACGGGCGGGTTTCCGCGACCGACAAAGTGGTGTTGTTCAACTGCGCGAGCGGCCTGAAGTACGAATTGCCGAGGGCCGATGCGACCTTGGACAAGAACCAGCCAGTCGATTACGCCGCGCTGCTAGACGCCTGACCGTCCCCTCCCCTTGGGGAGGGGTAGGGGTGGGCTGGGTTGGGCGACCAATCTGGCGCCTGGATTGTCTCAACGTCCCCACCCCTGCCCCTCCCCGGCGGGGAGGGGACGCGCCATCAATCTCTGGGTCTCGCTTGTCTATATGTCCCAAGCACCCGCACCCAATTGGTGTGGAAGCGCAGCTCCTCGAGCGCCAGCGCGACGTTCGCATCCTCGGGCGCGCCCTCGATATCAGCGTAGAATTCCGCAGCCGAGAAGCTGCCGTCGCGCATGTAGCTTTCAAGCTTGGTGATGTTCACGCCATTGGTCGCGAAGCCGCCAAGCGCCTTGTAGAGTGCGGCGGGGACGCTGCGGACTTCGAAGGTCATCGTGGTCATCGGCTTGGCCGTTCCGGAACCGAGCGGCGCGGCATTACGGGCAAGGACGACGAAGCGCGTCGTATTATGCGCCTCGTCCTCGATCCCTGCCTCCAGGATGTCGAGATTGTAGAGCTCGCCCGCCAGCCGCGAAGCGACGCCGACGAGCTTCGGGTCACCCGATTCCGCAACCAGTGCCGCGCCAGCTGCCGTATCCGCAAAAGCCACCGGCTTGATGCCCCAATCGCGCAGCCGTTTGCGGACCTGCCCCAGCGCCTGCGGGTGGCTGATCGCCTCCTTCGCCTGTTCGCGGGTCGCGCCTTTCACGCCGAGCAGGCAGTGGCTAACCCGCACGAAATGCTCGCCGACGATGTGCAGACCCGATTCCGGCAGCAGGAAGTGTATGTCGGCGACGCGGCCATGCAGCGAATTCTCGATCGGAATCACGGCCTTGACGGCCGCGCCCGACTTCACCGCGTCGATCGCATCCTCGAAGCTGAAACAGGGCATCGGCGGCTCGTCGGGGAACAGTTCGCGGACCGCCTGGTGCGAATAGGCACCGGGCGCACCCTGATAGGCGATGGCGCGTTCGGGATGCGCCGAAGCCGCTGCATTCATGGCGACGACGATGTCGCGCGCGAGCTTGGGGTAATTGTCCATGGCGGCGCGCTTATGCGGTGCGCATTCAAGCCTTGGCAATGGGGGAACGCGCCTCTAAGGAACGGCGCAAATTACGTCAGGGCTCTGGAGGCAATTGGTGGACAGTTTCGAGTGGAACAAGATCGCGGGATGGGTGCTCACGGCAGCCATAGCGGTGCTCGGCCTGATCATCGTGACCGGCAAGACCTTCGAGCGTGAAGCCCCCGAAAAGCCGGGCTTCAACGTTGTCGCGGTCGAGGAAGCAACAGCTGCCGGCCCTGCCGCCGAGGCTGAGAAGCCGATCGCCTTCTATCTGGCCAGCGCCGACCCGGCGAAGGGCGAGGCGACCTTCAAAAAGTGCGGTGCCTGCCACAACAATGCCAAGGGCGGCGCTGCGGGCATCGGCCCGAACCTCTACGGCATCGTCGGCAATGTGCATGCGCATATGCCGGGCTTCGCCTATTCGGACGCGATGCTCGCCAAGAAGGGCCAGCCGTGGAGCTGGGACGAGCTCAACGAGTGGATCAAGTCGCCCAAGACCTACATGCCGGGCAACAAGATGAGTTTCGCTGGCATCAGCAAGCCCGAAGAGCGCGCCAACGTCCTCGCCTATCTGAACCAGAACAGCGACAAGCCGCTGCCCTTGCCGGCGGTTCCAGCGGAACCAACGGCTGGCGTCGGCGGCGACAAGCCCGCCGATGCTGCTGGCAAGGCCCCGGATGTGCCTGTCGCCGACGAAAAGGCTGCAGCCGCTCAGCCGCAGGGCAATATCGGCGGCGAGGGCGCGCCCGAAGTGACCGGCACGGCCAAGCGCGACAAGCAATAGCAGCGGGGCAGCGATGCCCGCGCCCGGCAGCTTCGATATCCTCGCGGCCTGCCGCGCCATATTGCTAAACTTCTGGCACGAGTTCGCGGCCATCGTGGTCAGCGGCTTCATCCTGCTGACACTGCCCGGCATCGCTGCCCATGCGCTCATCGACGACAATTCGAGCGGCGGGACCGTCGTGCAGACCTTCCTTGCCGTCTTCTTCATGCTGTTCCTGTCGGCAGTCAGCGTCGGCACCATCGCGGCGATGGCGGGCCGTCACCTGTCGCTCAGCGGCTTCGTCCGTGCAGGCCTTGCAGCCGCGCGCCCCGGCCTGCTCGTCGCGCTGGTCATGGGCGTGGTGCTGATGACCGGCGTGATCCTGATCCTGCTGGCGTCGGCCCATCCCCTCGCCTGGCTGGTGCGCGGATCGGTGATCGGAACGCTGCTCTGGCTGCTGACCGCCTGGGTCGCCGCGATTCCTGCTGCCGTCGTCGAGCGGCTGACCCCGTTCGATGCGCTGCAGCGCTCGGCAACGCTGACTCGCGGCAATCGCGGGCGGCTGTTCGGCCTGCTCGCGATCGCGGCACTGTCGCTCCTGCCCGTCGCAATGGTCGTCAACGTTGTCATCTTCGGCCCCAATGCGACGCCGGAGACCGCACAGGCAACGCTCGACGCAATGAGCGTCATCCACCCCGGCCTGTGGATCGACGCGCTCTTCGAACTCCTCGCCGCCGGCCTGATCGCCTGCATCCCGCCCGTCGTCTACTGGCAGCTGACGAGAGGCGCATAGCAAAAGGGCGCGGCGGTTGCCCGCCACGCCCTTTCGAAACTGTGTCTTTGCTCGCCGGTTAGCGGCTGTAGAATTCGACGACGAGGTTCGGTTCCATCTTCACCGGATAGGGCACTTCGTCGAGGCTCGGCACGCGCACATAGGTCGCCTTCGAGCCTTCGACCGTGACGAACTCGGGAACGTCGCGCTCGCTGAGGCCCTGCGCTTCGAGCACCAGCGCCATATCCTTCGCCTTGCTGCCCAGTTCGACGACATCGCCCGGCTTGATGCGCGCCGAGCCGATGTTGCAGCGCGTGCCGTTGACGAGGATGTGGCCGTGGTTGACGATCTGGCGGGCCGAGAACACCGTCGGTGCGAACTTCGCACGATAGACGACGGTGGCGAGACGCTGCTCAAGCAGGCCGATGAGGTTCTCGGCGGTGTTGCCTTTCATGCGGACCGCTTCGTCATAGACCTTGCGGAACTGCTTCTCGGTCACGTCGCCGTAATAGCCCTTGAGCTTCTGTTTGGCCTTCAGCTGCGTGCCGAAATCCGAGACCTTGCCCTTGCGGCGCTGGCCGTGCTGGCCGGGGCCATATTCACGCTTGTTGACGGGCGACTTCGGCCGGCCCCAGATATTCTCGCCCATGCGGCGGTCGAGTTTGTGCTTCGCGCTCGTACGCTTCGACATATCAATTCCAATTCGCTTCGTTGTCACTATGCCCGGACTCGCGCCGCCCTGCCTGTTGCCGGACGCGGCCACCGCTTCACCGGAGTGCGGGGCCAATTGCGAAGGCGCGCTTATAGAGCGAACCTCGCTGGGGTCAACCTTTGCGGACAGCTGTCCGGTTGGGCTGTTGTGAATCTCCGGCTCGCGGGTAGGCTAGGCCATCAACAGGTGGAGTATTTGCCATGGTCTTGTTTCTGGCGGTGGCTGTCGCAACAGCCGTCGCTGGCGATCCACAGATCGTCGTGACCGGCGTGCCCCTGAGCAAGCTAAAGGCCGACGCCGAGGCGTGTATCATCCAGCATTGTCCGGCCAAGCAGGATATCGATCTGTCGATCCGCTATGCCGAAGGCCTGTTCAAGACCGGACGTTATTCCGATGCCCGGCGGACGCTGACTGCGACAGCGTCGCGGACCAAAAGCGCGCGGGGACAGGAACCGATCGCGGTTTCGGACCTCTATCTCGCGCTCGCCAATGTCGCGACGCATGACGGAGAGCAGCGTGTGATCCGCAGCGCGACCTATGACCGCGCGGCGGTGCTTCATGAGTTTCTGCCGGTAAATGCTCCGGAAACACTGCTCGCCGATGTGAGCGTCGTCGATCTGCAGATGCGGGGGGGCGACTATATGCGCGCGGCTCGCGGCTATGCGAGTATCGCCGAGCGGGCGAAGGCCGCCGGCGAATTGCGTATTTTCGCGGCGCTGAAGCTTCGCCAGGCGTCGCTGGCGCACACAAGGCAGCGCGATGCCGAGGCTGATGCCCTACTGGCCGAGCTGAGCGCGTCTTCCGATCCGCGTCTGCGGCCTTACCGCCTGGCCGCGCGGGCCTTTGGCGCGAGGCTGGCACGGGAGCGCGGCGACAAGCAGGCGACTGACCGGTTTCTCGCCGAACTCGCCCGCGAACCGCAACGCGCCGCGCCGCTGTTGCTCTGGTCCCCGCCGATCGCACCCCCGGCCGATGCGGTCGAGAAGAACAAGTTCCAAATCACCACGGACACCGCGTCGCGATCGAGCGATTATACCGGTACGCGGTGGGCTGACATCGGCTATTGGATCAAGCCCGATGGTACGGTCGAAACCCCCGAGGTCCTGCGCGGAACCCTGACGGCTGCGCGGGCCAGTCAAGTGCTCGCCTCGATTGCCGGGCGCCGCTACGCGTCCTTCGCAGGCGGCGAGGATGGCGGCCAATATCGCGCCGAGCGTGTAACATTGACCGCCGATTATGGCGTTCCGATCGGGTCGCTGGTCCGGCGCCGGCTCAACAATCCGCATTATGAGTTTCTCGACATCACCGGCGGCGCGCCGGAACTGCCGCGCGAGCAGGCGCGGAATGCCAATGACTGATCCCGTACCATGCTCGAAGCGGGGGGACCAAAGGCTGAGGGCGGGCCCGTCCGATCGGACGGTTGCAAAGCCGGGGCACGACACTAGCGTTTGAAACAGGACGAATCAGGGGGAATCCAAATGTTCACGGCCCGGATGGCGCTTGCGGCTGCATTGTCGTGTGGCGCGGTTGCAGCGTCTGCAGCATCCCCTACTCCCGATCTGGCGATCAAATTCGGGGAGCGCGAGGCCTTCTACGGTGCCGCGCTATCTCCTGACGGCTCCAAGGTAACCTATATTACGCCAATCACCGGGCGGGGGACTGCCCTTATGATTGCCGATACCACAACCGGCGAAGTGAAGCCGGTCATGACGACCGGCGACCCCAAGGTCACTCTACGAAACTGTTACTGGGCAAAGGTCGATCGGATCATTTGCCGTCTTTATACCGTAACAGATGTACTTGGCTCGGATCTGATCGGAGTGACGCGGCTGTATTCAATTGCGCCCGACGGAAAAGACATCAAGGAAATCGGACGCAAGCTTGGGGATCGCTCGCTTGGTATCAATCAAGATAGCGGCCGGGTGATCGATCTGCTGCCCGACTCTCCAAATGATATCCTGATGGCCGTGTTCAACGATGAAAAAGAGACTGTCGGGACAAACATTCGGCCAAAGCCGCCTGGCCTCGCGGTTCAGAGGGTCAATATCCGAACCGGTCGCATGCAGATGGTGGAACAGCCTCTACGAGATGGCTCCGAACTTATAGCAGATCCGACGGGAGCCGTGCGAGTACGCGCTATCGCAACAATAAAGGAAACGGCCAGCTATTCCGCCAACATCGGTCGCGACTACAAGTATTTTTACCGGACAAAGACGTCCTCCCAATGGCTGCCACTTGGCCGTGCGGACTTGGGAGCAAACTTGACCCTCAATGTCGAGGATTTCGACGAAACGGGAGACTGGCTATATATTTTCAAACCAAAGGACGGTCGGCAGGCTATCTACAAGTTTGCGGCCGATGGATCAAACAGGGAAGAGCTTGTTTACGCCCGCCAGGACACGGACATTGACGGTATTTACCGTATAGGAAAGTTCAACCGCCCAATCGGCGCGAGCTACTCGACGGACTATAATCACGTCGAATATTTCGATACCGCCATCGGCACATTGGCCGCAAAATTAAAAAAGGCGTTGCCCGGCAACCCCGCCGTAACAGTCATCGACGAGACTTGGGACGGTTCGAAGCTGTTCATCTACGCCGGTAGCGATGTCGATCCCGGCGGTTACTACATCTATGACAGGACAGCACGGAAACTCGGCAAATTGTCATCAGCGCGGCCAAAGCTGGAAGGCGTGACGCTCGCTTCACAGAAGCCGGTTACCTTTGCGGCACGCGACGGCACGCAAATACCAGCCTATCTGACACTGCCGCCGGGAAGGGAAGATGCAAAGGGGCTGCCAGCGATCGTAATGCCGCATGGTGGTCCATCGTCCCGCGACTATTGGGGCTTCGACTGGCTGCCGCAATATTTTGCTCAGTTGGGCTACGCCGTCATACAGCCCAACTATCGAGGCTCGGCAGGCTACGGCGATGGCTGGTTTCAGGAAAATGGCTTGAAATCCTGGCGAACAGCGATGAATGACGTGAACGACAGCGTCCACTGGCTTGTCAAACAGGGTATTGCCGATCCCAAGCGGCTAGCCATCGTTGGCTGGAGTTATGGCGGCTACTCCGCCCTGCAGGCCAATGTTGTCGAACCCGACCTGTACAAGGCCGCGATCGCCATCGCGCCCCTGACCGACATGCAGAAGTGGCGGGACCAGTTCCGAAACTTCACGAACTTCCGGCTCACTTCGGACTTCATCGGCTCCGGCCCGCATATCGTAGAAGGTTCTCCTGCAAAGAACGCTGCCGCGATCAAGGCTCCTGTCCTGATGTTTCACGGGACGCACGACCTGAACGTAAACATCGAGCAGTCGAAGACTATGGAAAGCGCATTGCGAGCAGCCGGCAAACACGTGCAACTCGTTATCTACCCGGACCTCGACCACAGCTTAATCGACAGCGCGGTAGACGCAGACATGCTTCTCAAATCCGCGCGCTTCCTCGAAGCGAACCTCAAGTGACCCGCTTGCCCCGCCTGCCCTCGCTCAGCGAATGGACGATGCCGCGCAGGGTGCGGACTTCGCCTTCGCTATAGGCGGGACGGGTGAACAGGTTGCGCACCGTTCGTTTGAACACCTTCACGCGGCTCAGGACGCTGTAATAGTTGGCGGCCTCGAGCGCGGCGTCGATCTGCTGGATCAGGCCTTCGAGTGAGGCATGCGACGCGGGCCCCTCATAATTGTCGATGACCTCGGGTGTTTCGCCGGCACTCGCGAACCATTCATAGGCGATAAGGATCACCGCCTGCGCGAGGTTCAGCGATTTGAACGCCGGGTTGACCGGCACGGTCAGGATCGCGTGCGCGACGGCAACATCGTCGCTCTCCAGTCCAGAGCGCTCGGCCCCGAACAGGATCGCGGTGCGGCCCGGCCGGGCACGCGATGCCTCTGCCGCTCCGCGTGGTGCGACAACGGGCTTGGTCATGCCGCGGTGGCGCACCGTCGTTGCATAGACGAAGCCGCAGTCGGCGACCGCCTCGGCGACACTGCCGAACACGGTCGCATCCGCGAGCACCTGGTCGGCGCCCGCAGCGCTCGGCCCCGCGTCGGGATTGGGCCAGCCGTCGCGCGGCGACACCAGCCGCATCTCGGTCAGGCCGAAGTTGAGCATGGCCCGCGCGCATGCCCCGATATTCTCGCCCAGCTGCGGCCGGACGAGCACGACGACCGGCGGCTCGCTCATTCGGCGGGATTGCCCTTGATCGACAGCAGCGGCAGCTCGGGCGCCGAGCCCAGCGCATCGATCGCGCGGCGGAAGTCGCGCGCCTCGCGGAAGTCCTTGTAAACGCTGGCGTAGCGAATGTAGGCGACCTGATCGAGCGTCTTCAGCGCGTCCATGATCAGCTGGCCGATGACATGCGCCTCAATCTCGGTGTCACCGTTCGATTCAAGGCGGCGGACGATCCCCGACACCAGCCGCTCGACCTTGTCGAGATCGATCGGCCGTTTGCGGCAGGCGAGTGCCACCGAGCGTGCGAGCTTGTCACGATCGAACCCTTCGCGCAGCCCCGACTTCTTCACGACGACGAGTTCGCGCAGCTGCACCCGCTCGAAGGTCGTGAATCGCGCCGCACAGGCCGGGCATTGCCGCCGCCGCCGGATTGCAGCGCCATCCTCGGTCGGACGGCTGTCCTTCACCTGACTGTCGTCGTGGAGGCAGAACGGGCAGCGCATCGGTCCCCCCGGACCCGCTCAGCCGAGCTCAGGGTAGATCGGGAAGCGCCGGCACAGCTGCCGGACCCGCTCGCGAACTTGCGCTTCGATCACGCCATTGCCTTCCTCGCCATTGGCGACGAGGCCGTCGAGCACATCGGCGATCATGTCGCCGATCGCTGCGAATTCGCCGGGGCCGAAGCCGCGCGTCGTGCCGGCCGGCGAGCCGACCCGAATGCCCGACGTGTGCACCGGCGGCAGCGGATCAAACGGCACGCCATTCTTGTTGCAGGTGATCGCCGCACGCTCGAGCGCCTCGTCGGCGGCCTTGCCGGTCACACCCTTGGGACGCAGATCGACGAGTACGACATGCGTGTCGGTGCCGCCTGCGACGATATCGCAGCCGCGTTCCTTCAATTTCGCCGCCAGCACCTTGGCATTCTCGACGACGGCGCGTGCATAATCCTTGAACTCGGGCCGCAGTGCTTCGCCGAACGCCACGGCCTTGGCTGCGATGACATGCATGAGCGGACCGCCCTGCAGGCCCGGAAAAACCGCAGAATTGAGCTTCTTGGCCAGCGCCTCGTCATTGGTCAGGATCAGGCCACCGCGCGGGCCGCGCAGCGTCTTGTGGGTCGTCGTCGTGACGACATGTGCATGCGGGAACGGCGACGGATGCACGCCCGCTGCAACGAGCCCGGCGAAATGCGCCATGTCGACGAACAGGATCGCCCCGACGCTGTCGGCGATCGCGCGGAAGCGTGCGAAGTCGAGCGTGCGCGGATAGGCCGAGCCGCCGGCGATGATGATCTTCGGGCTATGCTCCTTGGCGAGCGCCTCGACCTGCTCGAAATCGACGAGATGGGTGTCGCGGTGCACGCCATATTGGATGGCATTGAACCATTTTCCCGACATCGCCGCCTTGGCGCCGTGCGTCAGGTGACCGCCGGCGTCGAGACTCATGCCGAGAATGGTGTCGCCGGGCTTGGCGAGCGCCAGCATGACCGCACCATTGGCCTGCGCGCCCGAATGCGGCTGCACATTGGCGAAGCCGCAACCGAACAATTGCTTGGCACGCTCGATCGCCAGCGTCTCGACGACATCCGACGGCGCGCAGCCCTGATAATAGCGTTTGCCGGGATAGCCTTCGGCATATTTGTTGGTGAACACCGAGCCCTGCGCCTCGAGCACTGCTTTCGAGACGATATTCTCGCTGGCGATGAGTTCGATCTGCTCCTGCTGGCGGCGCAGTTCGGAGCGAACGGCGCCGAATACCGCGGCATCGGCCTGGCCGAGGCTTTCAGTGAAGAAACCGCTGTCATCGTCGCGGGTGGCAGGGCGGGTGCTCATTCGGCAGCCTCCTCGAAACGGGGGTTGGAAAGTTTGTCGACGCGCGCGGCATGGCGGCCGCCCGCGAACTGGACGGAGAGGAACTGGCGCAGACATTCGCGCGCGATCTCGGTGCCGATGATGCGGCTGCCCATCACGAGCACATTCGCGTCATTATGCTCGCGCGCAAAACGGGCCATGACGCCATGCGTGCAAAGCGCGGCGCGAATGCCGGTGTGGCGATTGGCCCCGATCGACATGCCGATGCCGGTGCCGCAGATGAGAACGCCGGAGGCGGCCTGACCGCCCGAAACGGCCTTGGCGACCGCGAAGGCGAAGTCCGGATAGTCGACAGACGCCTCGGACGATGCGCCGACATCGAGCGGGTCATAGCCCATCGCGCGCAGCTCCTCGACCATCGCTTTTTTCAGCGCATAGCCGGCATGATCGGAGCCAATGGCGATAACCTGACGCGGCACGGGGTTGGTCCTTGTTGCGGCGGGAATGCGCCACATCTAGTGGATGGAGGCCGGGAAGGCTACCGCCAATCGTTCAGGAACGGCTGCGCAACCATAGCAGCACGGCAACGAGCGTGCCGAGCGCGATCACCAGCGTGCGCAGCCGGTCGGGCGACACGCGACCCGCGAGACGCCCGCCGATGCTGCCACCCGCCAAGGCCCCGGCCCCGACCGCTGCGGCAATGGACCATATCACCTGCCCCGAGCGGATGAATATCAGTGCTGCGACGACATTGATGACAAGGCTGAGCAGCTGCTTCACCGCGTTGAGGCGGGTCAGCGTATCGCTGACCGACAGCGACAGGACCGCCAGCGTCATCACGCCCAGGCCCGCGCCGAAATAGCCGCCATAGACCGCCGACAGCGCGACGGGCAGCACGGCCCAGAACGGCGTATGCAGTGCGTGTGCCTCGCCATTCCGCGAGGCCCAGCGGCGCACGGCGGGCTGCGCTGCAAGCAAGGCGCAAGACATGAGGATCAGCGCCGGAACAACGGCCGCAAACACCCGCTCAGAGCTATTGAGCAGGAGAAAGGCGCCGCCGACCGCGCCAATTGCCGCCGCGGGCGCGAGCAGCCAGGCTCGCGGCCCCTGCCCGGCCAGATCGCGGCGCTGCGCCAGCGTGCCGCCAAGGTAGCCGGGACACAGGGCAACGCTGCTGGTGAGATTGGCGACAACCGGTGGCACACCGAGCGCGACCATGGCCGGGAATACGATTAGAGTTCCACCACCAGCGAGCGCATTGACCGCACCGCCGCATAGGCCCGCCAGTGCGAGCAATGGCAGGCGATACCGGTCGTCGATGGTCTGTCCTTCCTGTCCGCTCGCGAAGCGAATCAGGTAGCGGCGATTACGCCGGCTGGCACGTCAAAAGCGACGGCTTGCTGCTCAGAAAGGCCGTCGCCGAGCGCGCTGGCGAGGATCAGGAAAGCGGCGAGCAACACACCGCGCCCAACGAACCGCTGCGAATAGCTGAGTGTCCGGTCGTCGCTGCCCGTCTGCATGTGCGTGCCTCCTGATGCTGAGGCACAATGGCGGGGAATTTGCTAAAATCGGCTGACCGTAAAGCCTTAAGCGAAAGTTAAATCGCCGCCGGCAGGTGCCTCGAAATAGCGGTCGACATCGGCGTCGGTCACCGCCTCGAACGTCGCCGGCGACCATTTGGGGTTGCGGTCCTTGTCGATGAGCTGGGCGCGGATCCCCTCGTAAAAATCCTTGCCGTGCTTGATCGCACAGACAACGCGATATTCATTCTGCAGCGCGCCGGCGATGTTCAGCGACGCGCCTTCGCGCAGCGCACGCAGCGTGAGCTTGCACGAGGTCGGCGACATGCGCGCGATCGTCGCGTGCTGCTTCTGCGCCCAGTCGTCGCCTGTCGCGAGCGAAGCGAGAATCTCCTCGACCCGGTCATGCGAGAAGTGGAAATCGATGGCATCGCGGTAAGCGGTGAGCGGTGCCTCGCCAGCCTCGGTGCTAAAGGCGGCGAGCGTCTGTTCGACATTGCCGCCGGCCGCCAGCGCCTCGGTCAGCGCGTCGAGTTTGTCGCTTGGCACGAAATGCGTCGCGACCTCAGCCGCCATGCAATCGCCGGGACCGAACCGTGCGCCCGTAAGCCCGGCATAGGTGCCCAGCTCGCCCGGCATGCGCGGCAGGGCGTGGGTGCCGCCGACATCGGGGATCAGGCCGATGCCGGTCTCGGGCATCGCGAACATCGTCCGTTCGGTCGCGACGCGGTAGGGTGCATGGATGGACAGGCCGACCCCTCCGCCCATGATGATCCCGTCGATGAGCGCGACATAGGGCTTGGCGTAGGTCGCGATGGCTTGGTTCATCCGATATTCGTCGCCGAAGAACCCTTCCCATTCGTCGCTGCCGGCTTGGCCTGCCTTGGCGACGGCGACCACATCGCCGCCGGCGCAGAAGGCACGGTCTCCTGCCCCGCGAATGACGACGCAGCGAACCGCATCATCGCCTGCCCATGCGTCGAGCTGGCGGTGAATCGCGAGGCACATCGGCCGGTTGAGCGCATTGAGCGCCTGAGGCCGATTGAGCGTGATGAGCCCCACCGACCCGCGAACTTCGAACAGCACTTCGTCCGTCATGACCGCTCCACCATCGTCGCTTTCTCCGGCATTGGTGTCGGCATTGCGGTGCAGCTCATGCGGGCAAGGTGACGACCTTCCGGATCGAACAGGTCGGCCTCCATGAACGCGACGCGCTTGCCCAGTTTCAGGCAACGCGCTTCCGCGAAGAGCTGCCCCGCTTTGGCTGCCCCAAAGAAACTCGTCTTGAATTCGAGCGTCGGCACGACGATCCGTTGTCCCGATTTGACGATCGCCGCCATCGCTGCAGCATCGTCGAGCATCGCCGCGACGAACCCGCCCTGAACGCTGCCCATCGGATTGCAGAAGTCCGGCTTCGCCAGATATTCGATGCGGATCGTGCCCTTGGCGCTGTCGAGCGCCAGGATCTTGCAGCCGAGCAGCACCGCCGTCGGCGGCACGAAACTGTTCATCCGCGCCAGAAGCTGCGCGTCATCCATCGCCATTCGCAAGGCCCTTCAAAGATATTCGATGCGGTCCAGCCCGAATCTGTGCAGCGCAGGTGCCAGAGCGTCAACGTCCCCACTTTGCGAGGTAAAGACGGCACGTCCGGGTGGCCGATGCTGCGGCCATTCGGCGCCTTCAAGCAGATGCGCCGTCCGCCGCGCGATGCCGTCCGAGCCATCAACGAACGTGATTGGCCGTCCTGCGGCAGCCGCCAATTCGTCGCGAACAAGCGGGAAGTGCGTGCAGGCAAGCACCACCGTGTCGATCCGGTCCCCGCCCGGCTGGTCGAGCAGCCCTCGCATTTCCCGGGCATAATCTGCAGCAGGGGGCGGGCTCCCGCGCAGCGATGCTTCCGCCATCGCAGCCAGCGGCTCCGATCCGTAGCGCAGCACCTGACAGTCGCTCGCAAATTCCTGCGCGAGCCGGTCGACATAAGGCTGGCGCACCGTCGCGACCGTCCCCAACACCCCGATCGCCTTGGTCTTGGTCAGCGCCGCCGCTGGCTTGATCGCAGGTACCGTCCCGACCACCGGCACCTCCAGCGCTGCCCGGACATGCGCAAGCGCGATCGTCGAGGCGGTGTTGCAAGCGATCACGACAAGCCGCGGCTTGTACCGCTCGGTCAGCCGCCCGAGCAGCGCACAGACGCGCGTCGCCACCTCCATCTCGGACTTGCCACCATAAGGAAAGCCGCGATTGTCGGCGACGTAGACGATCGGAGCAGTCGGCAGCCGTGCCGAGATCGGTCCGAGTACCGACAGGCCGCCGACACCGGAGTCGAAAACGAGAATCGGCTGGGTCATCCGGACGCGATAGGGCTTTGCGGCTGCGGGCTCAATTGACAGGGTGGTGTGGCACCAATACGAAACCATTTTGGAGGCGATTAGCAGCCATGGGCGTCAATTTCTCGATCAAGAATGTCCCCGACGATCTTGCCGAAGACATCCGTCGTTCGGCAGCGCGCAATCATCGGTCGATTCAGGGCGAGCTGATGGCGACCCTCGAACAGGCCTTTCGGCCCTCGCGCAGATTGACGATGGCGGAAGTGGCCGGGCGGGTCCGCGCGGCGGGGATCGCTTCGCCGAGCACATCGGTTGAGATGATCCGGGAGGATCGGGACAATCGTTAAGGTGGTCGATTGTTCGGCGATCGCGGCAATCCTGTTTGGCGAGCCCGCATTGGAGGCGATACAATCCGTGATTGGATCGGACCGCCTTGCTGCACCATCGCTGCTGCCTTACGAACTGGCGAGCGTGGGTCGAAAAAAGCTGCGGCAAGGGCTGCTGACCGCCGAGCAGGTCCGGATGGGATTGGACGATTTCGCAGCCACTGATGTCGAACTGCATGATGTGCCAGCTGCAGCCATTCTCGAATGCGCAGAGCGGCTCGGCCTTTCAGCCTATGACGCAAGCTATGTCTGGCTCGCCCGCGAGCTGGGAGCCGATCTCCTTACTCTCGACGCCAAGCTGGCGCGCGCCGCCGGTGTTTTGAAAGCTGACGAACGATGACCCACGCCTCCTATCCCGCGCTCCGCCTTCGCCGCACCCGCACCGCCGCCTGGGCGCGCGCGATGGTCGCCGAAACCGTTCTCACTCCCTCCAACCTGATCTGGCCGGTGTTCGTGGCGCAAGGGACGGGCAACCGCGAACCGATCCGGACCATGCCCGGTGTCGAACGGCTGTCGGTCGATCTGATCGGCGCGGCGGCGAAGGAGGCGGCGGCGCTCGGCATTCCCTGCATCGCGCTGTTCCCCAACACCGAGGCGGACCGGCGCAGTGACGACGGGCGCGAGGCGCTCAATCCCGATAATCTCATGTGCCGCGCCATTGCTGCGATCAAACAGGCCTGCCCGGAGATCGGCGTTCTGACCGACGTGGCGCTCGATCCCTATACCGCGCACGGCCATGACGGCCTGCTGTCGGAAGACGGACGCATCCTGAACGACCCGACGCTCGACGTGCTCGTCGGCCAGTCGCTCAATCAGGCGCGTGCCGGTGCCGACATCATTGCGCCTTCGGACATGATGGACGGCCGTGTCGGCGCGATCCGCGCGGCGCTCGAGGCCGAGGGATATCACGACGTCCAGATCATGGCCTATGCCGCCAAATATGCGTCGGCCTTCTACGGCCCGTTCCGCGACGCGGTGGGCTCATCGGGCTTCCTGAAGGGCGACAAGAAGACCTATCAGATGGACTATGCCAATGCCGAAGAGGCCCTCCGCGAGGTCGCGATGGACCTCGCCGAGGGTGCCGACAGCGTCATGGTCAAGCCTGGATTGCCCTATCTCGATATCGTGCGCCGTGTGAAGGAGCGCTTCGAAGTGCCTGTATTTGCTTACCAGGTCTCGGGCGAATATGCGATGATCGAAGCTTCGGTCGCAGCCGGTGTGCTCGACCGCGACAAGGGCATCATCGAGACGCTGACCGCGTTCAAGCGCGCGGGCTGCTCGGGCGTGCTGACCTATCACGCACGGGATGCAGCGCGGCTGCTCGGCTGAGCCTTTAATTCTATTGCAGTTTGCGTCTGCGCAGGGTGCCGCGGGCGTATCGGGGGACTTGCATGAAACATTCGGCGCGGCTGTTCACGCTGACCATCTTCGTCGGCTCTTTCCTGCTGTTCCTCGTCCAGCCGATGATCGCACGGCTGGCGCTGCCGCGGCTCGGCGGCGCGCCGGCGGTGTGGAACACCGCCATGCTGTTCTACCAGGCGACGCTTCTCGCGGGTTATCTGTACGCACATGCACTGAGCCGGCTGCAGATCCGCGCGCAGGTCGGTGTCCATCTGGCGCTGATGCTGGCCGCAGCGCTGACGCTGCCCATCGGCCTGCGCGATCTCGCGCCGCCCGACGCGGCTGCGAACCCGGCCCCGTGGCTGCTGATGCTGCTGACACTGTCGATCGGGCCGCTGTTCTTCGCGATCTCGGCGCAGGCCCCCCTCATGCAGAGCTGGTTTGCACGCGCAACCGGCGGCCGCGATCCCTATTTTCTCTATGCCGCCTCCAACGCCGGCAGCCTGCTCGCGCTGATCGCCTATCCGCTTGCCGTCGAGCCCGCGCTGGCGCTCGGCGGGCAGTCGCTGCTTTGGTCCTCGGGATTCGCGCTTCTCGTCCTGCTGGTGGCGCTCTGCGGCTGGCGGGTGCGGAGCAGTGCTGCGGTGGTCGAAGCGACGCCGACAGCCACTGACACCCCCGTCAGCTGGCGGCAGCGGGTGCGCTGGACGCTGCTCGCCTTTGTACCGTCAGGCATGTTGCTGTCGACGACAACGCATCTGACCACCGACATCATGGCGATGCCACTGCTTTGGGTGATCCCGCTCGGTCTTTATCTGATCACCTTCATCGTCGCTTTCGCCGACGGCGGCGAGGGCTTCAGCCGCCATGCCAGCCGCATGGCCCCCGCCGTGCTGCTCGTGCTCGGGGCCTATGCCTTTCTTGCGGCGGGCGGGACGGCGGTCATCATGGCCTCGCTCGATCTCGTGCTGCTCTTCTATGTCGCGCTGGCGCTGCACGGCGAACTGGCGCGGACGCGCCCCGGCCCGGGCGGCCTCACCGACTTCTACGTCTGGGTGTCGGTCGGCGGCATGCTGGGCGGGCTGTTCTGCGGCCTGGTCGCGCCGGTCATCTTCGATTCGGCCTATGAACATCCGATCCTGATCGCGCTGGCCGCGTTGCTGCTACCCGCTGCACCGATGATCGCGTGGCTCGACCGGATCTGGACCGTCCCAGCCATGCGCATTGCCCTGACTTGGCTGCTGCCAATCGCCGCGCTTATCGCCTCCTACTGGGCCGGCCCGTGGCTGCTCGACGGCAAGACGCCGATGCGCCCCGTCGGTGGCGGCATCATCATCGGAATGGGCGTCCTTGCTGCGCTGGCGATCGGCCACCGCCGGCCCTTCGCCGTCTATGTCGTGGCGCTGATGCTCGCGCTCGGCGGCTGGCAGGCGCTGCAGGTGTCGCGCATCCCGCTCGCGCGCGAGCGCAGCTTCTTCGGCATCTATTCGGTGCGCGCCAATCAGGACCGGGGCGTACGCGAGTTCCTGCACGGCACGACGCTGCACGGCGTGCAGAGCCTCGTCCCGGCCTTCCAGACTCGCCCGACCACCTATTATGCGCCCGAAAGCGGCGTCGGCCGCGCGCTGACCGCAATGCCCGCCGACAGCGACATCGCCTTCATCGGCCTCGGCGCAGGCACGCTCAGTTGCTACGCCAAGCCCGGCCAGCGCTGGACCGCGTTCGAAATCGACCCGCTCGTCGTCCGCATCGCGCGCACCGAGCGGCTGTTCAGCTATATCTCGCGCTGCAAACCCGATCTCGCCATCGATCTGGGCGATGCGCGCCTGCGGCTGAAATCGCACCCGCATCAATTCGACACGATCGCCGTAGATGCCTTCTCATCCGACGCAATCCCGCTGCACCTGATGACCACACAGGCGTTCGAAGGCTATGCGAATGCGCTGAAGCCTGGCGGGCTGCTGCTCGTCCATGTGTCCAACCGATTTCTCGACCTCGAACCTGTCGTTGCCGCCATTGGCGACGCGGGCGGCTGGACGGTCAGCGTACGTCGTTTCAACGCCATCGACCCGTCGCTGCAGCCGCACGGTCAATGGGACACGCCGTCCTGGTGGCTGGCGCTGTCCAAGGACCCGAAACGCGTAGCTGCACTGACCGCCAAGGGCGGCTGGCGCGCGGCGCACCGGCGACCTGGACTGCGCGTGTGGACTGACGACTATGCGAGCGTGCTCCCGGTGATCCGGCTGCGTTAGCGCTTCAGCACATTGGAGAAGCGGGCGAGCAACAGCAGTACGCTCGGCCAGAAGATCGTGTTGCAGAAGTCCTTGAGGCTTTCGTGGCGGTTCCACACACCGGATTCGGCGATGTTGTCGCGGCGGTCAAGAAACTCCCCCAACGCCGCAAAAAACACGACCGCAAGCAACGGCCATGGCGACCGCAGCGACTTGCGAAATACCAGCGCTACGAGAAACATCAGCGCGAGGCCGAAATGCAGGTGGAGCGTGTCGCGGACCAACCCCGTCACATCGACAATGCGCTGTTTGACTTCGAAAAAGGTCGAACCAGTCATGTCTGTGTCGTGAAGGGCGTGAAGTCGGTGCGCTCATCGAACACGTCAATTCCCTCGCGGCGCTTGAGAAACCCGATGACGGCATAGGTGACAGGCGTCAGCAGCGCCTCCCAGCTGACTTTCAGGACGAACTGGCTGAGCATCACCGCCCCCAACGCCGCAACCGGCCAGTCGGGCGCGCCATAGAAAGCGAGCGGGTAGAAGATCAGGCTGTCGACGCCCTGCCCGGCAATCGTCGACCCAATGGTGCGCGTCCACAGATGCCGCCCCTCGGTCCAGACCTTCATGCGCGCCAGCACCAAGCTGTTGACGAACTCGCCAGCCCAGAAAGCAGTCATCGACGCGAAAACGATGCGCGGCACCTGCCCGAACACCGACTCATAGGCCGCCTGCCCCGTCCAGCCCTGTGCCGGCGGCAGTGCGACCACGACCCACGACATGCCGGCCATGAACAACATCGCGGCAAAGCCCGCCCAGATGCAGCGCCGCGCGCGAGCGTAGCCATAGACTTCGGTCAATATGTCGCCGAGCACATAGGAGACCGGAAAGAACAATATGCCCGCCCCGAACGGCCAGATGCCGATGAAGGGCAGGTCGATTTCCGCACGCTTGCCCGCGCCGATCACATTCGACAGCACGAGCACGACGACAAACGCCGCCATGACGAAATCGAAATAGCGCAGCGGCCGGCCATGCAGTGAAGCCGCATCCACGCGGGAAATCTCATCGGTCATCGGCAGGCCCCCTTTGCGCCGTTGTCGCCGCTCGGCTTCCCTCTCGCAAGCGTCCGTGTCAGTCTGCCCGCAGCTTGGGGAGGCAATCGATGTTCATCGGACATTTCGGCGTCGCGCTGGCGGCGGGGTCGTCGCGCAAATCGCCGTCGCTCGGCACGTTGTTTGCGGCCAGTCAGCTCATCGATCTCGGGTTCTTTTCGCTGATGTTGGCGGGCGTGGAGAAGATGCGGTTCGTGTCCGGCGCGACGGTGATGAACCCGATGGACCTCTATTTCATGCCCTACACGCACGGCCTTGTCGGCTCGATGATCTGGGCGGTCGCGTTCGGCGCGCTGGTCTGGATCGGCAGCCGACGCATCGCGGCCGCGGCAATTGCTGCGGGCGTCGTGTTCTCGCATTGGCTGCTCGACCTGCTGACGCACAAGCCCGACCTGCTCCTGCCCGATGGCAGTTTCGCAGGACTCGGTCTGTGGAATCACCCCGCCATCGAAATGCCGCTGGAAATCGGCGCCACGCTCGTCGGGTTGCTGCTCTACGCGCGGGCGACGGCAGCAGCGAAGCCGTCCGGGCGCTGGAGCCTTTGGGCGCTGCTCGTGCTGCTGCTGGCGATGCAGGCGATCAACTGGTTCGCGCCGACGCCCGAGGTGGTCGGCCCCGGCGTCGCGATCCAGGCGCTTGCTGCGTACGTCGTCGCCATCGCCGTCGCAGCTTGGGCTGCCTCGACCCGGCGGTTCAGGGCCGGCGCGGGCGCTGATTCGCCGACACCGATTTGAGGATCAGCCTGGACGGCCGGGTGAAATCCCAGCCGCCGCGTGCTTCAATGGCTTGCGCGAGCAATCCGGTCACGCGCGGATCGTCGAGCATGACCGGCGGAATCAGCCGGACGCTGCGCACCTGATTGCCCTCGCCCTTCAGAAGCTTGTGCGGATCGTCGAGCGTCTTGCCGAACAGGAAGCACAGGGTCAGCCAGCGCGGCACGAACAGCAGCGAGAAGACGGCCTGCATCGGCCGCTCATTCGGCCCGAAGCCGACGACCAGCCCATTCCAATTGTCATAGATCATTTCGACCGCGCCGGGTGCGAGCTTGCGAAGCTTACCCAGTGCCTCGCGTCCAGCCACCGCAATCTCCGGCGTGAAGCGATCGATCATCGCCTCAAGCTGTGCGGCCGCGTCGTCCATTGCTGCTAGGGCCGCCGCGGCATCTGCTTCGGTGATACCGATTTGATGACGAGCTGCGGCGGGCGATGCGGATCCCAGCCACCGCGCGCCATGACCGCGCGCGAGATCAGGTCCTGCACCTCGGGGTCGTCCACCGACCGCGTCTTGCCCAATTTCAACGTCCGAACCGGTGCCGCTTCGCCTTTGAACAGCTTGTCCGGATCGGGAAGGTCCTTCGCATGCAGGAAAGACAGCGCGACGTGGCGCGGTGCGAAGGTCAGCGACAGCACCGCGTCGCCCGCCTGTTTGGTCGGCCCGAAGCCGATCGAGAGGCCGGTGTAATTGTCCGACACCAGTTCGACCGCACCCGGCAGCTGGGAGCGCAGCTTTCCCAAAGCCTCGCGGCCGTTACGGGCCACGGACGGCGAATAACGGTCCATGAAAAGGTCGAGGCGTTCGGCATCTGTCATACAGGCGACGCTAGGCTTTTATCCCGCGCACCGCTAGACGGCGGCGCATGACCGGAATCACGCCGCAGATCGTCGCCGAACACGGCCTCACCCCTGATGAATATCAGGTCATCCTCGACAGCCTCGGCCGCGAGCCGAACATCACCGAGCTGGGTATCTTCTCGGTGATGTGGTCGGAGCATTGCTCCTACAAGTCGAGCCGCGTGCATTTGAAGAAACTGCCGACCACGGCACCCTGGGTGATCTGCGGCCCCGGCGAAAATGCCGGCGTCATCGACATCGGCGACGGACAGGCCGCCATCTTCAAGATGGAGAGCCACAACCACCCGAGCTACATCGAGCCCTATCAGGGGGCGGCGACCGGCGTCGGCGGCATCCTGCGCGATGTGTTCACGATGGGCGCGCGGCCAATCGCCAATCTCAATGCACTGCGCTTCGGCGAGCCCGATCACCCGAAGACACGGCACCTGATCGCCGGCGTTGTCGCCGGCATCGGCGGCTATGGCAATTGCGTCGGCGTGCCGACCGTCGGCGGCGAGGTCAATTTCCATGCCGCCTACAATGGCAATATCCTCGTCAACGCGATGACGGTCGGCGTCGTCAACACCGACAAGATTTTTTACTCGGCGGCCTCCGGCATCGGTAACTCCATCGTCTATGTCGGCTCGAAGACCGGCCGCGACGGCATCCACGGCGCGACGATGGCGTCGGCGGAATTCACCGAGGATTCGGAGGAGAAGCGCCCGACCGTGCAGGTCGGCGACCCGTTCACCGAGAAACTGCTCATCGAAGCCTGCCTCGAACTCATGGCGTCGGACGCGATCGTCGCGATCCAGGACATGGGCGCCGCGGGCCTGACCAGCTCGTCGGTCGAAATGGCGTCGAAGGGCGGTGTCGGCATCGAACTCGACATGAACGCTGTCCCCTGCCGCGAAACCGGCATGACGCCCTATGAAATGATGCTCAGCGAAAGCCAGGAGCGCATGCTCATGGTGCTGAAGCCCGGCCGCGAGGATTTCGCCGAAGCAATTTTCCGCAAATGGGAACTGGACTTCGCCGTGATCGGCCATGTCACCGACACCGGCCATATGGTGCTGACGTTCAACGGCGAGACGGTCTGTGACATCCCGCTTGGGCCCCTCGCCGACAATGCGCCGTCCTACAATCGGCCATGGGTGGAAACGCCGAAGCGCGCGCCGCTGACCGACATCCCGGAGAGCAGCGACATCGCCGCCGACCTGTTGAAGCTCATGGCCTGCCCCGACATCGCGTCGCGGCGCTGGATATGGGAGCAATATGACCACATGGTCGGTGCCGACACGCTGCAACGCCCAGGCGGCGACGCGACGGTGGTCCGCGTGCATGGGACCTCCAAGGGTCTCGCGATGACCACCGACTGCACCCCGCGCTACTGTTTCGCCGACCCCTTCGAGGGCGGCAAGCAGGCTGTCGCCGAAGTCTATCGCAACCTCTGCGCCGTCGGCGCGACGCCGCTTGCGATCACCGACTGCATGAACTTCGGCAACCCGCAGCGCCCCGAAATCATGGGGCAATTCGTCGGCTGCATCGAAGGCATGGCCGAGGCGTGCAAGGCGCTCGACTTCCCGGTCGTGAGCGGGAATGTGAGTTTGTACAACGAGACGAACGGCACGGGGATTTTGCCGACCCCAGCGATTGGCGGCGTGGGGCTGCTGGCGGACTACAGCAAGAGCGCGACGATTGCGTTCAAGGCGGAGGGGGAATTTATCTACATGCTCGACAGCGGCGGCGCTGGTCATTTGGGCCAATCGCTGTGGCTGCGGGAAATCCACGGCCGCGAGGACGGACCGCCGCCGCCGGTCGACCTTGCTGCCGAACGTCAGGCAGGTGAACGAATTCGCGAACTCATCGCGGACGGCACCGCGACAGCGGTTCATGACGTATCGGACGGCGGCGTGCTCGTCGCGCTGGCTGAGATGGCGCTCGCGGGCGGCATCGGCGCGGAACTTGAAGGCGTCGCCGTCGGCAGCGCCGACCGCGCCTTCTCGGAAGACCAAGGCCGCTACATCTTCACATCGGCGCGACCTTCGCTGGAAGCTCGGGGCGAGGGCATCGTTCGGCTCGGCCGCACCGGAGGCGAAAGCCTTGTTGGTGTACCGCTTCCCGACCTCCGCGCTGCGCATGAAGGCTTCTTTCCGCAACTGATGGGATAGCGCGCGCCGCACGCACCCCACCCTGACCCTCCCCTGCGAGCAGGGGAGGGAACGCGATTGCAAGGGCGTGAGACTATCTCCCTCCCCTGCTCTCAGGGGAGGGTTGGGGTGGGGTCGCCGGAAGCGAATCCAGCCTTCGCGCGCATCCCGATGTACGGTATTACAACACAATGACCCTTTTCCGCCGCCTCCTAACCCTACTCCTTCTCGCCCTGCCGCTCCCCGCAGCCGCGTCCCCCGCGCTTTGGAAGGTCGCCGACGCCGACACCACCATCTACCTGTTCGGCACCGTCCACCTCCTCCCCAAGGGCGAGCCGGTGCTGGCCGGTCCGGTCAAGATTGCCTTCGACTCTGCCGACACGCTGGCGCTCGAAGTCATCCTGCCGACCGACCCCCGTGCCGCGGCGCAGGTGCTGCTCAAGCGCGGCATCGCGACCGGCCTGCCGCCGGTCGAGCAGCGCATCGATCCGCTGCGCCGCGCCGCGCTCGCGGCCGCCGTCACGCGGCTCGGGCTTCCCGCGGCGGTGCTGCCCAATATGGAAACCTGGATGGTCGCGCTGACGCTGACGCAGGCGCAGACCGTCAATCTCGGCCTCGACTCCGATTCGGGCGTCGAATCGGTGCTGCGCGCCGCTGCCAAGGGCAAGGCGCTCGTCGGTCTCGAAACGCTCGACCAGCAACTGGCGCTGTTCGACACGCTGCCCGAACCCGACCAGCGCGCGCTGCTCAATTCCACCGTCGACGAGCTCCCCGGCATGCAGTCCGAACTGGGCGAGATGCTCGCGGCCTGGCGCGGCGGCGATACCGAAAAGCTCGGCAAGCTTATCAACAGCGACCTGCAGTCGTCACCCGGCCTCGCGAAGACGCTGCTCACCGACCGCAACGCGCGCTGGGCCGACTGGATCAAGGCGCGCCTCGCCATGCCAGGCACCGTGTTTCTCGCGGTCGGCGCAGGGCATCTGGCCGGTGCCGACAGCGTCCAAGCCATGCTCGCCAAGCGCGGGCTGAAAGTGGAACGGATCCGCTAGATGTTTCTCGACATTCCCGACCTGCTGACCCCGGCCGAAGTCGCCGAGCTCATCGACATCGCCGGCAAGGCCAGCTTCATCGACGGCCGCGCCACCAATCCGCATGCGCAGGAGAAGGACAGCCTGCTGATGCGCGATCCGCAGCACAGCGCCCGCGCCTCGCAGATCCTCGCGCAGGGCCTGATGCGGTCGGAGCCGTTCAACGACTTCGCCTTCCCCCGCGTGTTCGCCACGCCGATCCTGTCGATCTACGCCGACGGCGGGCGCTATGGCCGCCACTCCGATTCGGCGTTCATGTCGCTGGGCGACGGCCGCAAGATGCGCTCCGACCTGTCCTGCACGATCTTCCTCGAACCGCCCGACAGCTATGATGGCGGGGAACTGGTCAGCCATTTCGGCACGCAGGCGATCAGCATCAAGGGTCAGCCGGGATCCGCCATCGTCTACACTTCAACGACAATGCATGAGGTGCGCCCCGTGACGCGCGGCCGGCGCCTCGTCGGCCTCACCTTCATCGAAAGCCGCCTGCGCGATCCGCTGCAGCGCGACATCATGTACGAGCTCAACGAAATCGCGGCGCTCGAAGGTTTCAACATGAGCTGGGAAAACCGCTCGCGCCTGCAGCGCGTGCGCGACGTGCTGCTGCGCGCCTGGACCTGACCAGCGCCATCCTTGCGTTTTGCAGCGTGAGCCGGTAAGGCGCGCGGCTTCCGGCAGGGTCATCCCTGGAGGCCTGCCGGGTTCATCATCGGAGAACGAACAATGAGTGAAGCGCTCAAGCTGAGTGCCGAGACGCGCAATGGGGTTGGCAAGGGAGCCTCCCGTGCAATGCGCCGCTCGGGCCGTGTGCCTGCCGTCATTTACGGCAACAAGCAGGAGCCGCTGAGCATCCACGTCGAGGAGAAGATCCTCGTCAAGATGCTGCAGACCGGCCACTTCCTGAATTCTGTCATCGAGATCGACACCGGCAATGGCAAAGTCGAGAAGACCCTGCCGCGCGACGTGCAGTTCAACGTCGTCACCGACCGGCCGATCCATGTCGACTTCCTGCGCCTCGGCGCCGGTTCGAACGTGACCGTCAGCGTGCCGGTCCGCTTCACCGACGAAGAAAAGTCGCCGGGCATCAAGAAGGGCGCGGTGCTCAACATCGTGCGCCACGAAATCGAAGTATCCTGCCCCGCCGATGCGATCCCCGACGATCTCGTCGCGTCGCTGGCTGGCCTTGATGTCGGCGCATCGCTGCACATTTCCGCCTTCCATCTGCCGAAGGGCGTCACGCCGACGATCACCGACCGCGACTTCACCGTCGCGACGATCGCCGCACCGTCGGCGCTGCGCAGCGCCGAGAACGACGCCGACGAAGCCGCAGCTGCGGCGACGGAAAGCGCGTAACCCGCATACGCGCGGCCGGCTCTCCGGGGCTGGCCGCGCGGTGCAGGCACGGCGGCGATGCACCTCCTCGTCGGCCTCGGCAATCCGGGCAGGGATTATGCCCTGCACCGGCACAATATCGGCTTCATGGCGGCCGATGCGATCCATGACATGCATGGCTTCGACCCGTGGAAGACCCGCTTCCAGGGGCTGGCAGCGGATGGCCGGATCGGCAGCGAAAAGCTGCTGCTGCTGAAGCCCGCGACCTGGATGAACGAAAGCGGCCGCTCGGTCGGCGAAGCACTGCGCTTCTTCAAGCTTGAGCCCGCCGATGTGACGGTCTTTTACGACGAGCTCGACCTCGAGCCGGGCCGGGTCAAGGTCAAGGTCGGCGGCGGCGCAGCGGGCCATAATGGCATCCGCTCGATCGCCGCGCATATCGGCGATGCCTTCCGCCGGGTGCGGCTCGGCATCGGCCATCCGGGGCACAAGGACCGCGTCACCGGCCATGTCCTCGGCAATTTCGCGAAGGCGGAGATGAATGGCTGGCTGCCGGATGTGCTTGGGGCTGTCTCGGCAGAACTCAACTGGCTGGTTGCGGGTGACGACGCGCGCTTCATGAACGACGTTGCCCTCCGGATGGGGGAATGACGGCGTGCAAAGAGTCCTCATCATCGGCCCATGCGGGGCAGGAAAATCGACTCTCGCAAGCGAGCTCGGTCCGCGGCTCGGCCTGCCCGTCTTCCACATGGACCAACTGAACTGGCAGCCCGGCTGGATCGAAAGCAGCAAGGCCGAAATTCGCGCAAGGTTGCGCGCCATCGTGGCAACGGACCGCTGGCTAATCGACGGAAACTATGGCGGGACACTCGCCGAACGGCTGGCTCGTGCAAACACCGTCATCTACCTCGACTACCCGCTCGGCCTCTGCGTCGCGCGAATTCTGCAACGCTTCTGGACCTATCACGGGCGGAGCCGGCCAGACATGACTGAAGGATGTCCGGAGCGACTCAATTTAGGATTTCTGCTCTATCTCATCCGGTGGAACGGCGGCCCCCGGCAGCAGACCGAGGCCGCATTGCAGGGGCATGAGGACAAGATTGTCCGGCTGGGAAGTCCCGCTGCGCTCAATCGCTGGATAGCCATGTTGGGCCACCCGGCCTAAGACCGGCGCATCGACCCGTTCAGAGGATATTATGGGCTTCAAATGTGGAATTGTCGGGCTGCCGAATGTCGGCAAATCGACGCTGTTCAACGCGCTGACGCAGACCGCTGCGGCGGCGGCGGCCAACTATCCTTTCTGCACGATCGAACCCAATGTCGGGAATGTCCCCGTCCCGGATCCGCGCCTCGACGCGATTGCCGCGATCGGCAAGTCGGCCAAGATCATCGAAACGCAGCTGGGCTTTGTCGACATCGCCGGCCTCGTGCGCGGCGCGTCGAAGGGTGAAGGTCTCGGCAACCAGTTCCTCGGCAACATCCGCGAAGTCGATGCCATCGTGCATGTGCTGCGCTGTTTTGAGGATGACGACATCCAGCATGTCGAAAATCGCGTCGATCCCGTCGCCGATGCCGAGACCGTCGAGACCGAACTGATGCTGTCCGACCTCGAGTCGCTCGAAAAGCGCGTCCCCGCCTTCCAGAAAAAGGCGCAGCAGGGCGACAAGGAGGCGAAGATCGCCGCCTCGGTTCTCGGCCAAGCGCTCGAATTGCTGCGTCAGGGCAAGCCGGCGCGGCTGACTAAGCCCGCCGACCCCGAAGAGAAGCGCGTGCTCGATCAGGCTCAGCTGCTGACCGCCAAGCCGGTGCTTTACGTCTGCAATGTCGAGGAATCCGCTGCCGCCGACGGCAACGCCTTCTCGGCGCGCGTGGCCGAAATGGCGGCGGCGCAAGGCGCAAGCGCCGTGGTCATCTCCGCCGCGATCGAAGCGGAAATCGCGCAGATGGACACGGCCGACCGCCCCGCCTTTCTCGCCGACCTCGGACTCACCGAAACCGGCCTCGCCCGGGTGATCCGCGCCGGTTACGACCTGCTGCACCTGCTGACTTTCTTCACCGTCGGCCCCAAGGACGCACGCGCCTGGACCGTCGAGCGCGGCTCGACCGCCCCGCAGGCGGCGGGCGTCATCCACACCGATTTCGAGAAGGGCTTCATCCGCGCCGAGACCATTGCCTATGACGATTTCGTCCGGCTGGGCGGCGAAGCCGGCGCGCGCGACGGCGGACGTTTGCGACTTGAGGGCAAGGAGTATCTCGTCGCGGACGGCGACATTTTCCACTTCCGCTTCAACGTGTAATCTTCGGCGGGCAGGATCGCGTGATGACGATGATCCGCTTCGCCCTCGCCCTGCTCGCCCTCCTTGCCGCCCCGCTCGCGGCGCAGGATGGTGATCGCCCGCCCGTCACCATCCTCATTTCGGTGGATGGCATGCGGTCCGACTATCTTGATCGCGGCATCACGCCGAACCTGGCCGCGCTGGCAGCAGGCGGCGTGCGCGCGGCAATGCGCGCGTCCTTCCCGACGCTGACCTTCCCCAACCACACGGCGATCGTCACCGGATTGCGGCCCGACCGGAGCGGCATCGTCGACAACAATATGGAAGACGCGCGGCGCCCAGGCGTTCGCTTCATGCTCGCCGACACCAAGCAGGCGCTCGACCCCTTCTGGTGGTCCGAGGCCGAGCCCCTGTGGGTCACCGCTGAACGCGCAGGCGTTCGCACCGCGACCATGTTCTGGCCGAGCAGCGAGGTCCCGTTCGGGACGAGCCGGCCGAGCGACTGGTTTCGCTATGACAAAGCCGTCACCAATGTGCAGCGGGTGAACACCCTGATCGACTGGCTGCGCCGACCCGTGGAGCTGCGGCCAAAGCTCCTCACGCTGTATTTCGATACGGTCGATACCGCGGGCCACACCTTCGGCCCCGGCGCGCCGGAAACGGCGTCAGCAATCTCGGACGTCGATCAGCGCATCGGCGATCTGGTCGCTGCACTGCGCGATCTCAAACAGCCCGCAAATCTGGTCATCGTCGCCGACCACGGCATGGCCGATGTCGATTTCGATCAGCTCATTCGTCTCGACAAGCTCGTCGATGCCGCGAGCATTCATGTCGTCGCCGAAGGTGCCATGGCCAGCCTCTCGCCCGCACCCGGCAAAGGCCGAGCGGTCGAACGGGTACTTCTCGCGCCTCAGCCGCATATGCAGTGCTGGCGCAAAGCCGAAATCCCGGCGCGCTTTGCCTATGGCCGCAATGCCCGCGTACCGGCGATCGTATGCCTTGCGCAGCCGGGGTGGTGGATCGTTGCTCCGGATTCCACCCGCACCCCGCCCAAGGGGGCGCATGGCTATGACCCGGCCTTGCCCGAGATGGCAGCGACGTTCGTCGCCAATGGCCCGGCCATCCGCCGCGCGGTGAGCCTGCCAAGCTTCGACAATGTCGATGTCTATCCGCTAGTGATGCGGTTGATCGGCGTCGCGCCCCTTCCCGGACGCGATGCCGGACCGGCCGCTTTGGCGGCGCTAACGACGGAGGGTGCCGCGAAGTGAAGTATCTCGAAGACATCAAGCCTGGGGATCGCGCGAGCTTCGGCAGCTATGCGGTGACCCGCGAGGAAGTACTGGAGTTCGCGAAGAAATACGACCCGCAGGGCTTCCACCTGAATGATGAGGCCGCCGCCAAAACCTATTTCGGCCGCCTGTCGGCAAGCGGCTGGCATACCTGTGCGATGACCATGTCGATGCTCGTGAGCAGCTGGAGCGGCGGCGAGCCCGCCGCGAGCCTCGGCTCCCCTGGCGTTGATGAACTGCGCTGGCTGAAGCCCGTCTATCCGGGCGACACGCTCCGCGTCGAAGTCGAGACACTCGAAGTCACGCCCTCGCGCAGCAAGCCTGACATGGGATCGGTCCGCAATCGCATCACCGTGCTCAACCAGCATGATGAGCCTGTCATGACGATGATCAGCATCGGCCTGATGCGGCGGCGGCCTAGCGCCTGATGTCCATCGCCCGCCGCGCGTCGATGAGCGCTGAATCGAAATCATCGACCCGCAGCAAACCCAGGCGCGGATATTCGAGGTCGGCGATCACATAAACGGCGAGCGTCACCACCAGCGCGAAGCTCAGCATGTGAACCCAGTTTCGTTCGGGGGTGTTCGACAATGCGTAACTGCTGAGCAGTGCACCGATCAGCGCGACGCCGATCAGCAGCACGAAGATGACTGCCGGCGGATGCATGCGAACCGCCATTGCGCGCGTGGTGGTCAGGTCGATCATCTCGTTGAGCGCAGGGACGAGCAGCATCGTTGCGGACGGCGAGGATTCGCCGGATTTCGCGGCGGTGAGGACGCCGGTCCAGATTTGCTTCTGCAGTTCCGCGGCGTGGGTACGGCCGGCCTCGGCAGTTGCGGCATCGCGGCCGTAGGATTGCAGCCGCGCATCCGCATAAGCACGAAAGGCGGTTTGCAAGGCCGGCCGGTCGGCAGGGCCAAGCAGGTCGAGCCGCAAATAGGCGGTGCCGATCGCATTGGCCTCCTGCACGATCAGGCTGCGCCGTTCGTCGAACCGGCTCGCCGCCCCCGAAAAGGCAAAGGCGACCAGCAATCCGAACAACGCCAGCACCGCACCGTCGATCGTCGAGGTGCCGGACACTTCGGCTCCGTGACGCTGCCGCCAGCGGATACCGAGTCTGCGGCCCGTCTCGAGGCACAGCAGCAGTGCAAGAAACAGCGCGAAGCTCGGCAGGAGCGGCGACGTCACGAAATAGCTCATTCCCCTGCCCCCAACCTCCACCGCACGCCTGCCCACAGCGTCCGCGGCGTCCCGAGATCGATGACGCCACTGTCATTCACACCCGCCTGCACCTCCCGGTCAAACAGGTTTTCGGCGGACAGGCAAAGTGCGAGCGATTTCCACAGAGGCAGATCGACCGTTGCATCGACCGTCAACGCCGGACGCAGCCGCCGCGACTGCAAGTCATCCTCATACTGCGCACCCGCATAGCGGCCCGTCACCGACACACGCGCGCCGTTGGGGACAGCGTAGCCAAGCGTCGTCGAAGCCTGGACCTTGGGGCTTTGCGCGGGCCGCTTGCCGTCCAGCGCCACAGCCGCCCCGCTGGCGCGAACCTCCGCGTGGGTCAGCGCAGCACTGCCCGAGAGACTCCACCGGCCATAGTCGAGTGCAGCCGCCGCCTCGATACCGCGCACACGGATCGCGTCGAGATTGAGCCGCTGCCGGAACGCGCCGCCCGCAGCGACGAACCCGACCTGCGGGAAATTGCCGGGGCCGCTGCCGAGCGTCACATTGCCGATTGCATTGTCGAGCTGGTTCCAGAACAGCGTCACGCCAGCCCGCGCAGTGTTGAGCGGTACAAAATCGATACCGGCTTCGATGCCCTGCAGCCGCTCCGGATCGAGCGCCGGATTGGCGGCCGTTGCGTCGCTTCCTGCGCGAAATGGCCGGTAGAGTTCATTGAGCGTCGGCAGCCGCCAGCCCGCATAGGCCGCCGCTCGCGCCTTCAGCGCAGGCGTCAGTGCCAGCAGCAGGCCGCCCCGCGCGGTAGGCTCCCAGCCGCTACGCTTGGCGAAGGCCAGCGTGGTGACCGGCGCGCCCGTCGCAATGTCGGTCTCCAGCAAATGCCCGCCCGTCAGCGTCCAGCGGTCGAGTCGCGCACCCCCGGTCAGCGTCAGCTGGTCGCTCAGCTGCCAGCTGTCCTCGGCGTAGAGGCCCGCAGTCAGCGCCTGCCCGCCCGCCCGGCGCAGTCGGGTATATTGGCCCGTCTGGAACCGAAACCGCTCTCGCGTCTCACCGTCGGCGTTCCGGATATCGACACCGATCTGCACATCGTGTGCCGCACCGGCCGGCGACCGTAGTTCGAACTTCCCGCCCAGGCCCGTGGACGGCGTATGATATTGATCGAGCGTCGGCGTTGTCACCGTCCGCGCCGCGTTCACCGCCAATATCTGAGTCGCGAACTTGCGCGCCTGCACATAGCCGAGCGCTTCCCAAGACCAGTCGCCACGATGCACAACGCGCAGGCTGGCGTCGGCACCGTCGCTGGCGATATCGCCGCCAATGAAGCCCCGCCGCCGGTCATCGTTGAACGCGCGCGCCGACACTTGCAGCTCCGTCGCGTCGCTGACCGGCGCAACGCCGCGGCCCGACACCGACCATTGCCGGTAGCGCGCCGGCACATCGGCTGGTCCGCGCTGCCGCGCCGGGACGAGCAGATAGCCGTCGCCGCTATCATAGCGCCCCGACAGCGAGGCAAAGCCGCCGCCCAAATCGCCCGCGAAGCCGCCACCGGTGCTGAGCGAATTGCGACTGCCATAAGCGAGGCTTCCATCGGCAAGCGGCAGGTCGGCCGCGCCGCCGCTGAACAATTCGATGGTTCCCGCCAGCGCGCCGCTGCCGAACGCCCCTGCACCGCCGCCACGCGTGATCCGCGCTGCCGACAGGCGGTCGGGCGACAGCGCCGGCCAGGGGATCCACCCCGCAAAAGGATCGGCGACCGGCACGCCGTCGAGCAGCACCAGCGCCCGGCTCGCGGCATTGCCGCCGAGCGACCGCAGGCTCGCGCCCTGCGAAGTCGGATTGGCCGCGCGGCTGTCGCTGCGGCGGAACTGCTGGAACCCCGCGACATCGCGCAGCGCATCCTCCAGCCGACCGGAGGCCTCGCCCTGCAACCGCGACGCATCGATCGTCACCGCGCCATAAGCCACCGCCCCCGCGGGCTGCGGCAGGCTGCGGCCGGTCACGACGATCTCAGGCGGGCTGGCCGCTGCGGCGGCAAGGAGCGCGAGTGCGATCATGCCTGCGCCTTGGCAGGGGTGACGGCCCGCTGGCAATGGTTTAGTCGCGCGCCATGACCTTCAACGACCGCACCACGCCCCTATCGCTCCTCGCGACCCGCCGTTCCGGCAAGGCGCGTGACATGATTGCACCGGGGCCGGATGCGGTGCAGCTGCGCGACATTCTCGCGATCGCCGCCCGCACGCCCGATCATGGCAAGCTCGCGCCCTGGCGTTTCGTCGAGGTGCCGCAAGACTCGCGCGACGCATTCCACGCGATGCTGGAGGCGGCCTATCGCGAAACGCGCCCTGCCCCGGCGCGTGCCGAACTCGAGGCAATCCGCGACTTCGCCCACGGCGCGCCCACGCTGATCGTCGTGCTGAGCCGCCCGGTGCGTACCAGCCATATCCCGCTCTGGGAGCAGGAGCTGTCGGGAGGTGCGGCCGTCATGAACCTCATGCACGCTGCGCATGCGCTGGGCTTCGTCGCCAACTGGCTGACCGGCTGGGCCGCCTATTCCGACGCAGTCCGCGACGCGCTCGGCGCCGAGGGCGACCGCATCGCCGGCTTCGTCTTCATCGGTTCGCCGGCCCGCGAGCTCGAAGAACGGCCCCGCCCGAATCTGGACGACGTGATCAGCCGCTGGACTGGATGACCCAGCTAATACAGGGTTGACCTGCCAGCCGTCCTAGGTGCATATGACACCTATGTGGCAGGACGCGCGCCCGATTTATCTGCAAATCCGTGACCTGATCGTCAGCGGAATCCTCGACGGCCGCTACGGCGTCGGCGATACCTTGCCCTCGGTGCGCGCACTCGCCGCCGACCGGGAGGTCAATCCGCTGACCGTCTCCAAGGCCTATCAGGAGCTGCAGGCCGCCGGGCTCATCGCTGCGAAAAAGGGCCTCGGCCTGTTCGTCGAACCCGGTGCGCGCGAGGCGCTCATGAAGAGCGAGCGCGCGCTGTTCCTCCGTACCGAATGGCCGCGCATTCGCGACCATATCGATCGCCTCGGCTTGACACCGACGGAGCTGTTCGCCACCGCCGACGCGTGACGAATTCCCTCATTGAAGCCTTGATCCCCGCCGTCCGCGCGGCGGGCGAACTCATCGAAATCATTCGCCTCGCGGGCGTCATCCACCGCGACAAGTCCGATGCCTCGCCGGTCACGGAAGCCGACGAGCGCGCCGAGGAACTGTTGACGGCAGCAATCCTTGCCATCGACCCCAACGCAATCATCGTCGGCGAGGAAGCGAGCGCCGCCGGCATCCAGCCCGACCCCTGCGCGCGCTTCTGGCTGCTCGATCCGCTCGACGGCACCAAGGACTTCATCGCGGGCGGCCCCGACTATTCGGTGAATGTCGGGCTGATCGAAGGGGGCGTCCCCGTGCTCGGCATCGTCATGGCACCCCGGAGCGGCCTGCTCTGGGCAGGGGCTGAGGGCGAAGGCGCGTTTCGCGAATCCGCCGACGGCATGCGGGAGCCGATCACCACGCGAAGGCTGTCCAGCCGCCCCATCGTCGTCACCAGCCGCAGCCACATCGACAGCGATACCAGCCGTTACGCCTCCGCCATCGCCAATTCGGACACGCGCCCGAGCGGCTCCTCACTTAAATTCTGCCTCGTCGCTGAAGGCTCGGCGGACATCTACCCGCGCTTCGGCCCGACCAGCGAATGGGACACCGCTGCCGGAGACGCCTTGCTGCGCGCAGCCGGCGGCACAACACGCGGCCGTGACGGCGAGACCTTCGCCTATGGCAAGCCGAAGTTTCTGAATGGTGCCTTCCTGGCGGTTGGAGACCCGGCAGCCGCGATCCCGCCGCTCTAAATTCGCTCCAACGCGGTCACGCCACCGCGAACTCCGCCTCATCCAGCGCGAAAAACAGCTCGCTGCCGCGCGTCGCCGGGCCAAGCAGCGCGACGGCTTGCGGCACGACCTGCTCGGCGAAGAAACGGGCGCTGACGATCTTCGCCTTCAGGAAGGCCGGATCATAGCCCTCCACCCCTCGCCCGGCGGCGACCGCCTGTTTTGCGAGCAGCCAGCCGCCGACGACGATGCCGAACATGCGCAAGTACGGCGCTGCCCCCGCCGCCGCCTCGCGCGCGCTGTCGCCCTGATTGCCGACCATCCAGACCGTCGCCGTTTCCAGCGCGCCGAGGCCGTCCTCAAGATAGGGCTTCAGCGCCCCCAGATCGCCGTCGCCCGGCAGCATGGCGATGTCGGCGCGCATGTCGCTGAACAGATCTTTCCAGGCCCCCTGCGGCAGCTTGCGGCCGACGAGGTCCATTGCCTGGATGCCGTTGGTGCCTTCATAGATCGGCGCGATCCGCGCATCGCGCAGATGCTGCGCCGCGCCGGTCTCCTCGACGAAGCCCATGCCGCCGAATACCTGCACGCCAAGGCTCGCCATCTCGACGCCGATATCGGTCGCATAGGCTTTGGTGACCGGGGTCAGCAGGTCGGCCAGCCGCCGCGCCTCAGCGTCGCCGGCATGCGCGCGGTCGACAGCGGCGGCATTGTAATAGGTCAGCGCCCGCACCGCCTCGGTGGTCGCGCGCATCGTCATCAGCATGCGGCGCACATCGGCATGCGCGATGATCTTGCCGGCCTGAACCCGCTCGCGCGCATAGGCGACCGCGCCCTGCGTCGCGCGCTCGGCAATCGCGACGCCCTGCAGACCGACATTGATGCGCGCATGGTTCATCATCGTGAACATGGCGCGCATGCCCGCGCCCTCCGCGCCGATCAGCCAGCCGATGCAGTCGCCACCGTCGCCGAATACCATCGTGCAGGTCGGCGAGGCATGGATGCCGAGCTTATGCTCGAGGCTGACGGATTTCAGGTCGTTGCGGCTGCCGTCGGGCAGGAATTTGGGCACGAGGAACAGCGAAATGCCCTTGGTGCCCGCCGGCGCATCGGGAAGCCGCGCGAGCACGAGATGGACGATATTGTCGGCGCAGTCATGCTCGCCCCAGGTTATGAAGATTTTCGAGCCGGTGATCCGATAGCTGCCGTCGCCGCGCGGCTCGGCGCGGCTGCGCAGCGCCCCCACATCCGATCCGGCCTGCGGCTCGGTAAGGTTCATCGTGCCGGTCCATTCGCCCGACACCAGTTTCGTCAGATAGTCGGCCTTCTGATTGTCCGAGCCATGCGCCTGCAGCGCCTCAATGGCGCCTTGCGTCAGCATCATGCAGAGCGAGAAGGCCATATTGGCGCTGGTCAGCTGCTCCTGCACCGCGCTGGCGAGCACGAAGGGCAGCCCCTGCCCGCCATGCGCCGGATCAGCCCCGAGCGAACCCCAGCCGCCCTCGACATATTGCCGGTACGCCTCGCGAAAGCCGGCGGGCATCGTGACGACGCCGTCCGCAAGCATTGCACCCTGCTGGTCGCCGATGCGGTTGAGCGGCGCGAACACATTTTCCGCGAGCTTCGCGGCCTCACTCAGGATCGCCTCGACCATGTCGGGGGTCGCCGCTTCGAACTGCGGCAGCTTCGCAAGACCGGGCAGGTCGGCAATCGTCTCCAGCACGAAGCGCTGCTCGGTCACGGGTGCGGTGTAGGTCATGCGGCTCCCTTGGCGTTTGGCGCCCGAGCGTATAGCGCGAAGCCGTGGCACGACAAACCATCACAAGGCCCGCCGATGCGGCAGGGATCGCTGCGGCGGTGGCACTGCTCGACGCAGGCGACATCGTCGCCCTGCCCACCGAAACCGTCTACGGCCTCGCCGCCGATGCCGCGAATGGCGAGGCCGTCGCGCGCATCTATGCCGCGAAGGGCCGGCCCAGTTTCAATCCGCTCATCGTGCATGTCAGCGGCCTCAAGATGGCGGAAACGCTCGTCGAGATTCCACGGTTAGCGCAGGAGCTTATCGCGCGTTTCTGGCCGGGCGCATTGACGCTAGTGCTTCGGCTGAAGGCGGACGCGCCGATTGCCAGCCTCGTCATGGCCGGACTTCCGACGCTCGCGGTACGCTGCCCGGCCCATCCCGTGATGCAGGCGATCATCGCCGGACTTGGACGGCCGCTCGCGGCTCCCAGCGCCAATGCGTCGGGCCGCATTAGTGCGACGACGGCCGCGCATGTCGAAGCGAGCCTTGGCTACCGCATTCCGCTGGTCCTCGACGGCGGTCCCACCTCGGCTGGCGTCGAATCCACGATCGTCGCCATCAACGGCGAACGGGCGACGCTGCTGCGTCCTGGTGCGATCCCTGCCGAAGCGCTTGGCATCCCGCTGGGAGCGGCAGGACCCGCCATTGTCGCCCCCGGCCAGCTCGCCAGCCATTATGCGCCAGCCCAGCCACTCCGCCTCGACGCCACGACGGCCATTCCCTCCGAATTCCACATCGGCTTCGGCCCCGTTCCCGGCAATCTCAACCTCTCCCCGGCAGCCGACCTCACCGAAGCCGCCGCCCGTCTGTTCGCCGCACTGCACACCGCTGAAACGAGCGGCCGTGCCGCCATCGCCGTCGCACCAATCCCCGCGCACGGCCTCGGAGCCGCGATCAACGACCGCCTCCGCCGCGCCGCCGCGCCACGCGGTTGAGCCTCGCCGCGAGGCGTGCCACAAACCCGGCATATCGAGTCGTTCTGCCTGGGGGCCATCGCCATGAAATCTCTCCGCTTCGCCGCAGCCGCTGCGCTGCTGCTCGCTTCGTCCGCCCATGCGCAGGACGCCGACAAGAAGCCGGAAGGCAAGGAGGATGGCGGACCCGCTGCGGCGATCCCCGCCCCCACCGTCTCGGTGACCCGCCACAAGGGCGTCTTCGGCGGCACGGCGATCAGCTACACCGCGACGGCGGGCGAAACCTATCTCAAGGACAAGGACGGCAAGCCACTCGCGGCGATCACCTCCTATGCCTATATCAAGGACGGCCCGGTCGACCCCAAACGCCCGGTAACCTTCCTGTTCAACGGCGGTCCGGGCTCCGGGTCGGTCTGGCTGCACATGGGCGCGTTCGGGCCGAAGCGCGTCGTGATCCCCAATGCCAAGGACGACGGGTCGCCGCCCTATCCGGTCATCGACAATGCCGACAGCCTCCTCGACGTCACCGACATCGTGTTCATCGATCCGGTCGGCACCGGCTTCTCGCGCGCGCTCGGCAAGACCGACCCCAAGGACTATTGGGGCGTGACCAAGGACGCCAAGTCGGTCGCAGCGTTCATCCGCCTCTGGCTAAACGCCAATGGCCGCTGGAACAGCCCGAAATTCCTCGGCGGCGAAAGCTATGGCACGACGCGTTCGGTCGCCGTCGATCATGAGCTGGAGGGCAGCTACAACGACGTCGCGATGAGCGGGATCATCCTGATCTCGACGATCCTCGATTTCTCGGTGGCGAGCGACGCGCCCGGCAACGAGCTTGGCTATGTCACCAACCTCCCCTCAATGGCGGCGACGGCCTGGTATCATGACAAGGTGCCGAACAAGCCCGCCAGCGTCGAACAATTCGCCGCCGAAGCGCGCGCCTGGGCGATCGGCCCCTATGCGGCCGCGCTGCTGCAGGGCAATTCGCTGCCCGCCGAGCAGCGCGCCGCGATCCGCAAGGACCTGTCGCGCTACACGGGGATCAGCGAATCCTATCTCGAAAGCGCCGACCTGCGCATCACCCCGGACCGATTCTACAAGGAACTGCTGCGCGACCGGGGCCAGGTCATCGGCCGGCTCGACACGCGCTATCTCGGCAAGGACTATGACAATGCCGGGGAAAGCCCAGACAATGATCCGAGCTTCTATGGCATCGACGCCTCCTACACCGCGGCTTTCAACGCCTATGCGCGCGGCGACCTCGGCCTGAAGTTCGAGCGCGATTATGTCACGATCGGCGGCGTCCGCGACTGGGACTGGAAGATCGGCGGCCCGCGCGGTGGCGAGGGCTATCTGAATGTCGCGCCATGGCTTGGCCAGTCACTACGCGAAAACAACGGCCTCAAGGTCTTTGTGGCACAAGGCTATTATGACTTCGCAACGCCCTTCTTCGGCGCGGAATACAGCCTCAACCGCACCGGCATCCCCGGCGGCGACCGCATCCAATATCATTATTATGACGCCGGCCACATGATGTACGTCCACAGCGAGGATCTGGCCAAGCTAAGCGCCGACATCCGCAGGTTCATCCGCGCCCAGACGCATTAAGCGCAGGCCCTGTCGAGCCCTCAAAGCGGCTATTCAAACAGCCGCTTCAGATCGCGTGCGCCGTGAATGACTCGAACGACACGGACCTCGTCTGCGAGTTCGCGAAACAGGATCAGGTAACGGCCATGCACAATGGACCGCAGGCCCTGATCGATGTCGTCGCGCAAAGGATAGGCCTGCGGGTGTTCGGCGGCTTTCCGCGCCTTCGCGGCCAGCTCTTCGACGAAGGTTTCGGCGCGTTCGGGATTGTCCGCAGCAATATAGTCGGCGATTGCCACCAGATCCGCGCGGGCAAGCGGCGCAAAACCTAGCGGCTTCACGGTCAGCCGGCGCGCCTGCGAGCGACAATATCCCGAAGTTCCGCGAACAGCTCTTCGGCCGGAATACTGGGGCCGCTGTCATCGCCGAGCCGCACGGCCTCGCGCAATGCGGCCAGATCAAGCGCCGCGATTTGTCGTTGCCGTGCCCAGTCACGCAAGGCTTCGCGGACGATCTCGCTGCTGGACGCATAGTCGCCCGACTCGACGGCAGCGCGAACGACTCCGGCCATTTCCGCCGGCATCGTGACGGTCATCCGTTCGATCACGCCCATTGTCACCTCCGCGCCTCGCATACTAGATCATACTAAGTAGGCGATCAACTCAACTGTACCCCAGCTGCCGCCCCGCCAGATCGAGCATGATCTCCTCGCTGCCGCCGCCGATCGCGTTGACGCGGACCTCGCGGTAGATGCGCTCAACCTTGCTGCCCTTGATGTAGCTTGCCCCGCCGAGCACCTGAGCCGCGTCACGCGCCACCGCCTCGAGCATTCGCGTCGCCTGTACCTTGAGCATCGCATAGTCGGCCGGGCGGCCCTTCCCCTCGCGGTGCTGCCAGGCGCAGAGATCGACCCAGGCCTGCGTCGCCTCGATCTGCCGCGCCATGTCGGCAAGCTTGATGCGGATCGACTGGTGCTGAGCCAGCCGCTTGCCGAACGTCTCGCGCGTCGTCGCCCAGCCGGCGGCCTCCTCAAGGCACACCCTAGCCATCGCGCAGCAGCCCATCGCCATGCCGAGCCGCTCGCTGTTGAAATTCTGCATGATGCCGATGAAGCCGCCATTCTCCGGCCCGATCATATTCTCGGGCGGCACCTCGACATTGTCGAAATAGAGCGCGGCGGTATCGGAGCAATGCCAGCCCATCTTCTCCAGCGGCGTCCGGGTGAACCCCGGCCTGTCGGTCTCGATGAGCATCAGCGAGATGCCGCCCATCCCCGCCCCGCCAGTGCGGACGGCGACCGTTACATAGTCGGCGCGCATGCCCGAGGTGATGAACATCTTGGAGCCGTTGACGACATATTTGTTGCCGACCCTCTCGGCCTTGGTCTTCAACTGCGCGACATCCGACCCGCCTGAGGGCTCGGTGATCGCCAGCGCGATGATCTTGTCGCCGCTCAGCACCTCGGGTGCGATCCGGCGTTTCATCTCCTCCGACCCCATGCGCAGGATCGGCGGCAGGCCAATGCCGTGCGTCATCAGTGACGCGCCCAGACCGCCCGCCCCCGGCCGCGCCATCTCGTCGGTCTGGGTCAGCGAGTGGAAAATGTCGAAGCCTTCCGAATGGCCGCCATATTCCTCGGGGTAGCCGAGCCCCAGCACGCCCGCTTCGGCAGCCTTCTTGTGCAGCGCACGCGGCAATTCCCGCGCATCCTCCCATGCGTCGATGTTGGGCATGACCTCGCGCTCGATGAACTTGCGCACCGACTGCGCGACCGCCTCATGGCTCTCATCATAAAAGGGCGAGCGCGCGCGCCAATCGTCGAACATCGTCATGGCGCAGGCCCCTTTGATTGTGCTTTGTTGCGGCCACGATGCTTGCTTGGGGGAAGAAATGAAACTGGCCGTCTTGGCAGCGCTGCTGCTCGCTGCACCCACCTCCGCCGCAACTCCTTACGAGGCCGGCGACATCTTCCGCCTGTCGCAGGTCGAGAACCCGCAGCTGTCGCCCGACGGCAAGCAGGTGCTGTTCATGCGCACCTATGCCGACATCGCCACCGACCGGCGGATGGGTGAATTGTGGGTGATGACCGTCGGCGGCGACAAGCGGCTGCTGATCGGCGGGCAGGCCGGTGCGGGCAGCGCGAAATGGTCGCCGGACGGCACGCGCATCGCCTATATCGCGCCCGTTGCGGGCAAGCCGCAGATCCATGTCATGCGATTATCCGAAGGCATCGGCCGGCCGATCACGACGGGCAAGGCCACGCCGGGGCAGATCGCCTGGAGTCCTGACGGCCAGTCGATCGCCTATGCGGCGCAGGTCGATGCGAAACCGTCTACCTTCTCGGGCATGCCCGCGAAGCCGGACGGCGCGACTTGGGCCCCCGATGCGCGCGTTGTCACGACCTTCCGCTACCGGCTCAACGATGGCGGCTATCAGGTGCCGGGATTCCGCCACCTGTTCGTGGTTGGCATTGACGGCGGCGCACCGCGCCAGATCACCCAGGGCGAGTATCACCACATCGACGCCGACTCGCCGATCGTCTGGACGCCCGACGGAAAAAGCCTCGTCGTCGCCGCACTGATCCGCCCCGACGCCGACCTGAAGGGCCGCGATTCGGACCTGTTCGTATTTCCGGTGTCGGGCGGCGAGCCGCGCCAGCTGACCAAAACCGATGGCGTCGAAAGCGAACCCGCCGTGTCGCCCGACGGCAAATGGGTCGCCTACACGGGTGCCCCCGACAAGCAGGCCTTTTACGTGAGGCCCGACCTGTGGATCGTCCCGATCGGCGGCGGCACCGCGATCAACCTGACCAAGGCGCGCGACCGCGAAATCCATGCGCCGTCATGGTCGAGCGACGGCCGCCACATCTATGTGATGATGAATGAGACCGGCGTAACACGCCTGCTCGAAGTCACGCCCAACGCCAATGGCACCCCCGGCGGCTCCCGCGTCGTGGTGCCCGAGATCGGCGGCACGCGCCTCTATCTGCCTTCGGCGGGTGGCGCCTTTTCGGCCGCAAAGGGCGTGTTCGCTTACACCTCGCTCTACGCCGACCGCCCGGCCGGCCTCGCCGTGCAGCGTGGCTCCATCGTCGTATCGCGCGTCGATTTCAACGCCGATTGGCGCGCAGGGAAGACCATCGGCAAGATGGAGCGCGTGAGCTGGAAATCGCGCGCCGATGGCCGCGATATCGAAGGCTGGGTGCAATATCCGCCCGACTTCGATCCCGCGAAAAAATATCCGCTCATCCTCGACATCCATGGCGGGCCGAATGGCGACTATGGCCCGATGTTCTCGGTCACCCACCAGCTGTACGCAGCGCGCGGCTATCTCGTGCTGTTCTCCAACCCGCGCGGCAGCATCGGCTATGGTGAGGCGTTCGCCAATTTCTACGGCCATCCCTATCCGAGCGAGGATCATGACGACCTGATGGCGGGCGTCGACATGATGGCGGCCAAACCCTTCGTCGATGCGCGCAACCTGTACATCACCGGCGGCTCGGGCGGCGGGGTGCTGACGCTGTGGGGGATCGGTAAGGAGCCGGGTAAATTCCGCGCCGCGGCGGCATTGCGCCCCGTCACCGATTGGACGGTGCAAGCGCTGTCGTCGGACATCCAGTCGCTTACCGTCGGTTATTGGCTCGGCGGGGCCAATCCGTGGGACGGCCATGACACCTATTGGAAGCAATCGCCGCTGAGCCTCGTCGGCAAGGTGGAGACGCCGACGCTGCTCATCACCGGCGAGGCGGACTACCGCACGCCGATCGCGCAGACGGAGATGTATTATCAGGCGCTCAAGATGCGCGACGTTCCCGCGATGAAGGTGCGTCTGCCCGAGGCCAATCACGGCATGGGCCGGCCGAGCCAATGGCTGACCTCCAATCTCGCGGTGCTCGACTGGTTCGACCGCTACCGCGTGCGAGACGACGCCAAATGAAGACCGGCATTTTCATCGCGCTGGTGCTTGCGTCGGCAACCGCAACCGCCACGCCGCTCGACAATGCGGCCAAATCCTATGTCGCGCTGGTCCTCGAATATGGCCAGGCCGAAGACGGCTATGTCGACGCCTATTATGGCCCGGCGGACTGGGCGGACGCCGCCAAGGCGCACCCGCGCAGCGTCGCCCAAATTGGCCTCGACGCTGCTGCCTTGTTGCGCAGCATTCAGGCCACGCCCGCCACCGGCGTCGATACCGCGCGCAAGCAATTCCTGACCGCACAGCTGCACGCGCTGACGGCGCGCGTGGCGATGAAGCAGGGTGCACGTTACAGCTTCGCGGAAGAGGCCGAGTCGCTGTTCGGCGTTCGGCCAGTGCTCAAACCACTGGCGAGCTACGACCCCACCCTGGCTCGCATCGAACGTCTCGTCCCCGGCCCCGGGCCGCTGGCGGCACGCGTTGCCGCCTTCCGCAAACGATATGAGGTCGCAGCCGACAAGCTGCCCGCCGTGATGGATGCCGCCATCGCCGAGTGCAAAGCCCGCACCAAGGCGCATATCGCGCTGCCCGATGGTGAGAATTTCGAGCTGAGCTTCGTCACGAAGAAGCCGTGGGGCGGCTACAATTACTATCAGGGCGGCTACAAAAGCCTGATCCAAGTCAACATCGACCTGCCGGTGGGCATTGGCCGCGCAGTCGATCTCGGCTGCCACGAGGGCTATCCGGGGCATCATGTCTACAATGCGCTGCTCGAGCGGAACCTGACCAAGGCCCGCGGCTGGGCCGAATTCAGCGTCTATCCGCTTTACAGCCCGCAATCGCTGATCGCTGAAGGGTCGGCCAATTATGGCATCGACCTCGCCTTCCCCGGCGACGAGCAGGTGAAGTTCGAGCAGCGCGTCCTCTACCCGCTGGCCGGTCTCGACCCGGCAACTGCACCGGCCCTCACTGCGCTCGGCAAGGCGACGCGCGCATTGTCGGGTGCCACCTACACGATCGCCGATGAATATCTCGGCGGCCGCATTACCCGCGGCGCGGCGAAGGCGCTGGTCCAACGCTACGAACTCGTCGACGCGGCACGCGCCGAAAAGCGGCTGTCGTTCATCGACACCTACCGCAGCTACATCATCAACTACGGCCTCGGGCGGGACATGGTTCAGGGGTATGTCGAGCGGGCTGGTGGGCCAGCGGCGCGGTGGAAGCGCATGGAAACGATGCTCAGCGAGCCGACATTACCCGCCGACCTAAAGTAGCGCGCGTCCCCTCCCCTTGAGGGGTAGGGGTGGCTTCTTCATTCCCAAAGCTGCTTGGCTCGTCGCAAGGCCCACCCCTGCCCCTCCCGATTCGGGAGAGGGCGCGTGAGGGTCAGGCCGCGCTCTTCAACCGCCCCGCATACTTCTCGCGGAACTTCTTCACCTTGGGCGCGACCACGAAGCTGCAATAGGGGTTCGACCCACCATTGTTGGCGAAATATTCCTGATGATAATCCTCGGCCGGGTACCAGGTCTGGCTGCCGTCCTCGATCGTCGTGACGATCTTGCCCGGCCAATCGGCCTGTGCACGGACGATCGCCGCTTCAGCCGCCGCCCGCTGCGCGGGCGTGTGCGGAAAGATCGCCGACCGATATTGCGTGCCGACGTCATTGCCCTGCCGGTTAAGCTGCGTCGGGTCATGCACATGGAACAGCACGTCGAGCAATTCGTCGTAGCTGACGACCTGCGGATCGAAGCGAATCTGGACCGCCTCGGCATGGCCGGTGTCGCCCCCGCACACGGCCTTGTAGCTCGGGTTGGTGACGTGCCCGCCGATATAGCCGCTCTCGACGGCCTCGACGCCCAGCAGATCGTCGAAAATCGCTTCGTAGCACCAGAAGCAGCCGGCGGCGAAGGTTGCGGTTTCGGTCGGCATGTGCGTGAACTCCTGATCTGAACTCGGACTGGAAAGTGGGTCGGCGTGGGAAAGTTGCAAGCTCTATTCGCCGCAATGCTCATCGGAGTTACGCCCTTGGCTGCAAAACCCATCGTCATCGCCCACCGCGGCGCGAGCGGCGAGCGACCCGAACATACGCTGGCCGGCTATCAGCTGGCGATCGGCGAAGGTGCCGACTTCATCGAACCCGATCTGGTGCCGACCAAGGACGGCGTGCTCGTCGCGCGGCACGAGAATGAAATCTCGGGCACCACCGATGTCGCCAGCCGCCCCGAATTCGCCGCGCGAAAGGCGACGAAGACGATCGACGGCCAGAGCATCACGGGTTGGTTCACCGAGGACTTCACGCTGGCCGAACTGAAGACCCTGCGCGCCCGCGAACGGCTGCCGCAGCTGCGCTCGACCGCCTTCGACGGCCAGTTCGAAGTCCCGACGCTCGCCGAGATCATCGCGCTGGCGAAGAAACAGACACGCACCGTCGGCATCTATCCCGAGACCAAACACCCGAGCTATTTCGCCGGCATCGGCCTGCCGCTCGAGGCGCGCCTCGTCGATCAGCTGAAGGCGGCGGGCTATTCCAAGCCGACCGATCCCGTCTTCATCCAATCCTTCGAGGTCGCCAATCTCAAACAACTGCGCGGCATGACCAAGCTTCGCCTCGTCCAGCTCATGGGCGACGGCGCGCCGGCCGACAGCCCCGCGACACCTTATGCCATGATGGCAACCCCGGCCGGTCTCAAGGCCATCGCCGCCTATGCGAATGGCATCGGACCCGACAAGAAAATGGTCCTGCCGCGCACCGACGACGGTCACCTTGCCCCCGCCACGAGCCTCGTCGCCGACGCCCATGCTGCGGGCCTGACCGTCCACCCCTGGACGCTCCGCGCCGAAAACTATTTCCTGCCGGCAGACTTCCAGTCCGGTGCCGACCCGAGAGCCCATGGCGACCTGAGCGCTGAGGCCTGCGCGTTTTTCAAAGCAGGCGTGGACGGCATATTCAGCGATTATCCGGGGCTGGCAGTGCAGGGGCGGGAGACTTGCGAACCTCTCCCTTGAGGGGAACGCCTTACTCCGCCGCCTGCAACCCCTCCGGCTCGCGCCAAGTCAGCACCGGCTTCCGCGCCGCCGCGGTCTCGTCCAGCCGCCGCCGCGGCGCGAGATAGGGCGCAGCCTTGATACTGCCGCCCTCGCCCGACGCGGCCTTGATCGCGACGCTCCGCAGCGCGCCGATGAACTGGTCGAGCGTCGCCCGGCTTTCCGTCTCGGTCGGCTCGATGAGCATCGCGCCGTGGACGACGAGCGGGAAATAGACGGTCATCGGGTGGAAGCCCTCGTCGATCAGCGCCTTGGCGATATCGAGTGTCGTGAGGCCGGTGCCGCCCAGGAAATCGTCGGTGAACAGCGCCTCATGCATGCAGGGGCCGGCGTCGGCGAATGGCGCGGACATCACATCCTTCAGCTTCGCCAGCACATAATTGGCGTTGAGCACCGCGTCTTCGGCGACCTGCCGCAGTCCGTCGGCACCATGGCTCAGCATATAGGCAGCCGCGCGCACGAACATGCCCATCTGGCCGTGGAACGCGACCATGCGGCCAAAGCTCTGATTATGGTCGGCGCTCGCCATCGCCTGCGCTTCCTCGACCAGTTCGAAATGGCCTGCCCCGGACCCCGATCCGGGGTCGCCGGTCCGGCGCACGAACGGCAACGGCGCGAAGGGCGCGAGCGCTTCGGAGAATACCACCGGCCCCGACCCCGGCCCGCCACCGCCATGCGGGGTCGAGAAGGTCTTGTGCAGATTGATGTGCATCGCATCGACGCCGAGGTCGCCGGGCCGCACCTTGCCCACGATCGCGTTGAAATTCGCACCGTCGCAATAGACATAGGCACCCGCCGCATGCGCGGCCTTGCCGATCTCGATCATGTCGGGTTCAAACAGCCCGCAGGTGTTTGGGTTGGTGACCATGACCGCCGCGACATGCGGACCCATCTGCCGCTTCAGCGCGTCGAGATCGACACGCCCTGCCGCATTGGCCGGAATGCTCTCCACCTCATAGCCGCAGAAGGCCGCCGTCGCCGGATTGGTGCCATGCGCGCTTTCGGGCACCAGCACGACCCGGCGGCTCTCGCCACGCGCATCATGCGCCGCGCGAATCGCCAGCATGCCGCACAGCTCGCCATGTGCGCCCGCCTTGGGGCTCATCGCCACCGCAGGCATGCCGGTCAGCTTCATGAGCCACTCGGCGACGAGGTCGATGAGTTCGAGCGCCCCCTGCACGCTCGCCTGCGGCTGCAGCGGATGGATGTCGCCGAAGCCCGGCAGCCGCGCCATTTTCTCGTTGAGCCGCGGATTATGCTTCATCGTGCACGAGCCGAGCGGGAAGATGCCCATGTCGATCGCATAATTCTGCCGCGACAGCCGCGTGTAGTGGCGGACGGTATCGGGTTCGGACATGCCCGGCAGGCCAATGTCGCGGTGGCGCTCCAGCCCGCC
>CALRQP020000023.1:0-51911 GCA_943370355.1 Sphingomonas paucimobilis
TAGAGCGCGGCGAAGATGTTGACGGGGTCGCCGTTGCGGCCGCTCGCGACCTCGCGGCCCGCCGAAATCCAGATCGCGAGGCCCATGACCTGCGCAAACATGCGCCACCAGCGGAAGGCCTGCCGGTCGCAGGTCAGGCCGGACGCGGACTCCCAAACGGCGATGGCGTCGTCGAGCGGAACTGTCGCGGCGGGATTGTCGCTGCCATGCGCCCATAGCGGATCGCAGACCCAGGCGAGGTCTTCGAGCGGGTCGCCGAGATGCACCATCTCCCAGTCGACGACGGCGCGGATGCGGTTGGCGTCGTCGACGAGGAAATTGCCGCTGCGATAGTCGCCGTGGACGACGGTCAGCGGATCGTCCGCCGGCAGATTGCGGCGCAGCCAGCGCAGCCCCGCGCGGGCAATCGGTTCGGGGCCGAGCGCATCGGCCTCAATGGTCGCTTCCCAATGGTCGAGCCGGGCGGCGGCGGACTGGACGGGCAGGAAGCCGAGATCGGCGGTGTCGCGGGCGTGGATGGCCCCGAGGATCGAAAACAGGTCGCGCCCGACCTCGGCGCGCGCGTCACCATAAGGATCGGCATCGAACAGCCCGGCGGCGTGGACGCCGGGGATTTCGCGCATGATGAAAGCGGGGCTGCCAAGCGCATCGCCGGTTTCGATGAACAGCGGTTCGGGCACCGGGACCGCGCTGCCGTGGAAAGCGGCAATCGCGCCATATTCGATCGAGCGATCGGTCTCGATCAGGCTCGACGGCGGATCGCGGCGCAGCACGAGGCCCTGCCCGTTGGCGTCGAACCGGTAAGTCTCCCGCGCCGCGCCGCCGTGGAAGCGGCGCAAGCCGGACACTATGACGGGCTCACGCCATTTCTCACCTAGGTAACTCTGCAGCAGCTCGATCATGGCGCGAGGTCGAAAAGGCCCGCAAAGCCCGATGGCGCATGCGGGCCGACGATCAGCTGTTCGAGCACGCCGCGCCCCCGCCGGGTGCTGTCGTCGGGCAACGTCAGCGTCGCCGAAACCAGCGCCTGGATATGATTATTGGCGAACACGCCCTCGTCGAGGCTGGCAATCTCGTGGCTCTCGCTGTGCACCGAATGCTCGCCGTGAAATGTCCCGTGCGCGCGGGTCGGATGACTGTAGCCGATGCCGTGCATGAAGAAGGTCGATTCGACCGCGAAGTCGACGCGGAGACCGCCACCTTCGAGCACCGCCGACGCCGCGTGGCGCGTACCGGGCTTGAAGATCAGAGACGCGGCCGGGCCGACAAGCTTCACCGGCGCGCCGCCATCCAACGGAACGAGCAACGCCGAGCGGTTCCACGGGCTGCCATCGGCCTCGTCGTTGGTGTGGAAGAACAGCAGATGGTCGTCGAAGTTGAGCGGCGCCCACAGCCAGTAGAATTGCGGTACGGGCATAGGCACCGGCGGCTGCGGATCGGGCGCACCGATCGGCCGCACGCCCCAGCTGCGGTCGCGCGTGCCGAACGACCCCGTGACGTCATGGCGGATGCCGTTGACGGTGACGCTGCCGCTCCACACGCCGCCCTGCGTCATCCGCGTCACATCCATCAGCGTGCGCGGCCCGATGCGGCGGACGAAACGCGGCTCCTCGATCGGCGGCGCGCGCCCGGTAAAGGTCAAATCGGCCTCGATGCCGGAGTCATTCGCCCCGACGGTCAGCGTCAGCCTGTGCAGCGGTTCGATCACCTCGACCGCAATCGGCGCAACCCGCGTGTCCATCCGCTCTGAATGCAGGATGCGTGATGCGAACACCGAACGCTGCCTGCCTGCGTGCAGCACCGAGAAAGCCGCGTCGATGACGTTCAGATGCGGATAAATCCCCATCGCCGCTGCGAAGAACAGCGACCCGTCTGCCGTCTGCCCGTTGAAGAAATAGCGGTCGTAGAAATTCCGGTCGGTACCCGACACAGCAACCGGCTCGGGCGTCTGATGGATCGGATAGTCGTCGCCTTTGGTCAGCATTCCATCATGCTAGGCGCATTCCGGCCCGCGTCATCCTCACGAAAGTCAGCACCTCGTGCTGGATCGCCACGGGCGGAACGGCTTAGGCCGCGTCGGCGCGGGGATAGTCCGTATATCCATGCGACCCCTGCGAATACCAGGTCCGCACTTCGCCCGGTGCCAGCGGCAGGTCGGCCTTGAGCCGCTCCACGAGGTCCGGATTTGAAATGAACGGCCGGCCAAAGGCGATGCCGTCTGCGCGCCCGCTTTCGACTACCGCGATCGCGTCTGCGCGCGTGTAATCGCTGTTCAGGATCAGCGGGCCCGAGAAGACCTTGCGGATGTCCGGGGATACCGGCGGCACGTCGGTCGAGCCGAAGGTGCCGTCGGCGCGCGGTTCGCGCAGTTCGAGGAAGGCGATCCCGCGTGCCTCAAGCATCTTCGCAGCGGCGGTGAACAGCGGGATCGGATCGCTGTCGTCGCAGCCTTGGCTGTCGCCATTCGGCGAGAAGCGTATCGAGGTTCGCGCTGCGCCGATTTCCGCGATCACGGCATCAACGACCTCGGTTGCGAAGCGGATGCGGTTCTCGACCGGCCCGCCATAGGCGTCGGTGCGGAAATTGGTGTTGTTGCGCAGGAATTGGTCGATCAGATAGCCGTTCGCGCCGTGGATTTGCACGCCGTCGAACCCGGCCGCGACGGCATTGCGCGCCGCCGTCGCATAGTCGGCGACCGTCGACTTGATCTCGTCGAGCGTCAGCGGGCGCGGGTCGACATAGTCGATGCGCTTGCCTTCGCTGAGCGGGGTGCGGATGCCGCCGGGGGCGCGGCGGTCCGATGACGACACCGGCTGCGCGCCGCCGATGAAGTCGGGATGCACAATCCGGCCCATATGCCAGAGCTGCAGCACGATCCGGCCGCCGTCCTGATGCACGGCATCGGTCACCGGCTTCCATGCCTCGACCTGTTCGGCGCTCCAGATGCCCGGCGCATCGACCCAGCCCAGGCCCATCCGGCTGATCCCCGTCGCTTCGGTGATGATGAGTCCCGCCGAGGCGCGCTGCCGGTAATAGTCGATCATGAGCGGCTGCGGTACGCCGTCGCCATTGGCGCGGCCGCGCGTCAGCGGCGCCATGATGATGCGGTTCGGCGCGTGGATGGCGCCCAGCTGAATCGGGTCGAACAGGCTCGGCATCATAGTTCCTTTTCTTCGTCCATCCCGCCCTGCTCATCTGAGCAGACGATGCGCATTGACCCGGCCCATATGGGGTGACTGGACCTTGCCGACATCGCCTGCCACAGCATGACCGCCATGCGCGACCGACATTTTCTTGAGGGTGGCATAGTTCGCCGCTTTGCCTTCCCGCTGTTCCTCGCCGGATCGGCGATCCTGTCGGCGGGGCCTCTCCTCGTGCGCCTGGCCGACGTCGGCGCGGTGCAGTCGGCATTCTGGCGGCTCGCGCTCGCCTTGCCGGCGCTGCTGCTGATCGCGCGCGCGATGCGGCCGCAAGGCGGCAGCGATGCCCGGCCCGGCGACTGGCGCTGGCTCGCCGCTGCGGGTTTTTTCTTCGCTGCCGACCTTGCCTGCTGGCACCTCGGCATCAAGCGCACGACGCTGGCCAATTCGGCGCTGTTCGCCAATTCGACGAGCTTCATCTACCCGATCTGGGGCTTCGCGGTCGCCCGGACGCTGCCGAGCCGCCGGGCCGGCGCCGCGCTCGCGCTCGCGATTGCGGGGATCATGCTGCTCATGGGCATGTCGGCGCAGCTCTCGGCGCGGCATCTGGCAGGCGACCTGCTGTGCCTGATCGCGGCGGTCTTCTACACGGGCTATCTGATCGTCATGGACCGCGTGCGGTCGCGCGTGCCGGCTTTTTCGGCGCTGGCGCTGTCGACCTTCTTCTCGGCTATCATGCTGCTGCCGCTGGCGCTGCTGTCGCAAGGTGCCTTCTGGCCGCACGACTGGACGCCGCTGATCTGGCTGGCGCTGGGCAGCCAGGTTGTCGGGCAGGGACTCATTATCGTCGCACTGCCGCATCTGTCGCCGCTCGCGAGCGGCCTCGGCCTGCTCATTCAGCCGATGCTGTCCGCGACACTCGGCTGGCTGGCGTTCGACGAGCGGCTGTCGGTGATCGAGGCGGCGGGCATGGCCGCGATCCTCGCCGCGCTGGTCATGGTACGATTGCCCGAAAGACGCTAGCTTCCCCGGCGGGGGAGATCGCTCATGGGGGAAACGGCAGCGCGCGGCGGCGTCCAGAAGCGCCATGCTCTGGTTGTGCTTTGCTTCGTGGCGGCATTCATTTGCTACATCGACCGGGTCAATATCTCGGTCGCGATCATTCCGATGGCCGAGCAATATGGCTGGTCAGGGACGACTAAGGGCTTCGTGCTGTCGTCTTTTTTCATCGGCTATATGCTTGCGATGATCCCGGGCGGCTGGCTGTCGAGCCGCGTCGGCGGCAAGCTCGTTCTCGGACTCGCGCTGATGTCCTGGTCGCTGTTCACGCTGCTGACCCCGATCGCGGCAGCGCTGTCCTTCGCGGCGCTCATTGCCGCGCGCATCGGCATGGGTATGGGGGAGGCGGCGACCTTCCCCGCCATTTACAACCTCTTCGCGCGCTGGCTGCCGGCGCAGGAGCGGACGCGTGCTGTGGTGTTCGTCTATGCGGGCATCCCGCTCGGCACGATCTTCGCGCTGTCGACGACGGGCTGGCTGGTGACGCGGTTCGGCTGGCCGAGCGTCTTCTATGCCTTCGGTGCGGCGGGACTGATCTTCGCCGCCATCTGGTTCGCGCTCGTCCATCCCAGTCCGGCGGCGCACCCGTCGATCTCGGCTGACGAGCGCGCGCTGCTCGCAGCCTGCGTCGCGGACAAGGCCAAGCCTGATCCGATCCCGTGGCGTACCCTGCTCGCGCACAAGGCGGTGTGGGCGCTGATCGCCAATCACTTCGCCTCGAACTGGGTGCTGTATCTCGCGCTCGCCTGGCTCCCGAGCTACTTCCGCGACGTCCAGCATCTGAACGTCGCCAATGCCGGCCTGTTCGCGGTCGGGCCGTGGCTCGCCTATTTCGCGGTCGGCAATGTCGGTGCCTGGTTCGCCGATCGTGCCATTGCGCGCGGCACCTCGATCACGCGGGTGCGCAAGGTCATGCAGGTTCTGGGACTGCTCGGCAGCGGAGGCTTCCTGCTCGTCGCATCGCAGGCAGGGACGCAGGCCGAAGCGCTTGCAACCCTGTGCGCAGCCCTCGGCGCGCTCGGCCTGACCGGGTCGGGCTTCGCCGGCAACCACCTCGACATCGCGCCCGCGCATGCCGACATTCTGTACGGCCTGTCGAACACTGCCGGGACAATCCCCGGCATTGCGGGCGTCGCCGCGACGGGTTGGCTGCTCGACCTCACCGGCAGCTACACCGCCACCTTCGCAGTCGCAGCGGGCGTCAATCTGTTCGGCGCGATCATCTGGCTGATCTGGGGCACCGGCGAGCGTGTGATCGAATGACGGCGGACCGCCGATCGGATGGCCCCTAGATGCCGTCAGGATGCCCGCCGGACACTTTTTGTTCTCATTTGGATACCGACCTACCACCCCTGTAGGAAAACGCGCTGGCGGCCCCTTCGCGGGCCTCTATGGGCATTTCGCGGTTTTCGGACGCCGGCGGCCCTATTCGGCCGCCATCGCCAGAGCTGGCGCATGCTGCGGGCCGCGCACGAGCACGCCCGGGGTCGCGCCGGTGTGCGCGCCGTCGCGGAAGGTCACCGTGCCGGCCTTGATCGTCGCGACATAGCCCTCGGCCTTTTGCAGCAGCCGCCGCCCGCCGGCTGGCAGGTCGAAGGCGAGCCATGGCTTGCCGAGCTTCAGTCGGTCGAGGTCGATGACGTTGACGTCGGCGAGATAGCCGGGCGCGAGCACGCCGCGATCATCGAGGCCATAGAGCCGCGCGGTGTCGCTGCACTGGCGTTTGATGGCGTTCTCGAGGCTGATCCGCCCGTTTTTGCGGTCGCGCACCCAATATTGCAGCATGAAGGTCGGTGAGGCGGCGTCGCAGATCGTCCCGCAATGTGCGCCCCCGTCGGACAGCGAGTTCACGCAATCGTCGGAATTCTGCAGCGCCTCGAGGAAATTCAGATTGCCGTCGCGGTAGTTGAGGATCGGGAAATAGATGAAGCCCGTCCCATCGTCCTGCATGAGCAGGTCATAGGCATAGTCGGCCGGGCTGACCCCGGCGGCGGCAGCGCGGGCGAGGATCGTCTCGGCCTGCGTCGGCTCGTAATTGAAGTCCGGGCCCATTTCATAATGGGTGAACCAGCCGTACGCGACGACCCACAGCAGCTCGACAAGGTCGGTCTCGGGATAGACCGACTCCTCTGAGATCATCCGGGCGCGGAACGCCGGATCGCGCAGATGGGCGAGCTGCTGCTCCCAAGGCAGCGTCTCGATCTCGGTCCAGGCCGGCTTGAAGCGGAACGGGTGGACGGTGCCGCGCCACGCCATGACGATACCGTTCCCGCGCAAGGCGATCTGCGCGACGATGTTCGCCCCCTTCGCATTTTCGGCGCGCATCGTGTCGATCTGCTCTTCGAGCGGCAATTCCTTGGCGATCGACTGCAGCGCCGCGAAGGTCACCGGCATGCCGGTCTCGCGGCTGAGCTCGCCCATCCACTCGAACTCGTTCCACTCGCGCTTGAGGTCGGAGGCCATTTCGAACACGCCATAGCCGACGCGGCCCATGGCGCGGCCGATGCCGAGCAGCTCGTCCTTGGTCGCGGTGGTGCCGGGCACCAGCACGCCGTCCACCGACCGGTGCAACACGGTGCGTGAGGTCGAGAAGCCGAGCGCCCCGGCGCGCAGGCCGTCCTCGACGATCTTCGACATCTGCGCGATGTCGGTTTCGGTCGGTGCTTCATTGTTCGCGCCGCGCTCGCCCATCACATAGGCGCGCACCGCGCCGTGCGGGACATGCGTGCCGACATCGACGGTGCGCGGCAGCCGCTCGAGTGCGTCGAGATATTCGGGGAAGGTCTCCCAGTCCCAGTTCATGCCTTCGGCAAGCGCGGTGCCGGGAATGTCCTCGACGCCTTCCATGAGGCCGATCAGCCAGTCATGCTTGTCGGGCTTGGCCGGCGCGAAGCCGACGCCGCAATTGCCCATGACCACCGTGGTGACACCATGCCACGACGATGGCGCCATTTCGGCGTCCCAGGTCGCCTGCCCGTCATAATGGGTGTGGATGTCGACGAAGCCCGGCGTGACGATCTTGCCTGCCGCATCGATCTCCTCACGGCCCGGCCCCGCCTTCGGCCCGACCGAGCTGATGCGGCCGCCATCGATGGCGACGTCGCCCGTAAAGGCGGGCCGCCCCGTGCCGTCGACAATCGTGCCGCCGCGAATGACCAGATCGTGCATCGCAAATCCTCCCTCATTGGGCATTTGCCGCATCGTCCGCCCGCATGGCAGGATGGGTCAAGCTGGCGATATGACAAGCCTATAGGGGAGACGGGCATGAAACGCGCTGTGTTGATCGGGCTTTTGTGCGCGACCGCTGCGCCGCTTGCCGCGAAGACCATCGCGGTCGCGCCCGCCGCGGACATGCGGGAGGCGATCCAGACGGCGTTGCTCGATGCGAAGTCGGGCGACGTGGTGCAATTGCCCGCCGGGACTTTCGCGCTCGCCAACAGCCTGTCGCTCGACGCCGACGGGGTCACGGTGCGTGGTGCCGGGCCGGACAAAACGGTGCTGTCGTTCAAGGGGCAGACGCAGGCCGGGGAGGGGCTGCTCGTGACCTCGAACCGCGTGCTGCTCGAAGGCTTCGCGATCGAGGACACGCATGGCGACGGCATCAAGGCCAAGGGCGCGGACCGGATCAGCTTCAAGAATCTGCGAGTCGAATGGACGGGCGGTGCGAAGGCAACCAACGGGGCATACGGCGTCTATCCGGTCACCTCGACCAATGTGCTCATCGACGGCGTGACGGTGCGATACTGCTCCGACGCCGGCATCTATGTCGGCCAGTCGAAGAATATCGTGATCCGCAACAGCCTCGTGCAGTTCAACGTCGCGGGCATCGAAATCGAGAATTCGATGAATGCCGATGTTCACGACAATATTGCCGAACACAACACCGGCGGCATCCTCGTGTTCGACCTGCCGAACCTGCCGCAAATGGGCGGGCATTCGACGCGGGTGTACAACAACAAGGTCGTCAACAACGACACGCCGAACTTTGCCGCCAAGGGCGCGATCGTCGCCAGCGTGCCGAAAGGTGTCGGCATCATGGTGATGGCGAACCGCAACGTGCAGGTGTTCGGCAACACGCTCGACAATAATGCCACGGCGAGCGTGATGATTGTCGCCTATCCGCTCCCCGTCGAGGATGCGCGTTATAACCCGCTGCCACGCAACGTGTTCGTCGGCCCGAATAATTTCGGCAAGGGCGGCTGGGATCCCGATTTCGTCGGCGGCAAGCAATTGGCGGCGGCGGCGGGCGGCGCGCTGCCGCCGGTGGTCTGGGACGGAGTCGAGACCTGGACCGTCAAGGGCGAGCAGAAAGGCGAACCGGCGAAGCCGGGCTTTGCGGGTGGCAAGCTGATGAGCTTTGGGCTGGTGACGGCGAGCCGGGATCGCAGCGCTGCGAAGCCGGCGTTGATCGAGGTGGCGACGAAGCCCGTGGAGACGCCTGCGCCGGTGGTGCTGCCGGCGGATCAGCCGTGACCAACCCCTCTCCCTTGAGGGGAGAGGGCGACTCAGCCGAAAGGCTGAGCGGGGTGAGGGTGAGCGCCGCAAAGCGGCGCAAGTCTTTGGTGCGTCACCCTCACCCCGCTCGACTTCGTCGAGTCGCCCTCTCCCCTCAAGGGAGAGGGGCGGTTGCTTTGCTGCTGCTCTCGGCCGCGCCCGTGCCGCAGCCGGTGGCGGCGGACTTGCTGCTCGCAGAGGCGCCCGCGCCGAACCTTTCGGACTACCGCCTGTTCCTGGACGCCGCCGCAAACCGTCCGAACGGGCGCGTGGCCCCCTATGAACTCAACACGCCGCTCTTCTCCGACTATGCCGTCAAGCATCGCTATCTGTTCGTGCCGCCCGGCAAGACAGCGGCCTATCGCGCTGACGGGGTCATGGACTTTCCGGTCGGCGCGGCGCTCGTCAAAACCTTCGCGACGCCCGATCGCTTCATTGAGACGCGGCTGCTGATCCGCAAGGCGAGCGGCTGGGTCGCGCAGCCCTATGTCTGGAATGCCGAGCGCACCGAGGCGACGCTGAAACGTGCCGGGGCAATCCTGCCCGTCGACATGCCGACACCGGCGGGTCCGCAGGCGCTGCAATGGAGTGTCCCGAACGTCAACCAGTGCAAGGGTTGCCACGCGCGCGGGCATGATATCCAGCCGATCGGGCCGACCGCCTGGAATCTCGGCCCAGTGCAACTCAAGCAGTGGCAGAGGCTCGGCTTGCTATCTGGCGTTCCCGCCGCTCCGCCCGTCGTACCGCGCTGGGATGATGCCAAGGCCCCGGTCGCGATCCGGGCGCAGGCCTATCTCGCGGTCAATTGCGCGCACTGCCACAACCCGGCCGGTCCGGCATCCAATTCCGGCCTGTTCCTCGACTTCGGCCAGCCCGATCCAGTCGCGCGCGGCATCGGCAAGCGGCCGGTCGCGGCAGGCCGCGGCTCGGGCGACCGCGAGTTCGACATTGTCCCGGGCGCGCCCGACAAGTCGATCCTCGCCTATCGCATCGAATCGACCGAACCCGGCGTGCTCATGCCCGAACTCGGCCGCAGCCTGACCCACCGCGAGGGCGTTGCACTCGTCCGCGCCTATATCGCCGGCTTGCCGCCGCAATAGCCTTGCCGCCTTCCGGCGCGCCCCTTAGTTTGCGGCGATGCCGAACCGGATCGATCTCGAAGCGCTGTGCCAGGAAAAGGGGCTGCGCATCACCGACCAGCGCCGCGTGATCGCGCGAGTGCTGTCCGATGCGGGCGATCACCCGGATGTCGAGGAGCTGCACCGCCGCGCCGTCGCCATCGATCCGGGCATCTCGATTGCCACCGTCTACCGGACGGTCCGGCTGTTCGAGGAGTCGGGCATTCTCGAGCGGCACGACTTCCGCGATGGCCGCTCGCGCTACGAGACGGTGCCCGAGGAGCACCACGACCATCTGATCGATGTCGAGACGGGCAAGGTCATCGAGTTTCATGACGACGAACTGGAGGCGCTGCAGGAGCGCATTGCCGCGCGACTCGGCTTCCGGCTCGTCGACCACCGAATGGAGCTTTACGCCGTCCCCCTGAACAGCGACCGCAGCCGCTGATGTTCGACGCTCCGGCCCCGGAGCATCATCAGAAGCACGGCACTGCGAAGGCAGTGGCGGGGATCGCGGCGTCGAGCGGGCTGCTCATCCCCGTTCATCTTGCGACGATGCTCGTGGCGCCCAAGGGGCGGCCCTATCTGCCGAAAATCTACCATAAATGGCTGTCGCGCGCGCTTGGAATCCACGTGCGGATGCAGGGCAAACCCGCCCGCAAGAAGGGCATATTGTTCGTCGCCAACCATCTCTCGTGGACTGACATCCCGGTGCTCGGATCGCGGATCACCGGCTTCTTCGTCGCCAAGTCGGAGGTTGGGGAAATGCCGATGGTCGGCTGGCTCGCGAGCTTGCAGCGCACGCTTTACGTCGAACGCGAGCGGCGGCATCGCAGCGATGCGCAGGCGGATGCGATCGCCGAACGGCTCGCGGCGGGCGGCAATGTCATCCTGTTTCCCGAGGGCACGACGACCGCCGACGGCTTTCATGTGTTGCCGTTCAAATCCTCGTTGTTCGCGTCGGTGGAGGGGCTGAAGGACGTGCTCGTCCAGCCGGTTAGCCTGGCCTACACGCGCATCAACGGCCTGCCCGTGACGCATCAGCAGATCCACGATGTCGCCTGGATCGGCGATTCCGAGATCGGCGAACATGCGCATGATTTCACCCGTCTTGGGCATGTGCGCGCCGAAATTCTCATGCACGAGGCCGTGTCGCCCTCGGACTTTGCCAACCGCAAGGCGCTCGCCAAACATTGCGAGCGGGCCGTCGCGGACGGCTATGCGAAACTGATGCGCGCGTGAGGGTTTCGGGCCGGTGACGGGACCGCTATAGTGACCGCGATGAGTTCGGCCTTTTCCGCCCCCAAGCCCCATACCTATTTCGTCAAGACGTTTGGCTGTCAGATGAACGTCTATGACAGCGAGCGCATCGGCGAGGCGCTGGCCGCCGACGGGCTGCGCGCGGCAAGCGATGCGGCGAGCGCCGACGTCGTCGTGCTGAACACCTGCCACATCCGCGAGAAGGCGACCGACAAGGTCTATTCGGACGTTGGCCGCCTGCGCTCGCGGACCGGCGGTGCGCCGAAGATCGTCGTGGCGGGTTGCGTTGCACAGGCCGAGGGGCCGGAGATCATGCGTCGCGCGCCATCGGTCGATGTCGTCGTCGGCCCGCAGGCCTATCACCGGCTGCCGGAGCTGCTGCGGCAGGGCCGCTCGATCGACACCGACATGCCCGCCGAGTCGAAGTTCGATCTATTGCCGGGGCGCGCCAAGCAAGCGCCACCGTCGGCGTTCCTGACGATCCAGGAGGGTTGCGACAAATTCTGTACCTTCTGCGTGGTGCCGTACACGCGCGGCGCGGAAACCTCGCGACCGGCGGCCGATCTGATCGCAGAAGCGAAAGCGCTGGTGGCGGGCGGCGCGCGCGAGCTCACGCTGCTCGGACAGAATGTGAATGCCTATGCGCATGGCGGCACGGGCTTCGCGGCGTTGCTCCGCGCGATTGCGGCAATCCCCGGCCTGGTCCGGCTGCGCTACACGACCTCGCACCCGCGCGACATGACCGCCGAACTCATCGCCGCGCATGCCGAGATTCCCGAACTCATGCCCTATCTGCACCTGCCCGTGCAGTCGGGGTCGAGCCATATCCTCAAGCGCATGAACCGCGCACACACGGCCGAAAGCTATCTCGCAACCATCGCCGAATTGCGTGCCGCGCGGCCCGACATCGCGCTGTCGAGCGACTTCATCGTCGGCTTCCCCGGCGAGACCGAGCAGGATTTCGAGGACACGCTCGCGATGGTCCGCGCAGTGAACTACGCACAGGCTTACTCGTTCAAATATTCGCCGCGCGCCGGAACGCCGGCCGCGACGATGGAGGATCAGGTGGACGAGGATGTGAAGTCCGACCGTCTCGCGCGCTTGCAGGCGCTGCTCGGCGAGCAGCAGGCCGCGTTCAATGCGAGGAGCGTCGGCCGCCGCTGCGACGTGCTGCTTGAACGGGCCGGCAAGCGCGCCGGCCAGCTCATCGGCAAATCGCCCTGGCTCCAGTCGGTCCACGTCACCGCGCCGGGCCTCGCCATCGGCGACATTGTTACCGTCGATATTGTTTCCGCCGGACCCCTCAGCCTCGAAGGATCGCTCATGCAGGCCGCCGCCTAAGTGTCTCGCAAACCCACGCCTGCCAAGGCTTCGCCCGCCGCCGACGACCGCGTCCGGCTGGAGATCGAGTTCGACCGGCCGCAGCTGCTCGGCGCGCTGTTCGGGCAATATGACACCAACCTCATCGCAATAGAGAATCGGCTCGGCGTCTATATCGCGGCGCGGGGCGAGCGGCTGTCGATCGAGGGCGAGGCGGAAAGTGCTGCGCGCGCCCGCGACGTGCTGACCGGCCTGTACAACCGGCTGGCGCAGGGCCAGTCGGTTGATGTCGGCGATGTCGAGGGGGCGATCTCGCTGTCCAACGATCCGTCGCTCGAAGGGCTGGTCAAGGCCGATGCCGGTGGTGCGCCGCCGGTCGTGATCCGCACCCGGCGCAAGACCATCGTGCCGCGTTCGCCAACGCAGGTCCGCTACATGGAAGCGCTCGGCCGCGACGATGTGATTTTCGCCCTCGGGCCGGCGGGCACCGGCAAGACCTATCTGGCGGTCGCGCAGGCGGTGAGCCAGCTCGTCGCGGGCTCGGTCGACCGGCTGATCCTGTCTCGCCCCGCAGTTGAGGCGGGCGAGCGGCTCGGCTTCCTGCCCGGCGACATGAAAGAGAAGGTCGATCCCTATCTCCGCCCGCTTTACGATGCGCTGTACGACATGCTTCCCGCCGAGCAGGTCGAGCGGCGCATCGCTTCGGGCGAAATCGAGATCGCACCGCTCGCCTTCATGCGCGGCCGGACGCTCGCAAGCGCCTTCATCATTCTCGACGAAGCGCAAAACACCACGCCGCTGCAGATGAAGATGTTCCTGACCCGCTTCGGCCAAGGCTCGCGCATGGTCGTCTGCGGCGATCCCAATCAGGTCGATCTGCCCGATCCGGGCAAGTCGGGCCTCGCCGATGCCGTGAAGCGCCTCGATGGCGTGCCCGGCATCGCGACGCTCCGGTTCAGTTCATCGGAGGTGGTGCGGCACCCGATCGTCGGGCGCATCGTCGATGCCTATGAGGGGCCAGATGCTCCACGTTGAAACCGACGTCGTCGATGGCGATTGGGATCCCGACATAGGCTGGGCGGGGCTTGCCGAACGCGCCTGTGCGGCCGCGCTCGAGCAGACCGCGCATGCCCGGCTGGCGCTGGCCAGCTACAGCGTCGAGGTGTCGGTGCGCTTCACCGGTGATGAGGAAGTGCGGCAGCTCAACGCCGCCTACCGGCATAAGGACAAGCCGACCAATGTCCTGTCCTTCCCGATGGTCCAGTCCGACCTGATCGAGGCGCTCGGCAATACCGACGATGGTGAGGCGCTGCTCGGCGATATCGTGCTGGCGAGCGGCGTCGTTCGCGCCGAGGCGGCGGAAAAGGGTATCGCGGTCGCCGACCACGCCAGCCACCTCGTTGTTCACGGCATGCTGCACCTGCTAGGCTATGACCATGGAAGTGACGTCGAGGCGGAGCATATGGAATCGACCGAGGTCGCGGCGCTGGCTGTGCTCGGACTTGCCGATCCCTATGCGGGAGACCGCTAGTTATGGCTGACCCCCATAGTAGCGACGACGTCGCCCAACGCTTCTGGAAACGGCTGCGGGCGCTCGTCGGCATGCCGGTCGAAACCAGCCTGCGCGAGCAGATCGAGGACGCGATCGACGATGCCGACGGTGAGGCACCGATCGCCGACGACCTGTCGGCGACCGAGCGCACGATGCTGCGCAACCTGCTGCATTTCGGGGATTCGACCGCGGGCGACGTCGCCGTTCCGCGCGCGGACATGGTGTCCTTCGACCTCGACGGCAGCTTTACCGATCTCGTCGAGCTGTTCCGCGAGGCGGGTCACAGCCGCGTGCCGGTATTCCGCGACCGGCTCGATGACATCAACGGCATGGTCCACATCAAGGATGTCTACAACCGCGTGGCCGAGGCGTTCGATGACAAGGTGTCGAGCGCGAAGTTCGAGGGACTCAATGTCGCCGACTTGATCCGGCCTGTACTCTACGTCCCGTCAGCGATGGGCGTGCTCGACCTGCTGGCGCGGATGCGCGCGGCGCGCACCCATATGGCGATCGTCATCGACGAGTTTGGCGGGGTGGATGGGCTCGTGACCATCGAGGATCTCGTCGAGCAGATCGTCGGCGACATCGAGGACGAGCATGATGAGGCCGAAGAAGGACTGAAGCCGCTCGGCGACGATATCTACGAGGCCGATGCGCGTGTCGACCTGACCGAGCTGGAAGCCGCACTCGGCGTCGATCTCATCGACGAGGAACAGGAAGAAGAAGTCGATACCGTTGGCGGCATGGTGTTCCTGCTCGCCGGACGCGTGCCCGAAGTCGGCGAATGCATCGCCCATCCTAGCGGCTGGAGCTTCGAGGTCATCGACGGCGATTCGCGCATGGTGTCCCGTGTCAGGATTCATCCGCCACCGGCTGTGGAAGTCGCCGAGGCGTGAGAGCAGCTGAGTGGCTTGAGGCCCGGACGCCGCGTCAGCGGCTCGGCGTGGCGTTCATCGCGGGTGCCGCATCGGCATTGGGCTTTGCGCCGCTCGAGCTCTGGCCGTTCACCGTCGCCGGACTTGCGATTCTGCTGTTATTGATTGGCAGCGTCACGCGGATGCGGTCGGCGTTGGCGACCGGCTGGTGGTTCGGTTTCGGGCATTTTCTCTGCGGCCAATATTGGATCGCGCACGCCTTCCAGTTTCAGGCGAATATGCCGCCCTGGCTCGGCTGGGTCGCGGTTGCGCTGCTGTCGATGCTCATGGCGATCTATCCGGCAGCAGCGGTGGGGATTGCGTGGCGGATCGGCGGCGACAATCTCGCCCGCCGGATCGCTGCCTTGGCACCGGCGTGGATGCTCACCGAATGGCTGCGCGGCTATATGTTCGGTGGCTTTCCGTGGAATCCGCTCGGCGTCACATGGCTGCCGCTGAGCGGCGTCGCGCAGATGGCGGCGTTCGTCGGCGCGCTCGGATTGTCGGGCCTGATGATCGCAGCCGGCGGGGCGCTGGCATTGCTGGCCGCGCAACAGCGCGCGATGGCCGGGCGAGTCTTCGGGGCTTTGACCGCCGCCGGGCTGGCAGGGCTGCTGCTGATGGGCCAAGCCTTGCCGCCCACGGCGACGCGGCTGCATATCGTGCAGGCCAATATCGGGCAGGACCAGAAATGGCGGCCCGATGCTGAGGAACGCAATCTCCGCAAATATGAGGCGCTGACCCGCGCGTCGATTGCAGCGCATGGACCGGGGCTGGTGCTCTGGCCGGAAGCGGCCGTTCCGGCTGTGCTGGACGAGGAAGCGCCCGTCCGCCGCCGGCTCGGCGATCTCGTTGCGGGCGGCGGCCTGCTGCTGACCGGTGCGCCGAAGGCCATCCGCGACCGCAGCGGCGACGCGATTGCCGCGCGCAACAGCCTGTTCGTCATCGACGGCAAGGGCCGCTGGCTGGACCGCTACGATAAGGCCGAACTGGTGCCGTTCGGCGAATATTTGCCGCTGCGACCGCTGCTGACCGCTATCGGCGTCAACCGGCTTGCGCCCGGCGATCTGGATTTCTGGCCCGGACCCGGCGCGCGGACGCTGCATCTGCCGGGCTTTCCGGCGGTCGGTCCGCTGATCTGCTACGAGGTGGTATTTTCGGGCCATGTCGCCGACCGTGCCGACCGGCCGCGCTGGCTGCTCAACGCGTCGAACGACGCCTGGTTCTCCGACGGCGGGGCCTGGATGCACCTCGCGCAGGCCCGGCTCCGCGCCATCGAGGAAGGCTTGCCGGTCGCCCGCGCGACACCGACCGGCGTGTCGGCGCTGATCGATCCGCGCGGGCGCGTGCTGGCGACGCTCGGCCGCGACCGCGGCGGCTCGCTCAGCGTGTTGCTGCCATCGCCGCTGCCCCCCACGATCTATGGCCAGACCGGCGAGGGGATGCCGGTTGGACTGGCGCTACTTATGGTCGCACTTGTCGTGATAATCCCGCGCCGTTAACCACTTGCACCCAAGCGTAGGCGGGGCAGCCGGCGCTTGAGGCGTCGGGGCAGACGCCGGGGGATGGGTGAATGAGTGAGGGTCCGCATCAGATTGATTTGCGCGTTGGCGAACGCGTGCGCGAGCGGCGCAAGGCGCTGGGGATCACCCAGGACCGGCTCGCTCAGGCGCTCGACCTGACCTTTCAGCAGGTCCAGAAATATGAGCGCGGCGTCAACCGGATGAGCGCTTCGAAACTGTTCGAGGCTGCGCAGGTGCTGAACGTGCCGGTCAACTGGTTCTTCGACGGCGAGGTCGCCTCGACCCCGCGCCTCGCTGAGGCGACTGAACGCTTCGAGAATGAACAGCTCGCCGCGCGCGAGACGCGCGAATTGCTCACCGCCTATCAGAAGCTTGACCCCAAATTGCGACGGCAGGTGCTCGATCTGGTCAAGGGCATGGCGGCGTCGAAGGCCTCCTGATCATATAAACATTTCTTTATACGTCCTTGCGCGCGGGCGGGCGCGGCGCTAGACGCACGCGTCCATTCCATCCCAAGCGGGGACCGTCCATGCGTCGCGGTAGTTATCTCTTCACCTCGGAATCGGTTTCCGAAGGCCACCCCGACAAGGTCGCCGACCAGATTTCCGATGCTGTGGTCGACCTGTTCCTGTCGAAGGATCCGGAAGCGCGCGTGGCGTGCGAGACACTGACGACGACCAACCGCGTCGTGCTCGCCGGGGAAGTTCGCGGCAACGGGATGATCGACACCCATGGCAATTGGGCACCGGGCGCGCTGGAGGAAATCCAGACCGTCGTGCGCGAGACCGTCAAGCGCATCGGTTATGAGCAGGACGGCTTTCACTGGCAGAATCTGGCGTTTGAAAACCACCTCCACCCGCAGTCGGCTCACATCGCGCAGGGTGTCGATGCCAGCGGCAACAAGGACGAGGGTGCGGGCGATCAGGGCATCATGTTCGGCTATGCGACCGACGAGACGCCCGACCTGATGCCGGCGACGCTTTATTATTCGCACAAGGTGCTCGAGCGTATGGCCGCCGACCGCCATTCCGGTGTCGCGCCGTTCCTCGAGCCCGACGCCAAGAGCCAGGTCACGCTGGCCTATGAGAATGAGATCCCCGTCCGCGCCACCGCACTTGTCGTTTCGACGCAGCATGCGCCCGGCTATTTCTGGCACAACAACGAGGGCGATCCGGCGCTTTACAAGACGCTGCGCGACTATGTGCTCGGCGTGTTCGCCGACATCCTGCCCAAGGGCTTCATTACCGACGAGACTGTGATCCACGTCAATCCGACCGGCCGTTTCGAGATCGGCGGCCCCGACGGCGACGCCGGGGTAACCGGACGCAAGATCATCGTTGACACCTATGGCGGCGCGAGCCCGCACGGCGGCGGTGCGTTCAGCGGCAAGGACCCGACCAAGGTCGACCGTTCGGCTGCCTATATCACCCGCTATCTCGCCAAGAATGTCGTCGCCGCCGGCCTCGCCCGCCGCTGCACGATCCAGCTGTCCTACGCGATCGGCGTCGCCGAACCGCTGTCCGTCTATGTTGACCTGCACGGCACGGGCACCGTCGATGAAGCGAAGATCGAGGCGGTGCTGCCGACGCTCGTGCGCCTGACCCCGAAGGGCATCCGCACCCACCTCGGCCTCAACAAGCCGATCTATCAGCGCACCGCCGCCTACGGCCATTTCGGCCGTACGCCCGACGCCGAGGGCGGCTTCGGCTGGGAGAAGACCGATCTCGTCGATGCGCTGAAGGCGGCGGTCGCCGCGGCCTGATCGGCCTTGCCCCGCCCGCGCCGGGCGGGGATAAGCCCTCGCGTGAACGATCCGACCACCCTCCGCCGTCTCTACGGCCGCCGCCAGGGCCATGCCTTGCGGCAAGGGCAGGCGGCGCTCGTGGAGGATTTGCTGCCGAGGCTGTCGGTACCCGAAACTGGACCGCTCGATGCAGTGCGGTTGTTTGGCGATGAGCGGCCGCTGTGGCTGGAAATCGGCTTCGGTGCCGGCGAACATCTGGCAACGCAGGCTGAAGCCAATCCGGGGACGGGACTTATCGGGTGCGAGCCCTTTCTCAATGGTGTCGTCGGCGCGCTCGGCCATGTCGAGAGGCTCGGCCTCACGAACGTGCGCCCGCACATGGGCGACGCGCTCGACGTGCTTGAGCGGCTGCCGGACGCGAGTCTCGACCGGGTGTTCTTGCTGCATCCCGACCCTTGGCCGAAGGCCCGGCATGCGAAGCGGCGGTTCGTCAATCCGGGGCCGCTCGATATGATTGCGGCGAAGCTGAAACCCGGCGGTGAGTTCCGGCTCGGCACCGACCACGACATCTACTGCCGCTGGGCACTGATGCAGATGGCGAAGCGCCGCGATTTCGAATGGCTCGCGGCGACGTCAGCCGACTGGCAGACCCGCCCCGCCGACTGGCCGCAAACCCGCTACGAAGCCAAGGCGCGGCGGCTGGGGCATGAGGTTTGGTACTTCCGTTACCGGCGCGTCTAGCGCTTCGGCGTCAGCCGCTTCAGCGCGCCCGTCGGGCCATCGCTCAGATAATAGATCGCGCCATCCGGGCCCTGCGCGACGCGGCGGATACGTTCGCCCATGTCGATGCGCTCGACCTCGCGCGCCTTGTCGCCGCTCACGGCGACGCGGACGATCGACTGGGAGGACAGGCCGCTCAGCAGCAGCTGGCCGCGCCACGCCGGAAAGGCACTCCCCGAATAGAGCATGATCGATGAGGGCGAGATGACTGGATTCCAGTAGACGGCGGGCGCTGCGAAGTCGGGCCGCGTGTCGTGATCGGGAATGTCTTTGCCGTCGTAGTGATTGCCCCAGCTGACGACCGGCCAGCCGTAATTGGCACCCTTGCGGATGATATTGACCTCGTCGCCGCCGAGCGGACCCATCTCGGTCTCGAACAGCCGCCCGTCCGGCGCGAACACAAGGCCAAGCACGTTGCGGTGACCCATCGACCAGATGTCGGGCCGCGTGCCTGCCGTCTTGGCGAAGGGATTGTCGGCAGGGATCGAGCCGTCGGAATTGATGCGCACGACCTTGCCGAGGTTCATGCCGCGCTCCTGCGCCGGGGTGAACTTCTGCCGCTCGCCCGAGCCGATGTAGAGCTTGCCGTCGGACCCGAACGCCATGCGGCCCGAGAAATGGCCGTTGCCATCGACCTTCGGCACCTGCCGCCAGATGACCTTCACATCGCTCAGCGAATCGGTGCCAAGCACGGCTCGCGCGACCGCATTGCCGGTGCCGCCGTCGCCTGCTTCAGCAAAAGAGAAATAGATCGTCCGGTTCTTCGCAAAGCCGGGGTCAAGGACGATATCGGCCAGCCCGCCCTGCCCGCGATCGACGACCGCCGGCACGCCCTTGATCGGTGCCCCGAGCTTGCCCCCCGCAAAGCGCCGCATCTCGCCCGACTTCTGGGTCAGCAGCCACGACCCGTCGGGCAGGAGCGCCATGCCCCAGGCCTTGGGCAGGTCGGCGAGCTTTTCGACGGTGAAGCCCGACAGCGGGACGCTGGCGGCTGTCGCAGGTGCGGCGAGGATGGCGGCGGCGATCAAGGTCTGGCGGAGCATCGGAATTCCCCTCGGTTCTCGTTCGTCAAAGTCAGAAGGCGGGTGCGGGTTCCCGCCAGCTGCACGCCGCACCGCTGACGCAGCGGCCCGTCACGGCATCAAAGCGGTAGCCGTGCCACGGGCAGGTGACGATGCCGCTTTCATCCGGGTCGGCGGTCAGTGGTAGCCCCAGATGTGGACAGGCATTCGGCAGGCGGTAGCCGTTCACCTCGCGCCAGCCCTTGTCCGGCGCGTCGAGCGCGGACTGGCGGGCGATCATCATCGCCTCATCTTCGTCGTACAGCGTCGCGTAGAGCGACTGGTAGTAAGCCGAGACGGCGGGCACCTGCTCCGGCGCGATGCCGGCGATATGGAATTCGGCTGCGATGCGGCAGCTGCGCGGGCCGGTCGCGACTGCGGTCGTGCGAATTTCGCCGAGCAGCGAGTCGCCGCGGGTGGTGCGCGTGATCCACACGCCGGTCGACCGGTCGAGCCGCAGGTCGAGGGTCAGCACCTCGTCCCGGCCCGGGAGGGTCGTGTCTGCCCGCCACCCCGTCTCGTCCGCCTGCGCCAGCCGGATCGATCCGAAGCTGCTGGCATGCAGATGCGGCAGATGCTCCCAGTCGAGTGCATTCTCGAACATGCGGGCCAGGCTCGCGCCAAGGTCGCGGGTATAGGTGCCGCAATGAGTCAACGCCGCTTGATGCATGCGCTTGCCTAGCCTATATGCGCGGCATCTTCCACATGGGTGACCCTGCGGAAGCTGGTCCCCGCCCGGGTCCGGCTCCGAAGGCGCTTGGAGCAAGTTTGACCGATACGAACGCCCTCAGGACACTGATCGAGCCGGTGGTGACCGCCAAGGGCTTCGAACTCGTGCGTCTCGCGATGCAGGGCAGCAAATATTCGCCCACGCTGCAGCTGATGGCCGAGGATCCGGCCACAGGTCAGCTGACGCTCGAGCAATGCGCATCGCTGTCACGCGCGGTGTCGGTTGTGCTCGACGAAGCCGATCCGATCGAGAATGAATATCGGCTGGAAGTGTCGTCGCCGGGCATCGACCGCCCGCTGACGCGGCCGAAGGACTGGACCGACTGGGCCGGACATCAGGTGCGCGTGACGCTCGCAGCGCCGATGGATGGCCGCAAGAAGTTCGACGGCCTCGTCATTGGCGCGACCGAGGATTCGGCGCTTGTCGACGTGCCGGGACAGGGCGAGACGGCGCTGCCGTTCGCCGCCATCGAATTCGCCAAGCTGGCGCTGACCGACCAATTGATCAAAGCGACCCGTCCGCTCTCGACCGAGGGTGCTGACGAGCTCGAAGACGACCAGGAAGAGGACTGAGCTTCATGTCGACCGCTGCCATTTCCGCCAATAAGGCCGAACTGATCGCCATCGCCGACGCGGTGGCGCGCGAGAAGTCGATCGACCGCATGATCGTCATCGAGGCGATGGAGGAGGCGGTGCAGAAGGCTGCCCGCGCCCGCTACGGTGCCGAGAACGACATTCGCGCGAAGATCGACCCCGTCACCGGTGACACGCGGCTGTGGCGCGTCGTCGAGGTTGTCGAAGAGGTGGAGAATTACTTCACCCAGACCACCGTCAAGGAAGCGCAGAAGCGCGATGCCGACGCCAAGCTCGGCGACTTCGTCATCGACCCGCTGCCGCCGATCGAATTCGGCCGTATCGCGGCACAGGCGGCGAAGCAGGTCATCGTGCAGAAGGTCCGCGATGCCGAGCGCGAACGCCAATATGAGGAATATAAGGACCGTCAGGGCGAGGTCATCACCGGCGTCGTCAAGCGCGTCGAGTTCGGCCATGTCGTCGTCGATCTGGGCCGCGCCGAGGGCGTGCTGCGCCGCGACGCGCAGATCCCGCGCGAGGTGCTGCGCGTCAACGACCGCGTCCGGTCGCTGATCCTGAACGTCCGCCGCGAGAACCGCGGCCCGCAGATTTTCCTGAGCCGCGCACATCCCGACTTCATGAAGAAGCTGTTCGCGCAGGAAGTGCCGGAAATCTATGACGGCATCATCGAGATCAAGGCCTGCGCCCGCGACCCCGGAAGCCGTGCCAAGATCGGCGTGATCAGCCGCGATTCGAGCATCGACCCGGTCGGCGCCTGCGTCGGCATGAAGGGCAGCCGCGTCCAGGCCGTCGTGCAGGAACTGCAGGGCGAGAAGATCGACATCATCCCCTGGTCGCCCGACACCGCGACCTTCGTCGTCAACGGCCTGCAGCCCGCCGAAGTGACCAAGGTCGTGCTCGACGAGGAAGAGAATCGCATCGAAGTCGTCGTTCCCGACGATCAGCTGTCGCTCGCCATCGGGCGGCGCGGCCAGAATGTGCGGCTCGCCTCGCAGCTGACCGGTCACCAGATCGACATCATGACTGAGGCCGACGCGTCGGAGAAGCGCCAGCGCGAGTTCACCGAGCGCTCCGAGCTGTTCCAGAAGGAGCTCGACGTCGACGAGACGCTGTCGCAGCTGCTCGTCGCCGAAGGCTTCACGAGCCTCGAGGAAGTCGCTTATGTCGACCTGTCAGAACTGGCCGACATCGAGGGCTTCGACGAGGATCTGGCCGGCGAGTTGCAGAACCGCGCGACCGAGGCGCTCGAGCGTCAGGAGGCGGCGGCGCGCGAGGAACGGCGCGGCATGGGCGTCTCCGACGATCTCGCCGCGATCGAGGGTCTGACAGAAGCGATGCTGGTCATCCTCGGCAAGGCGGGCATCAAGACGCTTGACGACCTCGGCGATCTCGCCACCGACGATCTGGTCGGCCGCGCTAATCGCGCGACCGGCGCACCGGACGGCATCCTGCGCGGTCAGGGTCTCGACGAAGCTGCGGCCAACCGCATCATCATGGCGGCGCGCGCCCATTGGTTCGAGGAGGACGCGCAAGCGGATGCCTCACAATGAAGACCTTGTAGCGCCCGAACGCCGCTGCATCCTGACGGGTGAGCACGGGGAGCGAGACCGCCTGATCCGGCTGGCGCTCGGCCCCGATGGCATCGTCATGCCCGACCTCGGCGCACGTGCGCCGGGTCGCGGCGCATGGCTCGGCACGACCCGCGCCGTGCTCGAGACCGCGGCGGCCAAAGGCAAGCTGCGGCCCGCACTGGCGCGCGCGTTCAAGGAAAATGCGGCTGCACCCGACAATCTGGGCGAGCTCATCGAGGCGGGGCTGAAGCGCCGCACACTCGACCGGCTGGGCTTGGAAATGCGCGCCGGGCACCTCATCTTGGGGAACGACCGCATCGGCGACTCGATCAAGGCCGGTCAGGTTCATCTGTTGCTGCATGCCGCCGACGCGAGCGCCGATGGCTGCGCCAAGCTCAACGGCAAGCTCAAGGGTGCTGGAACGGGCGTTTCGATGACGCTGCCGGCCGGGCGCGCCGAATTGTCGTTGGCCTTGGGCCGCGAAAATGTTGTACATGCCGCGCTCGGCGACGAGGCGGCTGCGAAGCGCGTGGCGTCCGCCGCAGAGCGGTGGCGCGCCTTTTGCGGAATTTCCGATCAAGTGACCGTCGCGGAAACAGTTTCCGCGCCCGGTGAGTGAAGGTATCAGGCCGAACTATGAGTGATGACAACAAACTGACCCTGGGCGCGCGCCCGCCGCTGGGCATCAAGCGCACCGAAAGCGCCGGCGCGGTGAAGCAGAGCTTCAGCCACGGCCGCACCAAGTCGGTGCAGGTCGAGGTCAAGCGCCGCCGCGTGTTCGGCAAGCCCGGCGAAGCTCCGGTCGAAGAGGCTGTCGTCGAGGCCGCGCCACCGCCGCCGCCGCAGAAGCCCGTCGCACCGCCGCCGCCGATGCCGCTCATCCGCGACGAGCCGAAGCCCGCGCCGGTCAAGGCCGCACCGAAGCCGGTCGAGCCGGAGCCTGAGATTGTTGCTACCCCTACACCGGAAACGGTTGCCGAGGCCCCGGCACCGGCGCCTGCGCCTGCGCCTGAGATCAAGGCCGCCGCACCCGCGCCCGTCGCGGCGAAGCCGGTCGCCAAGCCCGCTGCACCTGCGGCACCCGCGCCAATGATGCGTCCGACCGACGCCGCCGGCCGCCGCGAGCTGCAGGCCCGCCTGTTACGCGAAGCCGAGGAAGAGCGGCTGCGCTTGTCGCAGGCCTCGCGTCAGCGCGAGGATGCCGAAACGATTGCTGCGGCCGAGGCCGAGAAGCGCCGTCTTGAAGAAAAGAAGCTCGCCGACGAAGCCGCTGCGCTCAAGGCCGCCGAGGAAGCCCGCCGCATTGCCGCGCTTCCGCCCAAGGAGGCCGCAGCCGAAGAGGAGGAGCGCAATCTGCGCCGCCTCGGCAATGCGCCGCGCCGCGACGATGGCACGCCGCCCTTGAAGGTCACGCGCGGCCGCGACGATCATCGCCGCGCCGGCAAGCTGACCGTCACGCGCGCGCTCGACGATGAGGATTCGACCCGCACCCGCTCGCTCGCAGCGCTGCGGCGCGCCCGCGAGAAGGACAAGCGCGCGCATCAAAGCGGTGCCAATCAGGTCAAGCAGGTCCGCGACGTCGTGGTGCCCGAGGACATCACGGTCCAGGAGCTCGCCAACCGCATGGCCGAGCGCGCATCGGACCTGATCAAGTCGCTGTTCAAGATGGGCGTCATGGCGACCATCAACGAGACGCTCGACCAGGACACCGCCGAGCTGCTCGTCACCGAGTTCGGCCACAACATCAAGCGCGTCAGCGATGCCGACGTCGAAATCGGCGTGGTCGGCGACGAGGACGAGGATCACGACCAGCAGCCGCGTCCGCCGGTGGTCACGATCATGGGCCATGTCGATCATGGCAAGACCTCGCTGCTCGACGCGCTGCGCGGTACCGATGTGGTCGCAGGCGAGGCCGGCGGCATCACGCAGCATATCGGCGCCTATCAGGTGACGATGAAGTCGGGCGAGAAAATCACCTTCCTCGACACGCCGGGCCATGAAGCCTTCACCGAGATGCGTGCACGCGGCGCGAACATCACCGATATCGTCATTGTCGTGGTGGCAGGCGACGACGGCCTTATGCCGCAGACGATTGAGGCGATCAGCCATACGCGCGCTGCGAACGTCCCGATGATCGTTGCGATCAACAAGATGGACAAGCCGGGCTCCGACGCCAACCGCGTGCGACAGGCGCTGCTGCAGCATGATGTGCAGGTCGAGGAGATGGGCGGCGAAGTTCAGGACGTCGAAGTGTCGGCGACCAAGAAGACCGGCCTCGATTCGCTGATCGAGAAGATCCTGCTGCAGGCGGAAATTCTCGAACTGCGCGCCAATCCGGACCGCGCGGCGGAAGGCACTGTCGTCGAGGCGAAGCTCGACAAGGGCCGCGGTCCGCTCGCGACGGTTTTGATCCGGCGCGGCACGCTCAAGGTCGGCGACGTGTTCGTTGTCGGCGGAGAGTGGGGCAAGGTCCGCGCGCTGATCGACGACAAGGGTCGACAGATCAAGGTCGCCGGTCCGTCAATGCCTGTCGAGGTGCTCGGCCTGTCGGGCGTGCCCGGCGCCGGCGATCCCTTCTCGGTCGTCGAGAATGAGGCACGTGCACGCGAGGTCGCAGCCTACCGCCAGTCGGTCACGACCAAGAAGCGGACGACGCATGCGCCCGCAAGCCTCGAGGCAATGTTCTCGGCGCTGAAGGTCGCCAAGGCCGTCGAATATCCGTTCGTCGTCAAGGGCGATGTGCAGGGCTCAGTCGAAGCGATCGTCTCTGCCGTCAACCGGTTGTCGACCGACGAGATCAAGGCGCGCGTGCTGCATGCCGGCGTCGGTGCGATCACCGAGTCGGACGTCATCCTCGCCAAGGCGTCGGGCGCGCCGATCATCGGCTTTGGCGTCCGCGCCAATGCCAAGGCGCGCGAGATCGCCCAGCGCGATCAGGTCTCGCTCAAATATTATGACGTGATCTACGACCTCATCGACGAGATGAAGCTGGCGATGGCCGGCAAGCTCGGGCCGGAACGGCTCGAGAATGTCACCGGCCGCGCCAATGTGCTCGAGGTGTTCCAGGCCGGCAAGACGGGCAAGGCCGCCGGTCTGCGTGTCGTCGAGGGCGTCATCCGCCGCAATCTCAAGGCGCGTGTCATGCGTGACGATGTGGTCATCTGGAACGGCAACATCGCCTCGCTGCGCCGCTTCAAGGACGATGTCCAGGAGGTCCGCTCGGGCCTCGAATGCGGCATGCTGCTCGAGAACAATGCCGATGTGAAAATCGGCGACGTGATCGAGACCTTCGAGATCGAGGAACGCGCGCGGACCCTCTGATGGTGAAAGTGCGCGCAGATGAGCAGGGCAAGTCGGTCCGCACGCTGCGGGTCGCCGAGCAGGTGCGCCATGCGCTGGCCGATGTGCTGGCGCGCGGCGAGGTGCGCGATCCCGACCTCGACGGTGTCATCGTCTCGGTCACCGAGGTGCGGGTCGCGCCCGACCTGCGCCACGCCACTGCCTATGTGAAGCCGCTTGCGGCCGGCGATGAGGCGGCGATCGTCAAGGCACTGGCGCGCAACGTGAAGTTCCTGCGCGGCGAGGTCGCCCGCCGCGTCAACCTGCGCTACGCGCCAGACCTGCACTTCCGCCGCGACGACAGCTTCGACGAAGCCGGCAAGATCGACGCGATCCTGCGCTCCCCGCAGGTCGCGCGCGACCTCGAAAGAGAGTAGCTTCCTTCCCATCTCTTCCGGGACAGTTGGGAGTAGCGATCATGAAAGTCAGTCTCATCGCAACGATGGCGCTAGCCGTCGGCACGACAGCCATTGCGGCACCCGCCAGTGTGGACGCCGGTGAGAAGCAGGCGCGCATTGTGTTCCCGCGGCAGGCGATCGACAATTGGACCGCCCCGGACGAGAACACGCTCTACATCCAGGCCAACCGCAAATGGTATCGCGCCGACATGTTCGCGCCGTGCTTCGACCTGCGCTACACCAACGCCATCGGCTTCGAGACCGGGCCGACCGACGACTTCGACCGCTTTTCCCGGATTGCCGTCGAAGGCCGTACCTGCCAGCTGAAATCGCTCGTCCAGGTCGCCGGCCCGCCGCCGAAAGCCAAGAAGCATAAGGCGTAGCTGCGCTGCACGGCTGGTTCATTCTCGACAAGCCGCTCGGCCTGTCCTCGGCCGGCGCGGTCGGGGCGGTGAAGCGCGTGTTGCGCGAAGGCGGCTATGGCAAGGTCAAGATCGGCCATGGCGGTACGCTCGATCCGCTGGCGACGGGCGTTTTGCCGATCGCACTCGGCGAAGCGACCAAGCTGGCCGGGCGGATGCTCGATGCGGTCAAGGGGTACCGGTTCACCGTGAGCTTCGGTACCGCGACGGCGACCGACGATGCCGAAGGCGAGGCCGTCGCCCATTCGGACGTCCGGTCCAGCCGCGCAGCTATCGAGACGGCGCTCCCGCAATTCACCGGGCCGATCACCCAGACGCCGCCCGCTTACTCGGCGCTCAAGGTCGACGGCCAGCGTGCCTATACGCTGGCCCGCGCCGGCGAAACCGTCGAGCTCGCGTCACGCGAATTGACCATCCATGCGCTGACCCTTGTCGAGGTGACACCCGACTCCGCCACGCTCGACGTCACCTGCTCCAAGGGCACCTATGTCCGCAGTCTCGCCCGCGATCTGGCGCTGGCGCTCGGCACGGTCGGGCATGTTTCGAGGCTGCGCCGCACCCGCGCCGGGCCGTTCACGCTTGCCCAAGCGATAACGCTGGACAAATTGGCTGCGCTGGGGCAGGAGCGCGCGCTTGAACAGGCCCTTTTGCCGCTGACAGCCGGACTGGACGACATCCCGGTCCTGGCCGTCGAACCCGCAGACGCCGAAACCCTCAGACGAGGCGGACGGCTCGACGGGCGCTCCGAAAGCCACGGTCTCTTCCTCGCGACCACCGGGTCTGTTCCGGTCGCGCTGGTGGAGATTTCGCATGGGGACATGCGCGTGGTGCGGGGCTTCAACCTGTAGACGTGAAGGAGATCCCGATGTCGATCACCATCGAGCGCAAGGCCGCGCTGATCAAGGAACATGGCCGCGAAGCAAATGACACCGGCAGCCCTGAAGTCCAGGTCGCCATCCTGTCCGAGCGCATCGCCAACCTGACCGAGCATTTCAAGACCCACGGCAAGGACAACCACAGCCGCCGCGGTCTGCTCATGCTCGTCAACAAGCGCCGCAGCCTGCTCGACTATCTGAAGAGCCGCGACGAAGGCCGCTACACCAGCCTCATCGGCAAGCTGGGCCTCCGCAAGTAACCCCAATCCGGACCGGGCTCCCATGACGGGGGCCCGTTCCATTTCCGGACCCGGCGCATGGGGCGTTCGGGTCCGTATAGGCCGTCCGGCGTGAAAGATGCCGGACATCGAAGGAAAACTTACATGTTCGACATCCAGAAAACATCGATCCAGTGGGGCGGCAAGACGCTGACGCTGGAAACGGGCCATGTTGCCCGCCAGGCCGACGGCGCGGTGCTCGCGACGCTCGGCGAGACCGTTGTCCTGTGCGCCGTGACCGCTGCGCGCAGTGTCAAGGAAGGCCAGGATTTCTTCCCGCTCACCGTCCACTATCAAGAGAAGTATTTCGCAGCCGGCCGCATCCCGGGCGGCTTCTTCAAGCGCGAGCGCGGCGCAACCGAGAAGGAGACACTGGTTTCGCGTCTCATCGACCGTCCGCTGCGGCCGCTGTTCCCGTCGGGTTTCTACAACGAGATCAACGTTATTGCTCAGGTGCTGTCCTACGACGGCGAGAATGAGCCCGATATCCTTGCGATGATCGCCGCCTCAGCTGCGATGACGCTGGCTGGTGTGCCGTTCATGGGCCCGATCGGCGGTGCGCGCGTCGGCTATATCGACGGCGAATATATCCTCAATCCGACGCTGCAGCAGTGCAAGGACGGCGATCTCGACCTCGTCGTCGCCGGCACCGCCAATGCCGTGATGATGGTCGAATCGGAAGCGAATGAGCTCAGCGAAGACGTCATGCTCGGCGCCGTCATGTTCGCGCATCGCGCCTCGCAGCAGGTCGTCAATGCGATCATCGACCTCGCCGAAAAGGCCGCCAAGGACCCGTGGGAAATGCCCGCGCAGGCTGACCTGTCGGCTGCCAAGGCGAAGCTCAAGGCGCTGGTCGGCGACGATATCGCCGCTGCCTATAAGGTCACCGACAAGTCGAAGCGCTCGAACCTGCTGAACGACATGCGCGCCAAGGCGAAGGCTGCCTTCGCCGACGCCGCGCCGCAGGACCAGATGGCCGCCGGCAAGCTCGTCAAGAAGCTCGAATCGGAAATCGTGCGTGGCGCGATCCTGAAGGACGGCACCCGCATCGACGGCCGCAAGACGGATCAGGTCCGCCCGATCGAGGCAATGGTCGGCTTCCTGCCGCGCACTCATGGCTCGGCACTGTTCACGCGCGGTGAGACGCAGGCGATCTGCACAACGACGCTCGGCACCCGCGACGCCGAGCAGATGATCGATGGCCTGAACGGGCTCAACTATGAGCATTTCATGCTGCACTATAACTTCCCGCCCTATTCGGTCGGCGAAGTCGGCCGCTTCGGCGCGCCCAGCCGCCGCGACACCGGCCATGGCAAGCTTGCCTGGCGGGCGCTGCACGCGGTGCTGCCCTCGAAGGAGGAGTTCCCCTACACGATCCGCGTCGTCTCCGACATCACGGAGAGCAACGGCTCCTCGTCGATGGCGACGGTCTGCGGCGGTTCGCTCAGCATGATGGACGCCGGCGTGCCGCTGAAGCGCCCCGTCTCGGGCATCGCGATGGGCCTGATCCTCGAAGGCAAGGACTTCGCCGTCCTGTCCGACATCCTCGGCGACGAGGATCACCTCGGCGACATGGACTTCAAGGTTGCTGGCACGTCGCAGGGCATCACGTCGCTGCAGATGGACATCAAGATCGCCGGCATCACCGAGGAGATCATGAAGGCGGCCTTGGCGCAGGCCAGCGCCGGCCGCGCGCACATCCTCGGCGAAATGGCCAAGGCGCTCGATCACACGCGTGAAGAGCTCAGCGCGCATGCGCCGCGCATCGTCACGCTGCAGATCGACAAGTCGAAGATCCGCGAAGTCATCGGCACTGGCGGCAAGGTGATCCGCGAGATCGTCGCGACGACGGGTGCGAAGGTCGACATCGACGACGAGGGGCTGATCAAGGTGTCGTCCTCGGACAATGCGCAGATCGAGGCGGCGATCGCCTGGATCAAGGGCATCACCGAAGAGGCCGAGGTCGGCAAGATCTACACCGGCAAGGTCGTGTCGATGGTCGATTTCGGCGCGTTCGTGAACTTCATGGGCGCCAAGGACGGCCTCGTCCACATCTCCGAGATCAAGAATGAGCGCGTCGCCAATGTGAAGGACGTGTTGACCGAGGGCCAGCAGGTCAAGGTCAAGGTGCTGGCGATGGACGAGCGCGGCAAGGTCCGCCTGTCGATGCGCCTCGTCGATCAGGAGACGGGCGAGGAACTGCCCGACACCCGCCCGCCGCGTGAAGGCGGCGACGATCGCGGCCCGCGCGGCGACCGTGGCCCCCGCCGCGACGGCGGCGGACGCGGCGGCGACCGTGACCGCGGCCCGCGCCGCGATGGCGGTGACCGTGGTCCGCGCCGGGATGGCGGGGATCGCGGCGATCGTGGCCCGCGCCCGGAGCGCGCCGAGGGCGGCGCAGAGCCGACCTTCGCACCGGCGTTTTTGACCGGGGACGAATAAGCTTCAGCAATTTTTGACTAAGCTTTAAAAAAGGGGCGGCAATCAGCGGATTGTCGCCCCTCTTTCATTGGCGTCGCGTGGTGTCTGGTGTCTACGCCGAAGTAGGCGGGGCGTTATGCTATCCGGACACGAGCCGCTCCGTCATGGTGCAGCGGCTCGCCCCACTTTGTCCTGCGCTCCGATGGCCTCCCATCTCTGGCGATGTTAAGTCCGGGGCATGGGGTTCGAGGCCTATCTGCAGCACAGGTTCGAGGGGCGGCAGGGGCGCAATCCGCGCTATTCGCTGCGGGCGTTCGCGCGCGATCTCGATTGTGATCATGCGACGCTGTCGCAGTGGCTGCGCGGCGTCAGGCCTATGACAGCGGTGGCGATCAACAGGGTGGCGGATCGGCTGGGGCTTGGCCCGGCCGCAAAGGCGGTGGGCCGCGAGTTCGACCCGCTCGATCTCAGCCTGCTGGATGTGGTGGCCGATCTGGATGCGCCGACCACGCCGCGCATCGCGGATGCGCTTGGCGTGCCGGTCGACCGTGTCAACATATCGATCAACCGGCTTCTGCGCCTCGGTCTGCTGCAGATGCACGGGTCCGTATGGACCGTGATTCAGGAGGAGTTCGTGAAATGACCGGAGCTGTTGCGCACTGGCAGATGATCACCGCCGATCCCGAGGCGACCGCGCACTTCTATGAGGAGCTGTTTGGCTGGCGCTTTTCCGCCGACAATGGCTTGGGCTATCGCCAGGTTGCGACAGACGCCCCCAAGGGCATCGACGGCGGCATCTGGCCGGCACCGCCGGGCGCACCCGAGACCGTGCAGCTTTATGTCGAGGTCGAGGATATCGACGATGCGCTCGTTCGCCTTGCCGAACTGGGCGGACGTATCGTTATCGGCAAGCAGCTGCTGCCCGATGGCGACGCGATGGCGCTCGCGCTCGATCCGCTGGGCCGCGCTTTCGGGCTCATGGCGTCAAGGCCGTCCTAGCTCACTGCCCGCCGAGCCAGCGACCAAGTGCGCCGCCTGCCAATCCGGCAACCGCCGAGCCGATCGTACCGAATATGAGCAGCCAGGCCGGAACGTCCTTTAGCAGAACGCTGACGCCGATACCTATCAGCGCACACAGCCCGCCCGCGACCGCGCCTCCCGCAATCGCCTGACCCCAAGCAGCTCCCGCCAGTCGCGCGAATAGGGCACCTGCGATCAGGGAGATGAGCATCCCGCCGGGCCCGAACAACGCCTTGATCGCGGGCAGCTGATGACCGGTGACCACCATTCCGATCTGCAGCAGCGTCCCGATGCCAGTGGCTACCAAAATAGGTTGAAGCATGTCTCAATGACCTTGCGGTTCGATGATTTTGGACCAGACCCACACGGGCCCGTCCTCGGGATCCTCGACTATGCCGGCCCGTTGGAATCCGAGCCGCAGCAACACGGCGACCGAGGCGTTTGTTTCGGGCAATGTGTGGGCGAGGACGCGCACCGCGGCGCCGCGCCTGGCAATCTCCAGCAATCCTGCAGCCATGTTTGAGGCAACCCGGCAACCCTCATGATTGGGGAAGGTAAAATAGCCAATTTCGACCACACCTTTTTCATCGGCGTCAGCCTTGAAGCCGCAGATGCCGACAGGATGCCCGGTGGCGGTGTCGATGCCCCAATAAGTAAGCCAGGGCGCGTTGCGTTCGACGGCGGAAAAGGACCCCAAAACCCCAGTGACGATTGCGCAACCGTCTTCCTCAGCGGGAAATCCTTGCTGCAGAAGAAGGGCGGGCCAGCCGGAGCGTGTGCCGCCTTCAACCGGGCTCAGCGCTACTGCGATGTCCTGCCTCCGCTTGTCGACCACGCCAGCCCTCCGCAATGATTACCCATGCGCCGCCTCCACGGATTGTGACCAAAGACTAGCTGCAAAGGCGGGACATTCAACGTACGATCTGGGGGTGTTCCATCGAAAGCGGGGCAAACCGGTGCCCCGATTTTAGCTAAGTTAGCTATTGCTCTCGTCCGCTCCGGCAAGGCAACGGACGGCAATCGACCACGCCGCTGTCTCTCGCGAAAGGACGTCATGACTGCAGATTCTCGGCCAATCGAAGTTCGCAATGGCGATCATTGCGTCGTGACCCGTGGCGTACATGCGGGACAGTACGGCACCGTTGAAGATTGGCGTTTGAGCAAGACGGGCCACGCGACGATTACGGTCAGAATGCCCGATGGTGACCGCTTCAAGACGCTTGCAAAAAACGTGGAACTTCGCCCGCGCCATCTATCGAAATTGCCTGACGACGCAGCTTAGTTGCCGTCGGGTGCCAAGTCTGACGGCATCAGCCCGCCGGCGTACTCGCTCCTTCCGGCGGCAGTAGCAGTTGCGGGTCGATTCGAATCTCGCCGAGATTCATCCCCCAGTGCAGGTGGGGCCCCGTCGCACGGCCGGTCATGCCGACGGCGCCGAGTTGCTGGCCCTGCCGGACGTGCTCGCCGACTGCGACGTCGATGCGCGAGAGGTGCAGGAAGGAGGAGAAGAGCCCATTGCCATGATCGACAATGAGCAGATTGCCCTCCAGGCTGAACTTCGGCGGCGCGGCGAGCACGACGATGCCGCTGGCCGGCGCGAGCAGCGGGGTGCCGGCGGGGGCGGCGATGTCGAAGCCGCCGTGCGGGTTCATCGGCACGCCGCCCAGGATGCGCTGCGAGCCGTAGATGCCGCTGATCCGGCCTTTGACGGGCCAGATGAAACGCTCGGTCCAGCCGGTCGCATCGCTGGTCACGGCCCGCGCCGCCTTGATGCGGGCGAGTTCGTCGGAGCGCAGCTTCTCATACTCCGGGTTGGGGGTCAGGTTCTGGCGCAGCGACGGGATGCGTTCGATCTTCCAGTCGCGCGGCGCGACGCGCAGGTTGACGCGGACCAGCGTGCCGTCGCCCATTTTCGCTTCGACAACAGCGAAATCGGGCGCGTCGCGGCCGAAGCCGATCAGGAAGCGGCCATCGCGGTCGATGCGCAGGCGGCGGCCGTCAAGCGTCAGTTCGCGGGTGCCGACCGGCGCGCGGCCGACGGCGAGGCCGCCCTGGGTGATCGAGCCGCGAAAGGCGAAGTCGCCATCGACGACCCGGGCGACAGTTGGGCGTGGGGCGGGGGCCGCGACGGGCGTGGGGGCGGCAGGCGCGGGCGGCGGGGCGGCGGTTTGCGGCGCGCAGGCGGCGAGCGCCAGTAGCAGCGCCAGCGTCAGCCTCATTTGATCGTCCCGAGCGCCTTGGCCTCGGCATAGCGTTTCGAGGCCGCGACGGCGTTGGCGTAGGGCTCCTGAAGCTCCGACGACCAGTAGCGCAGGCTGTTCAGCGGAATGCGCTGACTGGTCACCGCGCACAGCACATGATCGCCCGAGGTCAGCACGCGGAACGAGCCCGACAGATAATGCAGCCTGGCGGGCCGCGACGTCGACTGGAGCATCATAGCAACTCTCCCTGCACGCTGCCGGTCACGGCGGGCCGCGGCCGGGGCGGGCGTCCCGAAGCTGCGGCATCGACCTCGCCGTCGGCGAATTCGATGCGCAGCGCGCCGGTGGCCTGCGCCGTTCGTGTCACGTAAGCGCCCGCGCGGGTCCGGACAACCGCATATCCGCGTTGCAGCGTCGCCTTGTAGCTGAGCGTCTCAAGCAGCCGTGCGGCATGGGTCAGCGAGCGCTCGCGTGGCGGCAGCAGTGCGGTGCGGCTGGTCAGCAGGCGTTCGGCTGCGCGGGTGAGCCGCTCGCGCCCGAGTGATTGGCGGCTCGTCAGCAGGGCTGGGCGCAGCGCGGCGGCGCTGTTGGCGAAATGGCGGCGCTGGATTTCGACATTGGATTGAAGCGCGCGCGGCAGGCGGAAGCCGAGTTCGTCGCTGCGCTGGCGCTTGAGACCGAGCAGTGCCTGCGGGGTCGGCAGCCGCGCTGCGAGCGCTGCCACGCGCTCCTGCCGCTGCTCTGTCGCCTTGGCAGCCGAGCGGGCGAGACGCAGGCCGAGTTCGGCGACCGCGAATTGCAGGTCGGCGCGGACCGGCACCGCCATTTCGGCGGCGGCGGTCGGGGTCGGGGCGCGCCGGTCGGCGGCGAAGTCGCAGAGGGTGGTGTCGGTCTCATGCCCGACCGCGCTGATGACGGGTATTGCGCTTTCGGCAACGGCGCGGACGACTGCTTCCTCGTTGAACGCCCACAGATCCTCGATCGACCCGCCACCGCGCGCGACGATGAGCAGGTCGGGCCGCGCGAACGGGCCGCCGGCATTGAAGCCGCGAATCGCCGCCGCGACCTGGTCGGCGGCGGTCTCGCCCTGCACGAGCACCGGCCAGAGGATGACATGACGCGGGAACCGGTCGGCGAGGCGGTGCAGGATGTCGCGAATCACTGCACCGGTCGGCGAGGACACCACGCCGATCACCTCCGGCAAATAGGGCAGGGGACGTTTCCGCGCGGTGTCGAACAGCCCTTCGGCCGCAAGCTTGGCCTTGCGCGCCTCGAGCAGCGCCATCAGCGCGCCCGCGCCGGCCGGCTCCATGCGCTCGACGATGATCTGATATTTCGACCGCCCCGGATAAGTGGTCAGCTTGCCGGTCACGATGACCTCAAGCCCATCCTCGGGACGGAATTTCAGGGCCCCCGCCGGGCCTTTCCACATCACGCCGTCGAGAATCGCGCTGTCGTCCTTGAGGCAGAGATAGAGATGGCCCGAGGCGGCGCGCTTGACGCCCGACAGCTCGCCCCGCACCCGGACATGGCCGAACGCATCCTCGACGGTGCGCTTCAGCGCATGGGCAATTTCGCTGACGGAAAGCGGCGGCGCGTTGTCATGATGTTCGGACACGACCCGACCCTAGCCGTCCCGTCGCCATGGAGGAACCATGGATATTGCGGCATCGGCGGCAAAAGCTATGCTCGTTCGGGGGAGAGGGACGTGACAGAGACAGGACGCGTGGCGATCATCGTGGCGATCATTGGGGCGGTCGCCGCGATCGGCGGAAAGATCATCGACAACTGGCAAAAGTCCGCAGCGGCCCAAGTGGTGGGTGAAAGCTCCAGTGTCGCTCCTGTCCCGTCCAAGCTGGTCCCCGCCGCCGTGGCTAACAGCCCCGGTGACGCATCTCTACCATCCAAACCTGCCCTCGCAGCCGTGGCCGAAACCGCCCAATCGGTGACGGTCGAAAAGACGGGCACGGTTACTGGTACCGTGCAGCCATTGGACGCGGCTCCCCTCGCGGAAACGGGCCGATATTATCGGATCAGGTTTATTGGCCCTGAGGACGGCCTGGTGCTGAAGTTCGGCCCTTCGCCAGCACTGGGCATTGGCGAAGATGCTCTGGTCGGCAAATTCGGGACCGCCGTATTTGAATTGTCGGAAGGCCTTTCGGACCACGCATTTATCGATCGCCAGATCACCGGCTATTTGCGAGGAACGGAACACGATCCCTACCTGTCCCGAAGAGACAGGGCAGCCATTACGCTCGAGCCAAGCAATGACCACCCCACGCCGGGTGCAACGCTCGTACGTTTCCTTCCGCGCTCAGGAGCTAAGTTACGCATCGGCGAGCCGTTTAGAATTCAGGCCGATGGCGCAGAGCTTAGGGTCTGGGGTCGCGATCAGGTCACATGGGAGGCCATTGGCCGGGGTTCGGACTTCCAGTTATTCCCCAAATAGGCGACTGAGCAGTCGGCAGCAGCGTCGCGCCGGTGCATTTTGGGTGAAAGACAAGCATGAACGTGCTGGTGATCGGGAGCGGTGGGCGCGAGCATGCGCTGTGCTGGAAGCTGCGCCAGTCGCCGCGGCTGGAAAAACTCTGGTGCGCGCCGGGCAATGCCGGGATCGCGCGCGACGCCGAGTGCGTCGCGCTGGATATCGGCGACCATGCCGCGGTGGTCGCCTTCTGCGACGAACATGATGTCGGACTGGTCGTCGTCGGGCCCGAGGGGCCGCTGGTCGCGGGCCTCGCCGACAGCCTGTCCGCCGAAAGCATCATGGTGTTCGGCCCGACCGCAGCGGCCGCCCGACTGGAGGGGTCGAAGGCCTTCACCAAGGCGCTGTGCGACCGGGCCGGGGTCCCGACCGCCGGCTATGCGCGGTTCGACGATGTTGCGGCGGCATTGGCCTATATCGACGGTCATGCGCTGCCCATCGTCGTCAAGGCGGACGGGCTTGCCGCAGGCAAGGGCGTGGTGATCGCCGAAAGCCATGCCGAGGCAGTCGAGGCGGCCGAACGCCTGCTCGCCGCGCCGGGCAGCGCCATCGTCATCGAGGATTATCTGACCGGCGAGGAAGCCAGCTTTTTCGCGATCTGCGACGGCGAACATGCGATCGCCTTCGGCAGTGCGCAGGATCACAAGCGCGTCGGCGACGGCGATACCGGCCCGAACACGGGCGGGATGGGGGCCTATTCGCCCGCCCCGGTGATGACCGAGGCCGTCGTCGAGCGGACGATGCGCGAGATCATACTACCAACGATCCGGGCGATGGCCGCCGATGGCGCGCCGTTCCGCGGCGTGCTGTTCGCCGGGCTGATGATCGACGGCGGCGCGCCGAAGCTCATCGAATATAATGTCCGCTTCGGCGATCCCGAATGTCAGGTGCTCATGGCGCGGCTCGAGTCGGACCTCGTCGAAATCCTGTGCGCAACCGTCAGTGGCCAGCTCGACGAGATCAAACTCGAGTGGCGCGACGAAGCGGCGCTCGACGTGGTCATGGCGGCCGAGGGCTATCCGGGCACGCCGCGCACTGGGACGGTCATCAGCGGTGTCGAAGCAGCTGAGGCGACCGGCGCGTTGGTTTTCCACGCCGGAACCTCGCGCGATACGACAGGACAGCTCATCGCCACCGGCGGGCGCGTTCTTGCGGTGACTGCGATAGGTGACAGCGTGACCGAGGCGCAGGCCGCCGCCTATGCAGGGGTCGACGCCATCGACTGGCCCGGCGGCTTCTGCCGCCGCGACATCGGCTGGCGCGCCGTCGAACGGGAGAAGGCATGACCAGCCGTCAGGAACAATTTTCGGGGACCGAAGCGGTCCGCGCCGGTCTCGGATTCGACGCCGGCACGCTTGCGGCGTGGATGGCCGCCAATGTCGAAGGGTTCAAAGGCCCGCTGACCGTCGAGCAGTTCAAGGGCGGCCAATCCAACCCGACCTACAAGCTCATCACGCCCGGCCAGAATTATGTGCTGCGCCGCAAGCCGCCGGGCAATCTGCTGCCATCAGCCCATGCCGTCGACCGCGAGTATAAGGTCATCACCGCGCTGCATTCGACAGGCTTCCCCGCGCCCCGCACCTTCGGCCTGTGCATGGACGAAAGCATCGTCGGCACTGCCTTCTACATCATGGACTGCGTCGATGGCCGGGTGATCTGGGACAGCACCTTCCCGCAACAGCCCAAGGCCGAACGCCGCGCCTATTTCGACGCGATGAACGCCACGATCGCGGCGCTGCACAATACCGACTATGCCGCGATCGGCCTCGCCGACTTCGGCAAGCCCAGCAATTATTTCGCGCGCCAGATCGGCCGCTGGTCGAAGCAATATCTCGAAGACACAGGCGCCGGCCGCGACCCGAACATGGACAAGGTCGTCGAATGGCTGCCGGACAATATCCCGGCGGGCGACGAGACCAGTATCGTCCACGGCGACTATCGTTGCGACAATATGATCTTCCACCCGACCGAGCCCAAGGTCGTCGCGGTGCTCGACTGGGAATTGTCGACGCTTGGCCACCCGATGGCCGATTTCAGCTATCATCTGATGATGTACCGCATGCCGGGCGGCATCGGCAGCGCCGCGCTCGCCGGACAGGATCTCGAGGCACTCGGCCTGCCCAGCGAAGCCGAATATGTCGCCGCCTATTGCCGCCGCACCGGCCGGCCCGACGGCATCCCCAATCTCGACTTCTATCTCGCCTACAACATGTTCCGGCTTGCCGCGATCATCCATGGGATCAAGGGCCGCGTCGTGCGGGGCACGGCAGCGTCAGCGCATGCGATCGAGACGTCCAAGACCTTTGAACCACTGGCAGCGGCAGCCGCAGCGCAGGTCGACGCGGCGCTCCGGCGTTAGCCGTCGCCGCGTTTCGGCACGGCGCTCGCCAGCAGTTTGTCGATCTTGCGGCCGTCCATGTCGACGATCTCGAACTGCCAGCCGTCGGCGGTGAACATGTCGCCGGTGACCGGGATGCGTTTCATCGCGTCGAGCGCGTAGCCGGCGGCGGTGTGGAAATCGCGGTCGTCGTCGAGGTCGATGCCGAGCCGTTCGGCCATTTCGTCGACGGGCATCGAGCCTGACACGAGCCAGGACCCGTCGGCGCGCTGGACCAGCGGCGGGTCGCTGTCGTCGTCCTCATCCGACCGGAACGCACCCGCGATTGCCGCAAGCAGGTCGGCCGGCGTGATCAGCCCCTCGAAATGCCCATATTCGTCATGGACCAGCGCCATCGGCACGGCGGCGCGTTGCAGCACCGCGAGCGCATCGGTCGCATCGGCAATGTCGGGGATCACCGGCGCGCGGCGCACCAGTTCGCGCAGGTCGAGCCGCTTGCCCTCGATGAGCGCCTGCACCACGTCGCGCGCCTGGACGATGCCGACGATCTTATCGATCGAGCCTTCGGCGACGGCGAGGCGGGTGTGCTGCGTTTCGACGAGTTTGGCGCGGATCGTCGCTTCGTCGGCATCGGCGTCGAGCCAGTCGACCTCGCCGCGCGGGGTCATCACGCCGCGCACCGGCCGGTCGGCCAAGCGCATGACGCCCGAGATCATTTGCCGCTCGCTCTCCTCGATGACGCCGGCCGAGGTCGCCTCGGCGACGACGAGGTGCAGCTCCTCCGCCGTCACCTGCGTGTCCGACTCGCGGTTGAGCCGCAGCACGCGGAACACCAGCGCGCTCGACTGGTCGAGCAGCCAGACCAAGGGTGCCGCTGCCTTCGACAGCCAGAGCAGGATCGGCGCGGTGAAGGCGGCGATCGGCTCGGGCGCGCGCAGCGCGAATTGCTTGGGGATCAGCTCGCCGACCATCAGCGAGGCATAAGTCGTCAACGCGATGACCAGCGCGAAGCCGGCGGTCAGCGCATGTTCGTGGCTGAGGCCGAGCGCTTCAAGCCGCTCGCCAGTTGGCCCGCCGAGGCTCGCGCCCGAGTAGGCACCCGCGACCACGCCGACGGCGGTGATGCCGACCTGCACCGTCGACAGGAAGCGGCTCGGCTCGGCGGCGAGCAGCAGCGCGACCGTCGCACCGCGGCTGCCGGCCTTCTCCATTGCCTGCAATCGCGGGCGGCGCGACGAGACGATCGCCAGTTCGGACATGGCGAAGACGCCGTTGACGGCGACGAGCAGCAGGATGATCGCGACATCGGACCAGGGGTAGGCGTGCATCGCGGCTTGAACGATCCTCGTGTCGAAGCGCTCCAGTCTAGGGCGCGTCGTCAGAAATTGCGAGCGTCAGTCCCGCCGCCCGGCGAAGAAGCCGCGCAGCAGCGCCGCGGACGCCGCCTCGCCGATGCCCGAATAGAGCTCGGGCCGGTGGTGGCAGGTCGGCTGGGCATAGATGCGGGGGCCATGTTCGACGCCGCCGCCCTTCGGATCGGCCGCGCCCCAGGTCAGCCGCCGGATGCGCGCGAAGGAGATCGCGGCGGCGCACATCGGGCAGGGCTCCAGCGTCACGTAGAGATCATGGCCGGGCAGCCGCTGCGAGCCGGCGGCGGCACAGGCAGCGCGGATGACCAGCATTTCGGCATGCGCTGTCGGGTCACTGAGCTCCACCGTCCGGTTGCCCGCCTCGGCGACGATCCTCCCCGCCGGATCGACGACCACCGCGCCGATCGGCACCTCGCCGCGCTGCCCCGCCGCCTCGGCGGCCGCGAGCGCTCGGGCCATGGGTTCGGAGGGCGGAAAGCTCATGCGCGGAAGGATTGGCGCGCCCGCCGCCAAAAGGAAAGGCCCGGCGCATCGCTGCACCGGGCCTGACCTGCCGGGTCGCGCGGCAGAGCTACTTGGTCGCCTTGCCGTCGTTATCGGCCTTTTTCACGTCGATCGTCGGCAGCTTGATGTCGGTGTCGTGCGTCGACACATCGACTTCCGGAACCTTGACCGTCTCGGTCTTGGTGCCGACGTCGATGCTGCCGGTGTTCAGATCGACATTCGGCACTTCGCCACCCTCGGCCGAAACCTTGACCTCGGGCGCCTTCAGCGAGCCGCTCGAATCGAGATTCCACAAGCCCATCGCAAAGGTCACCGCCGCGATCAGCGCGATCACCACGATGATGATCAGAATGGTGCGCCCGCCGCGGCCTTCGTTGATGTCAGCCATATTGATTGTCCTAACCCTGTTGAATGGAACGGCTGGACAACGAGCCGTTCCCGGGAAAGTTGCAAAGGGGGTGGACGGAACGCGGCGCGGACGCGGCGGCGCGGCGGCTTAACTTCGCAAACTTCGCGGACAATCTGTGTTCACGTTTCAAAATCTGCGGCGGAATTGTAATTTTGTGACTTGGGGGTTTTGGCGTGGCGGAGCGTCGGCGGGGCGGGCCTCGCGGTTGATTGGGGAGCGGGTGGGCATGGTCGGGCCTTTCGGGCGAGCGATTCGGAAACCCGCCAGTTTGTACGGATTTTGTGGGGTGTAGGACAGCGGTTTGTTCGCCTTACGTTCTGTTTTCCGGAGCCGTTGCGCCGGTGCATCGGCGCGCATGAACGTCGCCGGTGAGGTCATCGATCCGCCGCGGCACCGTTGCGAATCTCCGCCGCCGCTCTGCGGGTTAGACTGGACCAGCGCGCCCAAAAACGCGAAGATACGGCATGGCTCTTTTTAACGCCCGGCTCCTTTCGGCAACGGCCAGATCGCACCCGCGCAGCCCGACGCTTGAGGAACTTGCTGCCGCTAGTGAGTGGGCGGCACGGGCCGCTGACGTCGGCATCGACTTGCAGAGCGAAACGCAGCTTGAACAGGAGTTCAATCGCATCGTCCTGCAAGGCGTGCTTGGTTACGCCGCGTCCACACCGGCTCAAGCGGGCACGATGCAGGTACAGCAGCCCATCCCCGGCGGGACGAGGGTGGATGTCGCGCTGGGCCACTTCGGACCCGACGGCACGAAGGTGCTCGCGCCGCTCGAGCTGAAGGGCCCGAAGGTGCCGCTCGACCGGATCATGCCCGGTCGCAACAAGACGCCGGTCCAGCAGGCCTGGGACTATGCGATGGACGCTCCCGGCGCGCGCTGGGTGCTGGTCTGCAACATGAAGGAATTGCGGCTCTACGCGGTCGGCTACGGGCGGCTCAACTATGAGAGCTTCGACCTCAAGAAGCTGGCCGACCGTGACGAACTCCAGCGCTTTCAGACGCTGCTTCACGCCGGGCAATTGCTGTCGGGCCGCACCGACGATCTGCTTCGTCGCAGCGCCGACGCGGATCGCGAAGTCACCGACAAGCTCTACGCGGACTATAAGGACCTGCGCCGCGAACTCAGCCAATATGTCCGCGACCAGCACCCGGCAATCATCGCCGAAGACCGCATCCGGATCGTGCAGACGCTGCTGGACCGGTTGCTGTTCATCGCCTTTGCCGAGGACAAACGTCTGCTTCCGGAGCGCAGCCTTCACGACGCGGTGACTGAAACCAGCAAATTCAACCCGGTGCCGAAGTGGCACCAGCTGCGCACGCTGTTCGGCTGGGTCGATCTGGGTGCGCCACCGCACGACATCCCCCGCTATAATGGCGGACTGTTCAAGACCGACCCGCTGATCGACGCACTCGAACTGCCCGACCATCTGGTCGAGCGTTTCGCGCTGCTCGGCGGCTATGATTTCGAAAGCGAAATCTCGGTCACCATACTCGGCCATATCTTCGAACAGTCGATCACAGACATCGAAAAGGAAAAGGCCGAAGCAGGGATCGAGGCCCCGCCCGCCGCGACCAAGAAAAAGCGCGAAGGCGTCGTCTACACGCCCGACTTCATCACCCGCTTCATCGTCGAACGCACCATCGGCGCGCATCTGGCTGAACTCAACGCAGCGCTGCTCCCCGACTACGGCAGCATCGACGGCAGCGGCGAAATCGTGTGGCGCGGCAAGACCGGCGAACGCGACTTCTGGACCGCCTATCTCGACCGGCTCGCCGCGCTGCGCGTCCTTGACCCCGCCTGCGGCTCGGGCGCGTTCCTGATTGCGGCGTTCGACTTCCTCTATGCCGAGCAGAAGCGTGTGCGCGACCGGCTCAGCGAATTGAACCCTGGCCTGCTGACACATCTCAACGAAAATGCCGATGTCGAGATCGTCACCAACAGCCTGTTCGGCGTCGATGTGAATGCCGAAAGCGTCGAGATCACCAAGCTCGCCCTGTGGCTGCAAACCGCCAAGCGCGAGCGCGCGCTCGAAAGCCTCGACGGCAACATCAAGCACGGCAACAGCCTTGTCGATGACGCGAAATTCCATCCGCGCCCCTTCTCTTGGCAGGAGCGTTTCGCATCGATCCTCGAAGGCAAGGAAGGCGGGTTCGACATCATTCTCGGCAACCCGCCCTATGTCCGCATGGAACTGGTCAAGCCGATCAAGTCGCATCTGGAGAAGCGCTTCACTGTCGCATCGGACCGCGCCGACCTTTACGCCTATTTCTTCGAACTAGGGGTGCGCCTGCTCAAGCCCGGTGGGCGGCTCGGTTTCATTTCCTCGTCGACCTTCTTCCGCACCGGCTCGGGCAAGCCGCTGCGCGATTATCTGGCGTCCACCACGTCGGTCGAGGCGGTGGTCGATTTCGGCGACCTGCAGGTGTTCGAGGGCGTCACCACCTATCCCGCCATCGTGGTTCTGAAGAACGGCGCACTGGCCGACGGCGGCACCCTGTCCTATCTCAATGTCCGTGCCTTGCCTGACGATCTCGGCAAGGCATTCGACAGCGATGCATTGCCGATGCCGCAGGCCCGGCTCGGGGCCGGCACCTGGCGCTTTGAAAGCGATCGTCTCGACGCGATTCGCGCCAAAATGGCGACGGGCCGCCAAACGCTGCGGGAGGTTTATGGCGCTCCGCTTTATGGCATCAAGACAGGTCTGAACGCGGCTTTCATTATCGACCGTGCCACTCATGACGCTCTGATCGCGCGGGATGCCAAAAGTGCGGAGATTCTAAGGCCCTTTCTTATCGGTGAGGATTTGAAACGCTGGCACGTCGATCGTGTCGAACGCTGGCTGATCTACACGCCTAAAAAGGCAATCGACATCAACGCCTATCCGGCGGTGCGTGACCATCTGGCGAAATTTCGCGAGCAGTTAAAGAACCGCGCCACCGAACAAGAGTGGTGGGAATTGCAGCAGGCGCAAGCGGCCTATGCACCACAATTTGCAGCGCCGAAGATTGCATACTGCGACATTTCAAATCGCGGCACGTTCTCGATCGAGCGCGAGGGCGCGATGCTGGCGAACACCGGATATTTTATTCCTAGCGATAGTCCTGAATTGTGCGCACTTCTAAACAGCCGCGCCGCATGGTTTTATTTCACCGGCCTAACGAATATCGCTCAGAATGGCTATTTGCGGCTCCGGACGGAATTTGTAGGTCAGCTCCCCGTGCCGTCGCTTGTCGATCTTGGGGCGATTGTTGCCGATATTCACGAAGCAACTCAGGCTCTTGGCCGACTCATCGACGCCACGATCCATCGGCTTGCGGATATTGCTAGTGCGATCCAGGGAAATGCTGCGTTTCGAGATTGGCCGACATTGGATTTTGCGCAGTTACGGCAATTGATCGTTAAACGCTGCCGCACTGACATTCGCCCTAGCGAGCGCGACGATTGGGAGAGTTGGTACGGCGACCAGCGTGCACAAGCGAAAACGCTCGGCAAACGCGTCGCCCACGCTGAAGCGCAGATCAACGCCGAAGTGTATCGTGCCTTTGGGCTGACTCCCGACGAAATCGCCGCGATTGAGGATGCGCTAGCGCAAACGTCACCGTCGCTCGGCGTCCGGTCCTACGAGGCCATTAGTGAAGTCGAGGGTCTGTCGCTCTCCGCCGAAGCGCGCGCCACGCTTGAAGACTCCGCAGGGTCGCCTTCCAAACCAAGCGCGCTCGCTGCCTGACACACCATGGTCGGCGACCGGTATGAGACTGTCGATGATCCGGCCTGCTATCCGGGCACTGACACGCTTATCAACCTCCCCGGCCTACGCGATGCCGAGGAATTGGCGGAGTTCGAAATCGTCCGCGTCGGGCTGCGCAGTTTCGACCTTCCGCCGATGAACGATTTCGACCCTGCGGATTATTGCGCGCTGCACCGGCATTTGTTCGGCGATGTCTATGGCTGGGCGGGCGAATATCGCACGATCCGCACAGGCAAAGGCGGCAATTGGTTTGCCTTTCCTGAGTATATCGCTGGCGAGATGGAACGACTCTTCAAGCGCTTGGACGCGCCTGAATTTCTGCCCGGTAGCGATCCCGACGACTTCATCGTTCGGGCAGCGGATTTTCTGGCGGACCTGAACGCCATCCATCCCTTTCGCGAAGGCAACGGGCGCACCCAACTGATCTTCCTGCGTCAACTTGGGTTACGGGCCGGCCATCCATTCCGGTCAGAGTCGGTCGAGGCCGAGGAGTTCCTGCGAGCGATGATCGAGAGCTTTCACGGGCGTAACGAAGCCCTGATCGACGAACTCGAACGCATGCGCGCCTAAGCAGCCTTGGCGCGGCTCGCCCGTTTCCGCTCATGCGGATCCAGATGCGTCTTGCGCAGCCGGATGCTCTTCGGGGTCACTTCGACCAGTTCGTCCTCGTCGATGTACGCAATCGCCTGCTCCAGCGTCAGCCGCTTCGGCGGGGTCAGGCGGATGGCGTCGTCTTTGCCGCCGCTCGCGCGGAAGTTGGTGAGCTGCTTGGCCTTCATCGGGTTGACTTCAAGGTCGTCAGGCTTGGCGTTCTCGCCGATGATGATGCCCTCGTAGAGCGGGTCGCCGGGGGCGACCATCAGGATGCCGCGCTCTTCGAGCATGTTGAGCGCATAGGCATTGGCCTCGCCGCCGCCGTTGGAGATCAAAACGCCGTTCTTGCGGCCCTCGATGCTGCCTTTGTAGGGGCCGTATTTCTCATAGATGCGGTTCATGATGCCGGTGCCGCGCGTGTCCGACAGGAACTCGCCGTGATAGCCGATCAGGCCGCGCGACGGGGCCGAGAAGGTGATGCGCTGCTTGCCGCCGCCACTCGGGCGCATGTCGGTGAGCTCGGCTTTGCGGATCGCCATCTTCTCGACGACGGTGCCCGAATATTCCTCGTCGACGTCGATGACGACGGTCTCATAGGGCTCCTCGCGGCCGCCGGTGGGGCCGTCGCGGTACAGCACGCGCGGGCGGCTGATGCCGAGCTCGAAGCCTTCGCGGCGCATCGTTTCGATGAGCACGCCGAGCTGAAGCTCGCCACGGCCGGCGACTTCGAAACTGTCCTTGTCGGCGCTCTCGGTGACCTTGATCGCGACGTTCGATTCGGATTCGCGCATCAGGCGGTCGCGGATCATGCGGCTGGTGACCTTGGTCCCCTCCCGGCCCGCGAAGGGCGAATCGTTGACGGCGAAGCGCATGGAGAGCGTCGGCGGGTCGATCGGCTGCGCGTGCAGCGGCTCGGTGACGCCGGGGTCGCAGATGGTGTTGGCGACGGTCGCGTTGGTGAGACCGGCGATCGAGATGATGTCGCCGGCACCGGCTTCCTCGACCGGCACGCGCTCAAGGCCGCGGAAGGCGAGGAGTTTCGAGGCGCGGCCCTGCTCGACGATCTTGCCGTCGGGGTCGAGCGCGTGGATCGGCGCGTTCAATTTGATCGAGCCGGAGAAGATCAGGCCCGTGAGGATGCGACCGAGGAAATTGTCGCGGTCGAGCAGCGTCACGAGGAATTTGAACGGGCCGTTCGGATCGGCGCTCGGCGGCGGGACATGGTCGACAATGGTCTGGAACATCGGCGACAGGTCGCCCGAGCGCACATCGGCATTGTCGCCGGCATAGCCGTTGCGGCCCGAGGCGAAGAGGACGGGGAAGTCGAGCTGCTCGTCGGAGGCCTCGAGGCTCACGAACAGGTCGAACACCTCGTCGAGCACTTCCTGGGCGCGCGCGTCCTGGCGGTCGATCTTGTTGACGACGACGATCGGGCGGAGGCCGAGCGCCAGCGCCTTGCCGGTGACGAACTTGGTCTGCGGCATCGCGCCTTCGGCGGCGTCGACGAGCAGAATCACGCCGTCGACCATCGACAGGATGCGCTCGACCTCGCCGCCGAAGTCGGCGTGGCCGGGGGTGTCGACGATGTTGATGCGCGTGCCATGCCACTCGATCGAGGTGCATTTGGCGAGGATGGTGATGCCGCGCTCTTTTTCGAGGTCGTTCGAATCCATCGCGCGCTCGGCGATGCGCTGGTTGTCGCGGAAGGTGCCCGACTGGCGGAACAGCTGGTCGACGAGGGTGGTCTTGCCATGATCGACGTGCGCGATGATGGCGATATTGCGAAGCTGCATGTCGTGCCGGCCTGTCCGATAAATGAAAAGAGCCGGGTGCGGCCCCGGCTGTTGCGCGCCGCCTATAGTCGAATTGGTGCGGCGCAACAAGGCACAGGGCGCGCTGGCCTCGACAAGGCGGCCTTGCGGCGGGTAGAGCCTGCCGCGCCATGACCGATACCGCCGACGCGCCAAAGACAGACTATCGCGACACCGTCTTCCTGCCGAAGACCGGCTTTCCGATGAAGGCCGGCCTGCCGCAGAAGGAGCCGGGCATCCTCGCGGCGTGGCAGGAGATGGGGCTGTACGAGCGGCTGCGCGAGAGCCGGCGGGGGCGCGAGAAATTCATCCTTCACGACGGCCCGCCCTATGCCAATGGCGACATGCACATCGGCCATGCGCTGAACCATATCCTGAAGGACATGGTGTGCCGGACGCAGAATTTGCTCGGCAAGGATGCGCCTTATGTGCCGGGCTGGGACTGCCACGGCCTGCCGATCGAATGGAAGGTCGAGGAGCAGTATCGCGCGAAGAAGAAGAACAAGGACGAGGTCCCGCCCGTCGAGTTCCGCGCCGAGTGCCGCGCCTATGCACAGCATTGGGTGGATACGCAGCGCGAACAGCTGAAGCGGCTCGGCATCAACGGCGACTGGGACCATCCTTACCTCACGATGGATTTCGAGGCGGAGGCGACCATCGTCGCCGAACTGATGAAATTCGCCGAGAGCGGGCAGCTGTACCGCGGCGCGAAGCCGGTGATGTGGTCGCCGGTGGAGAAGACGGCCCTGGCGGAGGCTGAGGTCGAGTATGAGGATATCACGTCGACGCAGATCGATGTGGCGTTTGAGATTGTGGAGTCGCCGATCCCGGAACTGGTCGGCGCGCATGCGGTGATCTGGACGACGACGCCGTGGACGATCCCGGTCAATCAGGCGATCGCTTATGGGCCGGAGGTCTCTTACGCGCTGTTCGAGATCAAAACAGGTGAGATCGACGATAAGCCACACCTAGAGCGCTGGCGGCACAAGCTGATTCTCGTGGCGGACGATCTTGTCGCCACGTTCTTGAAGCGTATCGGATGCGATTTCGACAACAGCGATGTCGGTCACATCTTGGTTCGTAAGGGATCGGAACTAGCGGGCACCGTCGCCCGCCACCCGATGCACCATCTTGGAGGCTTCTTTGCCAAGCCGCGGCCGTTTCTGCCCGGTGACTTTGTCACCACCGAGTCCGGCACGGGCCTCGTTCATATGGCGCCCGACCACGGCGAGGATGATTTCCTGCTGTGCAAGGCGCACGGCATCGAGCCGGTGTTCGCGGTTGAAGGCGACGGAAAATACCGCGCCGACTGGGCGTGGATGGGCGGGCAGGGCTCGGTCATCGCGCCGAAGCTCAATGCGCCGGACGGGCCGATCTGTTCGGATTTGCGCGAGGCCGGCGCGCTGCTCGCGGCGAGCGCGGATTACAAGCACAGCTATCCGCACAGCTGGCGCTCCAAGGCCAAGGTGATCTTCCGCTGCACGCCGCAGTGGTTCATCCCGATGGATGCGCTTCTTCCCTCTCCCCTTGAGGGAGAGGGTGGCGAGCGAAGCGAGACGGGAGAGGGGAATTTTGAGCGCACTGTCCCCTCTCCCCGCTCGTCTGGCGACGAGTCGCCCTCTCCCTCAAGGGGAGAGGGTGCAACGCTGCGCAACCTCGCGCTCGCCGCCATCGCCGACACGCGCTTCGTGCCCGAAAAGGGGCGCAACCGGATCAATGCGATGGTCGAGGGGCGGCCCGACTGGGTGATCAGCCGCCAGCGCGCCTGGGGCGTGCCTATCACGCTGTTCGTCAACCGGGCGACGGGCGAATATCTGAACGACCCGGCGGTCAATGCGCGCATCGTTGCGGCGGTGCGCGAGGGCGGCGTCGATGCGTGGAGCGAGGAGCGGGCGCAGGAGTATCTCGGCAACAGCTATAACCTCGCCGACTGGCAGCAGCAGACCGACATTCTGGATGTGTGGTTCGACAGCGGCTGCACTCATGCCTTCGTGCTGGAAAGCGGGCGCTGGCCCGACCTGACTTGGCCGGCCGACCTCTATCTCGAAGGCTCCGACCAGCATCGCGGCTGGTTCCAGTCCTCGCTGCTGGAAAGCTGCGGAACGCGCGGGCGGGCGCCGTACAAGGCGGTGCTCACGCACGGCATGACGCTCGATTCCAAAGGCTATAAACAGTCGAAGTCGCTCGGCAACACCACCGATCCGATCAAGCTGATGCGCGAGTTCGGCGCGGACATCATCCGGCTGTGGGCGCTGAGCGCCGACTTCACCGAAGATCACCGCATCGGCGACGAGATCATCCGCGGCGTGGCGGACCAGTATCGGAAGCTGCGGAACACCTTCCGCTATCTGCTCGGGGCGCTGGAGGGCTTCGACGAGGCGGAGCGTATCACCGACGTGGCGGCGATGCCCGAGCTTGAGCGCTATGTGCTGCACCTGCTCGCGGACATGGACGCGAAGCTGCGCGTGGCGGTCGATGATTTCGACTTCAACAGCTATGTCCGGCTGCTCGGCGATTTCGCGAACAATGATCTGAGCGCCTTCTTCTTCGATATCCGCAAGGACAGCCTCTATTGCGACGCAGCCACGTCGCCGAAGCGGCGGGCGTACCGGACGGTGCTGGATACGCTGTTCCATGCGCTGGTGCGGTGGGCGGCACCGGTGCTGGTGTTCACCGCTGAGGAAGTGTGGGGCACGCGGTTTCCCGAGGGCGGGAGCGTGCATTTGCTGGAGTGGCCGGAGGTTGAGGCGGGGTGGAATGATCCGAGCTTGGGCGAAAAATGGTCTCAGGTCAGGAATCTTCGCGCGCTTGTGACAGAACGCATCGAGCCGTTCCGGCGCGACAAGGTGATCGGGTCTGGGCTTGAAGCTGAGGTTACCGTACCGACGCAGCCTGATGACATAGATCTCGCCGAGGTGTTCATTTCGTCGACTGTCCATCTGGGCGACTGGCATGTGGCAAAGACCACCAAGCACAAGTGCGGCCGCTGCTGGCGGCATCTGCCTGAGGTCGTCGAGGATGGCGATTTGTGCGACCGCTGCGAGGATGTGGTGGCGCATGCGGCGTGAACCCCAGCCTGTCATCCCGGGCTTGACCCGGGACCCAGTGCCGCCCGGGTCAGGGCGGCGCGAGCTTCGCTCGCAGCTTTTTGGTTTCGCTGGGTCCCGGCTCAAGGCCGGGATGACAGGTGTTTCTTGGGGTCGTCCGTGAGCGAGGAGCGCGTGCGGTTCCGCCGCTCGGTCGAGGGTGAAGCAAAGCCCTTGCGCGCGCTCGGCTTCTCGCTCGCCGCGACCGTGTTCGTCATCGATCAGATCGTCAAATATTGGATCGTGAGCGGCGTCGGGCTGCGCGAGCGCGGGTTTGTCGACGTGCTGCCGTTCATGAATCTCGTCTGGGTCGAGAACACCGGCGTGTCGCTCGGCATGTTCAATGGCGGGACGGACATGACGCGCTGGCTGCTTGTGCTCGCGACCGGCGGGATTTCGGTCGCGGTGGCGCTGTGGCTGTGGCGGGAGCGCAACCGCGTCGATGTCGTCGCGCTCGGGCTGGTGCTCGGCGGCGCGCTCGGCAATATCCTCGACCGGATCCGCTTCGGCTATGTCGTCGACTTCATCCATGCCTTCTGGGGCACGCATGAGTTCAAATATGTGTTCAATGTCGCCGACGCGGCGATTACACTGGGTGTCGGGCTGCTGCTATTGCGCGCGGTGCTGCGCGGCGACGGCCAGCCCAAGGTGGAGAGTGAATGATGTCTGGCACGCGTAACCTGCTGATCCTCGGAACCGCCGCGCTGGCGCTGGCTGCTTGCGGCGGCAAGAGCCGTTTCGCACATCGCACCGGACCCGATGAGTTCGTCGTGGCGCGGCAGGCGCCGCTTGTTGTGCCGCCCGACTATGCGCTGACCCCGCCGAAGCCCGGCGCCCCGCGCGCGTTCGGCACCGATGCGCAGCAGCAGGCGATCGAGGCGTTGTTCGGCCCCGGCGCGCAGAAGACGCCGGGCGAGACTGCGCTGCTGAAAAGCGCCGGCATCAAGCCCGACCCGACGGCGCGCTCGACCGCCGGCGATCCGGCGACCGTCGTCGTCGACAAGGGCGCGATGGCGAAGGCGATCGTCGAAGCGCCGGCGCAGACCAGCGATACCGCAACGGTCACCCCGCAATAAGCCGACCCGGCCGATTGGCCGGGTTATCGGACGCCCCCTTCGCGCGGCAATGTTTCCTCGTCATCGACGATGGGGGACTAACATGATTCGCATGGCAATGATTGCGGCCGCGCTGGCGAGTTCGACGGCGGCGTTCGCGCAAGGCACGCCGGCTTGTGACGGCACAAGCGTGACCTTCCGCGTGTCACGACTGACCGCCAACGGCACACTCGCCGGTCTCACCGATGCGGTGAAAGCGCAGCGCGCCTGGTACGCCGGGCATGGCTACAAGACCGACAGCATCATGATGGGCAGCGTGCTGGAGGGCGGCCGGCCTTCCGCGCGCGAATTCGTGACGCTGCATACCCGCGTCGGGGCTGCACCGGAGGTCAAACGCGACGCGGCCTGGGATGCGCTTGTCGCCAAATATAAGGCGAATTCGACGATCGCCAGCGAGACGCGCTTCTGCCTGCCGAAGGGCGCGAAGCTCGGCTGAGGCTATTCGGTCTTGGGCGCGGTCTGCGGGGCGGCAACTGCTTCCGGTGCGGGCGCTGCAACCGCGGTCGCCTTCGGTTCGGTGCGCTTGCCGACCCTAGAGCAACGCTTGTGCGACTTGACCAGCGAGCCGGTCTCAAAGGTTTCGCTGCAAACGACCTTTTTGGGTGCGACCGGGGCGGCGGGCGGCGTCGCCTCA
>CALRQP020000024.1:0-48942 GCA_943370355.1 Sphingomonas paucimobilis
GGCGACGATGCGCCCGCGCGGCGTGAGACCGAGCGCGCGGCCCTTGGCCTCGCTGCCGATCAGCACCGCCGCGGCGCCGTCGACGATGCCCGAGGAGTTGCCCGCCGTGTGGACGTGGGCGATGCGCTCGACTTGCGGGTAACGCGCCAGCGCCACCGCATCGAAGCCCATCGCGCCCAGGTCGGCGAAGGCCACCTTGAGCTGCGACAAGCCCTCGAGCGTGGTGCGCGGCTTGATGAACTCGTCGCGATCGAGCACCGGCAGGCCGATCTCGTCGTCGACGGCGATGACCGAACGATCGAAGTACCCCGCGGCCTGTGCCGCCGCGGCGCGTTGCTGCGAAGTCAGCGCGAAACGGTCGACGTCCTCGCGGCCCCAGCCGGCCAGCGTGGCGATCAGGTCGGCGCCGATGCCCTGCGGCATGAAATAGGTCTTGTAGGCGACTGCCGGGTCCATCGGCCACGCGCCGCCGTCGGCCCCCATCGGCACGCGCGACATGCTCTCGACGCCGCCGCCGATCGCGAACATCGCCTCGCCGGCCATGACTTTGGCAGCCGCCATGTTGCAGGCCTCCAGCCCCGAGGCGCAGAAGCGGTTGATCTGCACGCCCGCCGTCGTCTCGGCATAGTCGGCGTTCAGCACCGCGACGCGCGCGATGTCCGACCCCTGCTCGCCGACCGGCGCGACGCAGCCCAGCACGACATCGTCGACATCCGCCGTGTCGATGCTCGTCCGGTCCCTGAGCGCCTGCAGCACCTGCGTCGCCAACTGGATCGGCGTGATCTCATGCAAGGACCCATCCTTGCGCCCCTTGCCGCGCGGCGTGCGAACGGCATCGTAGATATAGGCTTCGGTCATGATCGTTCCTCTATCTCTTATCTCTTGAACCTCGCGCCGCGGCAGCGGCGCGACGCCATCAAAAACTCTCCGCCGGCATCGCCATCAGCGCCTCGGACCCCGCCTCGATCTTGCGCCGCAGCGCGCCCGCTTCGGGGAAGCGGCTCTCCGCGAAATGCCGGGCGGTGATCGTCTTCGCCGTATGGAAATCCTTGTCGTCACTCCCGGCATCGAGCGTCTCGTAAGCCGCCTTCGCCATCAGCAGCCACATATGGCCGAGCGCGACGATGCCCATAAGCTGCATATAGGCGTAGGCAGCGCTGCCTGCATTGTTCGGATTGGCGAGGCCATTCTGCATGAGCCACATCGTCGCCGCCTGCAGTTCGCCAAGCGCCTTTTCCAAGCCGCCCGACAGCTGCGCCAGCCGCGCATCGCCTTTTGCATCGGCGACCGCCTGCCCGATCATTTGGAAATAGGCCATGACGCCGCGCCCGCCATTCTGGCCCAGCTTGCGCCCGACGAGGTCCATCGCCTGCACGCCATTGGCGCCTTCGTAGATCATCGCGATCCGCGCATCGCGGACGAACTGCTCCATGCCCCATTCGGCGATGTAGCCATGCCCGCCGAACACCTGCTGGGCATTGGTCGCGGTCGCATAGCCGCTGTCGGTGAACACGCCCTTGATGACCGGGGTCAGCAGCGAGATCAGGTCGTCGGCCAACTGCCGCTCGGCCTCGGTCTGCGCCTTGTGGCTCAGATCGACCTGCAACGCACCCCAAAGCGCCAGCGCCCGCGACCCCTCGTTGAACGCGCGCGCATCGAGCAGCATGCGCCGCACATCGGGATGCACGAGGATCGGGTCAGCCTTGGCGTCAGGCTCCGCTGCGCCGTTCAGCGCCCGGCCCTGCCGCCGATCCTTCGCATAGGCGACCGCATTCTGATAGGCGACCTCGCCCATGCCGATGCCCTGGATGCCGACGCCGAGCCGGGCGGCGTTCATCATGATGAACATGCCCTTCAGGCCCTTGTTGGCCTCGCCGACCAGATAGCCGGTCGCGCCGTCATAATTCATCACGCAGGTCGAATTGCCGTGGATGCCCATCTTGTGCTCGATCGAGCCGCAGGAAAGCGCATTGTGGTCGCCGAGCGAGCCGTCGTCGTTCACGATATACTTCGGCACGATGAACAGGCTGATGCCCTTCACATTGTCCGGCGCGCCGGCGATCTTCGCGAGCACGAGGTGGACGATATTGTCGGCAAGATCATGCTCGCCCGACGAGATGAAAATCTTGGTGCCGCTGATCTTGTAGCTGCCGTCAGCCTGCGGCTCGGCCTTGGTGCGGATGAGCCCGAGATCGGTGCCACAATGCGGCTCAGTCAGGTTCATCGTGCCGGTCCAGCGGCCGTGGATCATATTGGGCAGGAAGCGCTGCTTGAGCTCGTCGGACGCCGCGACATTGATCGCCGCGACCGCGCCGCCGGTCAGTCCCGGATACATCGAAAAGGCCATGTTGGCGGAGACGAGAAACTCCTCCATCGCCATCGAGATCGCGTGCGGCAGCCCCTGCCCGCCATATTCGGTTGGCGCACCCAATGTTCCCCAGCCGCCGTCGCAGAATTGCTTATAGGCGTCCTTGAAGCCCGTCGGCGTCGTCACCGATCCGTCGTCATGCCGCGTGCAGCCCTCGCGGTCGCCGATCTGGTTCAAGGGCTGCAGCACCTCCTCGACGAACTTGCCGCCCTCGGTCAGGATCGCCTCGACCAGATCGGGGGTCGCCTCGGCAAAGCCGGGCAGGTTCGAATATTTGTCGAGCTGCACGATGTGCTTCAGCACGAACTGCGTGTCTTTCACCGGCGCGCGGTAGGTCGGCATGTCATTGGTCCTTGGCTGGGGCGTCGCCAAGCGTCGCCACAAATTGTTGCAATTCCGCGATCATCGCTTCGAGATCGCCGCGCTGTGCCTCCAGCGCCGCGATGCGCTCGCGGCACTTGGCAATCGTCCGCACCCGCTGCGTCCGGCGTCCGTCGCCCGCATCGTATAGGTCGAGCAGTTCGCGAATGTCCGCCAGACTGAACCCGAGCCGCTTGCCGCGCAGGATCCACGCGAGCCGGGCCCGGTCGCGCTTGGAATAGAGACGCGAGGTGCCAACCCGCTCTGGGCCGATCAGGCCCTCATCCTCGTAAAATCGGATCGTGCGCGGCGTGACCGCGAACTCGGCGGCTAGGTCGGAGATCGACCACGAGGACTGCTGTTTGTCGGCGACGGCGAGCACGCCGCCGCACTTAAGTGACGTTTACGTCAACGTCAATCATCGTGGCACAATCGGAAGTGGCCGCCCTATGCATCGCAAGCAGCGCGGACTCAGAGGCTAGGTTGAGATCCACCCTGGAGATCGGCTCAAACACCGGCACTGATGCCTTAACCAGACCATCGAGGCTTATCGTGATACTGTTGGTGACCGTCGAGCCATCAACGAAGTCCGCCGTGTAGTTCCGGAATGAAGATGCCGTAGCGCCATTGAATTCGATTGCGAGCGTTACGCCCCACTCTTTTGAATGATGCAATTCCGCCTTCGCGACCGTTTGGCGGCAGACCGGGAACAGCCCGAACCATAGGCCGTGTGCGCGGCTCGGCTCTGCCTGAGAAAGTCGGAATTCAGCGCGTGACAGTGCAGCTTGCGCGCGCTGCTCTACAGGCGCGAAAAGACGTTCGGCGCATCTGCGAATGCTTCGAGGGGTTGAAAGCGCTACCTCCTCATTGGGGTCGATTTTATTGCCGTGGAGACCAGAGGCCCGGAACAGGGTCTTGTAATATCGTTTGCCGAGCTCCGTATATCGCTCCTGCAGCGCGACTGGTGCGGGGGAATCGTCGCAATATTCGATGCGTTCCATGGCCTTGGCGGCCTCAATCAGATCGGCCTGGATCGCCGGCGCAGTTAGTTGAGCCTTGGCGAAGGCAAGCAGGATCGCCGAGACACTAGGCGGCATGGGCGAGAATTTTGCTGTTCTCGTGAATCATTCGCCCCCTCCGCTCTGATCCGGCAACGGCGACAATGGCGTCTGCCACCTTCTCGGCCTCGATTGCCGCATAATTGGGAGCAATCCGCTTCACCACCGGATTGACCCAAGCCGCCACCCGCTGTGCCCACTCCTCCGCCGGCCGCCGTTCGGCTCTCGGCCCAAGGATCAACCCCGGCCGCAAAATGTCCAGCCGCTCGAACCCAAGCGCGTCCAGCGCCGCCTCGGTGTCGCCCTTCACCGACAGGTAGAAATTCCCCGGCCCCTGCTTCGCGCCGACCGAGGTGACCACGATGAACTGCCGCGCCCCGAGCGCCTTGGCGGCCTTGGCGAGCGCGATCACCGTATCGAAATCGACGCGGCGGAACGCTGCCTGGGACTTGGCAATCCGGATCGTCGTGCCGAGGCAGGAAATCCCCACATCGACCCGCCCCAATCCCATCGCCGCCGCCGTCGCTGCCGGATCGGCGATCAGCGCATCGAAGTCGGTGATACGCTCATGCGCGGCCGTCCCGCGCCGGACGAGACTGGTCAGCGCGTCATCACGCGCCAGCAGCCGCTGCGTCAGCAACCCGCCCACAAGGCCCGTACCGCCGCCGAGGAGGATGCGTGTCGTCATTCGGGTAACGTACCATCCCCTCTCCCTTGAGGGGAGAGGGCGACTCGGCGCCGTCAGGGCGCTGAGCGGGTGAGGGTGGAATCCTGTGCGACGAGGATAGGGCACCGCTTCCACCCTCACCCCGCTCGCCTTCCGGCGAGTCGCCCTCTCCCCTCAAGGGAGAGGGGTAAGTGTTCCATCCGTCACCACCCGGTAGAAGCAGCTCCGCTCGCCCGTGTGGCACGCCGGCCCGGCCGGCTCGACCTTCATCCACACCGCGTCCTGGTCACAGTCGATCCTGAGCTCGACCACCTTCTGCACATTCCCCGACGTGCCGCCCTTGTGCCAGACCTCGCGGCGTGAGCGGCTCCAGTAATGCGCCTCTCCCGTCGCGATCGTCGCGGCGAGCGCATCGGCATTCATATGCGCGACCATGAGCAGTTCGCCCGTCGCCGCATCGCTCGCCACCGCCTGGATCAGCCCGCGCTCGTCCCAGCGCGGCCGCAGCTGGGTCGTCGTCTCGAGTTCCGCCTTGTCCATCCCGCCGCCCATTGTCCGCCTGTTGCATTTTCGTGACGCGAGGGGGCGACAAGCCTGCCGCTTGGCCCTATATGCCGCGCATTCCCGACCGAGACCGGAGTCCCGATGGACGCTTTGCTTAGCACGCATCCTTTCGATGACGATAAGCTGCGTGAGGAATGCGGCGTGTTCGGCGTTTGGGGGGCTGACGGCGCCGCCGCGATGACCGCGCTCGGCCTGCATGCGCTCCAGCATCGCGGTCAGGAAGCCTCGGGAATCACCAGCTTCGACGGACGGCATTTCCACACCCACCGCGCGATGGGCCATGTCGCCGGCAATTTCGACCGGGAGGATGTGATCGCCCGCCTGCCGGGGCAGATCGCCATCGGCCATAACCGCTATTCGACGACCGGCGAAACGGCGCTGCGGAATGTCCAGCCGCTGTTTGCGGAACTGGCGTCGGGCGGCTTCGCGATCTGCCACAATGGCAATATCTCCAACGCCGCCAAGCTCCGCCGTGACCTCGTCCGCCGCGGCTCGATCTTCCAGTCGACCAGCGACACCGAAGTCATCATTCATCTGGTCGCGACAAGCAGTTACCGGACGTTGCTCGACCGGTTCATCGACGCCCTCAAGCAGGTCGAAGGCGCCTACAGCCTGATCTGCCTGACGCCCGAAGGCATGCTCGCCTGCCGCGATCCGCTCGGCATCCGCCCGCTCGTCCTCGGCCGCCTCAACGACGCCTATATTCTCGCCTCGGAGACCGTCGCGCTCGATGTCGTCGGCGCGACCTTCCTGCGCGCCATCCAGCCCGGCGAGCTCGTCATCATCAACGAGCGCGGCATGCGCTCGATCCGGCCGTTCGAGACGCTCAGGCCCCGCCCCTGCATTTTCGAACATGTCTATTTCTCGCGCCCCGACTCGGTCGTCGACGGCACCAGCGTCTATGAGGTCCGCAAGCGCATCGGCGCGCAGCTCGCGATCGAATCGCCGGTCGAGGCCGACATCGTCGTCCCCGTCCCCGATTCGGGGACGCCCGCCGCGATCGGCTATGTGCAGCAGTCGGGCATCCCGTTCGAGCTCGGCATCATCCGCAGCCATTATGTCGGCCGCACCTTCATCCAGCCCGGCGACCAGATCCGCAACTTGGGCGTCAAACTGAAGCACAATGCCAACCGCGCGCTCATCGACGGCAAACGCATCGTGCTCATCGACGATTCGATCGTGCGCGGCACCACTTCGATCAAGATCATGCAGATGCTGCAGGAGGCCGGCGCTGCCGAGGTGCATATGCGCATCGCCAGTCCGCCGACGCGGCACAGTTGTTTCTACGGCGTCGACACGCCCGAGCGCGCCAAGCTGCTGGCGGCGCAAATGGATGTCGAGCGCATGCGCGAATATATCAAGGTCGACAGCCTCGCCTTCATCTCGATCGACGGCCTCTACCGGGCGCTCGGCGAGGAGGCGCGTGACGATCTCGCTCCGCAGAATTGCGATGCCTGCTTCACCGGCGACTATCCGACCCGGCTGACCGATCAGGAAGAACAGGACAGCCCCGACCAGCTTTCATTGCTCGGCGAGCGGGCGGTCCGCGCGTGACCAAGGAACTGGCGGGGCGCATCGCCCTCGTATCGGGTGCGAGCCGCGGCATCGGCGCGGCAACTGCAGAGGCTTTGGCTGCTGCGGGCGCGCATGTGCTGCTGACCGGGCGCACCGAAGGCGGATTGGAAGAGGTCGAGGCACGCATCCACGCGGCCGGCGGCACTGCGACGATCGCACCGCTGAACCTGCGGGAGGGCGAGCAAATCGACCGGCTCGCGAATGCCGTGACGTCGCGCTGGGCCAAGCTGGATATTCTCGTCCTGAATGCCGGCGTGCTCGGCGACCTCATGCCGGTCAGCCATGTCGAGCCCAAGGATTTCGACGCGGTGTTCGCGCTGAATGTCAGCGCCAACCAGCGGCTGCTGCGCGCCTTCGACGGCCTGCTGCGCGCTTCGGAGCGCGGTCGGGTTGTGTCGATCAGTTCCTCGGTAGCCGTGAAGCCGCGTGCTTATTGGGGGGCCTATGCCGCCTCCAAGGCCGCGCTCGACATGCTGCTCGCCTGCTATGCAGAGGAAGTGCGCAACATCAGCGCGACAAGGGTCGCAATCCTCGATCCGGGCGCAACCCGCTCCAAGATGCGCGCCAAAGCCTTCCCCGGCGAGGATGAATCGACGCTGAAGGGCCCAGAGGTTGTCGGCGAGGCGATCGCGCGCCTGCTCGCCGAAGATTTCGAAACAGGTATCCGGGTCGAGCTGCCCCGCTAGGCCGCGCGGTTGGCCTTGCGCATCTTGTCGAGCTTCTTCAGCAGCATATCGCGCTTCAGCTTCGACAGGTGATCGATGAACAGCACGCCTTCAAGGTGGTCCATCTCGTGCTGCAGGCAAGTTGCCAGCAGTCCGTCGATCTCCTGCTCCTGCGATTTGCCATCATAGTCGAGCCAGGTCGCGCGCACCCGCGCCGGCCGGTCGACGTCGCCATACATTTCCGGGACCGACAGGCAGCCTTCCGAATAGCTGGCCATTTCCTCCGATTCCCAGACAATCTCCGGGTTCACGAAATACATCGGCTCGCGCACCGGCTTGCCGTCCTCGCCGTCTCGCTGCAGGTCGATGACCAGCACGCGCTTCGGAACGCCGACCTGGATTGCCGCAAGGCCGATGCCCGGCGCATCATACATCGTCTCGAGCATGTCGTTCATCAGCGCGCGCAGCGCGTCATCGACGTGCTCCACGGGCTGCGAGATCACGCGCAGACGCGGATCGGGAGTCTCGATGATTGGAAGCAGGGCCATGAGGGTCAGCTAGGAGCGGCGGCGCGCAACGTCAAGCGACGGGACGCCTTGCGCGAAGCGCCTGCGCCAACGTCCCCTCGTCGAGATAGTCGAGTTCACCGCCGACCGGCACGCCATGCGCGAGCTGCGTGACGCGAACCGGCAGGTCCTCCAGCCGATCGGCGACATAATGCATCGTCGTCTGCCCCTCGAGCGTCGCGTTCATCGCCAGCACGACCTCCTCGATGCCGCCCGCCTCGATCCGCGCGACAAGCGCATCGACGTTCAAATCCTCGGGCCGCACCCCGTCGAGTGCCGACAACCGCCCGCCGAGCACATGATAGCGCCCCGGGAACAGCCGCGAGCGGTCGAGCGCCCACAGGTCGGCAACCTCCTCGACCACGCACAGCGCCGAGGCGTCGCGCCGCGCGTCGGTGCAGATGCCGCAGGGATCGCGCGTATCGACATTGCCGCAGATCCGACAGGTCGCCATCGTACTTTCGACCGCCTGCAGCGCCCGCACCAGCGGCGCCAGCGCCGTCTCGCGACGCTTCAGCAAGTGCAGCACTGCGCGGCGCGCCGAGCGCGGGCCAAGCCCCGGCAGCCGCGCCAGCGCACTCGTTAATGCATCGATTTCGGGAGACGCCATAGTGCGATGGTTATGGTGTTTCCGCTCCGTTCCGGCAAGCGCGTTGCGCGTTGGCCCGCGCCGCGATAGCGAGGCAAGATGCGCATCGCCTTCATGGGAACCCCGGATTTCGCCGTACCGGCGCTCGACGCGCTTGCGGCCGCCGGGCATGACATTGCGGCAGTCTACACCCAGCCGCCGCGTCCGGCCGGGCGTGGCAAGGGACTGAGCCCCTCCCCCGTCCAGCGCCGCGCCGAAGTGCTGGGCTTGCCCGTCCGCTCGCCCGTCAATTTCAAGGACGACACCGACCGCGCCGCCTGGGCCGCGCTCGATCTGGATGTCGCCGTCGTCGCCGCCTATGGCCTGATCCTGCCGCAGGCGATTCTTGATGCCCCGCTACAGGGCTGCCTCAACATCCATGCCTCGCTGCTGCCGCGTTGGCGCGGTGCCGCACCGATCCAGCGCGCCATCCTCGCCGGTGACACCGAAACCGGCGTGACGATCATGCAGATGGAACGCGGCCTCGATACGGGCCCCATGCTGCTCATTGAACGCACTCAAGTCGGGCGCAAAACTGCTGGGAACCTCACCACGGAACTCGCGGAGATCGGCGGGCGGCTCATCGTCGATGCACTCGCTCGCCTCGACGCACTGCTGCCGGACCCGCAACCCGCCGACGGTGTCACCTACGCGTCGAAGATCGACAAAGCCGAGGCCCGGCTCGACTTCACCTTGCCCGCCGCCGCCGTCGATGCCGCAATCCGCGCCTTCAACCCCGCTCCCGGCGCCTTCAGCGAAGTTGGCGGCCTGCGCCTCAAACTGCTCGCCGCCGACATCGTTGACGCCAGCGGCACCCCCGGCACAATCCTCGATACGCACATGACCATCGCCTGCGGCCAGGGCGCGATCCGCCCCACGCTCGTCCAGCCCGCCGGCAAGCCCGCCATGCCCGCCGCCGACTTCTTGCGCGGCAACCCGCTGGCCGCGCTCGGCTGACCATGCCGCGCTTCCGCTTCACCATCGAATATGACGGCCGTCCGTTCATGGGCTGGCAGCGCCAGTCGCATGGCGCGACGGTGCAGGGTGCGATCGAGGCGGCGATCCTTGCCATCACCGGCCAGACAGTCAGTGTGCACGCCGCCGGCCGGACCGATGCCGGAGTTCATGCCGCTGCGATGACCGCCCACGCCGACATCGAAACGGCAATTCAGCCCTCTCGCCTGATGCCCGCGCTGAATGCGCACCTCCGCCCCGCGCCGATTGCTGTACTCGAATGCGCTGAGGTCGCGCCCGATTTCCATGCTCGCTTCAGCTGCACCGGTCGCAGCTACCGTTACCGTATCGTCAACCGCCGCGCCCCGCTCACCTATGACCTCGGCCTCGCCTGGCGCATCGCCAAGCCGCTCGACGAGGCAGCGATGCACCGTGCAGCGCAGCGGCTCGTCGGACTGCACGATTTCACGACCTTCCGTTCGGCACATTGCCAGTCGGCGAGTCCCGTCAAGACACTCGACCGGCTCGACGTGCGCCGTGATGGCGACGAATTGCTCGTTGAGGCTGCGGCGCGATCCTTCCTGCATCATCAGGTTCGCTCGATGGTCGGCTGCCTCGCGATGGTCGGGCGCGGCCAATGGACGGAGACCGATCTCGTCGCGGCGCTGGAAGCGGCCGACCGGCAAGCGCTCGGGCTCAATGCCCCGCCCGATGGCCTCACTTTTTTACAGGCGCGCTACCCGGATGTGTCGGAATAGTTTACACTTCCAAGTTGTCGTTTCGGCGGCATCGTGTCCAAGCTACGGAAATATCAACAATCTTGGTCCATGGCATGGCCATTGCTAGGGACTGCGAAAAGGAAATCGAGCATGAAGCCGTCACGCAAGCCCGCATCCAAGCCACCGGTCGCCGCCAATGGGTCGATCGTGATCTGGCTCGCGGGTCTGGTGCTCGGCATCGGGGCTGCGATGATCCTCGTTTATCGCTTCGTGCTGGTCAGCCACACTGGCGAGGTGTCCGCAGCGCAAGCCGCGGCACGGAAAGAAGCCGCAGGCCTGCACGCCTCGGCTGGTGCGACCGACGATATGCGTGCAGCACAAGCCGCCTTGCTCAAGGCGGGGCCGCAGACCGAGACGGCCGCTGCTCCAGCACAGCCCTCAGGGCCGCAGGCCAGCCCGCAGAAGTAGTGGCAGGATATGCTTCGCGGGGATCGCGAAGCTGATGCCGCTCGGGTCCGACAGCACTTTTTCCTTCGTCGTCTTGATGAAACCGCTGTTCAATATGCCGATCACCTCGCCGCTGTCGGCAAGGTAGAGCGGGCTGCCGCTGTTGCCCGGATAGGCGACCATATCAAGTTGATAGACCTCGTAGCGCGGCGTCATCAGTAGCGCCGCGTCGAGCAGCGACGAATGCGGCTCCGCACTCACATTCTGGGTCACCGCCGAAATTGTGCCGCGCTGTGTCGCGCGCACCAGCCCGAGGGCCGTGCCGATCGGGAAGCCGGTGATCGCGACATCGCTGCCCTCCCCCGCCATCGGCCCCTCGAGCCGGACCTTGAGCGCCGGCAGCGCCGCACCATCGACTTCCAGCAGGGCAAGGTCGTGCACCGGGTCGGTCTGCACGACGCGTGCCTCACGCCGGTCGACGCCTTCAGCGGTCGGTACGATGACGAAGAAGGCGGTTTTGACGGTCGCCGCGACGACATGATTGTTGGTCACCACATGCCGCCCGTCGGCGACGACGAAGCCGGTACCCGACAATTGCGCTGCAAGGCCGCGGCCAGTCTGCACCGTCGTGATGCCGACAATGGACGGCTTCACCTTGGGAACGGTGTCAACCAGTCCCGCCGCCGTTAGCACCAGCGCTGTCACCGCCAGAGCGAGGCGTCGCAACACCCTCATGCCGCTGCCTGCAGCGGGATGCCACCCACCCGCGCCAGCGATTTATCGAGCATGAGCAGCTGCCACAGCAACCGGCCATGATCGGCGCGCCCGCTGCGATGATCGGCCACCGCCTGCTTCAGGAAACTGCGCTCGAACCAGCCGGTATCGAGGACAGGCGACTCAGTCGCGATGCGTTCGATCTGACTGCCGAGCGCGCCGCGGAACCAGTCGGAGATCGGCACAACAAAGCCCATCTTCGGCCGGTACAGCAGATTGTGCGGCACATAGGGCTCCATCGCCTTTTTGAGCAGCCATTTGCCCTGTCCGCCCCGGATCCGCATGTCGAGCGGCAGGCCCGCCTCCCATTCGACGAGCTGATGGTCGAGCAACGGCTCGCGCGCTTCCAGTCCCACCGCCATCGATGCCCGGTCCGACTTGGTCAGGATATCCCCGGGCAGCCAATGTTTCATGTCGCCATATTGCGCCCGGCCGAGCTCGTCGCTGGCTGGTGCGTCGCGCATCGTATCGATGTAGAGCGCGTCGGCGCGGTAACCGCCCAGCTGCTTCCAAAATGCTGGTGCGAAGAGCTGCGACCGTACGCGATCCGGCGTCACCGAGATCGAATTGAAATAGGCCTCCCCCGAACTGCGCCCGAGGGATTCCAGCGTCGTTTTGGCGCGCAGGAAGCGCGGGGCCCAGTCGAGCTTGGGATAGGCACGGCCGAGCGGCCCGAAAAGACCGCGCCGCACTCCCGGCGGCAGCATGCCGCGTACCCGCTCCTCGCCCATATGCATCCGGTAGCGGCGATAGCCGGCGAGCGCTTCGTCGGCGCCGTCACCCGAGAGCGCGACAGTCACCGTCTCCCGCGCGAGCTGGCAGACCCGGTACATCGGCAGCGCCGACGCGTCGGCGAACGGTTCGTCATAGGCATCGGCGAGCGTATCGACGAGGCTGAAGTCGTCCGCGCCGACAATGCGGCTACGGTGATTGGTCCGGTAACGCCGTGCGATCTCGTCGGCATAAGCCGTCTCGTCATAGCCGGCGACGTCAAAGCCGATCGAGCAGGTGTTGACGGGCTGGTCGGACAGCCCCGCCATCATGGCGACCACCGCCGAAGAATCGACTCCGCCCGACAGAAAGGCGCCGAGCGGCACGTCGGCAATCATGCGCAGCCCGACCGCTTCCCGTGTCCGCTCGACAAGCTCTGCCGCAAGGTCTTGGTCCGTACCGCGGTGCCGCGTCGTGAAGTCGATGTCCCAATAAGCGCGTGGCGAGGGCACCGGCTGTCCGTGGCGCAGCGTCAGGACATGACCAGCCGGCAATTTCCGCGCGCCGCGCACGATGCATTTGCCGTCGGGCACATAGCCATAAGCGAAATAATCCTCGATCGCCGCCGGGTCGATGTCGCGCCGCATCCCGGGATGCGCGAGCAGCGCCTTGAGTTCGGACCCGAAGATCACCGTCCCGTCCGGCAGTTCCGCATAGTGCATCGGCTTCACGCCGAGCCGGTCGCGCGCGAGGAACAGCGACCGGTCGCGCGCGTCATAGATCGCCATCGCGAACATGCCGCGGAAGTGATCGACGCAGCGCTCGCCATATTCGATATAAGCGAGCAGCATCGCCTCGGTGTCGCTGTTGGTGCGGAAGCGGTGGCCGCGCGCTTCCAAGTCTCGGCGGATGTCGCGGAAATTATAGACTTCGCCGTTCTGGATGATCGCGAACCGGCCGTCCTCGGTCAGCATCGGCTGGTCGCCGGTGACGAGATCGATGATCGCGAGCCGCTGGTGGCCGAGCGCCACACCCGGTCCCTGCCAGACGTCGCTGCCGTCGGGGCCGCGATGCGCGATCGCCGCCATCATCCGCCGGAGCAGCGGTTCGGATACCGGCGCTGCCTCCCGCAGATTGAACAGGCCGGCGATGCCGCACATCGCTAGGGCTGTCTGACGATCGACCGGTCGATGATCCTGTCGACCGGACCCGCAGCCGACAGGAAGCGCGCCATCACCGGCACCATGCTCGTTACGCCATCGGCCCGCTGGGCGCTGATGATGACTGTCGCGGCCTGCGGATCGCCGCCGAGCAGCTTGGCCTTCAGCCCCTCGACCTTGGCGGTATAGGGATTGCCGGTGAGCTTTCCGTTGACGCGGTACCATTGCCACACGTCGCGCACCGCCGGCCCCCGGTTGACCTGCGCGTAGAGGCCGTTCGCCGGTGCCTTGCCGCCTCCGGCCCAGGCCCAGCCGCCCTCACCCTCACCGGGCGGGATCAGTCCCTGGCCATAGCCGATCAGCTCATGCTTCTCGGTCTGCCGGTCGTAAACCGCAACATAGAGTTCGACGGCCTGCCCCGACGCGTCGCGGAAACTGCGCATCGCAGTCGCACTCGCACCCTTGTAGGTCGGTGCCCACTTAACCGCAGCGAATGGCGCGCTTTGCCAGCCCGCTGGCGCCGCCAAGGCGAGCGACGCTGTCTGCGCGCCGCCGCCATGTGTCGAGGCCCAGGCGGCATAGGCCGGCCCGCTTGCGGCGACCACAATTGCAACCAGTCCCGTGACGGCAATCGTGCGCCGCGCCGCAGCGGCGGGCCGGACCGGCTGGAGATTGCGCGCATTGATGAAGGGATCGTCGACCGGCCTATCGAAGAACGGCCAGCCCGCCGCCAGCACCAGCCCCATGACCAGCGCGAAGAAGAACCAGCCATAAACGACATGGTCGATGCCCCGCGCCACATCCGGCGTGCTGCGGCTGGCAAGGTAGATGATCCCCCAGGCCCGCAGCCCATTGGCGAGGACGGAGGTCGCAATCGCACCCGCGACGAACAGGATCCGGCGGCTCCACCGCTTGTAGCAGACATTGGCGACCAGCACGCTGAACGCGATCATCGCGATCAGGAAGCGCACCCCCGAACAGGCTTCGGCAATCTCGAAATCGCCATTGGGGATCGAGATGAACACACCGTCGAGATAGGCCGGTACGCCAAACGCCTCGAGCAGCCAGACGCTGAAATGCGCGGTCAGCGTCTGCAGATAGGGTACCAGCTGTTCGCCGACAGGCACCATGAACAGCGCATAGATGAGCGGGAACAGGATCGCGCGCGCGATGGTCAGGCCAAAGACGGTCAGCACGCTCGCCTGCAGCACGAACACCAGCGCGGCATGGCGGACCAGCGACACGCCGGCCAGCTCGCCCAGCGCCCAGCCCAGCGACCCAAGCAGCATGAGCCCGACGCCGGGCAGCCACGGCGACGGCTCCATATCGGCCAGTTGGTCGCGGCGTTGCCAGACCAGCCAGCCGATGATCGGCGGGATCAGCATGCAATGGCCGAAGGTCGAGGTGTTCCACCACAGATGCAGCAAATGCAGTACGTCGCGGTGGAACAGCAGCAGGATCGCAACCACGACCTGGCCCCAGGCGATCAGGTAGCGACGCCAGGGCGACACTGCTTGAACGCCGGTCTCAACGGCTGCCGCTATGCTCATTGCCCGTGCCTAGGATGTTGCATCGAGGCCCAATAGCGCGTCGAGCGGCTTGAGGCACGCGTCCCAATCATAGCGGGCCATGACATGTTGCCGCGCCGCCTGCCCCATCGCGAGCCGGCGCGGCCGGTCTTCGAGCAGGCGCAGGATATCCGCAGCCATCGCCGGCGCATCCGCCGATACAAGCAAATGGCGTCCAGGCGCGGCATCGATCCCCTCATATGCGGCCGAGCTCGCGACCACCGGCTTCGCCATTGCCATCGCCTCGAGCACTTTGTTCTGGATACCGCGCGCGATCAGCAACGGTGCAACCACGACATCGGCGGCGGCGAGATACGGCTGCATCTGCGGGACGCGGCCCGTTACAGCGATCCCGTCCTTGCCGGCCAGCTTACTGACCGCCGGCGTCGGATTGGACCCGGCAATCACGAAGGTGGCATTCGCATAGCGCGCCCGGATCGACGGCCACACCGCTTTGGCGAACCAATCGACCGCATCGATGTTGGGCTTATAATCCATTGCACCGGTGAACAGGATTACCGGCCCGCCCGGGACCTTGATCGGTGGAGTCGCTGGATCGAACGAAGTCGCATCGACGCCATTGCCGATGACACGCACCGTATGCGCCCAGGACCCGGCCAGCTTGCGGAACGAGGCCGCCTCCGCCTCCGACACGAACACACTCGCCCCGAACTGCCGCGCCGCATATTTTTCGAACGCGAGCAGCAGCTTGGTTTCGCGGGTATAGATCCGGTGCCGCAAGCCCTTCGCTTCCTCGGCATAGAGGCGGAATTTCTCCGAATCGATATCGACGAAGTCCATGACGGTCTTGCGCCCGCCCGTCAGATATTGGAGCGCATAGGGCGCGACCTGACCCGAGAAGCAGAGGATGCTCCCGATCTTGCGGCGCCGGATGAGGTCGCGAGTCCAGCCCGCCATGCCGCTGTCACGGAACACTGCCATCGACAGCGGCTCGCCGCGCAGATAACCGCCGATCAGCCGCTGGACGCGCTTGCGCTTGCTGATCGCGATCAGCTTCACATCGCCGCCGCACAGCTCGCGGAGCATCGGCAGATGCTGGAAATCGGCAGGATCATCGACGAATGCGCCGAGGTGCACCTTCGCGCGCCCCGCGACATGTTTAAGCATGTTCCAAGACCGGATTTTGTCGCCCTTGTCGGGGGGATAGGGAATCCGGTGCGCGAGGAACAACAGCTCCCGCATCAGCCGATCCCCCGCGCCACGAGCGGTCCTACCCGGTTCGCAAGCCAGAGCGGCAACCGGCTCCAGACCGCTGTCATCGCCCGATATTTCGGATTGAGCGGATTGACGTCCGGCACGCTCGCGCCCGCCGCCAGTCTGTACTCATAGGTCAGCGGCGTCGCCTCAAACCCCCAATTCTTCTTGAACGCATAGGCCCCGGTCCCGACCTTCGAGCGCCCGAAGTCGAACGACGTGCAGCCGCGCTGCCGCGCATGCTCCATCAGCATCCAATACATATGGTCGTTTGCCCTGAGCCCCCGCGCCGCCGCCGTCCCGCCACCATAATAGGGAATGACCTCGCCGCGAAAATAAAGCGACAACACGCTGGCGAGCGGCGTCCCATCCTTTCTGACCGTCAGTACGTCCGCGTCCGGGCCATAGAATTGCAGCAGGCTCGCAAACAGCCGCTTGGGGAAGACCGGCGTCCCGAGATTGCGCACGCTCTCGCCATAGACCGCGAAATGCGCGTCGGCATATTCGACGCTCGACCCGACACGCGTCTCCAGCCCGAACTCGAGCGACCGCCGCACCTCGGCGCGTTGCTTGCGCGGAATCGCCTTGAGATTGGCCTCGCTATCGGCAGTGAGCGGCCGGCGAAAGGTCGCGTAAACACCTGGCTTGGCGCTCCAGTCCGGCCGCACCCGCTGTTCGCTGCGATATTCGAGCGCGCCGATCCCCAGCCGCGACGCGAGGCTCCACGCTGCATCATCGAGCGCCCGATGAGTCTCGGCATCATCGGCAAGCGGCCCGCCGCGCACGGCAAACGCATTGGCGATCAGCGACTGGCCGAACACCGGCGACTTCACATGAATCAGCGGCAACAGGCCCGTCACCTGACCGCCGCGCTCCGCCAGCAGATAATGCGGCCGCTGGCCGCAACCCTGCGCGACCGCCCTGCCCCATGCCGTCAAATGAAAGGCCGTCGCGTCGGCATGCGTGCGGACATAGGAATCGAAGCGCTCCCGGTCGACTGCGTCGTCGAGATCGGTCTCGCGAACGTTCACGCCACCGATCCGAGATACACCCGGTCAAGCCGATCCCAGCGAAAATCCCGCAGCACCCGTCGCAACTTTCCGGCCATTGCGCGGAGCTTGGTGTAATGCCGGACCCGTGACTTCAGCGGCGCGCCTGCGACCCGCGGCTGGTCGGGATCGACCTCCCAGGGATGGAAGTAAAACACCGCAGGCTGGCCCTCGCCATTCACCTGCCGAATTGCCCAATGCGCGAGTGCATAAGGCAGCAACCGGAAATAGCCGCCGCCCCCCGCCGCGATCAGCCTTGAGGCAACCCGCGCGGTCGTCACCGGAATCTCGATCATCTCCGAGCCAGCGACCGGCCGATGCGCAAATCGCGGAAACCCGGGCCAGCCATAATGGTCCGTACCGAACGGCGCGACGCTCGACGAATAGGCATAACCTTCGTCGGCAAGCACATCGAGCGCCCAGGCATTGGACTTACCAATGGAAAAACTAGGCGCGCGATAGCCGCGGATCGCCGTTCCGCCCGCATCCTCAAGCAACGCCTTGGTGCGGCGTAGATCAGCGCGAAAGCTGTCCGGGGTAAGTGTCGAGACTCGGTTATGCCCATAGCCATGGCTGGCGACCTCATGGCCAGCCTCAACGACGCGCCGGATCAGCGCCGGATGGCGCTCGGCGACCCATCCGAGCGTGAAGAAGGTCGCCGACACGCCCGCCTCGGCATAGAGATCGAGCACCCGCGCCGTGCTCGACTCGACTCGGCTGGCGATAGACTCCCAGTCCGACCGCGCAATCGTCCGTTCGAACGCCCCGACCTGAAAATATTCCTCGATATCGACCGACATCGCATTGACGACAGGACTCATTCGCCGGTGTCGCCCGCAATCAGATCGAGAAGCTGGCCGAGCGCCCGCTCCTGCCGTACCACCTTGCGCTCCACGCCAGCGAGACGCGACGCGAGTTCTGGGTCACCCGAGGCGGGTGCAGCGGGAACAGGTGCCATCTCGATTCCGGGTGCCTGGTCCCGGCGCAGGTCGTCGATTACTTCGTTGACGGCATCGACGCCAATCTCATGCAGCTGCTCGAGTGCACCGAACAGCAGCAGGCGCGTCGTCAAATTGTTGAGCCGACGCGGCACACCACCCGAATAATGGTACATCGCGTCCACCGCGTCGTCGGAAAAATCCGGATCGCCTGTCCAGCCGCACAGCTTCAACCGGTGCACCAGATAGGCGGGCACCTCGTCGCGCGTCATCGGCTCGAGATGATGCGTGGCGATGACGCGCTGCCGCAGTTGTTCAAGGTCAGGCGACTTCGCGAGTTTATCGCGAAACTCCGGCTGGCCGAGCAGGAAGGTCTGCAGCAACGCATGCGTGCCTTCCTGAAAATTGGATAGCATGCGCAGCTCTTCGAGCGCCTCGAATGGCAGGCTTTGCGCCTCGTCGACGATCAGCAGCGCGCGCCGCCCGGCATGATGCTGCGCCCGCAGGAACGTCTCGATCCGGGTCAGCAGTTCGGGCTTGGTCGTACCCTCAACAGCAACCCCGAAGGCGGTCGCAACCATGTAGAGCATCCCATGCGCGTCGAGCTGCGTCGTCACGATCTTCGCAGCGACGAGCTTGGACGTATCGATCGTCCCCATCAGGTGGCCAACCAGCGTGGTCTTGCCCGCGCCGATGTCGCCGGTGATGATAATGAACCCTTCGCCCTGCGCGAGTCCGTAGAGCAGGTAGGCCATCGCCTTGCGGTGCGTGGAGGTGTCGAAATAGAAACGCGGGTCGGGCGTCAGCTGGAACGGTCGTCCGGTCAGGCGGTAGAATTCGGTATACATCGCCGTCCCTCAGAAATGCGCGCGTACGCCAGCGGTGACAACAGCCCGGTTCTCGTCGGGCACGCCCTTTGAAAAACGGCGATCGGCGGTGCCTGTCAAGTTGAGGTCGTAGTTCCGCCCCAGCCGCTTGGTAAAGCCAAGCGTCGCTCCGAAATAGCTGTCGTCGCGCGAACCCGCCAGTGCGAACTGATATCGCTGCGCAAAAGCACTCATCGACAGCGTCCCATTGTGACCGACGCGGTGGCTCAGGCTGGCGTTCAGCAGCAGCGAACGGTCCGCCTTCTGCGACAGCGTCGGGTCGATAACTGGCCCGGTCGGCGTCTGCAATTGCTGCGGATCGAGGAAGCGGCGGCGGTTATATTGCGCGGAGATCGAATAATTGCTGCCGGCCTGCGCGCCGGCAACGATCAGCTGTGCGGATTGGCTGCGGAACTGTGCACTGGACACCGCCTGCGTCGCATCGGCGATGCAGCTGCCTGTCGATGGATCGGTCCCGAACACGCAGTCGCCGAGGCCCACCGCCTGGCTGTCGTTGATGATGAAGCTGGTCGGGATGCCGGCGATATCGCGCGTCAGCAGGCGGCCGAAACTCTCGATCCCCTCCCGCACCGACGCACTGACACCCAGCCGGCTGCTGAACTTGAAATGTGCCTCGCCGTTCAGGCTGTTCCCGCCATAGATTTTGCCATAGCGCAGTTGCAGCGAGCTGCGACGCGACGGCACCCAGGCGATGCCCGCTTCGTAAGTGGGCCCCTTGCGCTCATACACCAGTCGCCGCGGCGCAGCCGGATCGATCTGAAAGTCGCCGTTGGCGTCGGGGAGCGGCCGACCGAACGCATCGGTCAGGAAGCTCTGCTCGGTGTTGCGGATATTCTCATAGCCGCCGTTGATCGTCAGCCCGAACTGCCGTGTGATGCGGAATTGCGCTTCGATCGCGCCGCGATAGGTCCGGTACAGCTGGTCGAGCCGCTTCGACCGCTCGCTCGTCGCTTCGGCGGAGGCATTCCACCGGAATCGACCGCCATCCTCGCTCGTGATCTTCAGCTTGCCTTCCTGGCTGACCGATCGGGCGGTCCGGTCGATCGGCGTCTGCCCCGACGGCAAGCCGATTCCACCCCCCGTCGCGCCCGTCGAACTCGACTGGCCGCCCGCGCTGGCTGCGCCAAGCCGGAAGCTCGCCTCCATCGTCGCATAGCCGCCGAGCCGTCGCCGGATGCGCGGTTCGATAAAGGCGGAATAGGTCTGGGTCAGATTGGCATTGCTGTCGCTCGGGCTGAACGAGACACCGGCGCGCGGATCGCGATTGAGCAGGCCGGCGTAGGCGCCGGCATCGACAGCGAGCCAGCCCTTGATGATCTCGGCGGTGCCGCGCGCGGTCAGCGTATGGCGTTGATCCGTCGTCGGACTGCCCTGTTCGGCAAAGCGCCGCCCATAATCATAGGCGATCTGGGCATTGACGCGGTGCCGCTGGATCTTGGCGTCGAAGCCGGCGCTGACTTCCGCATAGACCTGCGTATCTTCAGCCGTCGCAACGTTGAGAATCTGCCGCGTATCGATATGCGGTGTGATCCGCACATCCGCATACGCTGCGCCTGAGCATAGCAGGGCCGCGGCAGTTGGGAGCGGCCAAGCCTGGGAGGGTCGCATCGGCTGTCTCAGACACCGTAGCCGTAATAGGCGCCGTAACGCCGCCCGCTCTGCTGGAAGCGCGTCTTGTTGAGCAGCAGGTGCATATGTTCGCACGCCGACAGCAGCTGCAGTCCCTCGCGGACCTCATTCTCGCTCGTGTTCTCGGCTTCAACGACATAGACGGTCTGGCCGACATGCATCGCGAGCACCGGTGCCGCCGACGACGCGAGCACCGGCGGGCTGTCGATGATGACGATTCGATCGGGATAGCGTTTGGCGATTTCCTCGACGAGCAGGCCCATCCGGTCCGAGGCAAGCAATTCGGTCGTCAGATTGTGCTGACGGCCCGCCGGCAAAACCGAGAAATTCTCGATATTCGTGCGGATCAGGCATTCGCCCAGCGTGACGGAGGAATCGGCGACGACGTCGATGAGCCCCTTGCCACCTTCGAGTCCTAGCGTCGACAAAATCTCCGGCTTGGCGAAATCGGCATCGACGAGCAGCACGGTCAGATCGCGCTCGGAGGCGATCGACAGCGCGAGATTAATCGCGCAGAAGGTCTTGCCCTCGTTCGGCTGGCTCGAACAGACGAGAATGAGATTGCCGTTGCGGATCGCATTGGGTCCGCGCGCCATCGCGTTCAGCAGCAGCTGGCGCTTGATGATCCGGAATTCCTCCGCAGTGGACGTGGTCGGCGCATCGGGCACGATGAAGCCAAGCGCGCCGAGCGCTTCGAGGTCGATATCGTCACGGCGGCTGCGTGGTGCATCCTTAGGCGCCTTAGGCTTCGGTGCGACCACGGGCGCCGCCATCAATGGTGCAGCGGCAGCAATAATCGGGTCAGCAGCGCCAGCGGCAGGCGTCGTGAGCCGCGCGGCCGCACGTTCAAGCAGCGAAGAAGGCTTGGGCTTCGCCGGTTCGCTCATGCGGCACCGCTTTCGCTGAGCAGCTGGAAGGTCAACAACATCGCGTAGATGCCGACCAGCCCGAGTCCGAGCACAGCAAAGGCGTAAAGCCAGACGCGCGTCTGTGCCTGCTGCTGCTCGTTGATGATTTCTGACACGCTGCCGAGGACCGGCACGCCAAAGGTCTCGGCCAATTTGATCGGGGTGATATAGGTCGTGCGCATCTGCCCGATGACGAAGGCAACCGCGACGCCCGCGAGCAGCGCGCCGACGAGCACGACCGACAGCAGCAGCGGCCGGTTCGGCGCGACGGGGTCGCGCGGGAAGGACGGCGGATCGATGATCTGGAACTGGATCTGGTCGGTCTTGGTTTCGACATCGCTCTTGAGCCGCACCTCCTCGCGGCTCTTGAGCAACTCGGCGTATTGACGTTTGAGCACTTCATAATCGCGCATGATTTTGGCCTGCTCGGCCGCGATCCCTGGCTCCTCCGCCTGCTTGCCGCGCAGGTTCTGCATGTCCTGCGTCAATTGCTGCCGCCGCGCGCTCAGCGCTGCGACCGCCGACTGTTTCTCGAACAGCAGCGAGCGCAGGTTAGCATAGACCGGGTTGGATTGCGCGGCCTGCTGACGCGGAGCCGCAGGGGCAGGCTCAGACGCGGCCTTCACCTGCAACTCAGCGATCTTGCGCCGCGCATTGACGACATCGGGATGTTGGTCAGTCCAGCCGCGCGCATAGGCATCAGAGATCTGACGCTCCAGCGCTTCGATACGTCCACGCGCCGAGGTGGGATCATAGCGGGTGCCGCTGAACCCCTCCCCGCCGACGTTGAACAGCGGCGCTGGGATCGTCGCCGGCGTACTGCGCAGCTGCCCCTGCAGCGCCCGCAGCGACCCGGTCGCCTGCACCAAATCCTGTTCGACCCGGTCCAGCTCAACTTCGGCCGCCGCCATACGCGAGCTAATGTCGCCCGAACCCGGCATGCGGCCGAGATATTTCTGCTCGAACGCCGATTTGCGCTTCTCGACATCCTCTAGCTCGCGGGCGCGCTGCGCCAGCTGATCCTCGAAGAAACGGATCGCCTGATTGAGATTGTCGCGGTCAGACGAGATATTCTCTTCGACGAAGATGTTAATCAGGTTCTGCACGACGCGCTGCGCCATGCCGGCATTCTGCGCGTCGGCGAAATCCGGATCCTTCGAAACATAGGTGATCGTGAACAGGTTATCCTGCTGGCTCTTGATCGTGATATTGTCGGTCAGTTCGGTGATGATCTTGTCGAGATCGCTGTCCTGCTCGATCTTCTGGGCAAGGTCCGTGCGCCGCACGACCTTTTCGAGGTTGGGACGGCTGGTCAGCGTTTGGCGGACGACATCGACCTGCGCGAGCTTGTCGCCGCCACCCGATCCCATCGCATCGGGCAGCACCGAGTTGAACTTGGCGTAGATGCGCGCATCCGACTGATATTGGTTCGGGATCATCGCAACGATGATCCAGCCCGCCAGGCACACGACCCAGGCCGTCGCCAGCCCGTACCAGCGCCGCCGCCACATGGCGTACAGCATGGTCAGCAGCTGTTCGTACACCGAACTCATGGCTGCTGCCTCTCGCCAGACGGCGCGGCTTTCGCGGTGCTGCTCAGAAGAAGCTCTCCGGAATGATAATCACGTCGCCGGGTTCGAGCTTCACATTGGCCGAGGTCTTGCCGTCCTTGATCAGACTCGAAATCTTCAGCCGATACTCGTGCTGCTTGCCGGTTTCCTTGTCGGTCCGGACCAGCCGCGCCTTGTTGCCGGCCGCGAACTCAGTCAGCCCACCGACCGCGATGATCGCGTCGAGCAGTGTCATGTTCGCACGATAGGGCAGCGCCGCCGGCTTGGTCGCCTGCCCGACGATACGCACCTGCTGCGCGAACGGCCCGTTGAACCCGCCGACGATCACCGACACGATCGGGTTCTGGATATAGGTCGACAGCTTGTTCTCGATCGCCTTGGCGAGCTGGCTCGGCGTCTGGCCGGTCGCTGGCAGGTCTTCGATGAGCGGTACAGTTATCCGCCCGTCCGGCCGGACCGACACATTGGTCGACAGCTCCGGGTTCCGCCAGACGAAGATGTTGAGCTGATCAAGCGGCCCGATGATGTAATCGGCACCGGGGCCCTCTGCTGCAGAGACGAAATGGCTCGGCGGCAGCTTCTCGAGCTTGGGGCCGCTTGCGCAGCCGGTCAGCACCAGCGCCGCCGCGCCAAGTGCCGTTGCAATCCGAAATGTCAGGCGCATCACGCCTCCCCCAAAACTGCCGCGTGGCTGGTCAGGCGCACCATCCGGATTCAGGATGTAGCGCGCCCCGCCGAATCGCACCCCACACCTAGTCTATCAGCGCAATAATTACCAATGTCTGCATCAGGGTGCGGCAAGGCGTTCCCCTGCGGGGGCATGGCCGAGAAATGCCGACGGGCTCGCACTCGCGCCATAGGCCCCAGCCATGAAGACGGCAATGAGGTCGCCGACTTGCGTATCGGGCAGTGAAACCCGCTCTCCAAGCCGGTCGAGCGGTGTGCACAGGCAGCCGACAACATTGGCGGTGATCGCATCCGCGTCGCCGTAACGGCTGGCGTTCGCAACCGGATAATTACGCCGGATCACCGTCCCGAAATTGCCGCTTGCCGCGAGCTGATGATGCAGCCCGCCGTCGACGATGAGGAAGGTTTCGCCGTGGCTGTCTTTCCGGTCGACGACACGCGTCAGATACACGCCCGCCTCGCCCACAAGGTAACGGCCAAGCTCCAGTGCGAACCGGCTGTCGCGCAGGATTGCCGGGCGTTCCTCCAATGTCCTGGCCAAACCCCGGCCGACCTCGTGAACGTCTAAAGCCGTATCGCCGGGGAAATAGGGCAGCCCGAACCCGCCGCCGATATTCACGAGCGGCGGCGGCACCGGCGCATGTGCCGAAAGTTCCGCAACCAGCGCGACAGTCCGGCGCTGCGCATCGGAAATCGCCTCGGCCGAAAGGTTTTGCGAACCGGCAAAGACGTGGAAGCCTTCAAATGCCACGCCAAGCTCGCCCATCCGGCGGAGCACGGCCGGTGCCTGCTCCGCATCGACGCCGAACGGCTTCGCCCCGCCGCCCATGCGCATGCCCGAGCCCTTCAGATCGAATGGCGGATTGATCCGCAGCGCTGCATGCAGTGGCCGCGCGGCATCGGCGGCGATCTGCGCCGCGCGCTCCAGTTCGCCCGCAGACTCGATGTTGAGCGTCACACCCGCAAGCACCGCTTCTGCCAGTTCGGAGTCCCGCTTGCCCGGTCCGGCAAAGCTGATCCGGCCCGGGTCGGCAAAGCGGAACGCCGTGCGCAGCTCGCCGCCCGACGCCACATCGAGGCCGTCAACGTGCGGCGCAATCCATTCGACCAGCGCCGGCAGCGGATTGGCCTTGATCGCATAATGGATCGCGACGCCTGCCGGCATTGCGTTGCGAAGCAGCGAGATGCGCCGGGCGATCAGCTTCGCGTCATAGACGAACAACGGCGTATCGCCGGCCTCTGTGACCCAGTCGCTTGCCCGGCGGCCGGCAATGCCGAGCTCGCCGCCGATCGTGGTAAATCCGGGGGGAATATGGCTCATCCCGCCACCTCGCCCCGCAACGCCGCCCGGTCAAGCTTGCCATTGGCACTGCGCGGCAGCGCGGCGCGCCATAAAACGGTACGCGGAAGCATATAGGCCGGCACCGTGGCGGCGAGTGCGCCACGCAGCCGCGCTTCGGCTTCCTCGGACGCCATCCCAGCCGCCGGACTCGCAACGAGCAGGATCGCCTGCCCGAGCCGCTCGTCACTCACACCAAACGCCGCTGCCTCAGCGACGGCTCCGGTCGCGTAGGCCGCTTCCTCGATCTCGGTCGGAGAGACGCGATTGCCGCTGGTCTTGATCATCTCATCGGTACGCCCGACGAAGTAGAGGAACCCGTCCGCGTCACGGCGAACCGTGTCGCCCGACCAGACGCCGATCTCCCCCGACGTCGCAGCCGCAGGTGCAGGCCGGAACCGCTCGGCCGTCCGCGCGGCATCCTGCCAATAGCCCTGTGCCACAAGCGGTCCGACATGTACGAGTTCCCCGGGCTCATCCGCGCCCGTGACACTGCCGTCCGGCCGCACGACCAGCACTTCGGCGTTGGGGATCGCCTTGCCGATCGAGTCCGGGCGAACATCCACCAGCGCGGGATCGAGATAGGTCGACCGGAAGGCCTCGGTGAGGCCATACATCAGGAACAGCTTTGCGCCGGGAAACAGCCCGCGCAGCCGCTCCGTCAGCGGCAATGGCATGCGGCCACCCGTATTGGCGAGATAGCGCAGGCTCGCAACGGCCTCGGGCGGCCATTCGGCGTCCGCCAGTTGCATCCACAGCGGCGGCACCCCGGTGATGCCGGTGACGCCATGCCGGGCCACGGCCTTCACGACGTCGCGCGGCGTCAGATAGTCGAGCAGCACGGCCGCCGCGCCCGAGTGAAACGCTGTCGTCAGCTGGCTGAACCCCGCATCGAAGCTGAGCGGCAGAGCCGACAGAATTCGGTCGTCAGGTGCATTGCCAATATAGCTTGCAACACTTTCCGCCCCGACGAGCAGGTTGGCGTGTGACAGCATTACGCCCTTCGGCTTGCCGGTGCTCCCCGATGTGTAGAGGATCGCTGCGAGGTCCGCTGCCGCGACCGGATCACCGAGCTGGGCTGTCAGCGCCTGCCAGTCATCCTCAACGGTCAGGATTGCCGTCGATCCGATCCAGTCGTCCGTGCGGATCGCGTCGCGGCGCGCCCGGTTGGTCAGCAGCAGCGAAGCGCCGCTGTCGGCGAGGATATGCGCGACCTGCGCGGCCTTGAGCACCGGATTGACCGGCACGAGCACCCCGCCAGCCCGCGACACGGCAAACATCGCGACCACCGTTTCGATCGTCTTGCCAAGCCAGATCGCCACGCGGTCGCCGCGCGCTACGCCTTGCGTCACCAGCCCGACCGCCACGCACGACACCAGCCGATCCAGCTCAGCGTAGCTGAGCGCACGGTCGCGTTCGATGAGAGCAGTATCGGCGGGGTTGCCGCGCCGCAGGAGATCGTCGAGGCGGATCATGGCGCGCGGAGCCTTAGCACAGGATCGGATCCGAATAGATATTGCTGCCCACCGATCCGCAACGCGTTCAATGTACCAATCTCCACGCCGCCCATGCGGCGATGCGAGGCAAGCGATGGCAGATTATAATGCGCGATCCGGCTCATCGACCAATCAAGCCCGTGTGTCGCCAGCCAATCCGCCGTGCCCGCCCAGAGCGCCGCAAACGTCCGGCCGCCGCGCTGCGCCGGGCATATGAACAGGCCGGTATCCCAGGCCGCACCGGGCGGCGGGATGAAACGCACAGCGACCTCGTCCTCGTCGAACGGACCCTGCGTGACGAAATTCACGCCAACCAGCGAACGGCCGCGCATCGCTGCGAGGCATGTCATCCCCTGCCCCATACGGTGCCGGATCGCTGGGAGCGGCAGCTCCAGCGCATCGGCGTGCCGGACCAGCTCTGGCTCATCGATCGGCACGACCGAATAAGCCCGCGGCATTGCTGGCATTCCCGTGCGCGGCACCGCAATCAGCCGATAGCAGTGAAATGCCGCGCCGGGCACCGCTGCGGCCAGCCGGCCGGCGGCATAGGCAGCGAACCCTTGCGGCCCAAGCTCCCGCCATGTTGCCGCCCAGCCCGTCACCCGTTCCCTGTGCCCATGTTGCCTTCGCATCGCCTCGCACTATAAGCGCGGCCTGTCAAAACCGGCCACAAGGGTTGCATCAAGGCATGGTGAGTGAGGCAAAAACCGCGGACAGCGTGCGTGATACGGTCCGCCGCGTGCTGGGTGACGTGCTGTCGCTGAAGCCGGCGACAACCGCCGCATTCGAGTCCGGAACGCCGTTGTTCGGCGCGCTTCCCGAACTCGATTCCATGGCGGTCGCCGGACTGCTCACCGAACTCGAAGACCGGCTCGGGATCATCATTGACGACGACGATGTCGATGGCGACCTGTTCGCCACCTTTGGTTCGCTCGTCAGCTTCGCCGAAGCCAAGGTCCGGGGTTGAACGGGTCGTTCGACCTCCAGATCATCGACTCCCTGCCCTGTGTCGTGCGCGGTCCGGCAAACGGACGGCCGCTGCTGATCGTCCAGCCACTGTTCGAGGAAATGAACCGCACCCGTCGGCTGCTTGCGCTGATTGCCGCCGATCTCGCCGCGGCAGGCATCCGCTCATGGATGCCCGACTTGCCGGGAACCGGTGACGCCGAGGACGGGATGGATTGGGCAAGCTGGCAGCAGTCGCTGCTAAGGTTGCATGCGAATCTCGAATCACAGATAGCTGAGCCTGTTGCGGTTTTCGCGGTTCGTGGCGGCGCACTTCTCACCAATGTTTTCCCGCGCCGCTACGTGTTGGCGCCAGTGTCGTCGGGTGCTGCATTGCTCCGCGACCTGCTGCGAAGCCGTGCCGCCGCCAATCGCGATGATGGCGAACGCGCTGACCGGCTCGCCGAACTGCTCAAGACCGAACCTATCGACCTCGCGGGCTATCGCGTCACTCCCGCGCTCGCGTCCCATCTAGGCGAGGCGGTCCTCGACCCCGGCGACGCCCGTATTGCGACTGTTGGCGACGGAGGCTTTGCCGGTCCACCCGTCTGGCGGCAGGGCGAGCCCGAAGATGCGCGCGCTCTAGCTAGCGCCGTCGCTGCCGATGTGCTCCGCTGGATGAACGCATGAGCCGGCGGCTGACTTTCGAGTGTTCGGGCGCAATGCTGGCAGGCACGCTGCATCCCGCCCCGGGGTCGACAGCGGTCCTGATCGTTGCCGGCGGCGTGCAGACGCGGCACGGCTCGCACCGCGGCTTCGTCGCGCTCGCCAAAGCGCTGGCGCTGGCAGGCTATCCGGTGCTGCGCTTTGACCGGCGCGGGGTGGGCGATAGCGACGGCGACGACCCCGGCTTCCGCGCGATGCAACCCGACATCGCTGCCGCTGCTGCAGCACTGCGCAATGCCTGTCCGCAGGTCACCAAGCTGATCGGCTGGGGTCTTTGCGACGGCGCGACCGCGCTGGCGCTGGACCACGCCGGATTCGATGGCCTGATCCTCGCCAACCCATGGACCCGCGACGACGGCGCAGGCGAGACGCTGCCGCCCCGCGCTGCGATCGGCGCGCACTATGCTGCGCGCCTCGCCAGCCCGCGGGCGTGGCTGCGGCTGCTGCAAGGCGGGATCAATCTGCGCAAGCTGGCAGGCGGGCTCGGGAAACTGGCAACGCCAGAGGCGCTCACAACAACGGCGAACGGAATCGCCGCCGCCCTCGCTCAGCCCCCTATCCCGCTACTGCTGCTGTTGGCGGCGCGAGATGCGACCGCCCAGGCATTTGCGGCAGCGCTTGTAGCGCGACCGTTCCGCCCTGTGCGCGAACGCGCCGCAGTCGTGACAATCGAAGCTGCCACTCACACCTTCCCGGGGTCTGAAAGCGAGACCGCGATGATCGATGCCTGCCTGCACTGGTTGGCCGGACTCGACAGACACGGTTTCGGTCGCGCAAGCTGATCCCCGGCCTTGGGGAGGGCTGAATCATGATCCGCCGCTGCCTGCTACTTCTCGCGATGTTGCTGAGTGTCCCTGCCGCCGCCGAAACGGCCGATGTCGCGCTGGCGCGCGATGCCTTCCGCTTCGGCTTCCCAATCTATGAAATGGCCCGGACGCGTGCGGCTGCCATAACACGCCAGCCGATCAACGTGCTCGTCCACCGCCGCACCCTCGCTAACGACACATCGCGCGAGGTCACGACGCCCAACAACGATACGCTCTACTCATCGGCTTGGCTCGATCTGAGCAACGGCCCGGTCATCCTGACGATGCCCGCGCTACCCGACCGCTATCATTCGGCGGCACTCATGGACCTGTTCACCGACAATTTCGCGATCCTCGGCACCCGCGCCAATCTGGGTAAAGGCGGCCGGTTCGTCATCGCCGGCCCCGGCTGGACCGGCGCGAAGCCGGATGGCGCGGCGCTGGTGCGGTCTCCGACCAATGATGTTTGGCTGCTGATCCGCACCGTCGTCGATGGCCCCGCCGACCTTGAGCGCGCTCGTGCGGCGCAGGAGGGCTATGGGCTGCAAGCGACGAGTCCGGCGCAATTGGTCAAGCTGACCGCGATTCCAACCGCGCCCGACGCAGCGACCTTTTTCGACGTCGTCGGCGCGATGCTGGCGCGCGCGCCCGTTCCGCCGCAACACCGCGTGCGCCTAAACCGGCTCGCAGCGACCGGTCTCAAGTCGGGCGCGACCTGGGCAAGCCTGTCTCCGTCGCAGCAAGCCGTCTGGCAGGCCAATTTCCCAGCCTTCGTCGCGGAACTGCGCGGCGGTCTCAGTCTCGCGGGCACGATCCATGACGGCTGGAGCTACCCGGCCGCCAATACCGGCAATTTCGGGCAGGACGACCGCACCCGGTCGCTGATCGCACTCGGCGGGTTGGCCGCCCTGCCGCCCGTCGAGGCAATGTATCTGACCGCCCGCACCGACGGTGCCGGACAGCCGCTCGACGGTACCCACAGCTACCGCCTGCATATTCCGGCCGGCGGCGTGCCGGTCGGTGCCTTCTGGTCGCTGACCATGTATCAGGTCGAGAATGACGGGCGGCTGTTCTTCACGCCCAATCCACAACACCGCTTCGGGATCGGCGACCGCACCCCGGGTCTCGTAACCAATACCGATGGCAGCATCGATATTGGCATCGGCAATGTCCGCCCCGCCGGCATCGCGGAGCCGAACTGGTTGCCCGCACCAGCCGGACCGTTCCGCACCGTGCTCAGGGCCTACCTCCCGAAAGCGCCGCTGCTCACCGGCAAATGGCATCTACCGCCGATCGAGCGGCTTCCCTAATTCTTGCCGTCCCAGTCGACGTGCGACTCGCTGTCGATCGCTTTCGGATCGGCCTCGGAGGTTTCGCGCACGCAGCGCCCCTCGGCATCGGCGCGGTAGCCGGGTTCGATGCGCAACTGCCCGCCCGGATCGGAGTAGAGGCAACCGCGCGGCAGCAGGTCGTTCGTGACCATCTGCGTCCGGCAATTGGCGAAGGGCGTGACGCAGCGTGTCGGCTGCGCGAGAAACTTGCCCGGTGGCGCGTCTGCAGCGATGACCGCAGATGACAGCAGCACGGACGCGGCGAGCATCGCCGCACGGTTCATCTTCATGGCCTTTGCCCCCCGGCAAATGCCCCACGCGATGCTGGTAGCAGGAGGCGGATTTGAACCGCCGACCTCCGGGTTATGAATCCGGCGCTCTCACCAACTGAGCTACCCTGCCCCACTTTGCGCGAAGCGAGGCGCATATAGTCGCGCGTCCTTTCGCCGGTCAATGGCGTGGACGCCCGTGCGCGCGGCAGTTATCGCAGGTGACGTATCGGGCAACAGGAGCCGACCTTGAGCAACGCCGCAACGCATTGGACTTTGGTGGTACATGGCGGCTCCGGCGCGATGACGCGCGAGACCAAATCGCCCGACCGTGATGTGGCGACACGCGCGGCTCTGACGCGCGCGCTGGAGGCAGGCGGTGCGGTGCTGTCCTCCGGCGGTTCGGCGCTCGATGCCGTGCAGGCAGCGGTGCAAGTGCTTGAGGACGATCCGCATTTCAATGCCGGGCGCGGATCGGTGTTCACCGCCGAGGGCACCACCGAACTCGACGCCGCGATCATGGACGGACGCGACCGCCGCGCCGGCGCTGTCGCCGCGATCACCCGCTCGCGCAGTCCGGTCGCCGTCGCACGCGCCGTCATGGAGCAGAGCCCGCATGTCCTGCTGAGCGGCGCAGGGGCCGACGCCTTCGCGCTGGCGAAAGGCGTCGAGCAGGTCGAACCCGAATATTTCCACACCGATCACCGCAAGGCGCAGCTCGAAAAAGTCCGTGCGCTCGGCGACGGCCATTTCGACGCGGACGTGAAGTTCGGCACCGTTGGCGCGGTCGCGCGCGACTCCGCTGGCCATGTCGCGGCGGCGACCTCGACCGGTGGCCTCACCGGCAAACGCTGGGGCCGCATCGGCGATTCGCCGCTCATCGGCGCGGGCACCTATGCCGACGACCGCGCCGGGGCGGTGTCCGCGACCGGCTCGGGCGAATTCTACATCCGCGAGGGCGCGGCGCATGAAATCTGCGCGCGCATCCGCCTCCTCGGTGAAGGCGTGCAGGCGGCGGTGGACATCGTTCAGGCCGAGACCAAAGCGCTCGGCGGCGCAGGCGGAGTCATCGCCGTGTCCGCCGACGGGACGCCCGCCTGGGGCTTCAACACCCCCGGCATGTACCGCGGCGTCCTGCGCTCCGGCGAGTCTCCGCGCGTCGCGATTTACGGCGACGAAGGCTGACGCCCGCGCGCATTTGTTCTTGATATGTTCGCGCCAGCGCATAGACTGGCGCGATGCCCCCACTCCCGCCCCTCAAAGGCCGCGGTGCCACGCTCAACCGCGTAAGCGCCCGCTTCGACGATGCGGCGCGTGAAACGGATGGCGACTGGCTCGACGACCGGCCGGGTGTCGACGGCGACGCCCCGCCGCTGCGGACGACCGTCACGATCGAGCATCCGCGCACAATCATCACCCGCAACCGCTCGCCCGACATTCCGTTCGACCGTTCGATCAACGCCTATCGCGGCTGCGAACATGGCTGCATCTACTGCTTCGCGCGGCCGACCCACGCCTTTCACAATCTGTCGCCCGGCCTCGACTTCGAAAGCCGGCTGTTCGCAAAGCCCGACGCACCCGCGCTACTGCGCGCCGAACTCGCGAAGAAGGGCTACCGCGTCGAGGTCATGGCGCTCGGCACCAACACCGATCCCTATCAGCCGATCGAGGCGACCTGGCGTATCACCCGCGCGATCCTCGAAATCCTGTCGGACTGCGACCACCCCGTGATGATCACCACCAAATCGGCGCGCGTGGTGCGCGACATCGACCTGCTCGCCCCGATGGCGGCCAAGGGCCTCGCCTCCGTCGCAATCTCCGTGACCAGCCTCGATCCGGTCACCGCCCGCCGCATGGAACCGCGGGCCTCGACTCCGTCTCGCCGCATCGCCGCGATCCGGCAGCTGTCCGAAGCAGGCATCCCCGCTTTCGCGAGCATCTCGCCCGTGGTTCCGGCAATCAACGATCATGAAATCGAGACGATCTGCGAGGCGGCGGCAGACGCTGGCGCAGCAGGTGCCTTCTCGATCGCGGTACGGCTGCCGCACGAGGTCGCGCCGCTGTTCCGCGACTGGCTCGCCGCACATTACCCCGACCGCGCCGCCAAAGTCATGGCGCTGATCCAGGAGATGCGCGGCGGCAAGGACAATGAGGGCGATTTCTTCAACCGCTTCCGCCCGCAGGGGGCCTATGCGGCGATGCTGCAGGCGCGCTTCGCCGCCGCCAAGCGCAAATATGGCCTCGACAGCCAGCGCCCGCCGATGCGGACGGACCTGTTCCGCCCGCCGGCGGGCCGGCAGATGCGCTTGTTGTAGGCGACATGCCTGTCATCCCGGACTTGATCCGGGATCCAGCAAAACAAACAATGCGCGCGGCAGCGCGCAGCACGCCGCCGAGTACGTCATCGGATTTGGCTGGGTCCCGGCTCAAGGCCGGGATGACAGGTGTAGCTGGTCGCTACTTCTTCAGCGACAGCCCGCCGAAGCGCTTGTTGAACTGCGCCACGCGGCCACCCTCGCTGAGCTTCTGTGCGCCGCCGGTCCAGGCCGGGTGCGAGGTCGGATCGATTTCGAGCGTCATGGTGTCGCCCTCCTTACCCCAGGTCGACCGCGTCTCGTAGGTGGTGCCGTCGGTCATCACGATCTTGATCGTGTGATAGTCGGGGTGGATGCCCTGCTTGGCCATGATGTTCGTCCGATCTGATAGTGGCTGGTTCCGACCAGCCCGAAGAAAGCGAGCGCGGCACATAACGAAAGCGATGCGCTTGTGCAACCGCCGCGAGCCGCGCTACACCTTGCCCCGACGGTGCCCGGGAGACCGGGGTCAAAGGGAAGCCGGTGCAAATCCGGCGCTGTGCCCGCAACTGTAAGCGGTTAGCCGCGCGTCACCAAAGCCACTGGGCAACCGGGAAGGCAGGCGCAAGGCAGCGATCCGCGAAGTCAGGAAACCTGCCGTCACGTCGTCCGCTTCCGGCCGGGACCAGCCAATGGAAGTGCGGCGAGAGCCTGTGTGCAAGCACCGGCTGCTCCGTTGTGACGACACGTGAAGTGTTAGCAATGGAGCCATTGATATGCCTATTATTTTTCTCGCAGCGGCGGTTACGGCCGCCGATCCCGATATCGTCGTCACCGCCTCCCGGACCCCGGTCCCAGCCGCGCTGTCCGGCAGCGCGATCACGGTCATCGAGCGCGCGACCATCGAAGCTGTCGGCCTGCCGCAGGCCTCCGACCTGCTCCGCCTGTCGCCCGGCGTTGCCGTCTCGCAGGCCGGTCCGCTCGGCAGCCAGACCCAGATCCGGCTGCGCGGTGCAGAGGCCAATCACACGCTCGTCTTCATCGACGGCATCGCCGCCAACGACCCCGCCGCCTCGGGCGAGTTCCGCATCGAGACGCTGCCTGCCGACGGCATCGACCGCATCGAGGTGCTGCGCGGGCCGCAGTCGGCGCTGTGGGGATCGGAAGCGATCGGCGGCGTCGTGAGCGTCACCACGCGCGCGCCGGCCACTGGCATCGCCGCCTTCGGCCAAGCGGAGGCCGGATCCTTCGGCACCTGGCGCGCCAGCGGCGGCCTCAACCTCGGCAACGACGATGCCGGCGTCGTCGCACAAGCGAGCCACAGCAAATCGAACGGTATCGACGCGTTCGGCGCAGGCGGCGAGCGCGACGGCTACCGCAACACGACGCTGTCGCTGAAGGCCGTACTCCACCCTGCCCCCGGCGGCGAACTCGGGCTCGTCGTCCGCCACAGCGACGCTGACAGCGATTTCGACGGCTTCAGCCCAGTGACCTTCGCCCGTGCCAACACGCTCGATTCGACGCGAATCCGGGGCACGGCGCTGCGTGGTTACGCCACGGTCACACTCGGCAACTGGTCGCATCGCATCGAGGCGCAATATCTCGACAGCGCCAACATCAACCGCAACGCCGGCAGCTTCCTCAACCGCGACGACGCCACCCGTTTCCGCGCCGGCTATCAGACGACGCTGACGCTAACCTCCGGCGCGCTCGTGCACAGCCTGACCGCCGCTGCCGAACATGAGACGCAGACCTTCATGGCGAGCGACCGCGTCTATTTCGGCGGCACCGACCAGCGCCAGAGCCGCAGCCGCGACAGCCTGATCGGCGAATATCGCGCTGCGCTCGACGATCGGCTGTCGGCAGGCCTCAGCGTCCGCCGCGACTGGAACGACAAATTCGGTGACACTACCACCTGGCGCGCCACCGTGGCCGCGGGGTTGCCGCACGGCTTCCGCGCCCATGCCAGCTTCGGCGAAGGCGTGACCGACCCGACGTTCACCGAACAATTCGGCTTCTTCCCCGGCTCCTTCGCGGGCAACCCTAGCCTCAAGCCCGAACAGGCCAAAGGTTATGACGCCGGGATCGGCTGGACGCGGGGCGCAATGTCAGCAGACATCACCTGGTTCCACACCAACCTGACCGATGAGATCGTCTCGACCTTCAATTCGACGACCTTCCTGTCGGGCGTTGCCAATGCGACGGGCAAGAGCCAGCGCCACGGCATCGAGGCCCAGTTCGACGCGCAGGTCGCGCCTTGGCTGCGCGTTGAGGCGAACTACACCTGGCTCAAGGCCAGCGAGCAACGCCTTGCTGGCGGCCTCGTCGCCAGGGAACTGCGCCGCCCAGCGCATAGCGGCGCGCTGACCGCGATCGGCGATTGGGACCGGCTCCAGCTGACCGCCAGCGCCGCCTTTGTCGGCACCCAGCGCGACACCGACTTTTCAACCTTCGCGGGGGTCAAGGAGAAGGCCTACACGCTGGTCACGCTCGCCGCGCGTTATCGGTTGGGCGAGGCGCTCGACCTGACCGGGCGCATCGAGAATGCCGGGGATGCTAAGTATCGCGACGTCGTCGGCTACGCGACGCCGGGCATTGCGGGCTATGCGGGGGTCAGAGTCAGGTGGCCGTGAGCTCGCCATACAAAAGCGCGTCCCCTCCCCTTGGGGAGGGGTAGGGGTGGGCATTTCCGCAAGTGCTCCCTCTGCCAAGGAACGGTGCGCCTACAGGCCCACCCAGTGCGAGGTCGTCCATGCCCCCGGCATGGACTTGGATCGCCGGGGCGCGATCCAACCTCGCACTCCCTCCCCGTCGGGGAGGGGACGCCTTGTGCTGGCCCTCCTAACACTCCCCCTCCTCACCGCCGCCGCCCCCCAGCGCGTCGCCTCCCTCAACCTCTGCACCGACGAACTCGCCCTCCTGCTCGCCAAGCCGCACCAGCTCGCCTCCGTCTCCATCCTCGGTGCGGACCCGCACGAGACGCCGCTCGCCGCGCGTGCCCGTGGCATCCCCACCAACAATGGCCGTATGGAATCGGTCGCGACCTTGCGCCCTGATCTTGTCCTGACCGGCGGCGGTGCGAACCGCTATGCCGCCGAGATGGCGCAACGCCTCGGCGCAAAGGTCGTCGATGTGCCGCCGCCCTGGTCGCTCGACGAGTTGCGAACCAACATTCGAAGCGTTGCTCAAGCCTTTGATAACAAAACTGGTGGCGAAACGCTGATAACCGCGTTCGACCGCGACCTCGGCCCCGTCCCGCCCCACCGCCGGTCCGCCGTCCTCCTCTCCGGCGGGGGCTACACCGTGCGTGCCGATGGCCTGTCGGCCACGCTGCTGCGCCATGCCGGGCTCGAACAGCAGCGCTTCCCAAGCGAGCGGGTCGAGATGGAGCTCCTGCTCGCCAACCCGCCCGCCGTGATCGTCGTCACCGACTACCGCGCGGCGCAAACCTCGCGCTACCAGAGTTGGCTCGCCCACCCGGCACTGCGCCAGCTCCGCAAAACCAGCCGCATCCTCCACATCGACGGCCGCGCCTGGACCTGCCTCGGCCCGCCGGTGGCTGGTGAGGTCGCGAAGCTGCGAGCTAGGCTGGCCAAGTGACCCGACTCAATCTCGCCCTCGCGACCCTCACAGGCATTCTGGCAGCGGCTTCGCTGCTCTGGGCCCCCTGGACGCTGCTCGCCCTCCCCGCCGACGTGGCCCGCACCATCCTCATCGAACTGAGCCTCCCCCGCACCCTGCTCGGTCTCGCGGTTGGCGGCACGCTCGGCCTGACCGGGGCCGCCCTTCAGGGCCTGCTGCGCAACCCGCTCGCCTCGCCCGACGTCCTCGGCACAAGCACCGGTGCCGCGCTCGGTGCTGTTATTGCGAGCTATTACATCGGTGTCGGCGGCACCCTCGGCCTCGCGCTCGGCGGCATGGCCGGTGCGGTGATCGCGCTGCTGCTGCTTTTGCTGCTCGCGGGGCGCGGTGCGACCACCGCAACGCTCGTTCTTGCAGGGGTCGCCGTGTCGGCATTGGCAGGCGCACTCACCAACCTCGCGCTGAGCCTCGCCCCCTCCCCCTTCGCCCTGTACGATGTGCTGTTCTGGTTGCTCGGCAGCCTCGCCGACCGCAGCCTCGACCATGTGATGTTCGCGCTGCCGCCGATGCTGTTCGGCTGCTGGCTCGCTTGGCGCGGCCGGCGCGGCCTCGACGCCCTCGCGCTCGACGAGGATGTCGCGGCAACGCTCGGAGTCGATGTGCGCGGCCTGCGCCGTGATATCGTCATCGGCACAGGGGTTGCCGTCGGTGCAGGCGTCGCGGTCGCGGGCGCAATCGGCTTCATCGGCCTCATCGTGCCGCATCTGGTCCGGCCCTATGTCCGGCACCGGCCCGGCGCATCGCTGGTCCCGAGCGCGCTGGCGGGTGCCGCACTGCTCACCGCTGCCGATCTGGCCGTACGCGTGCCGGTCAACGGGCAGGAACTGAAGCTCGGCGTCGTGACCGCGATGATCGGTGCGCCATTCTTCCTGTGGCTGATCCTGCGCGGCAAGGCGGCGTCATGACGTCACTCACCGCCTCCGCCGTCGCGCGCCGACCGGGGCTGGCCGACGCTTCGCTGACTTTGGCGGGCGGCGAGGTCGTCGGGCTGATCGGCCCGAACGGCTCGGGCAAGACGACATTGATCCGCGCGCTGGCAGGTCTCACGCGCGGACCGGGGACGATCCTTCTCGACGGACAAGATCTCGCCGCGCTGTCCTTTGCCGAACGCGCCCGCGGCCTCGCCTATCTCCCCGCCGAACGCAGCGTCGGCTGGCCGCTCGACGTCCGCGATCTCGTGGCACTTGGCCTTGCGAAATATGATCCCGCCGCCGTCGTTCGGGCATTGGACGCAACCGACAGCGTCGCCTTCATCGACCGCCGCATCGACACGCTGTCGACCGGGGAGCGCGCCCGCGTGCTGCTCGCGCGCGCCCTCGTCGCCCGCCCCAAATTGCTACTGCTCGACGAGCCTGTCGCGAACCTCGATCTGAAACATCAGCTGCAAATGCTTGAAATGACGCGAAGCGAGGCCTCGCATGGCACCGGCATCCTCATCGCGTTGCACGACCTGACGCTCGCAGCGCGCTTCTGCGACCGCCTGATCCTGATGGATGCCGGGACGATCGTCTCGACGGGATCGCCTGCCGACGTCCTGTCCCCTGACCGTCTCGCCACGGTGTTCGGTATCCGGCGCGGGACGGATGGCTGGGAGCGCGGTTGAGCCACCGGTCCGGCTTGTCTATAGCCGCTCCATGACACCGATCATCGGCGCGCCCGTCGCTGCCTCCGACCCCGATTTCAAGCGCAACGACGCCGCGATGCGTGGTCTGATCGGCGAATTGCGCGATCTCAGCGCCAAAATCGCGCTCGGCGGCCCGCAAAGCTCGCGCGAACGTCATGTCGCGCGTGGCAAGCTGCTACCGCGCGAACGCGTCGAGCGGCTGCTCGATCCCGGCACCGCTTTCCTCGAGATCGGCCCGCTCGCCGCACACGGCGTCTATGGCGAGGATGTCCCCGCCGCCGGCATGATCGCGGGTGTGGGGCAGGTCTCGGGCCGCAGCTGCGTCATCGTCTGCAACGATCCCACGGTGAAGGGCGGCAGCTACTATCCGCTGACCGTCAAGAAGCATCTGCGCGCCCAGGAAATCGCCGCGCAGAACCGGCTGCCCTGCCTCTATCTCGTCGACTCGGGCGGCGCGAACCTGCCCCGGCAGGACGAGGTATTTCCCGACCGCGACCATTTCGGCCGCATCTTCTACAATCAGGCAAACATGTCGGCGCAAAGCATTGCGCAGATTGCGATTGTCATGGGCAGCTGCACGGCTGGCGGTGCCTATGTCCCGGCGATGTCCGACGAGACGGTGATCGTCCAGAACCAGGGCACGATCTTCCTTGCCGGCCCGCCGCTCGTCAAAGCCGCGACGGGCGAGGAGGTCACCGCCGAGGAATTGGGCGGCGGCGACGTGCATACGCGCGTCTCGGGCGTTGCCGACCATCTCGCCGCCAATGACGCACATGCGCTGGAGATCGCCCGCAACATCGTCGCGACGCTGCCGCCTGCCCCCGAGGTGCCGCTTAACCGCCGCGCGCCGCTGCCGCCGCGCTTTGCCGCCGAGGATATCTACGGCCTGATACCCTCCGACGTGCGCCAGCCCTATGATGTCCGCGCCGTGATCGCGCGCATCGTCGATGACAGTGCCTTCGACGAATTCAAGGCGCGCTTCGGCGAAACGCTGGTCACCGGGCTCGCACATGTCGAAGGCCTGCCCGTCGGCATCATCGCCAACAACGGCATCCTGTTCGGCGAGGCCGCGCAGAAGGGCGCGCATTTCATCGAGCTGTGCTGCGCCCGCAAAATCCCGCTGCTGTTCCTGCAGAACATCTCGGGCTTCATGGTCGGCAAGCGCTACGAGAATGAGGGCATCGCCAAGCATGGCGCGAAGATGGTCACTGCCGTCGCCTGTGCCGCTGTCCCCAAAATCACCATCGTCATCGGCGGCAGCTTCGGCGCGGGCAATTACGGCATGTGCGGTCGCGCCTACTCCCCGCGCTTCCTCTGGATGTGGCCCAACGCCCGCATCAGCGTGATGGGCGGCGAGCAGGCGGCGTCGGTGCTCGCGACCGTCCGCACCGGCGGCTTCGCCTCGAAGAAGGAGGAGGAAGCCTTCAAGGCCCCGATCCGCGAGCAATATGAGACGCAGGGCCATCCTTATTACTCCTCGGCCCGCCTGTGGGACGATGGCGTCATCGACCCCGCCGCAACCCGTCAGGTCGTCGCCCTCAGCCTCGCCGCCAGCCTGAACGCCCCGATCCCCGAAACCCGCTTCGGCACGTTCCGGATGTAATGACTCATGCGTAAAATCCTCATCGCCAACCGCGGCGAAATCGCCCGGCGGATCATCCGCACCGCGCACCGCATGGGGCTGGAGACCGTCGCGCTCTATTCCGATGCCGATGCCAACGCCCCGCATGTCCGCGAGGCAACGCAGGCCGTCCATATCGGCCGGGCACCGGCGTCCGACTCCTATCTCGTCATCGACAAGCTGCTGGCCGCCGCGCGCAAGTCAGGCGCCGATGCCGTCCACCCCGGCTATGGCTTTCTCTCCGAAAATGCCGATTTCGCCGATGCCGTCCGCGCCGAGGGGCTGATCTTCATCGGCCCGCCGGGCGAGGCGATGCGCGTCATGGGCCTCAAGGACGGCGCCAAGGCCGCGATGAAGAAGGCCGGCGTCCCGATCACCCCCGGTTACCAAGGCAAGGATCAGGCGCTGCCCCGGCTTGAGATGGCCGCGCAGGCAATCGGCTATCCGCTGCTCATCAAGGCGGTCGCAGGTGGCGGCGGCAAGGGGATGCGCCGAGTCGATTCGCCTGCCGAATTCGGCGACGCGCTGCTCGCGGCGCAGCGCGAGGCAGCGCGGTCGTTCGGCAATGACGGCGTACTCATCGAAAAGCTCATCGCCCGGCCGCGCCATGTCGAGGTACAGGTGTTCGCCGACAGCCACGGCAATGTCGTGCATCTGTTCGAGCGCGACTGTTCGCTGCAGCGCCGCCACCAGAAGGTCATCGAGGAGGCCCCCGCCCCCGGCCTGTCGCCGACGCTGCGCCACACGCTCGGCATCGCCGCGATCACCGCCGCGACGGCGATCGGCTATGAGGGTGCCGGCACCATCGAGTTCATCCTCGACACCGACGAAGTCAACAAGAACGGCGACGCTGCCTTCTACTTCATGGAAATGAACACCCGGCTGCAGGTCGAACATCCGGTCACCGAGCTCATCACCGGCTTCGATCTCGTCGAATGGCAGATCCGCGTTGCGCGCGGCGAACGGCTGCCGGTACTTCAGGACGGCATCCGCGAGACCGGCCATGCCGTCGAAGCACGCCTCTATGCCGAGGATCCCGACAGCGGCTTCCTGCCGTCGACCGGCCCGCTGCTGCGGCTCGACCTGCCCGCGACCGCGCCGGGCGTGCGCATCGACAGCGGCGTCGAACAGGGCGGCGAGGTGTCGATCTATTACGACCCGATGATCGCCAAGGTCATCGCTTATGGCGCCGACCGCAATGTCGCGATCGACCGGCTTGTCGCCGCGCTCGACGGCTGCGTCGTCGAAGGCGTCAAGACCAACCGCGCCTTCCTCGCCCGCCTCGCCGACCACCCGGCCTTCCGCGCCGGCGACATCGACACCGGCTTCATCCAGCGCCATTCGGACGACCTGCTGTCGACGCCGGAAGTCCCCGACCGGGTGCTCGCCATTGCCGCGCTCGCGATCGTCGCCGAGGCCGCCGCCAAGCCCGCGACAACAATGTTCGAACGCCTCGCCGGCTTCCGCCTCAACCTGCCGGCGCAGCGCCACATCGACCTCTACACCGGCGACAGCATCCGCACGCTGACGCTCGAAGGCAGCGGCATCACCGGCCTCGCCGAACCGCTCACCGCCACGGGACGCTGGCGCGATGGCTCCAACTTCGAAGCCGATTTCGGCGGCGAACTGGTGCGCGCCACCGTGCTGATGGGCGAAAGTGCTATCGAAGTCCGCGTCGGCGGCCGCGCTTTCCGTATCGGCACCCGCCCGGCCACCGCAGCCGCGTCAGCCGATGCCTCCGACGGCAAGATCCGCGCGCCGATGCCCGGCCGCATCCTGACGCTCGGCGTCGAAGTCGGCCAGAGCGTCGAGGCTGGTGACCGTCTGCTCGTGCTCGAAGCAATGAAGATGGAACACCGCCTGACCGCCGCCGTCACCGGCACGATCGCCGCCGTCTCGGTCACCGAGGGCGACCAGGTCAGCGAAGGCACCGTGCTCGTGGAGATAACCCCTCTCCCTTGAGGGGAGAGGGCGAGTCGGCGCAGCCGACCGGAGTGAGGGGACGGGTGCGAGGGAATATCTCCTTCACCCCGCTCAAGCTGACGCTTGAGTCGCCCTCTCGTCTGAAGGGAGAGGGGATGCGAATTCTCGGCGCGGTGCTGGCCGGCGGCAAGGGACGGCGGTTCGGGTCGGACAAGGCGCTGGCCTTGTGGAACGGCGAACCTCTACTCGCGCACGTCAAACGCGCGCTGGCCCGCGACTGCAAGGCGGTCATCATCGTAGGACGCGCGGGTGGCATAGCGGATCGGCCGCAGCCCGGCATGGGCCCGCTCGGCGGCCTGAATGCGGCGCTCGCCTATGCGGCCGCCAACGGTTTCGACGCCGTACTCACCGCTGCCTGCGACACCCCGCTGCTGCCGCCGACCGTGCTGCCCCAGCTCGCCAAGGGCCGCCTACCCGCCTATCTCGACGGCCAGCCGCTGATCGGCCTGTGGCCCGCAAGCCTCGCCGCCGATCTCGACGCCCACCTTGCCGCCACCACCGACCTGTCGATGCGCGCCTGGATCAAACGATGCGGCGCGCGCCGGGTGCGCGGCCCGATCCTGCCGAACATCAACACGCCGGAAGATTTGGCGGCGCTCACCAACGCTCGCCTGTAGCGTCCCCTCCCCATGGGGAGGGGTAGGGGTGGGCCTGTCAGCATGTCTGACCGAGAAGAAAAGAGAAGAACCTACCCCTGCCCCTCCCGGTTCGGGAGGGGACGCAGCGAATAGACGCGCCCCTCCCCTCGCCGTCAGGCGAGGGGACCGCCAATTACACCCCGCCCAGATAATCCATCTTGCCGATCTCGACCCCCCGGTGCCGCAGCAGCGCATAGGCCGTCGTCACATGGAAAAAGAAGTTCGGCAGCACGAAGTGCAGCAGGAAATCCTGCCCCGTGAACTTGAACTCGCGCGGCCCCGCCTTCAGCACGATGGCGCGATCCTCGCTGCCGTCGATATCGCTCGCCGGTACGCTCTGGATGAACGCCAGCGTCTTCGCGATCCGCTCCTGCAACTGCGCGAAGGTGGTCTCCTCGTCGGGGAAGCTCGGCGGCTCAATTCCAGCCAGCCGCGCCGCCCCGCCCTTCGCCCCGTCCGAGGCGATCTGCACCTGCCGCGACAGCGGGAACATGTCGGGCGCAAGCTTCGTCGCCAGCATGTCCGCCTCGTCAATGCCATTGGCAGCGGCATGGGCCGCGCCCTTTTCAAGCAGCTTCGACAGCGCGTTCAGCTGACGGGTCAGCGGGGCGAGCGTGGCTTGGGAGAGGGTGATGGTCATGGAGGTACAGTTCCTTGGCTGGCGATCAAATTGGAAAGGCTGCGTAGCACAAATTCAGCAGAAGAAGTCGACCTTCGCCCGCCGTTGGCTCGGCGGGTCTTTCAGTTTAATCGAACGACATGGATCCGTTGAAGATTGCAGTGGCTGGCTGTGGTCCCGCCGGCCTTGCTGCTGCCTTGTTGCTTCATCGGGATGGGCATTCGGTCACGCTCTTCGAGCGTTTTGATTCGCCCCGGCCGATTGGGTCGGGATTGATGATCCAACCGACCGGACTCGCCGTTCTTCGTGAACTTGGGCTGCACGAAGCGGTGCGGGCGTGCGGCCAGCAGATCGACCGCCTATTGGGGAGGACCGCGCAGGGACGCACAGTTCTCGACGTCCGCTATTCAGCCCTTGGACGCCACGCTCAATTCGGAATCGGCATCCACCGGGCAGCACTGTTCGAAATCCTGTTTGACACAGTGGTAGCCGCCGGGATCCCGGTACGAACCGGACGCGCCATCGCGAGCAGCGAGCTAAGCGGCCGGTATCGATTGCTGGTCTTTGACGACGGCAATACTGAGGGACCGTTCGATCTTGTCGTCGATGCGCTCGGCACAAGAACAACGCTTGCGCCCAAGGCGGGACGTGAACTGGCCTATGGCGCGCTTTGGGCGACTTTGGACTGGCCTGATGGCGACGCATTCAAGTCGACCGCTCTGGAGCAACGATATCGTGCTGCGAGTAAGATGGCGGGCGTTCTGCCGATCGGAGCGTCGGCCAAGGGTAATGGGCGGAAGGCGGCATTCTTCTGGTCGCTCCGCGCGGACGATTTCCGGAGCTGGGAAACGGACGGTCTCGCCGTTTGGAAACAGGAGGTGTTGGCACTCTGGCCGCGGCTAGATGTGTTGCTCAACCAAATCCAAACTGCGGACCAGCTGACTTTTGCCCACTATTCCCACCGGACCCTTTCAAACCCGGGAGAACCAAGCCTGATCCATATCGGCGATGCCTGGCACTCGGCGAGTCCGCAGCTGGGTCAGGGCGCAAACATGGCTTTGCTCGATGCCTATGCTCTCGCACTCTCGCTAAGGCAGGAAACCGACGTCGACGCTGCCATTGAGAGCTCCGTCGCGCTTCGACGTAATCATGTGATGCTCTATCAAGCGCTCACGGCCCTCTTTACCCCCGTCTATCAGTCTGACAGCCGCTGGATCCCGTTCGTCCGGGATCGACTGGTCGGCCCGCTATCAAAACTTTGGCCTGCGACGTGGGTGCAAGCGGCCATTGTAAGCGGCCTGATCGGCAATCCCTTGCGAAAACTCAGTCTGCTCGTGAAGCGCTAAAGCAAGGCCACCCCACTTCAGCGTCATCCTGGCGAATGGCAGGATGACGGCGCGGCAGCTGACGCTATTCCTTCGGCGGATCCGCGATCATCGCTGTGAAATTCGCCTGCGCGACGACCTTGCCGTCGACCATCGCCTTGCCGGCGAATTTACACACCGTCGCCCGCTTCTGGACGAACGACACATGCAATTCCATCAGGCAGCCCGGCTCGACCGGCGCGCGGAATTTCGCTTCGTCGATCGCCATGAAATAGACGAGCTTGCCGCTGCCGGCCAAACCCATCGACTGCACCGCCAGCACGCCGGCGGTCTGCGCGAGCGCCTCGATGATGAGCACGCCGGGCATGATCGGGCGGCCGGGGAAATGGCCGGCGAAAAAGCCTTCGTTGATCGTCACCGCCTTGATGCCGACCGCCGACACGTCGGGGATGATCTCCCGGACGCGGTCGACGAGCAGCATCGGATAGCGGTGCGGGATCATCCGCATCACCGCCTGGACATCGAGCGGGCCGAGGCTCGCGGGGGCGTCCGGGACGGCGGCGGGGTCGCCCGCCTCGCTCACTTGGCGGCGGGGGCTGCGGGCGGCGTGATGCTGACGCGCGGCAGCGAGACGTCAAGGCGCTTGATGACCTCCGCCGTCGCATCGAGCGCCGGGTTCATCGCCAGCGTCGCATCGGCGCGGAGAGCAACCTGCGCACCGCGCTCCCGCATGATCTGCTGGGTGATCGGTCCGACCGCCTGCAGGATCTGCTGCTGCACATAGCGCTGGCTGGTCTGGAAATCCTGCTCGCGGCTCTGCACTTCGGCCTGCGCCGCCTGCTGGCGCTGCTGCAGCTCCTGGGCCTTCGCCTGCAGCGCAGCCGGGGCGATCGCATTGGCGGCCTGCTGCTTGCGCAGCGCATCGGCATCGGTGTTGAGGCCATCCTGCAGCTGCTTGGCGCGCGCCTGGAGCGCGGCAACCTTGGTCTTCAGCTGCGCATCGCCGTTGATGCCGGCAGCCGACTTCACGAACACCTGCTCAAGGTCGATGATAAGGATCGCCGACTGCGGTGCGGCAGCTGCGGCCTGTGCCGAAACGGCGGCCGGCGCCGCGAGCAACGCGGCACCGAAGGAAGCAAGCAGGATATTGCGGGTCTGGGTCATTGTGCGATCTCTTTCCTGTGCGGAATAGTTATGGACAACAATTACTTGGCCGGGGTGGCCGTCGATACGCGGGGAAGTGCCTTGTCGAGGCGGGCGATTGCCTCGGCGGTGATGCTGAGCGTGCCGCTGCTCTGCAGCGTCGCGGCCTGCGGCATGACGATATTCGCGCCGCGCTCACGCATCAGCTGCGACAGGATCGGCTGCGCGGCATCGTTGATCTGTTTGAGCACGGACTCGCGCGACGCTTGGAATTCGCGGCTGCGGTTCTGCAGGTCGGCCTCGGCGGTCTGGCGGCGGCTCTGCAGGTCACGGACCTTGGCCTCCCAAGCTGTTGCCGCAGGGCCGGCGGCGGCGGGGCGGCTCTTCAGCAGCGCCTGTTCCTCATTGCCGAATTGGGTGCGCAGCGTCGCGACCCGCGCTTGAATGGCGTCCTGCTTCGCCTTGAGCTCGCCGGCGGCGATCTTGCCGGCGGCCGAGCCATTGATGACGCGGTCCATGTCGACGACAACGATGGTCGCGGGTGCGACGGCCTGCGCGAAGGCGGGAACGGCAGTGGTGGCGAGCAGCAGCGCTGCAATGGCTGCGGAATGGAAACGCTTCATCAGAACTGGGTTCCTACATTGAACTGGAAGGATTTGGTGTCGTCGCCGTCGACCTTGGTGAGCGCCTTGGCGAAATCGATGCGGAACGGCCCAAAAGGCGAGTTCCAGGAGATACCGGCGCCAACCGAAATACGCGGCTTCGGACTGTTGCCGACAAATTCCTCGAGATAGGAATTGACCCCCGGCGTCACGATCGCCGTCTGAGCATCGTTAAGCACCTGATTAACCGAGGGTCGGCAGGCCGGAGCCACATCGCCCGGGATCGAACAGGTGAGGATGTTGTTCTTGCGCTTGGTATCCCACAGTCCGCCGACGTCGGCGAAGATCGACGGGCGAATGCCAAGCTCGCGCCCCCCCGCACCGAGCGGGATTTCGAGCTCAAGCTTTGCGCGGTAATAAGCATCGCCGCCGAGTGCGGTGTCGAAGCTGTTGGTCCGGGCCGCCACGACGCCAGCCGTGTCGACGGACCGCTGGAAGGACCGCGGGCCGACGCCGCGGATGTCGAAGCCGCGCAGGTCTGGCTCGCCGAGGAAGAAGCGGTCGGTCAGCCGGACCCTGCTGCCGAGACCGTTGATATAGCCGCCCTCGGCTCCCGCATTCAGGATGAACCCGGCCCCGAGGCCCCAATATTTGTCGAAATTGGCACGGCTGCGCAGATATTTGACGCCGCCACCGACACCGGCCAGATCCTGGTTGAACACGAAGCGATTGCCGCGGCTCGGCCGGACCCGGTTGTTCAGATTGTCATAGACGATACTGTAGCCGAGCGAGGAAATTGTATATTTCCCGTACGCCTCGCAGACATAGATGCCGGCAATACAATGGGTTGGGTCGCCCTTCCGCTCATCTGGCTGGATGCCTGGCGTGCCATTGGTATCGGCGAAATAGATGTCAGCGAGATCGACCTTTTCGCGCGACAGGCCATATCGTGTCGACGCCGCCCAATATTCGGTGATCGGGAAGCCGGTGCGCAGCTGGAAGCCTGTCGTCACCTGATTATAGGTCGTCGCCTGGCTGTTGATGCCGTTGTTGTAATCGCGGCGGAATACGTCACCGCCGAGCGCGAGGTTGCGGTCGAACAGATAGGGCTCGGTAAAGCCAAGTTCGATCGACTTGGAATAGCTCGAATAATTGACCGAAGCGCGCAACTGCTGCGCCATGCCGCGGAAGTTGCGCTGCTCGATCGAAAGGTTGAGGATGAATTTTTCGAGGCTCGAGAAGCCCGCCGAAATCTGCAGCGTGCCCGTCGATTTTTCTTCGATGTTGGTCGATAGCACGACCTTGTCGGGGGTCGATCCCGGCTTCTGCTCGACTTCGAGCTTCTCCTGGAAGAAGCCGAGGGACTGGATACGGTCGCGCGAACGCTTGACCTTGACGGTGTTGAAGGCATCGCCTTCCGCGAGCCGGAACTCGCGGCGGATGACCTTGTCCTTGGTCCGCGTATTGCCGTTGATGTCGATGCGTTCGACATAGACGCGCGGGGCCTCGTTGATGAGGAACGTCACCGACATCGTCCGCTTTTCCTTGTTGCGGTCGAAGTTGGGACGGATATCGGCAAAGGCGTAACCGAGCAGGCCGACGGTGTCGGTCAGCTGCGTGACGGTGTCCTCGACCGCCTTGGCATTATACCAGTCGCCTTTCTTGAGGCGGATGAAGCTCTTGAACGTCTCGGGCTTGATGTCGCGGATCTGGCTCTCGAGATCGACATCGCCAAACTTGTACCGCTCACCCTCGTCAACCACATAGGTGACAATGAAGTCTTTTTGCGGCGTCAGTTCCGCAACCGCCGACACGACACGGAAATCGGCATAGCCCTTGGTCAGATAAAACTGCCGCAGCTTCTGCTGGTCATAGGCCTGGCGGTCGGGATCGTAGGTGTCGTTCGAGGTGAAGAATTTATACCATTTGGCGGCCTTGGTCGCCATTTCGTTGCGCAGGTCGCCATCGGAAAACGCCTTGTTCCCGATGATGTTGATCGCGCGCACCTTGGATTTTGCGCCCTCGACCATTTCGAACACCACGTCGACGCGGTTCTGGTCGAGCTGGACGATCTTCGGTTCGACCGACGCGGCGAAACGCCCCTGCCGGCGGTAGAGCTCAAGAATGCGCGCCACGTCGGCGCGTGCCTTGGAGCGGGTGAAAATTTGCCGCGGCGCGAGCTTAATCTCCTCGCGGATTTTCTCTTCCTTGAGCCGCTTGTTGCCCTCGAGCACGATACGGTTGATGACCGGGTTCTCGCGGACCTCGACGATCAGCGTACCGCCCTCGTCGCGGATGCGCGCATCGGCGAACAATTCCGTCGCGAACAACGCCTTCAGCGCCTGGTCGAGCCGCTCGCGGTCATAGGCCTCGCCCACGCGCAGATCGATGTAGGAGAGCACGGTTTCGGGCTCGAGGCGCTCGCTGCCCTTGACCACGATTTCGCGCACGACGCCGGACGTCGCTGGAGCGCTTGCTGCGGGAGCCGGTGGAAGCGTCGGCTGCGCCTGCTGGGCCTGCGCGTCGGCGGGGTGAACCGCCGCTATACCGCTCAGCGTCGTGCCGAGCAGCAACACAGCCGTCAGCCGCCGCACGCGGTTCCTCATCGTCCCAACGCCGTCGATCACGCGTACCCGCCCTTCTCCAACTCGATCCGGCCGGCCCCGAAGGGACCTAGCCGAGCAGGCCCGCCAAATGCTTGAACACACCGAACGACGCAAGATCGTTCCAGGTCAGGAAAAGCATCAGCGAGACGAGCGCTGCAAAACCCGACATGAACGCCCATTCCTGGACCTTCGGATGGAGGGGCCGGCGGCGGACGCCCTCGATCGCATAGAGGAAGAGATGTCCGCCGTCGAGCATGGGAACTGG